>DETK01000032.1:144607-156284 GCA_002361615.1 Bacteroidales bacterium UBA3290
GCCAACATCGCCGGCTTCATGAAAGTCGCCACCGCTATGCTCGAACAGGGTATTATCTAGTTTTCTGGGGCTCTGCCCCACCCGAGCCGTAGGCGAGAGCACGACCTACGGAAGTAAACCCCGCGCCTCCCGGCCTTAGTACTTTGCTAAGGCTGGGAGTTGTGCGTATATAAGGACGGTTTAGCAAAGTACCGGCCTCCAGCGGTCCGCTGATGCGGACAGGTTAGAGACTAGCAAGTCGCAATAGGATAGAAACATCCTTTGAAGATGAATGGAATTCTGTAGAACCTATTGATTGTTCTTGTTTGGGATCTTTTATCTTGCCCAAGAGGCGTTTGGCCTGGCGGGCGACGGCGGGGGCGGGGTTGACGACGGTGACGGAGTCTCCGGCGAGCCTTTCGATGACGGGCTGGAGGAAAGGGTAGTGGGTGCAGCCGAGGACGATGTGGTCGGCGCCTGCCTCGAGCATCGGATCGATGCAGCGGCGTACCAGCGCTTCCACCTCAGGACCGTCGAGAATGCCTTTTTCCACCGTTTCTACGAGGCCTTCGCCGACACGCTCGATGACCTTCACGTCGCCGGCAAAACGCGCCAGCGTGCTTAAATACAGCTTTCCTTTGAACGTTCCGGCCGTAGCCAGTACGCCGACCACGCCGCTTCGACTGCGCAGGATGGCAGGCTTGATGGCCGGCTCCATGCCTACGAAAGGAATGGAGTAGTGTGCCCTGAGATGGGAAATGGCTGCGGCTGTGGCCGTGTTGCAGGCGACTACGATGAGTTCGCAGCCCTTTTCAAGAAAGAAATCGGTGACGGCTGAGGCGCGCTCTACGATAAATGCGGGGTCTTTCGGGCCGTAGGGGCAGTAGGCTGCATCCGAGAAATAGACATAGTCTTCATCGGGCATCAGTTTGACCAGCTCCCGCCAGACGGATAGACCGCCTACGCCTGAATCATAGACCCCGATCATGGGATTAAGGCTCTACGGCATTGGCCGTTACGTCCTGGGGAATGGATTGTTTGCGGTAGGTGTGCACTTCGCTGCCGTCGGCCGTGATCAGGACCAGCTGTGTTTTGCCCTGATCGAGCGATACCGTGTAACTGCTGGCCCAGGAGGCACCGCCGGTGTAGGAGCCGGTGAGCGTTTCGCCGGTCAGCGTCCAGAAACCGGTGTAATGCCGATAGCGGCCGGTTCCGAGCATCTGGTAGAGGTCGAAGTTTCCTGCGGAAGTGAAAGCGACATAGATATCCACGGTCTGGTCGCCGACCTGAACCGCTTTGGTGGTCAACTGGGTAAGCTGCCATTCTCCCGTGATGTCGAGCTTTTCCTTGGGATCGGAATCGTCCGGTTTATCCGGGCAACCTGTGGCTATGACGCAGAGCAGCAGCAGGGCTGCGATAGAAAAGAACCGTTTCATTATAACCATCCTCCGTTCGAACTCTTGATATTCCGTGCGATGACTGAAATGTCGTGCGAGACTTCCATGCCGCCGATCTTGTCGCCGCCACCTACGATGGTGCCGCCGCCGACTGCCTTGACAGTGATCTTGGCCGCTCCGACCTTTGTGGGATGGATCCACAGGCGGCCGAACTGGACGTAGGGATCTTCCGCCAGACCGAGCGCACTGCGCGCATCGTCCGAAACTTCAATATAATACTTGATATTGCTGCCTTCTCCTTCCGCCCGGCCGAGATAGGTCAGGTTGATGGAAGCCGTGCCGAAATAGGGCGAGAGGTCAATCCACTGATTCTCACCGACCTTGGCGGTAAGGCTCGGGATGCCTTCAATCTGCATGCAGAGCAGCCAGGCGTCGATGGCGCCGCTGCCCATCATCTTTCGGTAGCGGTACAGTTCGAGCGGGTTGTTCTTCCGTGTGCCTTCATAGGTCTTCTGGCCGTTGAGTCGCGTGTCGAAGTCACGGGCGGAGGTGACGATCAGGTTTTTGAATTCCTGCACCGTAAAATGCTTGCCCAGTTTCCGGGCGTATGCCAGGCCCAGGGCAGCCACACCCGTTACGTGCGGACAGGCCATCGAGGTTCCCTGCATATAGCCGTAGTCATTGCCGCCGTTGACTTCCGGGGGAAGCGTGGAAAGAATCAGGCCGGAGTAACTGGTCCAGGGAGCGAGATAGGCTTCGCCGCCCGGGGCTGTAATGTTGCAGCCGGGACCGTAGTTGGTATAGTAGGTAGGCAGGTAATCCGGACCGAAGGCGGAAACGCTGATGATGTCGTTCAGGGCGCCCGGATAGCCGGCATAGTCTTTTCCGTCGTTGCCGGCGGCGAAGATGGCCACGTTGCCGTCGAGCACGTCGTTGTTGCGGCAGGCCTCGAAATAGTGGATGGCGTCGCCTTCGGCGCCGCCGTGCTTCATATAGGCGTCATCGCTGCGGAAGGTTCCTGCGGTGTAGCCGTAGGAGCAGGAGATCAGCGAAGCGCCGTTGTCGCCGGCATATTTGATGGCACGGGCCGTATTGGCTACGGATGCGCCGATGGTATGGCCTTCGCCGTCGCCCGTGAAGATCTGGCAACTCATGATGCGCACGCCGTCGCCCTTTCCGGATCCGCCGGCCACGCCGCTGACGCCGATACCGTTGTTGTTGACCGCGGCGATTGAGCCGGCACAATGCGTACCGTGGCCGGAATTGCCGCTGGTCGTCCAGTCGAACTCGTGGGTCATGTTGACGAAATTGAAGCCGTAAACGTCATCGATATAGCCGTTGCCGTCGTCATCCACGCCGGGCTGGCCGGCCTGTTCCTTGGCGTTGACCCACATGTTCGCGGCCAGGTCGGGGTGGGAGGGTTTCACGGCTTCGTCGATCACGGCCACGATGATGCTGTTGTCACCGCAGGTGAGGGTCTTCCAGACCTGTTCCACATTGATGTCGCCGCCTACATAAGCTGTCGAAGCGACGGAAGGGTTGCCGTGGTTGGCATATTGCCACTGTTCGTTGAGATTCGGATCATTGAAGATGCCTTCGGCTTTGGTCGCCGGGACGACGGGCCCTTCAAAAGGGTAGGTGATGCAGTCGGAGGCCTTGTGGAAGAACAGGTTGTATTCCACCTTGCGGACCGCTTCCAGTCCGGCCATCCGGGCAGCTGTCTTTTCGAGCGGGGCATTTTCGTCCAGGACGACCAGATACCAGCCGTCCAGGCCGAAACGCTTCTCGAGTTCTTCCTTTCCGGGTACGTTGTTGAACAACTTTTCGACCTTGCTGGCCCCATTGGCACGGAGCTGGTCCAGCACGTTCTGGTCGGGTGTCTGGTCGAAGTATAGCAGGATGGATCCCGGGTCGGAATCTGCCGGGGAATTGATGATCTTGGTCATAATCCGGTCGGACCCGGCCGAAGGAATGTCGCCGAGTTTCGGATTTTCCACGCAAGCCGTCGCAAGGACGGCAGAGAGCGTCAGAGACAGTAGGAATTTTCTTTGCAACATAAATACAAATATACAGTATTTTTTGCAGAACCTGCCATCTTCATGCCAAGAAAAAGGCCCGGCCTTGCGGGCCGGGCCTTCATCCTTGAGGAAAGACCTTAGTCTTTGACGAGCTTGCGGGAAGTCTCCTTGGCCTTGTGGGCGACTTTCGTCACGCTGGCTTTGACCGAATTGATCTGGCCGCGTTCGAAAGAGGTCTGGCGGGCTTTGAAGAGGCTCTTGACAGCGTTCGTGCCTTTCTTGAAGGAAACCTTGGCCGGAGCGGCCTCAGGCTCTTCGTTGCCGTTCTCGTTGGGGAGGACGATCTGGAAGGCGCCGTGCTGGTTGGCGTAGTAGTAGCCTTCACCGTTGAGCGTGGCGAGCATACCCTTTTCGGTCGGGAATGAAATCACGCCATCTTCAAACGTACCGACGGAGAAAGGTTCGCCATTGTAGACGTTGGTCACGCCATCGATGAAGCCGTCATCGGTGCTGAGGCACACGCCATAATCCTGGAGGGCGATACGGACATCGGCCGGATTCTGGGCGTCGATTTCCAGGAAGGTATTGCGCCAGAACACGTCCTCGTACTCGGTGCGGATCGATTCCTCCACTTCTTCGTAAACGTCACCTTCTTCCATGAAGAGGGTTGCCACGAGCGGAACCTGGTAGCCGGTCACGCGGAAGAGACCCGGATGAGTTTCTTCTTCATAGATGTCGCAGGTCACGGTGACAGGATCGATGCCGTAGATACCGCAGGCAACGTCGTCGGTGAGCTGGCCCTTGCCGAGGTATTTCCAGACATAGGGCAGCGGGTCGGTGGTCCAGTTGCTGGACACACAGGCCTCTTCCATGCCGTTGGTAGCCCATACGAGCAGGACGTATTCGGTGTCGGCCTTCAGACCGTCGGCCACGGTGAACCAGCCGCCGTTCGCATTGATCTGGGCGAGCGTAGCCTCATCCACGGCGTGCTTGGTCTTGATGTCGTTCATGACGGCATCCGGCTGCTTGTCGACGGTTGCTTTCGCATAGACGGCCACGTGGGCATCGGTCAGGTCTTTACCGACTACATAGTAAGCGAAGGAATACTTCGGATCGAAGCCTTCGTAGCGGGAAGGAACCGGTTCCGTTGCGCAGTCGACGATGACCTTGTAGGTCTCTTCGTCGTCAGCGGAGACATAGTTCAGCAGCGCGGTAGCGCTTTCCTGGGCTTTGCCCTTCTCGTCGAAGGTCACGGCCACGAGGGTATAGAAACCCGTCGTACCGAGGTTCATCGTGAAGTCTGCATACTTCTCGCCATCGCCCTCTTCGAATTCTTCGACAACTTCTGCGTTGTCGTCAGCTTCGATCGAGGCAACTTTGGTCTCCACCTGAGCCGGGGTAAGTTCGCCCGGATAAGCGGCGTAGACGACCTTAGCGACGTCGGGACCGACGGTCAGGTACACAGGAACCTCACCTTCGTGGCTGAAGTCGGTTGCAGCTTCGATGGAGTAGTCCACGCGGGTGAAACCGTCGACGATAGCCTGGAGTTCATACGGATCGGGGCTGAAGCCACCGAGACCGGGGATGTAGTAACGGGCGTTGAACATGAAACCGCCGTTGCCATCGTAGTAGCTCACAGGGTAGCTGCCGTCGATGTCACCATAGTTGGCTGCAAACTCCAGGAAGGTGCCGAGGCTCTCGCCACGCTCGATCCAGTAGGTGTAGTAGTCATACAGATAGACAGGGCTGACAGCTTCTTCCACCGGTTTGGAGCCCCAGTCGTTATAGTCGAAGCCGAAATACTGCTTCGGGATGGCGACGAGCTGGTAGCCGTCGCTGTTGGTGTTCTTGGTGTACCAGGTGAACTGGATGGTGGCGTTCACGGAGTCACCCCAGATACCGTTGCCTTCGTCGCATTCGGCGACGCAGGTACGGACACCGTTGACTTCGTAGTACTTGATGTTGGCGGTATGGACTTCACCCCACCAACCCTCATAGAAGGTAGCGTGGCCGAAGTTGACCCATTCCACGCGCAGGCAGGAGTAGTCGAACGCGATGGGCTGGTCCTGATACTTCGAAGCATACTGCGGATCCTCGATGGCGATGCTCAGGTTGTAGGTGGTACCCAGATCGGATTTCGGGAACTTTACCGTGAACGTCGCTTCGGACTGGCCGTCGGCGAAGGTCAGGGGACCTACGTCGAAAATACCGTCGGCGGAACTCTTCACGACCAGAGGGACCGTGATGGAACCGCTGGTGTTCTTACGCATGGCGGTGAAGGTGGCTTCAGGCGCCATCGTCGGATCGAGAGTGTGGCTGCCCGTGGCTTCCTGCGACGGGAAATAGACACCATAGCAACCCGAAACTTCTTCCTCGCCCGGCGTGAAAGGTTCAACCTGCTGCTGGCAGGAGAAGAGGAACGGGAGCACAAACAGAAGGGAAATGAGTATCTTTTTCATAATCTGTCGTTGGGTTTAAAATTAGTCGGTGACACCGTCACGGAGGGAAGGATTCTCATCGGTGACAGGCTGGTGTCCGCCCGTGTTGTCCTCGATGGCGAAGTTGGTGTTGAGCTCACCCTGCGGGAAGCGCATCAGCAACCACGGGTCATCGTTGGGAAGGTTGAAACGGAAGGCAGCGGCAATGTTGCCCTTGTCGTCGTGGAAGCGGACGAGCGGTTTGTTCATACGCTTCATGTCGTTTACGAAGAAACCTTCGCCCCAGAGCTCGACGCGGCGCTGGAACCAGATTTCGTCGAGGAGCGAACGACCGCCGGCGTCAGCGGAGTAGGAAGGATCACGATAGGTCTTGACAAAGTTTTCAAGAATCTGCTGAGCCTGCGAGTTGTTGCCCAGACGGGCCTGGCATTCGGCCTGGATCAGGAGCATTTCCTCGACGCGCATCAGCGGCATGTCTTCATCATTGGAAGTGGTGCCGATGCTGTAGCAACCGAACTTCACGTTCGTATAAGGGAGGTACGGGAGCTTGGCGTCGCCGCCATCACTGGCATTGGCCACATCGTCGAAGCCGGGCCACTTGAGGCCGTCGAGCAGCGAGGATTCCAGGTTCTCGTCGACCCACCACTGCTTGCGGATGTCGGAAGCGGGGATTTTGTCGTAGAGGATCTTGTTGATGCAGGTGTAAACCTGGCAGGCAGGCGCGTAACCCCAGGCGGAGAACGAACGCAGCCAGGAAGAGGTCGTCGCGTAACGATAGACCATGGCCAGGTCGGTGATCATGTCGTAGCCCCAGATCCAGTTGTGGTCGTTGATGTTGTAGAAAGCAGGGACGGAGACTTCCGCGATGCTGGCCGGCGTGTAACCGCTGGCAGCCTTCTGGGCGTCGTCGTTGGCTTTCTGATAGTCACCCATTTCAAGATAGGCGCGGGCGCGAAGTCCGTGGGCTACGTTGCCGTCGATGTACATCTTGGAGGTACGGGAAGCGCCTTCGAGTTTCTCAACAGCGTAGTTGAGGTCGTCGATGATCAGGGCGTACACTTCCTTGACGGTAGCGCGCGGGTTGTTGGTGAAATCGGTGGTCTCCTGGGTCACGATCGGCACGCAGGGCTTGTCACCGGCAACGGTATAGCTGAACTGGAAACCGTTGGCCAGCAGCATATAGCTCCATGCACGGAGGGCACGGGCCTGCGCCATCATGTTGATGGAGTTGGGATCGGTCACATCCTCACCGAAACCGCTGAGGAAGGTATTGACAGAGGCGATCATGTTGTAAGGAGCACGGTAGCGGATGGCCGGGTTACGGTAGTTGGCGTTGCGGGAGGAAAGCTCGCCGCAGACGCTGAACCAGTTGTAACCGCTGTCGGCAATCAGGGCATCGGCACCTTCAAGGTCGTTGCAGAACAGGATCATCAGGAACTCCCAGTCGTCCGGAGTGGAATACATCTTGGCCGGGCGTCCGATGTCGGAAAACATACCGGCAAACGGGGCGGCGGCACGCTGGGGAGCGATGGTATAGGTCTCCTGGACCTGCGTGGAGAGCATCGTGTCGCTCTGCGGCACGACGTTGGTGATATCGGCGCAGGACGCCAGGGCAAGTCCAACCAATATAATCGAGAGTAATTTGATACGTTTCATTTCTTTCTTCTTTAAAGGTTAGAACGTAAGGGAGATACCGCCCGTGACAGTACGCATCGGAGCGTAGGAGCTGGTGTTGATACCGGCACCGCTGGTCATCGTACCCAGACCCATGTTGAAGCGCGGGTCCATACCCTTGCGGACAGAGAAGACAGCGAGGTTCTCACCGGCCACATAGAGGCGGAGCGAGCTGATGGCGATCTTGTTGGTCCAACGGGTCGGGAAGGTGTAACCCAAGGTGACGTTGTTGATGCTCAAGTAGTTGGAAGATACCAGGAAGCGGTCGGTTGCGGACTGGGCCTCAGCGAAGACACCGTTACGAGGAATCTCGTTGCTGGGGTTCTCAGGCGTCCACGCCTTGAGGGCGTCGCGGTGCCATGCGGAACCCTTCTGGTCCTGCGTCCACATCAACTGCTGGTAGGAACCGTCGTAGAACTTACCGCCGAGCTGGAAGGAGCACTGCGCGGAAAGGTCGAAGCCGTAGGCGGTCAGAGAGGTGCCGAAACCACCGTAGAGCTTGGGCATCACACTGCCGAGCTTGTATTGGGTGGCCTGGTCGAAGACGTCGGTGGTCTCATCCCTTTCGCTGGTGATGTTGCCGTTGGCGTCTTTCTCTACGATGTGTTTCCAGTAGAGAGGATAACCCGTCTCCTGGTTCACACCGGCGAACTTGTACATGAAGGCGTCGTAGAGGGAGCCGCCGACCTCGATGATGGAGTTGGAGTTCCGGATACCGTTCTCCGAGACGCTCGGGTCGAGGGAGAGGATGATGTTCTTGTAGTGGCTCAGGTTGACGTTCCAGTTCCAACGGACGTTCCGGGTATTGATGATGTTGCCGTCGAGGGTCACCTCGAAACCACGGTTCATGATGTCGCCCACGTTGACAGGGACACGGCCGGTCGGGTTACCGGCGGAAAACGGAACGTTCTTCGAATAGAGGAGGTCTTCGGTCTTGCGGGCGAAGTACTCGACGCTACCGTTGAGCACGCCGTGGAGGAGTTCGAAATCGAAGCCTACGTTGAAGGATTTGGAAGTTTCCCAGGTCAGGTCTTCATTACCCTTGTAGCTGAGGACGAGGGAGTACTCGCCGGTCTCCTCGTTGTAGGAGTGGGTGTACTGGTCGGCCCAGGGATAGAGGGCATTGAGGTTGTCGTTACCCTGCTGACCGTAGCTGACCTTGAATTTCAGCATGTCGAGCCAGCTGCTGTTGCGGAGGAATTCCTCGTTGCTGACGAGCCAGGCGCCGCCCACGCTCCAGAAGTTGCCCCACTGGTGACCCGGAGCGAAACGCGAAGAAGCGTCGCGACGGAAGGAACCGCTGACGAAGTACCGGCCGGCGTAGTCATACTGTGCGCGTGCCAGGAAACCCTTCGACATGTAGGTGTTGGTGTAGGAGTTGGCACGGGTGCCCGTAGTGCCGTCGCCATTGCCGAGCTCACCCACGATCGGGTTGAACAGGTGGTCTTTCTGACCCGAGAGTCTCTGGCTCTTTCGGTTGTACTGCTCGTAACCGGCCAGGATGTCGAGGTTGTGGTTGCTGGCACCGAAGTCGGTCTTGTATTCAGCCAGGTACTGCTGGTTGATGGCGAACATGCGGTCGTGCTGGACGTAAGCCAGACCGTCGATCGAAGCGCCGCTGCCGAAGATCGAGCTGAGCTCGGAGTCGCGGGTGTTGTCGCTGGTCAGGTTGAGGTTGGCGGTCAGGGTCAGTCCGCGCAGCGGGGTGAAGATGGCGCCGGCCTTGCCGATGAACACGTCGGAATAGTAGTTGGTGACATCATACTCGTTGTCGCGGATGGCGTTGCCCACCACGGACGGACGGATGAAGTTCGTCTGGTTGGAGTCATAGACGATACGGCCGTTGACGGTCTTGATCGAACCGTCGGCGTTGCGGACGTACAGCGGGTAGATAGGACCCATGTTGTTGGCCACGTAGAACACGTTGCCCGAGGAACCCCAGGAACCGTTGGAACCGTTGGTGCGGGAGTCGGCATGGCTGAAGCTCATGGAGGTGGTCATCTTGAACCACTTCTTCACCTGGTAGTCGGCGTTGATACGGCCGGTGTAACGTTTGTACTCGGAGTTGCTGATGATACCGCCGTCATCCACGAAACCGCCGCTCGCATAGTAGTTGAAGCGCTCGCCGGAACCGCTGACGGAAAGGTTGTACTCCTGACGGAACGAGTTGTGGAAGACTTCGTTGTACCAGTCATCAGGCGTATAGTAGTATTCGCCGTCGCTGTAGCCGAGGGTGGCGTGGGGGTTCAGACGCAGGTTCGTACCGATGAGCTTTTCGCCTGCGGGATAGCTGAACACACGGTAACCCAGACCGCCGCTCGTGCTGAACAGCTGCTGGTCCGCGAAAGCATAGGCCTGCGCAGTGGTGTGCGTGGTCTTGCCGTCGCCGATCAGGTGCTTGTAGTACAGCAGCTGATAATAGGTTTCATAGTACTGGCCCGGGTCGGTGATCACATCGTAGTTGGGGATCAGTCGGCTGTTGGAGCCGAGGCGGGCGTCGAACTTGATCTTCGCGTCGCCGGTACCCTTCTTCGTGGTGATCAGGATGACACCGTTTGCACCGCGGTTACCGTAGATGGCCGATGCGGAAGCATCCTTCAGTACGGACATCGACTCGACGTCGTTCGGGTTGATGTCTTTGATGGAGCCTTCGAAAGGAGAGCCGTCAACGACGATAAGCGGGCTCGAGCTGGCGCTCATGGATCCGACACCACGGATGCGGATCGTGGGGCCGCCGCTCGTCGGGTCACCGGAAGCGGAAATGACCTGGACACCCGGAGAAGTACCTGCCAGGGCGTTTGTCACGTTCGTGGAGACCTTCTTCTCGATTTCATCGCTCTTGACCATGGCTGCGGAACCGGTAAACGAACTCTTCGTCGATGTACCGTAGGCCACCACGATGGTCTCCTCCAGGAATTCCTGGCTCGGAGCGAGTGCGGCGTTGACCACAGCTTTTCCTTCGATGGCGACTTCGAGATTCTCGTAGCCGACAAAACTGAAGACAAGCACGCCGTTGCTCGGGGCGGTGAGTTGGAAGTTACCGTCCAGATCAGTGGAGGCGCCGGTCATCGTTCCTTTCAGGCTCACCGAAGCGAACGGGATGACTTCTCCTGTGCTTGCATCAGTCACCGTACCTTTCACCTGGATGTTCTGGGCGAAAAGGCCGACCGAACAAACAAGCAAAAGGCCTGTCAAAATAAGTCTGATCTTTTTCATTTGGAAAAGTTTTGTTGGTTAATTAGATTGATTTTTTTGGTACGATTTCAATTTTTGAGTGTGTTTTGTTAAAAAACTTTTGTCCTGCTTACAATTTTGTATTGTTAATAACAATATTTTCCCTGCTAAATTAAAGAAAATTCTTCATTTGAACAATTAATTACTGAAAAGATTTGAAAAAAAGGGGCAGTTTTCCTAAAACTGCCCCTTTCATTTTTATAGGGATTTGTACCTGATTGCTTACAGATTATTTGTACCAATCCTTATACAGAAGATACCCTTGCGCGTTTTTGTGGGCGGAAGCCGTAATTTGTTCACTTCCTTCCTTGATTTTTTTGGCAGGGACACCGGCATAGACACCGGGTTCGAGGACCTGGTTGGAAGGGACCACGGCGCCGGCTGCGATGATGGTGCCGTCGGGGATTTCGGCGTTGTCCATCAGGATGGCGCCCATGCCCACCAGCACGTCGTTGCCGACCTTGGCTCCGTGTACCACGGCGTTGTGACCGACCGATACATCGTCGCCGATGATGGTCACGCTGCGCTGGTAGAGCGTGTGGACGCTTGCGTTGTCCTGGATGTTGACGCGATTGCCGATCTTGATGGTGTTCACGTCACCGCGCAGAACCACTCCATACCAGATGCTGCAATCATCGCCGATGGTTACATCGCCGATGATCACAGCATTCTCTGCAATGAAGCAATTCTTTCCGATCTTCGGGGTAAAACCTCTCAGGGGACGGATGATTGCCATGGTACGGTCTAGAATTTCTTTCGCGAAGCGGTGAGCTTCTGGTAGTCGTCGAGCGAGGCCACGATCAGGTTGTCGAACTCGCGCTGACCAGTACCGGCCGGAATCAGGTGGCCGCAGATCACGTTCTCCTTCAGGCCTTCGAGGGTGTCGATCTTGCCGCGGATCGCAGCGTCGGACAGCACCTTGGTGGTCTCCTGGAAG
>DETK01000032.1:156324-156696 GCA_002361615.1 Bacteroidales bacterium UBA3290
GTGGTCTCCTGGAAGGAGGCCGCGGACATGAAGCTGTTGGTGCGCAGTGCGGCGCGCGTAATGCCCTGGAGCACCTGGTTGGAGGTGGCGGGGATGGCGGCGCGGCTCTGGACCGTCCGTTTGTCGGCACGCTTGAGGGCGGAGTTCTCATCGCGGAGCTGGCGCACCGTCACGATCTGGCCCGGATGGAGATTCTCCGAGTCGCCGGCGTCGGTGACCACTTCCTTGTCGAAGATCGAGTCGTTCTCCTCGAGGAATTCGAGTTTGTCCACGAGCTGTTCGGGGAGGAAACGGGTGTCGCCCGGATCCACGATCTCGACCTTGCGCATCATCTGGCGGACGATCACTTCGAAGTGCTTGTCGTTGATCTTC
>DETK01000001.1:0-25400 GCA_002361615.1 Bacteroidales bacterium UBA3290
ATCGGTCGTATAAGTTCGGCCGTTCTTTCCCTTTCATCTTCATCCACGCAGTTTGCCAGAATCTCATTACGCTTTTCAGAAGAGATGATGAAGGCATCATTATACCCAGTGAGAATACCCCTGTAAATCTGTACATCCCACTCCCGAAGGGGTACACCAACGGTTTCCACCTTCTGTTTTATGCTCCGCTCTATGTCACTCAATATAGACCAAGATTCGTTTCCAAACGTGCATTTCAAGCAATTTGTCTGCACATAATCGCTCCTATAATTTCAGAAACGAATGGATGTACCGCCCAAGTGTATTCCGGTCCACCTTGCAGATCTTCGCAATCTTCCGCTGCGACACCCCGGCTTGGAGCAGTTCAACGATGAGCGTTCGCTTGGGATAGAGCTTATACTTATCTTCGCCAGTCTTGCGTCCGACAGGCCGTCCCAGGACAACGCCCTCTGCTTTCTTTCTCGCCAAAGCCTCCTTAGTCCGCTGGCTGATAAGGTTGCGCTCTATTTCCGCTGATAGGCCAAAAGCAAAAGCCAGCACCTTGCTCTGAATATCTTCGCCCAGCCTGTAATTGTCCTTGATGGTCCATACCCGGCACTCCTTTGTCATGCAGATGTTCAGGATCTCCATAATCATAAACAGATTGCGCCCCAGCCGGGATAACTCGGCGCATATAATCAAATCATCCTTCTGCACCCGGTTCAGGAGCTTCCCTAGTTCCCGCTTGCTGTAATTCTTTGTCCCGCTGATGGTCTCCTCAATCCACCCGTCAATGCTCATCGCCTCCCGCGAGCAGAAGTTATTGATTTCAAACCTTTGATTTTCAACAGTCTGTTTGTCGCTGCTGACTCTGATGTAACCGTAAACCATACTTTTTTCTTTTTGATTGTGATTTGGGCAAAAAAAAGAGTATCTTTATAGTTTTGAAGATGAAATGCGATATTTTTCTTTCTGTTAAAAAAGAGTGCACCAATCTTTAATAAAGAATAAGTATGGCTGTCGAATCACATGATAAGAAACTCAGCGAACTCCTGACGTGGGTTGGCCAGGGTAAAGCACAACTCCCCGAATTTCAGCGCAGTTGGGTATGGGATGACACCAAGATTTGCAAACTTATTGAGAGCATTACATCCGGTTTTCCAATGGGTGCCGCGATGTTCCTTGAAGGACACGGCGATTCCGTTCGCTTTAAATGCCGCCGGTTCACCGGGGTCAAATGCACCGAAGACGTATCTCCAGATTGGCTCGTACTTGATGGCCAGCAACGCCTTACTACGCTCTATCAGGTGTTCATGTGCAAGAAAGCCGTAGAGACCCGCCTTGATACGAATCGTGATAAGACCATTTTCCGATATTACTATCTTGACATTGAAAAATGCCTTGACCCAGAGGCCGATAGACTTGATGCCATCGTGTCCATATCCGATAAGAAACAGATCCTATCCGACATCGGCCGTACCGTTGTTCTGGATCTTTCGACCCAGGAGAATGAGTTTGAGCATCTGATGTTTCCGCTTAACTTGGTATTCTCCCCTAATGAGATTGACGACTGGCGTTTCGGTATGGAGGAGCATTTCCAGAATGACTCCGTGCATCGATTGCTGTTCAGAGATTTCTCCCAGAAGATTCTGCGCCCGATTCAAGACTATCAGATGCCGGTTATCCAGTTAACGAAGGATACGCCCAAAGAAGCGGTATGCCAAATCTTCGAGAACGTCAATACCGGAGGTGTCCCTTTAACAGTTTTTGAACTCGTTACGGCTACCTTTGCTGCCGATGAATATGACCTCCGTGCGGACTGGAATGCTACCAAGAAGCAATTCTCCGACAAGAAGTTGACCGTCCTTAAGGACATCACCGGGGCGAACTTCCTGGCAGCTATGACACTGCTTGTTACATATAAGAAAAGCCTTGCAGATGAAGGTGCTGTGTCCTGCAAAAAACGCGACATCTTACGCCTGAATCTGGAAGATTACAAAGCCAATCACGACGCCCTTATTGCCGGATTTGAGTCAGCAGCGGCTTTTCTATCCCATCAAGGTATATACAGTGAGCGAGACCTCCCTTACTCTACGCAACTGATTCCACTTGCCGCCATCTTTGCATTCGATAGCGAGTTGAAGGAGAAACGACCGCTAATGCTCGGACAGAATATTGACCTTCTCGCTAAATGGTATTGGTGCGGAGTATTTGGCGAACTCTACGGCGGTGCAAATGAAGCTCGTTTTGCTCTTGATATTGCAGACATCTTCAAATGGATTAGTTCAGGAGAGCAGCCCGATACCGTTACCCGCTCCAACTTCCAACCTACACGTCTATTGTCTATGCAGACACGTAATAGTGCCGCATACAAGGGAGTCATGGCGATGATAATGCAGGATTCACCGCTGGACTTTATGAGCGGCAATAAGATGGATATTGCTTCATATCTTGACGAAGACACTGACATTCACCACATCTTCCCGCAGGCTTACTGCGAAGGCGTGGATCTGCCGCTGCGTAAATGGAACTCCGTAGTCAATAAAACGCCCATCTACGCCTCTACGAATCGTTCCATTGGTGGCCGCGCTCCCAGCGAGTACATTAAGACTATGAAGAATAAAGGCCTATCTGACGAACAGGTTGTCAGCGCCATCACCTCTCACAAGGTGGACTATAACCTCCTTGCTACAGATGACTTTGACGCGTACTTCGTGGACCGTGCCATTAAATTGCTTAATCGCATCGAGAAAGCAACAGGAAAGTCTATCTCCGGCCGAGACAGTGAGGAAACCATTAAAGAATTCGGACAAGCGCTTACTAAAGAATAGATATGTCCCTCCTCAGCCGCATATTTGGGACAAAACCTGGAGTTACCGAGCAATCCTCGGCAACACCGGCCTCTACGCCTGAATTTGATCGTTTACTGGCTTTCGGTGGCGCTCTGATGCGTTTGCTGAACGAGGATCGTTTCATTGCCCGCAGCGACTACAAACCCATTGTCGAGGAGTACGCAGACATCAAAACCTTTTTCCTCAATCTCCAGGCATCCAATCTTCTTGGCATGTATTGCGAGAAAAATGGCTTGGATGAAGAACGCATCAAGAAAGCCCTTACGCTTTTCAAAGAATTGGAGAACTTGAAGAAGTCCCCCAGCCTCATCAAAAAACACAACGACAAATTCTTAGCCAAGCATCTGGAGGCCGACAAGGGGTATTTAGACACAATTCTGTCACAGGTTGATCCAGCTATCTCCCTTGATGCTGAGCAGCGGAAGGTCGTGCTCTCTGATGAGGATTATACTCTTGTCGTAGCAGGAGCAGGTGCTGGCAAGACCACCACGATGGCTGCTAAGGTTAAATATCTGGTGGAGAAGAAAGGCGTGAATCCGGAAGACATATTGGTTATCTCCTTTACAAATAAGGCAGTCGGAGAACTTGAAGACAAGATTGTAAAGGCGCTTCACATCAAGTGTCCGGTATCAACATTCCATAGGACTGGATACACAATTCTGCGTGAGAATGACGCCAAGAAGCGCAATATTAAAGATGAAGGCTTCATGTGGAGCGTCATTACGGACTACCTGAAGAATGACGTTCTAAAGAAGCCCGAAATGGTGGAGAAACTCATCCTCCTTTTCGGAACATACTTTGACGCCCCTTACACGGGCGAGGATATGGCCTCGTTTTTCAGCTATATGTCCAAGTCTGACTTTTCGACAATGAAAAACATCCTGTCGGAAGATAGTCAGCAAATTATCAATAAGCGGACTAAGAAGGCCATTACGATTAACTACGAGACCCTTCGGTCTTCTGAGGAGGTAGTTATAGCCAACTTCCTCTACCTAAACAAAATTGACTACATATACGAGAATCCGTATCCGTACAGTTTCCCGAATTCACACCGGGCATACACACCGGATTTCACCATCACTCAGAACGGCAAGACCATTTACATCGAGCACTTCGGCATTACGGAAGACGGTACCCATAGCCGGTACACTACGGAGCAGCTGGAGAAATACAAGTGGTGGATAAAAAGGAAGGTCAAGTTCCACAAAGACCACGGGACAGATATGGTTTTCACCTTCTCCAAATACAAGGACGGTCGATCAATTGTGGAGGACCTTAGGCAAAAACTTGAGAAGAGAGGCATCACTCTGGAGCCACGTGACCCCCAGGAGGTTTATGAGAAGATCGTCTCCACCGAGGAAAATAAGTATATAGCTAAGCTGGTTAAACTCATTTGCCAGTTTATCCATAATTTCAAAGCCAACGGTTATTCCATGGACATGTTCCGAGATATGCGGAACCAGTCCAATAACGTCCGGACACAGCTCTTTTTGGATGTTTGTCGTCAGTGCTACATGGAATACACTCAGAAGTTGGATGATGCCAATGCGGTGGACTTCGAGGATATGATAAATGACTCCGCGAAGATTCTGAAGCAGCAACGTGACAAGGGTGCTCACCTGGACTACAAGTATATCATTATTGATGAGTACCAGGACATCTCTCGGCAGCGTTTCAACCTGGCAAAGGAGCTATCTGAAATAAGCGACGCCAAGATTCTTGCTGTGGGCGACGACTGGCAGTCCATATTTGCGTATGCCGGTTCGGACATCTCATTGTTCACCAAGTTTTCGGAGATTATGGGCTATGGTGAAGAGCTCTTGATCACGCGTACCTACCGCAACTCTCAGGAGGTTATTGATGTTGCCGGCAACTTCATCCAGAAGAACACATCACAGATCAAGAAGCATCTGGAGAGTCCAAAGCATATTGAGATGCCGTTTGTAGTTGAAGCTTATTCCGAAGAGGCGGATAAGAAGGATTCCGATGGTAAGAGCGGCAAGTTACAGCAACAAGCCACTGCGATAGACAAGGTAATTGGGCAGATTGTCGAGGCGAACAAAGCCGAAGGCAAACCAGCCAACTCTTCCATTCTGCTGATTGGTCGCTATGGGTTCGATGCTTCCAACCTTGCCAGAACAGGTCGGTATATCTACAATGAAAAGACAGGAGAAGTGAAATCTATGGCCTTCCCTGATGTGGATATCACCTTCCTAACGGCTCATCGTTCCAAGGGTTTGGGCTTTGACAACGTGATTATCATCAATGCAACCAATGGTACGTACGGATTCCCATCTATGATTGAGGATGATCCGGTGATGCAACTGGTGATTCATAGCGATAGAGCTATTGAATACGCTGAAGAGCGCCGTCTTTTCTATGTTGCTATGACGCGTACCAAGAACCGTGTTTACATTGTGGTTCCCCAGAACCGCCCTTCCCGCTTTATTGCTGAACTGGTCCAGGACTACTCGGGTATCAAAGTGAATGGAGAACTGGATATTGATAAGACTGCTGAGCCAGTTATTTCAGTGATGAAACGTTGTCCGGTTTGTGGCTATCCGATGCAGTACAAATACAAGAGGGATTTTGGCCTGCGACTATGGATCTGTACTAACGAGCCGGAATTGTGCGACTTTATGACCAATGACCTGCGTGGGGGCATATTGCCAATTCTGAAATGTGATCGCTGCAGCGATGGCTACCTCATCGTCAAAAGGGGAAAAGATAAAGCAGAACCCTTCCTTGGCTGTACCAATTATAAATCCGACAAAACTGGTTGTCCCGGATGGATGACAAAGGATTACTATTTGAATCATGTCAGACCTGGGACGATAGATGTCATTGATAAATAACTTCGCAGAAAGAAGCCTATGGAAGAGCAAGAAATATACTTCAGAAGAAATGATGCCGACACCTGGGCGCTTGCCCGGCTGCACCATTCGCTCCTTCTGCAGATCCAGGATTCTCCTTTATGGGAGAGGGAAGACATCCCCGACATCCCCTTGACAGAAGAACAGATGGTCTCCTTCGTCCGCGGCTACGTCCCTGACTTCGACTGCCGATACGCCCCCTACATGCTCGGCGGCTGGTTCTACATCACCCGCTCCGGCTACTGGCTCAAGAAACTCAAATACAAGAAAGGCGATGACGGCTACTACCACGTCACCGAACACTACACAACCCAGAAAGAAAAAGGCCGAGACCTCCTCGCCGAAATCATCGCAGAAGGCTACTTCACCCCTCGCATCTTCGACGACCGCCTCCGCGAATTCTTCAAAAACCTTTAACGGAACTAGCAATCAACTCCTCGCGGCCGGACCGGTGGAGCAGGAAGGAGGTATGGACGGAAAACCCATAGACGCCCAGCGCCTTCAGGCGCTAGCGGAGGCCGTGAGGGAGGGCAATGTGGGATAGGAGGCCGTAGCGGAGGGGTTTGGGGCGGAGCCCCAGTAACTTAGATGCGGAGACGGTCAAGACGGCCGCGCCGGCGATATTTCCGTAAAAAAATTACGGAAATGTAATTTATTGTATTATATTTGCATTGAATATTAGAGTACTACCACAATGCTTGCAAAGTTTTCCGTAAAAAATTTCCGGGGTTTTATTGACAAAATAGAGCTGGACCTAACAAGGCATAGCAACTATAATTTCAGCACGTATGCCATTAAGGATGACATAATTAAGAATGGCATTATCTATGGTCCCAACGGTTCTGGCAAGACCAATTTCGGTCTAGCCATCTTCGATATCGTGAACCATCTTACCCAAAAATGGAAAAAGGCTGACTACTATGTGAATTTCACTTATGCAGGCAGTCAGACCAGCCAGGTGGAGTTTGACTACTCTTTTGTCTTCGGCAGTCAGACGGTAGAGTATAGATATAGTAAGGACTATCACGGGCTTCTTAGGAGCGAGGAAATGCTAGTGGATGGAAAACAATTGTTCAAAAGGGAAGCCGGTAAATTCCACATAGATGTCAAGGAGTTTCCGATGGATCCGATGTTTCAAAAGAATCTAGCAGACAATGCAAATAACGTATCTATAGTCAATTTCCTTCTGACATCTTATCCACTTGCTGCGGATCATTATCTTCTGCAACTACAGAAATTTGTTAATGGAATGTTATGGTTCCGTAGTCTGGACATACGCGAGTTTATTGGCCTGGAGAGCAATACAACCTTACTTGACGAATACATTATCCGTCACAAACTGATAGATGATTTCCGGCGTTTCCTTCTTAACGTTAGCGGACAGGACTTCAAGTTCGCCAACCCTAATCCCGGAGACAAAATACTGTTCTGCGTAATTGATAAGAAGAAAATCCCTTTCGACTTAATTGCTTCCACCGGCACACAGCATCTTAAGTTGTTGTATTTCTGGATGAATCGAATGGGAAACGCCACCTTTGTCTTCATCGATGAATTTGATGCATTCTACCATTTCAAACTGTCCTTTGAAGTCTGCAAACGGTTGTTTGCACTGCAATGCCAGGTGTTCACGTCTTCTCATAACACCTACCTTATGACGAATGACCTATTGCGACCTGACTGCAACTTCATCCTCAACAACAATAAGATTAAGCCTCTTTGCGATTGCACAGACAAAGAGCTTCGTTTCGGACACAACATTGAAAAACTCTTCAGGGGTAATACGTTCCAGGTATGATTTTGTTCGTTTTTGAAGGCACGAGGCGTGAGCCGGACATTTTCAGGACGGAACTGGACTCTGCTTGAGACGCAGAATGTGATAAAAGCGAATAAACTATGCAACGGAGAGCTTGCTATTCCCGTGAATAAGGACGCTATTTCTCAACGAAGAATATTTGAAGCACAGCTATCTCAGTTCATTATCCCAAAGGATGAGGTCTCTATCCTCAGTGCTTTCCCTCTATTCAACTTCAATTATTTCAAGCATTAAGACAACGATTTCAGCGATAACAACCCTCTTTGTAAGCTTCGCGGCCGGACCGTTGGAGCAGGAAGGAGGTATGGACGGAAAAACCCATAGACGCCCAGCGCCTTCAGGCGCTAGCGGAGGCCGTGAGGGAGGGCAATGTGGGATAGGAGGCCGTAGCGGCGGGGTTTGGGGCGGAGATCCAGTAACTCAGATGCGGAGACGGTCAAGTGACTTCCACGAAGTCAACGGAAATATCCTGTCATCGCACCGGTTTTGCAACCATCGCGCGGCCGGGTGAAACCCAACCGGTTGCTTCACAGACAGTTATCGTTTGCCCCGCCGCGCGGTCCCTTACCACGCCGTGGAACCAAGCGGGGCGGAAAAATCGATGATGCTGAATATCAGAGCATTGCGCAATCGCCGGCCGCGCGATGGTTGCAAAAGAAGATAAACCAATTATCACGACAAGCCAGGATTGAGAGTCCATTTTCCTTGTTCCGACGGAATCCCGGGCGTTTTTCCGCCGTTTTTCGTATCTTTGAAGGTTGAACACGATGTTGAATAACCGAAAACGACAAGCGATATGAAAAAAAGTGCACTTCTTCTCGTAATCCTGCTGGCGGTGATGCCGATGGCGGGATGGGCGCAGCATCATCCGCGGGTTTCCGACAAGGAACTCGTGAGCGTGATCTGGGCGATGGGACAGATGTATCCCGAAGGTTTCACTCTCAGTCTCGACTCCCTCCGGCAGCCGACCAAGGGACTGGCCGTCTCCTACAAGGCCACGCAGAACAGCTTCGACAAGAAAAGCCTGCCGGCCGTGATCAAACATGCCCACGCCCACGACAACATCGTGGGAGGATGGTACGATCCCGAGGAGGACAAGTACTATTTCGACAGCTCCACCATCTTCCCCGAAGACAGCCTCGAAGCCGCGCTGGCCTTCGCCCGGGAAAACGGGCAGCATACCGTGTATGACCTGGGCAAGCGCATCAATGTCAAGAGCAACTACGAGCAGGAAGATATCCGCATCATCCTCGACACCGATATGGGCAGCTCGACCGACGACCTGTTCGCCCTGATGATGCTCTACCGCTATATGGATATGCAGCGCTGCAAGCTCATCGGCGTGATCGTCGACCGGATGGGCAAGGCCAATGCCGACATCGTCGATGCGATGAACCTCTACTACGGCTACCCCGATATCCCGATCGGTCTGGAAACCAAGGGTGTCGAACATCCGCCGGTGTGGATCCCCTATCATAACCTGGCCTACGCCAGGACCGTCAACTCCGAACTGATGTTCAAGCGCTCGATCGGCGACGACGGCTCCTACCAGGAAGCCTACAAGCTGTACCGTAAGCTCCTCAGCGAGCAGCCCGACAAATCCGTGACCATCGCGTCCATCGGCTTCGTGACCTCGCTGGCCCGCCTGCTCGAATCCGGTCCGGATGAATACTCCCCGCTCAATGGCGTCGAACTGGTGCGCCGCAAGGTCAAGGCCATCTATGCGATGGGCGGCGTGTTCGGAAAAGCCGTGGAGCCCGACTATAACTTCCTGCAGGCCATCGACTTCTCGCTCAAGTTCTTCGAGCTGCTGCCCAAAGAAGTGGACGTGGTGTTCTCGCCGGGCGAAGTGGGCGACCCGCTCGACTACCGGCCCGAACAAGTGATCGCCGACCTCGACTGGACAGACTGCCATCCCATCAAATGGACCTACCAGTTCCTCAACTGCGACACCGGCCAGAAGATGTGGGACCCGCAGGCAGTAATCAACGCCGTGGAAGGCGACGACCTCTATAAACTCTCACCCCGCGGCTGGGTCAAACTCACCCCTGCCGGCGAAACCCTCTTCACCCCCGATCCGAAAGGAAATGCCCGCTACCAGTACCCCGGCGACCCGGTGTGGTGCGACCTCGTCCTGAAATATATCCGCCTGATGGCGATCCAGCACTGATTTTTCTCATGAACCGAATCTATACCCGGACGGGCGACGCCGGGACCACCGGTATCCACGGCGGCGCCCGGGTGCCCAAAGACGACATCCGTATCGAAGCCAACGGCGACCTCGACGAACTCAATTGCCAGATTGGCGTCGTCCGCTCGATGAGCGCCGGCGCCTCGTTCGACGCCATCCTCCACGACATCCAGAAAAACCTGATGACCGTGATGAGCCTCGTGGCGACCCCGTCGGAAGAACGCGACAAGAACCCCAATCCCCTGCCCGAAGACCTCGTGGCCACGTGCGAAGCCACGATGGATGCGTTGACCGAGAACGCCGGTCCCGCCCTGCACTTCCTGCTGCCCGGCGGCACGCCGCTGGCCGCGCGGCTGCAACTGGCCCGGGCCGTCTGCCGCCGCGCCGAACGCCGCCTCTGGACCCTCAACCGCCAGGATCCCGTCCCCGAAGAAATCCTCAAATACATCAACCGCCTCTCCGACCTGCTGTTCGTGATGGCCCGCTGCGAACTCGCGCGCCAAGACTGGCCCGAGGAACGCTGGCAGGCCTTCTCCTACAAGAACCAGCTATGAAAGAACGCCTCCATCCCGTGATGTTCGCCGGAACAGGCAGCGACGTGGGCAAGAGCATCATCGCCACGGCGTTCTGCCGGATCTTCCGCCAGGACGGATACAACCCTGCCCCGTTCAAGGCACAGAACATGGCGTTGAACTCCTTCGCCACGGAGGACGGGCTGGAGATCGGGCGGGCGCAGGCCGTCCAGGCCGAAGCCGCCGGCGTCGCCTGCCACACCGATATGAATCCGCTGCTGCTCAAGCCCCAGAGCGACCACACCTCCCAAGTGGTGCTCAACGGCCGGCCCATCGGCAACCGCGACGCCTACGACTACTTCCGCAAGGAAGGCCGGGCCGAGTTGCGCGAGGCCGTGTATGCCGCCTTCGACCGGCTGGCTGCCCGCTACAACCCTGTCGTGATGGAAGGTGCCGGCAGCCTGGCCGAGATCAACCTGCGCGACTCCGACCTGGTGAACGTCCCGATGGCGATGCACGCCGGCGCCGACATCATCCTGGTGGGCGACATCGACCGCGGCGGCGTCTTCGCCAGCGTCTATGGCTCGGTGATGCTGCTGCGCCCCGAAGAGCGGCGCTGCGTGAAAGGGATTCTGATCAATAAGTTCCGGGGCGACCTGCGGCTCTTCGAAGAGGGCCGGAAGATGCTCGAGGAACTGTGCGGGATTCCGGTGCTGGGCGTCGTGCCGTACTATCACGACATCCACATCGAAGAGGAGGATTCCGTGGCGCTCGCGGCCAAGAGCGCCGCGGCCCAGCGGGGCAAGATCAACGTGGCGGTGGTCCTGCTGCGCCACATCAGCAACTTTACCGACTTCGACTCTTTGGAGCGCGACCCGCGAGTACACCTGTTCTACAGCAATAATGTAGATGAGCTCGCCAAGGCCGACATCCTCATCCTCCCGGGCAGCAAGAGCACGCTCGACGACCTGTACGAGTTGCGCCGCAACGGCGTAGCGCAGGCCATCCTGCGCGCACGGCGTGAAGGCGCCACGGTGCTGGGCATCTGCGGCGGCTACCAGATGATGGGCGTTCAGATCCGCGACCCGCACCACGTCGAAGGCGACATCGAAGCGATGCCCGGACTCGGCCTGCTTCCGATGACCACCGAAATGCTGGGCGAGAAAGTGACCCGCCAGGTACGTTTTACCTTCGCCGACAAGCCTGACAATCAGATGGAAGGCTATGAGATCCATATGGGCGAGACGCTACCCGTGGAAGGCAGCGCCTTCCAGCCCCTGAACCGCCTCGCTGACGGACAGGACGACGGCTGCCTCGTCGATGAGAAATGTATGGGCAGCTACATCCACGGCATCTTAGACAACCCCGCCTTCATCGACCGCCTCCTCGCCCCCCACGGCGCGAAACTGACCGAAGCCGCCACCGCCTTCGACTACCACGCCTTCAAAGAAGAACAATACGACAAGCTCGCCGACCACGTCCGCAGATATGTGGACGTGCCGAAGCTTTACGAAATCTTACGCGGAGAACGATGATCAACGGTCACGGTGACGATGCCTTCCGCTACGGTCGCCCCATTGTGGCGAACTTCAGTTCCAACGTCTATGGCCACGTGGATCTGACGCCGCTGAAAGCGCATCTGCGCGAGCGGCTCGACGCCATCGGCCATTATCCCGAGCCGGAACCCTACACGCTCGAGCGCGCCCTCGCCGCCCGGCACGGCATCGCCCCCGGATCCGTCTGCGTCACCGCCGGCGCCACCGAGGCCATCTACCTGACCGCCCACGCCTTCGCCGGCACCCACGCCACCATCCTCACCCCCACCTTCAGCGAATACGCCGACGCCTGCCGACTGTACGGTCTCCCCTGCAGCTGCGGAGAGGCGCGGGTTGGCCTGGTGGAGCGCCACGGTTCTTTTCGGGCCAAGCGCCCCCGCTGGCCCGAAAAAGGTTCTGGCGCGCGACGGGAAAGCCTCCCCGTAACTGCACGGGAGACCGTCTGGCTATGCAATCCGAACAACCCGACGGGGACTGTCATTCCGAAGGAGCAGTTGATGAAGGCTTTTGAAAAGCAGCCGGAGACGGTTTTCGTTGTTGACCAATCGTATGGATTCTTTACGCGGGAGCCGCTGCTGAGCGCCGCGGAGGCGGTGGCGTATCCCAACGTCGTCCAACTCCATTCGATGACCAAACGCTATGCGATGCCTGGCATCCGCCTCGGGTATATCACGGCCTGCCCGCAGCTGCTGGAACGCATCCGCGCCGTGCGGATGCCCTGGAGTGTCAATGCACTGGCAATCGAAGCCGGACTGTATCTCTGCAAGCATCCCGATACGGCGCCCATCGACCTCGATGCGTTGCTGGCTGAAACCCAGCGCCTTCACACTGCCCTCAATGCCATCCCCGGCGTCACGGCGGAGCCGACGCAGACCCATTTCTTCCTCTGCCATCTCACCGAAGGCCGCGCCTCAGACCTCAAGCAGTGGCTGGCTGAGACGCGCGGCATCCTGATTCGCGATGCGTCCAATTTCGAAGGGCTCGATGCCGGCCATTTCCGCATCGCCACCCAGACGCCGGCAGAAAACGACGCCCTGGTGGAAGCCATCCGAATCTATCTGGAGGAACCCCGATGAGCCGCATCCTTACCCTCCTGGCCGGCTGGCTCTTCGACTTGCTGATCGGCGACCCCGCGTGGCTGCCCCACCCGGTCGTGGGCTTTGGCAAACTGATCGCCGCCGGTGAAAAACGCTGGAACCAAGGTGAAAACCGGCGCCGGAAAGGCGCCTGGATGGCCATCGGCCTTGTGCTGGGCATCTTCCTGCTTACACTAGCGGTTCAGCTCGGCCTGCGGGCGGCCGGCGAAGCCCTGCACATCGGAGCGTGGCTGCAATGGATCTTCGACGCAGTGCTGATCTTCTTCTGCCTGGCCGGCACGACCCTCATCCGCGAAGTGCGTGAAGTGTTCCGCGCCGTGGACCGCTCTCTCGAAGAAGGGCGGACGCAGGTAGCCCGCATCGTGGGCCGGGACACTTCTGATCTTTCGGCCCAGGAGATCCGCACCGCAGCCCTGGAGACCCTGGCGGAGAACCTCAACGACGGCGTCATCGCCCCCCTCTTCTGGCTGGCTGTGCTCGGCGTGCCCGGGATGGTGGCCTACAAGATGGTCAACACGCTCGACTCGATGATCGGCTACCGCAACGAACGCTACCTGGACTTCGGCCGCTTCGCCGCACGGCTCGACGACGTGGCGGGATGGATTCCCGCCCGCCTGACCGCTTTCCTGATGCTGCTCGTGTCCGGTAAACTCGGCAAAATAGCGTGGGTCCACGAAAACGGCTGCAAGCATCTGAGTCCCAACTCCGGCCATCCCGAAGCCGCCCTGGCCGCCATCCTCGACTGCCGCTTCGGCGGCCCCCACAACTATTTCGGCGAAGAAGTGTGGAAGCCTTTCATCGGCGAAAACGACCGCACGCTGACCACCGCCGATATGCAGCGCGCAGTCCGCGTCAACCGCGCCGCCGAAATCGCAATGGTCGTGCTGACCGCCGCCGTCTTTCTTCTGCTGAATCCTTAATCATCCTATCGAAATATTGCTTATATTTGCCCCCGATTCGGGTAATCGGGCGGCCTGGTGCCGCGCCGATGCAAGGGAACCCGGTGGAAAACCGGGGCTGTACCTGCAGCTGTGATCCCCTTCAGGGTCCGTCTCACAATCGCCACTGAGCGCAGCGCTCCCCCTCTCTGGAAGGTGCGGAAACTGCAAAGCTTGGGAAGGCGGGGCGGACCGGGGAAAGCCAGAAGACCTGCCGGAATCGTATTGTAACACGCGCGTTCAGGATTAAGCGCCTGCGGGAAATGAAGACATTACGGATCCTGTTCATAGGGTGTGCCCTGTTGCTCACCCATTTGCTGGCAGCGCAATCGTATCTGCAAGACACGATTCCGCAGACCGTCGTCACGGCCACCGGCACGCAGCATCTGCTCAAGGACGTACCCGTGCAGACGGAAGTCATCACGAGCAAGATGCTGGAGAACTATGCCGGACGCTCGCTCGAAGACATCCTGGGCGGCCTGACCGCCTCGTTCGCCTTCAACGAAGATGACATGGGCTCCCATATGCAGCTCAACGGCCTGGGCAACAGCTATATCCTGATCCTGATCGACGGCAAGCGCATCCACGGTGACGTGGGCGGCGAAAACGACTTGTCGCTGATCGATCCGCGCAACATCGAAAAGATCGAGATCGTCAAGGGCGCTTCATCCGCCCTCTACGGCAGCGACGCCATCGCCGGCGTGATCAACATCATCACGCGCAAGCACCGCGAGGAAGGCCTGCTGCTGGAGAACAGCACGCGCGGCGGATCTTATTTGGATCTGCGCCAGCACAACGCCATCGGCTTGAAATACGGCCGTTTCAGCTCGCTGACCAACTTCCAGCTCCAACATTCCGACGGCTGGCAGAACACCTCCGTGGAGCACACCACGGGCACCCAGGCGCCCGTGACCGATTCGCAGAACAAGACCGTGAACCGGCACACCAACGCGCAGGTCGGCGAGCAGCTCACCTTCACCGCCTCCGACAAACTGGAGTTCTATGCCGGCGGAACCCTCTACGGCAAACGCATCTACCGTCCCAACGGCAAATATGCCCAGTTCGACGTCCACACCTACGACCTGCAATACCGCAACGCTTCGGCCTCGACCGGCCTCCGCTGGAAGCCCAACAAGACCGACGTCGTAACCTTCGACCTCGACTGGAACCGGCACGCCTATATGTATTACTTCACCGCCACTACGCTGGTGGAGGACTACGAGAAGAGCAAGGGTACCCTCTATTATCCTTATTACCCGTATCTGCCCGACCAGACCGAGATGCAGAGCGACCAGCGCCGCACAATGGCCAGCTTGAAAGGCGTCTTCTCATTGCCCGCCGACAATCTCCTCAACACCGGCGTGGAGTACCGCTACGACTGGCTCTATGCGCCCAACCGCGTGGTAGGCGGCACCGTCAGCGACTGGACGGCCGCGGTCTATGCCCAGGATGAATGGCAGCGCGATTTCGGCCACAACCGGATCCAGCTGGCCGGCGGCGCGCGACTGACCTGGAACGGCCAGTTCGGCATCAAAGTCACGCCCAAGGTCTCCGCGATGCTGGCACTCGGGCTCCCCTGGCGCATCCGCGCCACCTGGAGCCAGGGCTTCAAGACCCCTACGCCCAAGGAATTGCACTACCGCTACGTCAAGCAGATGAGCGGCACATATCTCTACCTGGGCAACCAGGGACTGCGCCCACAGACCAGCAACTATTTCTCGCTGGGCGGGGAATACACGCTCTCGGGACTCAGCATCAACGTCACGGGCTATTACAACCGGGTCAAGGATATGATCACGCTGGTGACCATCCCCAACTACGAGGCGCCGGCCGAATATATCATCCAGTACGATCCCGTCCGTACCCGGCAGTATCAGAACGTGGATGACGCCCGTACGCTGGGCGTGGACCTGAGCTTCCGCTACAGCTTCCGCGACTGGGCCTTCGGGCTGGGCTACAGCTGGCTCGACACCGACGCCAACCAGTACGATGCCGAGCACGACCGGATGCGGCAGGTAACGATCGACGGGACAGCCCACCACAAGGGCAACCTCTTCGTGACCTGGAACCACCGCTTCTCGCCCGACTACCGGCTGAGCGCCGGTCTCTACGGGCGGATGTCCTCGAAGCGGCACTACCAGATCGACGGCGACGGCAAAGGTTATCAGATCTGGCGCATCTCGACCGGACACGACCTGGGCCACTCCACCCGGACTTCGTGGCGGATCGAGGCGGGTGTGGACAACATCTTCAACTATGTGGACCGGACGCCCCACGGCCTGCACCTGGGCACGACGACGCCCGGCACGACATTCTACCTTGGCCTGACCGTCCGCTTCAACCAGGGCCGAAAGATCAGCGACAAATTCAACTCAACGATAAACAACAACTACAATTCCAAACAAAATGAAGAAAACTAGATTCCTGACACTCGCCCTGCTGGCGGGACTCGTACTGGGCCTGACTTCCTGCGACCCCGTCAACCACGAGGAGTACAACTACACAGCCTACCAGAAAGCCGTGAACGAAACGGTCAAAAAACAGAAGAAGAACGACAAGGCCATCCTGCTGGTCGCCTTCGGTTCCACCTGGCAGCAGGCCTTCGATGCCTTCGACGCCACGGTGGAGGCCTACAGGAAGGCTTTCCCCAAGTATGACGTGTACCTCTCCTTCTCTTCCGCCATCTGCATCAACCGTGCGGCTGCCGGTGAGAACGCCGCCGACGGCGCCGAGATCCGCAACTACTACGCACCGCCGTTCTGGCTGACCGCCTTCGCCCAGAAGAGCGTGATGTACAAAGAGATCGTGGTCCAGTCGCTGCAGGTCATCCCGGGCGAGGAATACACCCGCGTGATCAACTACATCAAGGACTTCGCCAACAACGCCAACGGTGACATCGACGACGATTACCTGGCATCCGTTGTCCTGAAGCTCGGTGTTCCCCTCCTTCAGGATGCCGACAAGGACGTCCCGACCGTCGCCCGCGAACTCAACAATCTCTACAAGAGCCAGGCTGCCACCGACATCGTCGCCTTCATGGGCCACGGCAACCCCGACTCCTACGACACCTACAAGGCCAACATCCGCTACTCCCAGCTCGAGGAAGCGCTCCAGGACATCAACCCGCACTATTTCGTGGGCACGGTGGATATGATGGAGAACTTCAAGCCGCACGTGTATGAGCGTATGGCCGCTGCCGGTCTGAACAAGAGCAACCTCAAGGTCTATCTGCACCCGCTGATGTCGATCGACGGTGACCACGGCCACAACGACATGGCCGGCGACGACCTGCCCGAGAAGTTCGAAGGCAAGAGCTACACCTTCGCCGACCTCCTCGCCGAGGCCAACGACGAGGGCGAAGTCGAAGACTGCAGCTGGAAGGTGTTCTTCGGCGCCAACGGCTCCGGCTTCACCTGCAACAACTCGACGATGATCGAGAAGGGCATGCTGGAACTGCCGACCATCCGCCAGGTCTGGATGAACCACACCCAGGACGCCATCAACGGCGAACCGCTCGACTACTACCATTCCAAGAATCCCGAATAACATTCCTTTGGCTCATCGCACTCTTCTGAGCAGTTTTATTATAGTGTTTCCAGCCCCGCAAGCCTGCCAGTTGCGGGGCTGATTTCAAAAAACACTATCTTTGTATCTTATGAAGAAGATACGTATCCTGTTTTTTAGCGTCCTGTTCCTGCTGGCTGCCTGCGGCGGAACGGAAGAGCCGGAGTTTTTCGCACCGGCTGAGATTACTTCCCTGACCGTCAACGGAAAGGAAGCCGAACTGGACAAGAAGGACTTTTCGCTGGTCGCCACGCTTCCGACCACGACCGACTTCTCGTCGGTGATCCTCTCCTTCACGATCGTGGGGGAAGGCGTCTTTCTCAACGGCGAAGAGGTGTTCCGCGACCAGACCCGCGTGGATGCGACGCATCCGCTCACCCTGGTCGTCAAGAACGGGCGCTCGGAGAACAGCTACACGCTGACAGTGCGCAACACGGGCCTTCCCGTCGTGCGGATCAAAACCCCGGGCGGACGGGAAATCACCAGCAAGACCGACTGGATGGCCGATGCCTCGATGCGCATCGAAAATCCGGACGGCAGCCTCGACTACGAAGGGACGATGAGCATCCGGGGGCGCGGCAACTCCACCTGGAACTATCCCAAGAAACCCTATGCCCTCAAGCTGGATTCCAAATCCCAGATCCTGGGCATGCCCAAGCACAAGCGCTGGATCCTGCTGGCCAACTGGAAAGACCGCACGCTCCTGCGCAACGACGCCGCCTTCTGGCTCTCGCGCCACACCGGCCTGGCCTACACGGTCCGCGGTCAGTTCGTAGAAGTGGAGTTCAACGGCAAGCACGTGGGCAACTACTACCTCTGCGAGCAGATCAAGATCGACAAGAACCGCGTGAACATCGAAGAGATGGAAGCGGGCGAGACCGATCCCGAACTGATCACCGGCGGCTACCTACTGGAACTCGACACCTACTACGACGAGGTCAACAAATTCCGTTCTTCCCGTTTCCTGCTGCCCTACCAGTTCAAGGAACCGGACGAGGATGCCCTCTCCAGCGCCGCTTTCGACTATGTGAAGAATTACGTCACCGAACTGGAGCGGATCCTGAAGGATCCCGAACAGGTCAAGGCCCACGCCTACGAACCCTATCTCGACGTGGATTCCGCCATCTGGTTCATGTTCGTCAACGAACTGGCCACCAATACGGACTTCTTCAGCTCCTGGCCGTTCGAAGGGCCGCACAGCGTGTACTTCTACAAGCCGCGGGGCGACAAGCTCTACAGCGGACCCGTGTGGGATTTCGACTACCACGGCTTTGTTCCCACTTATGCCAAGCAATGGGCCGGCGCCGACAAGACGCTCTACTATCCCGCCCTCTGGGGCGACGAGAAGTTCCGCGCCCGGATGCTGGAACTGTGGGAAAAGAACAAGGATACCTTCCGGGAACTGACGGACTACATCGACCAGATGGCCGAAAAGATCCGCATTTCCGAAGAAATCAACCACCAGCTCTGGCCCATCCCGGCCTGGCAAAATGAAAACGGCGACGAACAGATGGACTTCTCCGCCGCCGTCGAACGCATCAAGAAAGGCTTCACCGACAAATGGACCTGGATGGATGCGCACCTGACTGACTTGAAATAATGAGAATCAAACACATCCTGATACTGGCCGCGCTGTCGGCACTCCTCCTGCCGATGACAGCTTCTGCCCAAGAAAACAAAACCGCGCTGCTGATGGTGCACTTCGGCACCACCTACGATGAAACCCGCAGCAAAACCATCGACGCCATCAACGCCAAAGCGGCGCAAACCTTTCCGGAACTGACCCTGCGGGAGGCCTACACCTCGCGCATCGTCATCCGCAGACTCAAGGAACGCGGCATCGTGCGGGAGACGCCGCTCGATGCCCTCCTTCGCCTTCGTGCCGACGGTTTCACGCACGTCATCGTGCAAAGCACCACGCTGCTCGAGGGAGCCGAAATGGAATCGCTGCGCCGTGAAGTGGCCAGCGTGGAAGGATTCTTCGAGGATATCCGTGTCGGCGCTCCCCTGCTCTACGATGTCGCCGACTGCGCGAAGGTGGCCGAAATCCTGGCCGCCCGGCACGCTGACGCCACTGATGCCCGCAAGAAAGCCCACGTCGTCCTGGTCGGCCACGGCACCTATACGCCCGCCACGGCTACTTACAGCCAGATGGACTATCTGTTCTCGGCCCAGGGGAATCCGCTGTTCCACGTCGCCACGCTGGAAGGCTATCCGACCTTCGAGACGATGCTGGCCCGGCTGAAGGCCGCAGGGGCCCGCCGCGTGACGCTCGTCCCGCTGCTCTTCGTGGCCGGCGACCACGTCACCAACGACATCGCCGTCGACTGGAAACAAGCCCTGGAAGCCGAAGGCCTCCAGGTGGACTGCCGCCTCGAAGGCCTGGGAGAAATCCCCGAAATCCAAGACATCTACCTCGACCACATCCGCTACAGCCTGCACCATGCACCCGTGGATATTATGAAGAAGAAGCAGGAGTATGCGGCAGGCAAAGACTAGACGCACCTTCAGACTGCTCTTCCTGCTCGCCGCCCTTTTCCTGCTGGTGGCGGTGCTTTGGCTGGCCTTTCTCAGGCCGACCCGCATCCTGATCGTCAACGCCACCCTCGCCCAACAGGCTGACGTGGCCCTCAACAACGACTCCCGGAAGATCCGGCTGCGCTTTGCGGATGCCGACGCGGTGGCGGCGGACGGAAAGCCGCTCCGCGGCACCGACGCCGTGATCATTTTCAGCCGCGGGCTCTATCTCGACGAAGGCCAGGTGGCCGCACTCGAAAAGTCCGGCCGGCGGGGCGTGACGGTCTTCACCAACACGCTGAACAACCAGCACGTGGATGTCCAGGAGAATCTGACGCCGGAGCAGGTGCAGAAGATGCTCGACTATTTCCGCAATCCGAGCGCCGGCAACTACCGCAACGGCTTGCGCTTCCTGCGCCGCGTCGCCACGCCGCTCCGCTGGGGAGACCGGCGTTTCGATGCGCCGGTGCCTCTGCTCAAGAACATGTATTATCATCGGGAGTACGGGAAGTATTTCCCTGATCACGAGTCCGTTACAGCCTATCTCCGGGAGAAGGGGCTCTATCACGAAGGAGGCGACCGCGTCCTTTTCATCTCGGGTCTCAATTTCCCGATGGAGGGGAACCGGGCGCACGTGGACACCCTCATCTCACGGCTCACCGGCGCCGGATTCAACGTCTATCCGCTCACGGCGGACGGGAAGGCCCGCGAACAGATGATCCGAGCCCTGCATCCCGACGCCGTGATCTATCTGCCGATGGGGCGACTGGGTGACGACGCGTTCATCCGGTGGCTGCACGAAGAGAATATCCCGCTCTTCAATCCCTTCCCGCTCATCCAGCCGCACAGCGACTGGATCGATCCGCTGCAGCCGGTCAGCAGCGGTACGCTGACCGCCCGCGTGGTGGTGCCGGAAATCGACGGCGGTGTCGGGAATTATTGCATCGCCACACAGAATGAAAGTCCCTCCGGCTTCTTCTTGTACACGCCGGAACCGGAACGCATCGATGCTTTCCTGGCCTATTTCACCCGGTATATGGCGCTGCGCGACAAGCCCAATCGGGAGAAACGCATCGCCATCGGCTACTTCAAGTCGCCCGGCAAAGACGCTTTGCTGGCCAGCGGGATGGAGGTGATCCCTTCACTGTACAACTTCCTGCTGCGGCTGCGCGAGGAGGGGTACGACGTGAGCGGCCTTCCGGGGACGGAGGCGGCCTTCGGCCGGCTCGTTCACCGCGAAGGCAGCGTGATGGGCTCGTACGCCCCGGGCGCGCAGGCGGAGTTCCTTCGCACCGCGCATCCCGTGTGGCTGAGCCGGGAACAGTACGAGGCCTGGGCGGCGGAAACGCTGCTTCCCGCGAAATACCAGGAGGTCGTGGAACGCTACGGACCGGCGCCGGGACGGCTGCTTGTGCGGGGCGACAGCCTCGCCGTAGCCTGCCTGCAATTCGGAAACATCCTGCTCTTTCCGCAGCCCCGCCCCGCGCTGGGTGACGACGAATTCCGGCTGGTCCACGGCGCCGGCGTGGCGCCGCCGCACAGCTATCTTGCGCCCTATCTCTATCTCCAACACGGATTCCAGGCCGATGCGCTGATCCATTTCGGAACGCACGGCAACTTGGAATTCACGCCTGGGAAGAACGTGGCCCAGTCGCAGGCTGACTGGTCGGACGTGCTTGTGGGCAACCTGCCGCATTTCTATTATTACACGACGGGGAACGTGGGAGAAGGCATCATCGCCAAGCGCCGCACGCACGCCGCGCTCGTGACCTATCTGACACCACCTTATGTGGAGAGCGGGATGCGGCAGCGGTACGGCGCCTTGCTCGACGATATCCACCACGCCCTCGAGGCGGGCGGCGGCAGCCGGACGCTCGGGCTTCGCATCAAGCGCGAAGCCGTCCGCCTCGGGCTGCACCGCGACCTCGGGCTCGACTCCACGCTTACCGAGCCTTTTACCGCAGCGGAACTCGAGCAGCTCGACAACTTCACCGAAGAAATCGCCGACGAAAAGATTACCGGCGCTTACTATACGCTGGGACAGCCTTACTCCGCACGTGACCTGCTGACCACGACGCTCGCCGTGGCCGCCGATCCGCTGGCTTACGAGACCGCGCGCCGCGACCGCGACGCCGGCCGCATCACCACGGAACAGTTGCAGGATTTCGACTTCTTGCACCGCCATTATCTGCCGGCGGCACGGCGGCGGATCGCGGCGCTGCTTCAGCAGCCGCCGCGGGACACGGCGTCCGTGCCGGAGGAGCTCAGGCCGGCGCTTTCCTACCGCGCCGGCCTGGTCGCTTCGTCGCGCAACGAACTCGACGCCATGGTCCGGGCGCTGGAAGGCGGTACCGTCTTCCCTGCCCCCGGCGGCGACCCCGTCCTCAATCCCAACGTCTTGCCAACTGGACGCAATATGTTCAGTATCAACGCCGAAGCTACGCCCGGCCCGCAAGCGTGGGAAGATGGGAAACGCCTCGCCGACGAGACCCTGGAACGCTACCGGCAGCAGCACGGCGACTATCCCCGCAAAGTGAGCTATACCTTCTGGGCCGGCGAGTTCATCTCCACCGAAGGAGCCACCATCGCCCAGGCCTTCCGGATGCTGGGCGTCGAGCCGCTGCGCGACAAGCAGGGACGCGTCGTCGATTTGCGGGCGGTCCCGGCGGAAGAGCTGGGACGGCCCCGCATCGACGTGCTGGTGCAGGTTTCCGGACAGCTGCGCGATATCGCAGGCTCCCGTCTCCGCCTGCTTACGGAGGCAGTGAAGCTGGCCGCCGAAGCGCCGGAGGCCGACGGTCTGCCCAACTATGTGGCCGCCGGAACGCAGGCGCAGGAGAAGGCGTTGCTCGACAAAGGCCTGTCGCCGGTCCGGGCGCGCGAACTCGCCACGATGCGCGTGTTCGGTCCGCTCAACAGCGGCTACAGCACCGGGATGCTCGGCTTCGTCGAGAGCAGCGGCAGTTGGGACGATGAGCGGGAAATCGCGGAAGGATTCCTCAACAATATGGGCGCCGCCTATGGAGACGAGGCGAACTGGGCCGGCTATGAGCCCGGCCTCTTCGCCGCCGCCATCGAGCGTACCGACGTGGTGATCCAACCCCGCCAGAGCAACACCTGGGGGCCGCTCTCCCTAGACCACGTCTATGAATTCACCGGGGGCCTCTCGCTGGCGGTCAAGACCGTCACGGGACAGGAACCCGACGCCTTCTTCGCCGACTATCGCAACCGCTACAACCGCCGTCTCCAGGGCGCGCGCGAAGCCGTCGCCGTGGAGACCCGCGCCACGATCCTCAACCCCACTTTCATCCGGGAGCGGATGAAAGGCGGCGAAGGAAGCGCCCAGATGTTCGGCGAACTCTTCCGCAATGTCTTCGGCTGGAATGCCACACGATCCTCTGTCCTCGATCCGAAACTCTATGACGAGCTGTATGATACGTATATCCTTGACACGGAAGGGCTCGGCATCCACGAATACTTGAATCGCGTCAATCCCGCCGCCTTCCAGGCAATGACGGCCGTGATGCTGGAAAGCGCCCGTAAGGGCTACTGGAAGGCCTCCGATGCGCAGCTGCAGACCACGGCAGCCCTCCACGCCGAGATCACCCGCCAGGCCGGAGCCGCCTGCACGGAGTTCGTCTGCGGCAACCCGAAATTGGAACGCTTTATCAGCGGACAACTTTCTGAAACAGACCGCCGTGCCTACGCAGCGACAATGGCCGCCGTCCGTAACGCAGCCGCTTCCGATGCCTCGGAGATCGTGCTGAAGGAAGACCGGCTCTCCGATCCGACGCAAAAGGCTACCTTCGCCCATCATGCCGGCTGGGTCGGCGCCGGGCTCGGCCTGCTGCTTTTTATCCTCCTGCTCGTCCGGCTCCGCCGCAAAAAACGCATCGCCTGATGGAAGTCCTGTTCCCGATGATCGCCGTGCTCGCGCTCTTGAGTTTCCTGTTCAAGAGCAGTTTCCTGCCACGCTGGGAGTCCGTCCTGGTCGCTGTGGCCCTGGCGGTCTTTGTCTGGCTGGCCATTCCCTGGCTGACCCGGCAGACAGCCGGAACGATCGAGCAATGGACTTCCGATCCTTCCCGCATCCTGGACGGGGCCGTCTGCGTCGTCCTGGAAGTGGCTTTGATGCTTCTCTTCTGCTTCACGGCGCCGGCCCGGCGGCTCCGCTTCCTCCGCTTTATCCCCGGGCTGCTGGCTTTCCCAGCCGTCGTCTGGGGATGGAGCCAGCTGCTCTTCTCCCGGCCGGGCCTGGATTTCGGGCGTCTGGCCTGGATAGCGGCACTGGCCACGCTGGCCGTAGCCCTCGGTGGAACTGCGCTCTTCCGGCGGCTTGTACCGGAAACGGAGGCCCGGCTGGAAGGCCTCTTCCTCATCAATCTCTTCCTGCTCCTGCTGACCGTCGCCGCCACAGGTGCCATTACCTTTTAGCTACTATCTCTTTCCTATGAATACGATTTCGAACGTTTTGTTTTGGATTTCCAACGGACTGCTGGTGCCGGTGGCTGTCCTGTTGATCCTTTTCCTGATCCAGGCCCTGATCCTGACCGGAGGCTTTTTCGGCGAATACTTCCGCCGCCGGACCATCGAAAAGAAAATCTCGTCCCTGCTCGACGCCGCCCCGTCCGACTGGGAGAAAGAACTGGCTGCCTTCCCGAAAGATGTCAAGTCTCCGCTGGTTACGGCTGCCCGCCAACTCCTGGCCCATCGCAGCGACAAAGCCTGGTGCGAACGGCTGCTCTCCAACTTCGAAGTGGATGCGGAAAAGGAACTGGGACATTCCCGGACCCTTGCCAAGATCGGCCCGATGCTCGGCCTGATGGGCACGTTGATCCCGATGGGACCGGCCCTGGTCGGTCTGGCCGCAGGCGACCTGGCCTCGATGGCCTACAACATGCAGGTGGCCTTCGCCACGACCGTCGTCGGCCTGCTCGTCGCCGCCATCGGCGTGGCAACCCTCCAGGTCCGCCAGCGCTGGTACGCCCGGGAAATCAACGACCTCGATTATCTCAGCCAGACCCTGACCGAGAAAGCGCACTGACCCATGAGAAAGCATAGGAATCCCCTGCTGCACAGCGACGGCGACATCGACCCGATGTCGACCGTAGCCAATCTCTTCGACGCGGCGATGGTCTTCGCCGTCGCCCTCATGGTGGCACTTGTCGCCCGCTTCAACATGTCGGAAATCTTCACCAAAGAAGACTTCACGATGGTCAAGAACCCCGGCAAAGCCGATATGGAAATCATCACCCGCGAAGCCGGCGTCATCAAACGCTACACCCCCTCCGAAGACCAGCAGACAACCGGCACCCGCGGCCGCCGCGTCGGCACCGCCTACGAACTCGAAAACGGCGAGATCATCTACGTCCCGGAATAACCCCACCCCAACAGCCCATAGCCGCCCCGACTGTCCTAACTAAAGCAGCGACAGCCAGCCTAACCAACCAGAACTGGACCAGCCCAGGTCGGACCAGCCCAGGCCGGACCAGCCAGAACCGGGCCAGC
>DETK01000001.1:25516-30564 GCA_002361615.1 Bacteroidales bacterium UBA3290
CCGGGCCAGCCAGAACCGGGCCAGCTACACCTAGGCTTTGCCTGACCTGCACTTGACGCTCGCCGCCCACCGTCCGGTCCCCTCTGCCGGGTTATCGCCGCCGGGTACTCGCCGCCGGGTTATCGCTGCCGGGTTATCGCCGCCGGGTTATCGCTGCCGGGTTATCGCCGCCGGGTACTCGCCGTCCGGTTATCGCCGCCGGGTTATCGCCGCCGGGTACTCGCCGCCCGGTTATCGCCGCCGGGTACTCGCCGCCCGGTTATCGCCGCCGGGTACTCGCCGCCGGGTACTCGCCGCCCGGGTACTCGCTGCCCGGTTATCGCCGCCGGGTACTCGCCGCTCATTGCCAGATGCCCTCCGCCAACAGCTTGTCGCTTGGCGCCGGTTGCCCGTTGCCCGTTGCACGTTGCACGTTGCACGTTGCACGTTGCACGTTGCCCGTTGCACGACATCATCTTCGTTTTGCAAACATCGCGCGGGGCGCTTAAGTACAACCCGCTCATTATCAACAATATCCTATCTCCCCTGCCGCGCGGTCCCCTATTCAACTGCTGGACCGCGCAGAATATAAATGAAAAGCATGCTGACAACCAGCCACTTACAAATCATCCTGCTGCGCGATGGTTGCAAAACAGCATCCAGCTAAATCGCCTTCTCGATTGTCTCAAACTTGAGCTGGACGATGCGGGCAAGCTGCCTTTTCGAGCAAAGGAATTTGTGCCGCAGATAGCGGGCCACCTTTATCCGTTCGGGCGCGGACAAATCGCGAAAACGGGTTTTTCCGAACCGTTCCTTCGCATAGATGTCCCGTTCCTGACGGAGCTCGCTGTCGGTCAGACGCAGTGCGTTCCACTCTCCCATCTCTTGCTCGATCTCATCGTCCTTGTTCAGGGACAGATAATACATGAACGAGCGCGTTGTCCGGAAGATTTGCTCCACTTCCATCACAGGCACATAGTTTTCCGGGAGCAGGATCCCGTTGCTGATCTGCCAGTCAGCCGGGATGGAAACCCGCGTCTGACAGACCTTCCGGATAGTATCCTTCGTGAATGAAGCCACGCTGCAACTCGGCAAAAACGGGCCCACTTTCCTGAAATACAACCCACCCGTGCCCCAAGGATAATCGTAAAACATCCCGATGCGGGCTTTGGTCGGATTCTTGAGCACATAGCAGAGTTTCGTCCTGAGCCCATCTTCATCCAAGATAGGCAGCACCTTGACCGGCAACTTCTTGAGTGAATTCGGCAGGTGATACTTTTCCGTCAGGAAAAGACCGGTCAATCGCTTGAATTCATGGGCGAATCGATAGGCATCGTCTTCGGACGGCGCCCGGATAATGAAATGGAAATGGTTGTCCATCAGGACAAAAGCAAGAATAACAACCCGCAATCGTAAAGAACAGCAAGCGACACGATTCATCGCCGCCCTGAAGTCATCCGAATTATGAAAGATAACGGAAGCAAAATTTCCGTCGGAGCAGACATGATAATAACCGCCCCTGTTAGAATGGTTCCTCTCCATCACCAGCAAACAAATGTCCCGTCCCGGACCTGGACACGATTGCGTTCAACATCACACTCCGACCCTCACATCCGGGATGACAGCCGAAGCACCATCTACAAAGTTGCACAATCCCTGCCTTTATTCCAAATAAACTCCATCCATTTTTCAACGCAAATGATCACCGCCGGGTTACGATCGCACCGCTGGGTTCCAATCGCACCGCTGGGTTACGATCGCACCGCTGGGTTACGATCGCACCGCTGGGTTCCGATCGCACCGCTGGGTTCCGATCGCACCGCTGGGTTTCGATCGTATCATTCTGCTACGTTTTGCAACCATCGCGCGGGGCGATAATCATTAAGTAATTGATTACCAGCAATAATCGTTTTTAGTAGCCGCTCGCTTCCCTAGACGGCTGGGGGACCAAGCGGATGATAACAACAAAGTAGGCTGAAAATCAATCAATTACCACAACAACTCCCGCGCGATGGTTGCAAAACTCGATAAAAGACGCCCCCAGTGAGCAGAAAAGGTAAACAACACATCCCGGTAGGCGTTGAAGCGCTCGAACACAAGCATAGACAAACACCCGACGAATAATTCGAGAATCCGTTTTGCATCCATCGCGCGGGGCGATAATAATTAAGTAATTGATTACCAGCAATAATCGTTTTTAGTAGCTGCTCGGTTCCCTGGACGACTAGGGAACCAAGCGGATGATAACAGCAAAGTAGGCTGAAAATCAATCGATTACCATAATAGCTCCCGCGCGATGGTTGCAAAACTCGGTAAAAGACGCCCCCGCTAGCAGAAAAGGAAAACACACTCCCGGTAGGCGTTGAAGCGCTCGAACACAAGCATAGACAAACACCCGACGAAAAATTCGAGAATCCGTTTTGCATCCATCGCGCGGGGCGATAATAATTAAGTAATTGATTACCAGCAATAATCGTTTTTAGTAGCCGCTCGGTTCCTTGGACGACTAGGGAACCAAGCGGATGATAACAGTAAAGTAGGCTAAAAATCAATCAATTACCATAATAGCTCCCGCGCGATGGTTGAAAACTCGATAAAAGACGCCCCCAGTGAGCAGAAAAGGTAAACAACACATCCCGGTAGGCGTTGAAGCGCTTGAACACAAGCATAGACAAACACCCGACGAAAAATTCGAGGATCCGTTTTGCAACCATCGCGCGGGGCGATAATCATTAAGTAATTGATTACCAGCAATAATCGTCTTTAGTAGCCGCTCGGTTCCCTGGACGACTAGGGAACCAAGCGGATGATAACAGTAAAGTAGGCTAAAAATCAATCAATTACCATAACAGCTCCCGCGCGATGGTTGCAAAACTCGGTAAAAGACGCCCCCGCTAGCAGAAAAGGAAAACACACTCCCGGTAGGCGCCGGGTTAAAGGAGGCCAGTCGGCCAACAAGCGAGTCGAGGGTGTCGTATTAGAGCAAGGCGAGCCGGCGATCGGGTCGAGAGCATCGGGTTAGAGCAGCGACGACCTGCCGGCGATCAATTCGCGGACGTCGGATTAAAGCAGGGCAAGCCAACCGGCGATCAGTTCGCGGACGTCGGATTAAAGCAGGGCAAGCCAACCGGCGATCAGTTCGCGGACGTCGGATTAAAGCAGGGCGAGCCAGCCGGCGATCATCTCGAGGACTTCGGGGGAGATGGTTTCTTCGATTTGGGGGTATTCGGTAGTGTCGCCGGTGGTGGCGTGTTGGAAGAGGTGGTTCAGGCCGTCGCAGGTCGTAATGACCAGGTGTCTGCCGTTGGCGGGGAGGCCTTTTTTGAGGGCGGCGAGGTTGGTGGCGCAGTCGACTTGGGTGTCGAGGGTGCCGTTCAGGGCCAGGACCGGGCAGGTGATTTCGCCGAGGCGGGAGGTCAGGTCGAGCTGGACAAAATGGCGCAGGTACGGGAGCTGGAGTTGGGACTGGACGGCAGCCAGGTTCTGTTGCAGGGCGGCAGGAAGATCGAAGCTCGTAGGAGATGGCATCGGCATGCCGTTGGTGACAGCGTCGAAGGTCTCAGCGAGGGCTTTGCAGTAACGGTCGGTTGTTGTCTCGTCGAGGCCGGCTTGGAGCAGGGCGCGATGGTTTTGGGCGAGGAGGGTTTCGCGGCCGGAGACCACCATGGCGGCCAGGGTGACGATGAAGTCGGCTTTCTTTTCGGCGGCAAGCATCAGGGCGATGGTGCCGCCTTCGCTGTGGCCGAGGACGCCGACGCGGTCGAAGCGCTGGCGGAGCAGCGCGAGACCGGCGGCGGCATCTTCTTTAAAGTCTTCCGTGGTGCAGCGGACCACGTCGCCGCTTGATTCGCCGAAGCCACGGTCGTCGTAGCGGAGCGTGGCGACGCCCCGACGGGCGAGGAAATCGGCGATGACGGCGAAGGGCTTGTGCTCGAACAGCTCTTCGTCGCGGTTCTGGAGGCCGCTGCCGGTAACCATCAACAGGACAGGAGTACTGCGGTCACATCCTTCGGGCAGGACGAGCGTCCCCTTCAAGACGGCGTCTCCGTTGACGAATGAGACTTCTTCTGTCGAGTACGGGAAAGGCGGCTGCGGAGTCTGCGGCCGCTTGCGCTTCGGAACGCCGGGCGAGAGCGTCAGCGGGAAAGAGACGCCGTGTTGTGTAAATGTCCCGACGATTTTCTCGCCGAGCCGATATCCTTCGAAGGAGGCATTGAGGGCGGCGATGTCGATATGCAGCGCGCCCAAAGCCGTCAGCGAGGCCTGGGCGGGAATGCCCTTGGCACCCTGATCTGGCACATCGAGCGTGCAAGCTTGTTCGGAAAGATTGAAAACTAGGGTCAGGGAGACGCCTTGTACCTTGATGGCACCCGACCAACTCCCGGCCGGTACCTGAGCCCGGCACAAGCTGCCGACCAACAGCAGCAACGACAACACGACGATCTTTTTCATACAGCAAAATTATCAAAAAAAAGAAAGACACAACGCCCCCTTGTAAACCAAGATGGACATCGATGATTCGCGGCTCGAAGCAAACGTGGCGCCCATATAGCTGTAAATCAGAAAATTCCAAATAATCGTGTGCGCAAAAACAGGCACACGATTGTTAGTAAACAACTAACTATCAGAACGATAAGTGCCACGAATAAAAAAGGGATGCACGAGTGGGCAACGGACGGCGGCGGCAGACAACGGACGGCAGCGGAGGACACGGACAACGAACGGCAGCGGAGGACAAAGGACGGCAGCGGCAGACACGGACAACGGACGGCAGCGCAGACAAAGGACGTCAGCGGCAGACACGGACAACGGACGGCAGCGGCGGACACGGGCAACGGACGGCGGCGGCAGACAACGGACGGCAGCGACAGACAAAGGACGGCAGCGGCAGACACGGACAACGGACGGCAGCGCAGACAAAGGTCGTCAACGGCGGACACGGACGTCAGCGGCGGACACGGACAACTGACGGCGGCGGCAGACAACGAACGGCAGCGCAGACAAAGGACGGCAGCGGAGGACAAAGGACGGCAGCGGCAGACACGGACAACGGACGGCAGCGCAGACAA
>DETK01000017.1:0-114099 GCA_002361615.1 Bacteroidales bacterium UBA3290
GCTCGCGGAAGGCGACGAATGCCGCTGTATGCTTCATTCCGTCCATCCCCTTGAAAGCATATTTCCTGACGATATTCTCATGGGGGACATGGCAGTCATTGCACGTGACAGTCTCCCCACGGCCATGGGAAGAGTGATTCCAAGTGGCATAATAGGGTTGCATGATGTGGCAGTTGACACAGGCCGAAGGATCGTCCCCAACCAGATAGGTATGGAAACGCATCAAATAAAGGAAAAGGCCGCCGCCGCCGACAAAAATGCCCGCAAGGACCAGCAGGAATATCTTTTGCCAAAGTTTAAGTTTCGAGAATAAGGCCATCAAGTGTCGCGCGCAATGTGGTTGCAAGCAAAGATAAACAATGTTTTCTACTTAAACAAGTTAGATGTTGGACCTGCCATCAAGTGGAACACCCTTCATCATTCTGCCGGGTAATTCATGGCACTTCATGACACGACACATTCTTTCCATGTCTTTTGAAGTCGCTTCCCCCCCACACGTCCTGAAAAGCCACGAAAGTTTCACCTAATGTCTTTTAAGTTTCTTATAAATCATTGGTTATCAATGCATTATATGGTATAGTTCGAGTCTCGTTTTCCGCTCAAAGCAAAACGCCAGCTTCGGCTGCCGATTTTGTTTTAGGAACACGAGACCCGAACAATAATCGCGAAAGACAGCCTGGGTACAAAAACGGCCTAATTTGTTCCCGATGAGAGGCTGAACACACGAGCGGGAACAATTGCCAGGGTTTTTGTTCCCAACAGACTTGGACGTAGCACGCCGTCAGGCGCTTAACGATTGCGAGCCTGTCCGTGGCCCAGCGTGGGCTTTAGTCTCGTTTTCCGCTCAAAGCAGACGACAGCCTTCAGGCTGTCGTTTTGCATTGTAGGGGAATGAGGCTCGGACGAAGCGGCCCCAGCCCCCCGAGGGGGCGTTGATCTTGCCTTGTTTTGCAACCATCGCGCGGCAAATATTTATGTAAAAAACTGATTCTCAACATATTGTGTTTACACAAGTCGCTCGGTCCGACGTCCAGGTAGCTTACCGAGCGGACGACTGAGAAGGTATATGTTGATTATCAACGACTTATCGAATAACCTGCCGCGCGATGGTTGCAAAACAAGGCAAGGCCGTGTTAATTCAATCGCTTCCACAGGTGCGACGACAACGTAAGCGATCTCACAGTGTCGTCGCGGCAGTATTTTGGCTTAATTCGGCGAAAACTCGGGCACGACGACATCGTAGGGGCACGTACAGTGTCGTCGCGGCAGAACAACAATACAGGCGGAACATGCACGACGGCGTTGCGGCAAGGCAATGCGGACTGAATGCTCAGAGCGTCAGCAGGACTTCGGGATATGCGATTTCCCGAAGGTATTCGTAGGCTCCTTCCGTGCGGAGAAGGTCTTCGGGGGCATGGGCGTCGGTGCTGACAATGACGGGGATGTGCAACGGTTTCATTTCCTGGATCAGCCATTTGCCCGGGTAGTAGTCGGCATGGCGGCCCTTGTAGATGCCGCGGGTGTTGATTTCGCAGATGAGGCCGAGTTCCTTGATGAGATGGATGGTCTCCAGGGCAAGACTGCGGTACCAGGGCTCGTCTTCCGTGAAATAGCGGCCGCGGGTGTGCATCACGATTTTGTCGGGGTGGCCGACGATATCCGGCCGGTTCCGGACGAGCATCGCATTCTGCTGGTCGAAGTAGGCGCGGACACCGCGCCGGATGTCCCCGCCGAAGAAACGGAACAGTCCTTCATCGTAACGCTCGTAGCGGGGAGGACCGTCAATGTACCAGAGATCGTCGAAGCAGGTCGGAGCAGAGCCGGGCACAGTCACCAGATGGACGCTCCCGATGACATAATCCAGGCCGCCCTGCTCCTTCAGCGGCGTGAAGTCTTCATGCAAGCCGGGAATATAGTCTATCTCCAAGCCGAGGCGGATGTCGATGAGGCCGGCGTATTCCTGCTGCAAGGAACGGATCTCGCGGCAGTAACCCGGATAGTCCTTTATGGAAAACCGATTCTCAAAGGGCAGCGGGGTGTGGCCGCTGAAGCCCAGGGACGTAAATCCGTGAGCCAGCGCGAATTCGACCATTTCGCGCAGTGAGGCGTTGCCGTCGCAATACGTACTATGGGTATGATAGTTCGTCATTTCGGGCGCAAAGATAGCTTTTTCCGAACAATCTTTCGTGGGAAGTCTGATATAGCCCGCCGTTTGCAGGTAACCCGGAAAAGAGATCTGGATTTTCCGTCCGGGTTCTTACGTTTTTTTCTTATATTTGAAATCGTTTAAAAACCTCTAAACCATGAACATCATTCTTACGCTGCTCTTCGGAGCCATCGCCGGCTGGCTGGCTGGTTTCTTTGTGGTCAAGGACAAAGGCGGCCTCATCTGGAACATCATCATCGGCCTGCTGGGCGGCCTTGTCGGCGGCTGGCTGCTGGGTCTGATCGGTGCGGGCGGATCTTTCTGGTCGCAGTGGTATGGTCAGATTCTCAGCGCCCTGATCGGTGCCGTGGTCCTCATCTGGGTCTGGAACATGATCCGGAAACTGTTCAAGTAGAAAGAACAGGTTTCCGGCTCCGCTGTTTTCCCCGGCTCGCAGCGCTCAGAACGTAAAGTTGAAGCGGTAGAGTTTGGGGGAATCTTCGTCGCTGCCGATCCAGACACAGTTTCTGGACCGGTCGACGCAGATTGACTCCGCGTTTTCGATCTGCGGGATGTCGTAGCTGGTTACCAGGTCGAAATCGTCGGTCGAGAAGACGAAGATTCTGCAGGCGTCGGAGTCGGTGACCCACAACCATTTCTTGGCCGCGTCGTAATAGAGGCCGGCGACTTCTTCTATCTGCGGGGCTTCGTCCAGGAGGCTCACGCGTGAAACGATTTCTCCGTCCAGCGTACAGGTCCAGACCAGGGCGTCTTCCTGACTGCCGACAAACAGAAGGCTGTCGCCGTAGAAGGCGATGCCTTCCAGTCCATTGTTGTCAAAGTCCCGCTGGAGCGCTTCCTGGATGTGAAACAAGGTGTCGACTATTCGGTAATCGGGCGCGGCGACGCGGCAGACCATCTGATCGCCTTCCACGGCGATGTACAAATCGCCGGTGGCGGGGTTGATGGTGATGCCTTCCGCGTCGAGGTCGAACGACAGGACGGGCGTGACTGCGCCGGAAAACGACACTTTGTTGAGGGTGCCTTCATCGCCGACGGCCCAGAATGCCGTCGTATCCTTGTTCATACACAGGCCGGAGAGTTCCTCCACCTTTACGGAGAATACCTGACAGCTGCCCATTTCGGGCAGTTTTTGGTTCTTATGGCCAGGCTGCCGGCCGGTTTTCTCGTTTTTCTCCTGCTTGACCGGCTTGCTGATGCCGACGTGGGCAAGCGGGTCTTCGCAGCCGCAGCCGCCCAGGAGCAAGAGCAGCAGCAGCGCCGGGGCAATCCATCTTTTCATGACCGGGACAGACTTATTCCCGACTGAAGATCAGTACGCAGCTGATGGCGGCCACGATACCGATGATCTGCGGGACCGTAGGTACGGCAGCGTAGAGGATAAGGGAGATGACGCACATGATGACCGGGGCGCAGGCATCGGCGAGCGGGGCCACGATCATGGCCTTGCCGTAGCGGTTGGCATACACCAGGGTAAAGGCGCCGATGGCATTCAGGATCTGGACGAAGAACACCTTGGTCAGTTCTCCCCAGCCTTGCGAGGTGATGCCGGAGCCATCGCCCATCAGCAGGGCCACGGGAATGAGCAGCACGGCCGCGATGGCCATATACACGAATACGCTCTCCGCATCGGGCGTGGAGTTGTTGGCCAGCTTCATCACGAAAGCCTGGATACCCCAGCAGATGAAGACGACCGAAGCATATACGATCCAGATCCAGCTCTTTACGGCGCCGTCCGTATTGTCAGGCAGCGCGAAACACACGAGCGCCACGAAGGCCAGGACGATGCCCAGGATGCCCAGTTTGGAGACCCGTTCCTTCAGGAAAAGGAGCGACAGCAGCACCGTTACGATCGGCGCTACCGAAATCATCGGCATGACCAGGTAGGCCGGTGCGTAGTCCAGGGCCAGGAACAGCACCAGCTGACCGCCGGCACCCAGCAGCCCCACGGCCATGCTCAGAAGGGCGGGCTTGGAGCGGACGTCCAGTTTGAATTTGATGTTGATCAGAGCCGCGATGGCGCAGGGGATCATGCTCAGGGCCCATACGACATAAACCAGGTTCTTGGGAAGGGAGGTCTGGTCGGAGAAGGCACCCCATACGCCCCAGGTGATCATGGTCACCAGTGCGTAGAGCAGCCAGTTGTGTTTCTTTTCTGCCATGGTTTTCAATGATTAGGCGTCGGTGTCGACGATATGCAGGGTGATGTGTGATTTTTCGATGTAGTCTTTGAGTTCGGGGGAGATGTGGCTGTCGGTCACGATGGTCGTGATCTTGTCGAGGTCGGCGATGTGGGCGAAGGTCCGGCGGCCGAACTTGCTGGAGTCGAAGACGGCGATCACTTCCCTTGCGGCGCCGATCATGGCCTGGTTGAGGCTGGCTTCTTCCAGGCTGGGCGTGGAGAGTCCATCCTTGATGCTGATACTGTCGACGCCCAGGAACAGCTTGTCGCAGAAAATGTTCTTGAGCGCGTATTCCGAGATCATGCCGACCGTCGAATGCGATACGGCGCGCATCGCTCCGCCTAGCACAATGACGTTGAAACGCCCGTAATTGTTGATCGTGATGGCGATGTCGAGTGCATTTGTGATGACGGTCAGGTCTTTGAACGCGTCCAGGTTCTTGGCGATCTCCATGGTCGTGGTGCCGGAATCGAGGATGATCCGGTCGCCGTCGTGGATCATGGCTGCGGCAAATTTACCGATGAGCTGTTTTTCGTGAGTATGGAGACGCTGCTTGCTGCTGATCGACATGTCGTCGAAATCGCCTGCCTGATGGAGGGCGATGGCGCCGCCTTTCACCCGGACCAGCAGTTTCCGCTCTTCCAGTACGGCCAGGTCTTTCCGGATGGATACCTCAGAGACGTCGAAGGTCTCCACCAGCTTTTCCACGAAGACACGTCCCTCGGTGTGGAGCATGTTCAGGATCTTGCTTCTTCTTTCTTCTATGGAATATTTTCTTTTCATCGTGCGGGCGTTAGGGCTCAAAACCGAAAGTTAAGGTTTCGTTTTGAAATAATAGATAATGTTTTGTAAATTTTTCTGCAAGATAATAAAAAATAGTTTCAAAACAAAACCGCTTATTACGAAATTTTCAAAAAATAAGCGAAATCTTTCGCCACGCTCCGAAACCATGATGCAAACTTACAAAAAATAAGAAAAATTCAGAAATTATTTGTCGAAAAATAAATTTCTTATTAGTTTTGCACAGGGATATCCCTGAAATTGTCGTAAAACCAATCGTACTGTTATCATATGCTTACATTGGACTGTCATACAATTCGCGAAATCGAGCATCAGCCCCGGATGTGGATGGATACATTCCGGATCATCCGGGAGCGGAAAGCCGATATCGAGCGCTTCCTCGCCGACAACCAGATCACCAAGCAGACCCGTACCGTGCTGACGGGCGCCGGAACTTCGGCCTTCGTGGCCGATACGGCCGCCTGCCTCTTCATGCAGGACGGCTACGGACAGACCCGCTCGGTCGCCACGACCGACATCGTGTCGGCGCCCTGCTCCTTCCTCAGTCCGGAAGACAAACTCTTCGTCTCTTTCGCCCGTTCCGGCAACAGCCCGGAGAGCGTGGCGGCCTACCGGATTGCCCGCAAGTTCTGCAAGGATGCGCGACACCTTATTATTACGTGTAATCCGGACGGCTGCCTGGCCAAGGAAGCCGAACCCGGAAAAGACCTGGTCATCGTCCTCCCCGACGGAACGAACGACCGCAGCCTGGCCATGACCAGCAGCTTCACCTCGATGCTGATCGCCTGCCTGCTGTGCAAGAACATCCAGACGCTGGATGTCGAAGAGGCCCGGCTCGAGGCTGCGGCTGCCTTCGCCTCGCATTTCCTGGAAGATGCCGTGACCACGGCGTTGCGTGAGATGACGGCGAAGACCATCTATCGGGCCGTATTCCTCGGCTCCGGCGCGCTCAAGGGCATTGCCTGCGAGAGCCACCTCAAACTCCAGGAACTGACGGACGGTCAGATCATGTGCTCCTTCGATTCCTTCATGGGGCTCCGGCACGGCCCCAAGGCCGTTGTGAACGAACGCACGCTGGTCGTCTATCTGCTGAGCGACGATCCGTACACCCGCCGTTATGAACTCGACCTGATCGACCAGGTCGGCAAGGAAAACCGTCCCGCCGCACAGATCATCGTCTCCCTGACTCCCTCCGGAGTCAAGGAAGACATCGACCTGGAGATTGACGCCCCTGCCTCGAAAGCCCTGCAGGAGGGTGAGTACAAATATGTGCCCTTCGTCCTGGCCGGCCAGCTGCTGGGCTATTTCTTCTCCCTTTCGAAAGGACTCAATCCCGACAAGCCGTCCGTGCGCGGCACGATCTCGCGCGTGGTCAACGGCGTTAAGATTTATGAATACTAAAGCATGAAAACGATTATGAGTAAGATAACGCACATAGATGAAACTCCCAAATTGAGAAGACTGCTGGACCGGGTAGGGGAACTGACGGCACAGGGTCACAAGCCCATGACGCTGCTCGCGGTCTGCCCCAACTCTCCAGCAGTCATCAAGGCGGCCTTCCGGGCCGCGAAGCGCAACAATGCGCCGATCCTGTTTGCCGCCACCCTCAACCAGGTGGACTGCGACGGTGGATACACCGGCATGACGCAGGAAGATTTCGTCCGTGTGATGAAAGTGGAAGCTGCCCGCAACCATTTCACCGGCCCCTTCCTGGCCTGCATCGACCATGGCGGCCCCTGGCTCAAGGATATCCAGACCCTCGAGATGTGGCCCTATGAGAAGGCGATGGAAGGCGTCAAGCGTTCCTATGAAGCCGCTCTGCTGGCCGGTTACGAACTCATCCACGTCGATCCGACCGTGGACCGCTTCCTCCCCAAGGGCAAGATCATCGACATCGAGGTGGTCGCCGCCCGTACGATCGAACTGATCACCCATATCGAGAATTTCCGCAAGGAACGCGGAATGGCTCCGATCGCCTATGAGGTCGGAACGGAGGAAGTGCATGGCGGTCTGGCTGACATGTCGGTTTTCAACAAGTTCCTCGGCCTGCTCAAAGAAGGCCTTGCGAAGAACGGTTGCGCCGATGCCTGGCCTTGCTTCGTGGTCGGAAAAGTGGGTACGGACCTCCACACGACCTTCTTCGATCCCGCCGTGGCGAAGCAGCTGACTTCGACAGTCGCCCGCTACGGCAGTTTCATCAAGGGTCATTATACCGACGACGTGGAGAATCCGGAAGAATACCCGCTCAGCGGAATGGGTGCCGCCAATGTCGGCCCCGAATTCACCGTTGCCGAATACAACGCTTTGGAAGAACTCGAAGCCGTTGAGGACCAGCTTTATGCGGAAGGACGCGTGCCGATGCATTCCCATATGACGGCCATTCTCAAGCGGCTGGTCGTGGATTCCGGCCGTTGGAAGAAGTGGGTGCACGGCAACGAGTCGCCCGACGACTTCGCTTCCATCACGCCGGACCGGCAGCGCTGGCTCATCCAGACCGGTGCCCGGTACATCTGGCAGAAACCGGAAGCCGTGGCTGCCCGTCGGATGCTCTATGACAATCTGGCCTTGAACGGAATCGATGCAGAGAGCATCGTCCTTTCCACGATCGAGCGGGCCATCGACAAATATTACGTAGCCTTCAACCTGGTTAATCTCAACGCGCTGCTATAATGAAGAAGTTTGACATCCTGGCATTGGGCGAACTGAACGTCGACCTGCTCCTGAACCGGATCGCCGGTTTTCCGGAGGTCGGCAAGGAAATCTTCGCCCAGGACATGACCCTGACGCTCGGCAGCTCCACCGCCATCTTTGCGGCCAATGCCGCGACGCTCGGCGCCCGCGTGTCCTTTGTCGGCATGATCGGCAAGGACAGCTTCGGCGAGGTGGTCAGGTCGACGCTGGAACAGCGCCACGTGGACACCTCCAACCTCATCGAGGTGGACAATGCGGCAACCGGTCTGACCGCCATCCTCAATTACGACAACGACCGGGCCAACGTGACCTATCCCGGCGCCATGAGCCTGATGGGTGTCAAGGACATCCGCCCTGAAATCATCCGGGAAGCCAAGCACGTCCACGTCTCGTCGATCTTCCTGCAGGAAACGCTCCACAAGGAGATCTTTGAGATCGTCAGGATGGTGAAGGACTGCGGCGCTACGCTCTCGATGGACGTCCAGTTCGATCCGGAGGAGAAATGGGAATTCGACTACAGGAAGATCCTCCCCCTCGTGGATGTCTTCATGCCCAACGAGCAGGAACTGATGGCCATTACCCGCAAGGCGACCGTCGAGGAAGCCGTGGACGTCATCCTGCCTTACGCGAATGTGACGGTCGTCAAGATGGGAACCCGCGGATCCCTGGTGATTTCCGGAGGGAAGCGCTTCCATATGCCGGCTATGCTGAACAAATCGGTCGTCGACGCCATCGGTGCGGGAGACAGCTTCGACGCCGGTTTCATCTCCGCCTATGTGCGCGGCAAAGACCTGGCCGAGTGCCAGCGTCTGGGCAATCTGGCCGGAGCGGTCAACACCACTGCGGCCGGCGGCACGGGCGCATTCTCTTCCATTGAAGCGGTCAAGGAAGCCGCACAACGTTATTTCGGTCAAACCATCGAATTATGAGAGACGCCTTTCGTTTGACATTGAGCCTGGCTCTCCTGCTGGCGACGTTCGCTTGCGGCCGCGGCCTGGAAAGCGGCGACCTCTCCCTGTCGGTCGACAAGGCCGGCAGCCTGCACCTGGTTTCGGCTGCCGCGAAAACACCGCTGATCCAGGACGCCGCGACGCTCTCGACCCTGACCTCCGGCGGCTCAGAGGTCGCATTCGGCCCTTCCCAGGTTTCCGGACAGATGTGCTCCGACGCGTTCGGGAAGGGGAGCAGCATGGTTTTCGAGAGCTCGTCGCAGAAGGGCCTGGTCCGGGAAGTATCCGTGACGGCGTATGACAACTATCCTTCTACCCTGGTTGTCCGCGCCGTCTATACGAATGATTCGGACGAGGCGATCGCCGTTGACGGCTGGTCCGTGTGCTGCCTGCGCGTGAATGCGGCGGGCGACGATCCCTGCTTCTGGTCCTTCCAGGGCCAGTCCACGGAGGAACGCGACGACTGGCTCCTTCCGGTCGGCGACGGATTCTGGCAGAAGAACTACATGGGCATGAACAATTCCGACTATGGCGGCGGTATTCCGGTCGTCTGCCTGTGGCGGAAGGATGCCGGTGTGATGATTGGTCATCTCGAGCCCAACCCGGTGCTGGTCAGCCTTCCCGTGCGCAAGCAGGCGGGCGAGGACTTCGCCACCATCGGCATCGTCAAGGAATACGACAGCCCGCTGCTGCTGCAGCCGGGCGAATCGCTCGAAACCTGTGAATCGTTCATCTCGGTCTTTACCGGCGACTGCTTCAGCGCGCTGCGAGGCTATGCCAAGCTGCTGGAATGCAATGGCGTAGTCATGCCGCAGAGTGAACCTGACGCCTTTGAGCCCGCCTGGTGCGCCTGGGGTTATGAGCGCCACTTCACGATCGACGAGATCGTGGGCACACTTCCCAAGGTCAAGGAACTGGGCTTCAAGTGGGCGACGCTCGACGACGGCTACCAGATCGCCGAAGGCGACTGGGAACTTACGAAAGAGCGTTTCCCGCACGGCGACGCAGATATGAAATATATGGTGGAGCAGTTCCACGCCAACGGCCTGAAGGCCGAACTGTGGTGGGCTCCGCTGGCAGCCGACCCGGGTTCCTCTTTCCTCAAGAAGTATCCTGCATCCGTCATCCTGGACAAGGACGGCAAGCCGCAGGATATCACCTGGTGGGACAGTTGGTATCTCTCCCCGGTCGATGAAGATGTCATCCGGGAGCAGAAAGCCCTCGTCGCCAAGTTCATCGGAGAATGGGGCTTCGACGGCCTCAAGCTGGACGGCCAGCACATGAACGCCGTGGCGCCGGACTACAATCCTGCGCATCATCCCGACGATCCGGAGAAGGACGTCCGGGAACTGCCCGACTTCTTCAAGATGATCTACCAGACCGCCCGTGACATCAAACCGCACGCCGTGCTGCAGTTCTGTCCTTGCGGCGACTGCTTCTCGGTCTATCATCTTCCTTATGTGAACAAGACCGTCTCCTCGGATCCGGAAAGCAGTTGGCAGATCCGTACGAAAGGCTATGTGCTCCGCGCCCTTGCGCCCCGCACGGCCTACTACGGTGACCATATCGAGCTGTCGGATGGCGGAAACGACTACCAGACCCAACTGGGCATCGGCGCCGTTCTCGGCACGAAGTTCACCTGGCCCAAAGACAATCCCCACGTGCGCCGTTCCTATCTGCTGACGCCTGAAAAGGAGGCCCAGCTGAAGAATGCACTGGAGATCTATGCCGCGAAACGCCTCTCCGAAGGTGAAATCGTCCCGGGTCTGTACGACGTTGGCTATGACTTCCCCGAGACCTACGTCATCCGCAAGGACGGCGTCCTCAACTATGCCTTCTACACCCGCGGCCCCAAGGTGGAGCAGGTCGAGCTCCGGGGCCTTGAAAAGGGTTGCAAATATCAGATCAATGATTACTACAACCACGTGGACTACGGCGTGGTGACCGCTTCGGACAAGACGGTCCTCGACGTCGATTTCGACCACGCGCTGTTACTGGAAGCAATCAAACAATAATACCAAACCAAAAAATTGTCTATGAAAAGATTGATCCTTCTCTTCGCCCTGCTGCTGACAGCTATGCAGCTTAATGCGCAGATTGCGGTCAAGGGTACCGTTACCGCTTCGGATACCGGGGAGCCCATGATCGGAGCCAGCGTTATGGAAAAGGGCACGATGAACGGCACGGTCACAGGCGCAGACGGCTCTTATGCCCTCACTGTGACGGACGGAAATGCCGTTCTGGTCTTCACGACAATCGGTTTCAAGACCGTGGAAATTGCGGTAGCGAACCGAGCACTCATCGATGTCGCCCTCGACGTGGACCAGCAGCTCCTTGACGAAATCGTCGTGGTGGGCTACTCCAGCAAGACGCGGGCAGAAATAACTTCCGCCGTCGCCGTGGTCAACGCCGACAAACTGAACGACGTCGTGACCAGCGACATCACCCACATGCTCCAGGGCAAGGTGGCCGGTGTGTCCGTCATCAACAGCAGCGGTCTGCCGGGTTCCTCCGCTTCCATCCGCATCCGTGGTACATCATCCCTGAACGCACCGCAGGAGCCGCTCTACGTGGTCGATGGTATCATCGGCGGTTCGTACGACCCGAATGACGTCGAGTCCGTCACCGTCCTGAAAGACGCTGGTTCCACCGGTATGTACGGTGCCCAGGCCAACGGCGGTGTGATCGTCGTCACCACGAAGAAAGCCAAAGGCGACCAGCTGCAGTTCAACTTCAAATCGACAGTCGGTATGGCCCAGGCGGATTTCAGCCGCCAGCGCCTGATGAACTCCCGTCAGCTGTACCAGTACTACCGCGAATACTACCGTGACCCGGAAACGGGCCTCGTGGACGATGTCGCCATGCAGTCGGTTGCTCCCAAGTCGGTGATGGACACCGATACGGACTGGCGTGGTCTGGTCTATCGGAATGCGCTGCTGCACAGCCATCACCTTTCGGTAGCCGGCCGTACCGCCAAGAATTCCTTCTATAACAGTGTTTCCTACTACGATGAACAGGGTACTCTGAGATACACGGGCTACAAGAAGATCAACGTGCGTTCCAACAACACGATGTATCTCACCAAGTGGCTCACCATCACCAACAACGTCAACGTCTGGGCCGACAAGCAGGACCAGCCTGACGACCTGCTGGTTTACTACGTGCTCCAAGGTGTCGTATGGGACAGCCCTTATGACTCCGAAGGCAACCTCGTTCCCTTCACCGGCCGTTCCGACCTGTTCTCCCGGTACGACAAGAACCCGATGATTGGTTACTCCGACCGGAACAAGGACTCCCGCACCTCGAAGAGCTTCGGCGTGGACTACGACTTCGTGCTCACCGCCCAGATTACCCCCTGGCTCTCCTTTGTATCGCAGACGCGTGCCAGCGCAAGCGCCGCTACCTTCGACTATCATCGTACCGCCGACGTGGAATACATGCAGCCAGGTGACCAGGTGGAAGGCGAGCAGTCGCTCGACTACGGCGGCATCAGCACCAATATGTTCAAGGTCCAGAAAGACTGGGGCAAGCACTCGTTCGACGCCCTCGTCGGTTACGAGGCCCAGCGTTCCTGGTGGCAGAATGTCTATGGTGAAGGCAAAGGCCTCCCGTACGGCCTGTATGTGCTGAGCGTGGCTTCCGACAGCAAGGATGTGGCCGGCACCAATTCGGTGACGGGTATGCAGTCCTTCATTTCGCAGGCTGCCTACAACTATGCTTCGAAGTACTTCATCAACGCTTCGTTCCGTATCGACCAGTCCTCGACCTTCAACAAGCAGAACCGTACGGCTATGTTCCCGAGCGTTTCCGCCGCGTGGGTGCTCAGCAACGAGGACTTCTTCAACTCGTCGGCCATCACCAACCTCAAGCTGAAAGCCAGCTGGGGTAAGACCGGTATGAAAGACATCGGCGCCAGCAAGTATCTCGAAGCGTTCTCCTACAGCACGCAGTACGACAACCACTCCGCTGCAACCGCGACCCAGATGGCGAACGCCAACCTGAAATGGGAGCAGACGACCCAGTTCAACATCGGTGCCGAAATCGGTATCCGCGACTGGCTGTCCCTCGACCTGAACTGGTATCGCAACAAGACCAACGACCTGCTCGTTTATCGCGACCTCCCGCCGTCCGGCGGCTTCTCGCAGCAGTGGCAGAACCTGGGTTCCGTGATCAACACCGGTTTCGAAGCCGCTGTCTTCACGACCCCGGTCAAGACCCGCGACTGGCGTTGGGACGTGGACTTTGAAATCGCCTATAACAACAACTGGCTGACCGGCTTCGGTGAAGGCGTCACCGTCACCAAGTCGAACTACTCCGGTGTCTCGCAGGTTTACCACGACGGCGGCCAGCTGGCTACCTGGTATCTCCGCGAATATGCCGGCGTCGATCCGCAGACGGGCCGCAACCTCTACATCGATGCGAACGGCAACAAGACGACCGACTACGCTTCCGCCCGTTACATCGAGGCAGGATCGCCGATCATCCCTTGGCAGGGCGGTCTTTCGACGGCCCTGAGCTGGAAGAACTTCAAACTGTCGGCTACCAGCAACTTCGTCTGGGGCAATCAGCTCTACGGCCGCAGCCGTGCCAGCGACCTGGCCATCTGGGTCTCCAATTCCCTGCTGCCTTCCAACGAGGACAAGATCTGGCGCCGTCCCGGTGACATCGCCACCATCGGCTCGCCTGCCTATGCACCTGCCACCCTCTACCACACGGGCTACCTGGTGCCGGGCAACTACTTCAAGATCCGCAACATCACCCTGTCTTACTCACTTCCCAAGTCGGTCATGAAAGACAAAGGCCTGACGTTCTCGCTCTCGTGCGACAATGCCGCTACGTTTACGACCGTCTGGGGCGGTGACCCTGAAGTGGACATGACTGGATCGGGCCTGATCGGAACCATCCAGGGCATCGACGACCGCTACCCGAACAAGCGGCAGTACATTTTCCAGGTCAACTTCACTTTCTAAATCCGGAATTCCATGAAAAAGATATTTTCCATCTTGTTTGCCCTGGCAGTTTCCTGCTGCCTGTTCACGGCTTGCAATCTCGACATCGCTCCGGCCGACTCCCTGACCGGCGAGCAGATGACCGAATCTCCTTCGGGTCTGGAAGACATCCTCAACGGCTGCTATGCCACGATGAAGGACGATACCGATGAAAGCAACTACTGGTGGGGCCGCCAGTATTACCAGCTGGCCGACTTCGCTTCTGACGACGTGGTCTACGGACACGAAACCTCCGATGACCTGAATATGATCTTCCGCTATGACGAGCGTTCTCCGGTGCTGGGTAACTTCCGCAGCTTCTGGGCCCTCAACTATAAGCTCATCTACTCCTGCAACGTGGCCCTGGCTACCATCGCCCAGAAAGAGGAACTGACCGAACAGGACATCTACCTGCGCGGTGAAGCCGAATTCTTCAAGGCCTTCTGCATGCACGCCCTGCTGAAGAACTATGCCAAGCAGTATGACCCGGCAACCGCTTCTTCCGACCTGGGTATCATCCTGCGTGAAAACAGCTCCGACTCCGAGCTCAAGGACCGCGCATCCGTGGCTGACAGCTACAACGCGATCGTCGAGCTGCTGCTGCAGGCTGAGCAGGACTTCTCGGCCGGTTCCTTCCCCGACAGGGAATCGAACAAGGGCTTTGCCTCGCTGGGCGCCGCCCAGGCCATGCTCTCCCGCGTGTACATCTTCATGCAGGATTGGAACAAGGCGGCCGAGTATGCCACGAAGGTCATCAACAGCGGCAAGTATGACCTCGAATCCGCCCAGAAATTCCCGAGCTATTTCACCGAGACCTACAACCGCGACGAAACCATCTGGTGCATGCGCATGATCCCGACCGACGACCAGGGAAGTGCGGCTGTCGCTTCGATGATCTACAACGGTGCTTCCGGCTGCTGGGGTGAGGAAGGTTACAGCAAACCGCTGCTCGATGACATGAACTTCGAGAAAGACCAGTACATCGGTGTGGACTGCCGTTTCAGCTTCGTCTGCGGTGCCTATCTGAAGAATGGCCTGATCCTCTATCCTTGCTCCAAGCACACCTGGCAGGACGGCATCGCGACGCTCTGCTCGCATCCGCTGCTCCGCCTCGCGGAGGTATATCTCAACCGTGCTGAGGCTTATGCGCATCTGGGCAACGACGCCGGCGCACTGGCCGACTTGAACGAGATCATCGACCACCGTATGGATTACGGTGTAGCGGCTTCCAAGGGATTCTCGCCGAGCGACTATCACCTGACCACCGCCGATGTCAAGACGAACATGGTTGACCTGGTCCTCACCCAGAAGCGCGTCGAGCTCGCGTTCGAAGGCTTCCGTATCTACGACCTGCTCCGCAACAAGAAGGATGTCATCCGTAACTACTGGGGCTTCCACACCAACTATGTCAACGGCCAGAGCACGGGTCTGGTGCCCGGTCTCAACGCCCCCGGTGTTGTCACTCCGTACAACTACGGCCGTCTCATCTGCCCGATTCCCCAGCAGGAAATCCTCAACAACCCTGCATGTACACAGAATGAAGCTTATAAATAAGTCACTGTCATGAAAACGATCAGAATATTCTTTACGGCCCTTGTGCTTTCGGTCTGCTCCCTGACGGCCTGCGTCCATCTCGGAGACCTTGACCTGGAACCCATTCCGGACATCTCGTTCACCTACGACTGTTCAGGCCTTACCTATACTTTCACTTCCGCCGATGCCACGGATGTCAAATGGAACATCGTCGGCGAGACGGAGGGAAGCGGCGACACCTTTACCTATACCTTCAAGAAACCCGGAAGCTACTGGGTGTCGATGAGCGGTAACTACAATGGCCAGGCGCAGACGGTCTCGACCAAGATCCTCGTCGCAAAGGCTTCGGTCGTCAAACTCGACGACGGTACGATCGACGACTGGGTGGACGTCACCTATCCCGACTTCATGCTCTATGGCAACGACGGTACGAGTATCGGCAAGTTCGACTACGATGCGAACTATATCTACTTCATGTTCATCCTCGATGAGCAGGATATGTTCGACATCAACCAGGCCATCTGGAACCTGCGTCTCGACTCCGATGACAACAGCCAGACCGGCTACTCCACCAAGAGCCTTGGTTGCGAATGGTACTACGAAGGCAACTGCTGCGGTGACGAGCCCTGGAGCGACTGGTACATCGGCGGCGACGACCTGGAGTGGACCGATACCGTGAAAGAGGTGATGGGTGCGCGCGGCGTGACCGATGACGGCAAGTTCTTCTTCGAACTCGGCATCAGCCGCAAGACGTTCGGCATCAACACGGCCGCCGTGGCCTTCTTCACCAAGTTCTACAATTCGGATTGGGATGACGCCGTGGCATTCAGCGACAAGGACGGCAACACCTCCATCCACCTGGCACTCGACAAGGATTAACACTTGTGAAACGGCGTGACTTCATAAGAACGAGTCTCTTCGCCGCGGCCGCCGCCGGAATGGCGCCCTCCCTCAAGGCGTGGGTTCCCTCGCACAATTGGGAGAAATACGATTTCGGCGGCGGTCCGCAGGTGAAGGACCGCCTGTATCAGGGCCCTTTCCCGCAGTATGAGCCGGAGGCCTTCTATGGGGGATCGGTCGTGCAGTACACCACGCCGGGCAAGCAACTTCTCAACTGTTTCGGAATGGGCCTTACCTCCTATATTTCAGGAGATCTCGGGGCCCCTTCCGTTCCAGGCAAGAGCTTGGAAAAGGTGATCGACGAGCTGTTCGCCTTCCCGCTGGCCACCAAGGTGTATATCCGTCCCAACTGGCGTCACATCCAGAAGCGGGCGGGCCGGCTCGATTTCGACGACTATTGGAAGATCACTTTCGAGAAGGCTGCCAAGTACGGGAAGCGGGTAGGGTTCCGCATCATGCTCAACAACCCCGACATCCTGGAAGACGCCCTGCCGGAATTCATGCTCAAGAAGGTGCCGATGTACAAGCTCAAAGGCACCTGGAAGGGTGATCCCAATGAAGTCCGGTACCAGAAGGTGCAGACCGTGCCCCAATATGACGATCCGTATTTCCTGGCCTGCTACGAAGAAATGATCGCCCTGCTGGCCCAGGAACTCAACGGAAGTCCGCTCGTGGAATATCAGGACACCTCCCTGTACGGTTTCTGGGGAGAAGGCCATACCTGGCCCTACGAGGACAATCCTTTCGGAGCGGACTTCGGCGGCGAGGCGACCTTCCTGAAGATGTATGACATCCAGAACCGCTACTGGGACAAGGTGCCGCTGGTGACCAACACGCAGCCCGACTACAGCCGCGTGGGCAACTCTTCGGTTCTCGACCGGACCGTCCGCGACGGCAACTGGCTCCGGACCGATACCATCTTTATCGAGAACGAGCAGATCGAAGCCTTGAGCAACCGTCCCGCCTGGACGGCAGCTGCCGTGGAATGCGGCCTCTCGGACGGCCGGGATGCTTCGATGCGATACGACGATGCGGGCATTCCCCGCAACGAAGCCATCATCTCCCACGTCAAAGATGTGGGAGCCAATTACTTCTCACTCTGGAACTGGCACCATATCGATGCCGACAACCTGTACCGCTATTACCGCAGGTATCCGGAAGGACTGGATGACCTGGCCTCCTCGATCGGGTTCCGCATCCGGCCTTCCTGGATCTGGGTGTCGGGTGACGACGGCGACCGGACCCATCTGATCTTCGGCATGGTCAACGACGGTATTGCGTGCGTTCCGGGCGTGCTCCGCCTGACATTGTTCACGGAGGACGGCCGGGTCCATATCAGCGGCTGCCTCGACGCGGGCTATCCCAAGACCCGGGGTGTCCGTCAGGCGATGATGACGCTGCCGCCCGGCGAGAAATGGAACTCCGGCCAGCTGCGGCTGAAAGCCGAAATCGAAGTCAAGGGTGTTCGTTATCCCGTGCCTTTCGCCGTTGCGCAGAAACTGAATCCCGACGGCTCCCTGACCATCAAGGGTGAGTATATGTAAACCTGAACTTCATGAAAAACGGAAGAACCTTCCTTCTGATTCTGATGCTTGTTTCCATCGCCTGCGCCTGCCGCAAGGAAGAAGGGAACAAGCTCAGTTATTATGTGACGCCCTATCCTTACGAAATCGTAAGCGTAGAGGAACCCCCTGCGACCAACGAGGTCCGCAATGTCATTTTCCTGATCGGCGACGGCATGGGCCTCGAACAGGTGAGTTGTGCCTGGGTACTGAACCACGGCAAGCTGAATCTCGACAACATGTCGGTCGTAGGCTTGTCCCGGACTTATAGCCTGAGCGACCTGATCACCGATTCCGCTGCGGGCGGAACGGCCCTGGCTGTCGGCCAGAAGACGAGCAACAGCCATGTAGGCACCGATGCGGAGGGGAAGCCCCTCTACTCCATGCTGGTCAAGGCACAGGAACTGGGGAAGAAGACCGGTGTCGTTGTCACCTGCCATATGGCGGACGCTACCCCGGCCGATTTCTGCTGCCACAGCGACAATCGTTACAAATACGATGAGGTCATCGCGGGTTACGGCCAGTGCGGCGTGGACTATATCGCCGGCGGCGGCCGCGACTATTTCGGCAAGAATCGCAAGGATGCCCGCAACATCGCCGATGAGATGGGTACCAAGGGCTACGCCGTGGCCTATGACGAAGTGGCGCTGATGGAGGCCCATCTGCCGATCCTGGCACTGCTCGCCGACGACAACCTGCCCGTTGCGCTGGAACGGGGCGACCTTTTCCGCCATATGGTGGGCAAGGGGCTTGCTGAACTCTCCACCTCCTGCGGAGACAAAGGCTTCGTCCTGATGATCGAAGGATCGAGCATCGACGACTGGCTGCACGAGAACCGGATCGACAGGGCCATGGAGGAACTCCTGGACTTCGACCGGACACTGGGCGATGTGCTGCAGTGGGCAGCGGCCGACGGCCATACCCTGGTCGTCGTGACGGCCGACCATGCGACGGGCGCCCTGACGCTCCAGGACGGCGACCTTGCCGAAGGACGCGTCGGTGTCGCCTTCGGAAACGATTCCCACAACGGCATTGCCGTTCCTTACTATGTATGGGGCCCCGGCCGCAACCAGTTCGGCGGAACGATGGAGAATGCGGAACTCGGCGCGCTGATCACTTCATTCGTCCGGTAACGGCCAGACCGTTTTTTTGCTATCTTTACCAGACAAAGACTTATTGCCATGAAACATCCTATTTTGCTCTTCTGCACGGCGCTGGTCCTGCTGGTGTCCGGTTGCAGCAAACCCGTTCATCCTACGATGATCCCGACGCCCGTTCCGGCTCGTCCGGCCGGTCAGACGGACGTCCTGGGCCTGACGGCCGAGCCCATTGAGACCGTGCACATCGGCGTGGTCGGTCTGGGCATGCGCGGCAGTGAAGCCGTGCGCCGTCTTGTTCAGATCCCCGGTGCCGAAATCACGGCCCTGTGCGACCTGCTGCCCGACCGCGTTGAAGCCAACCAGCTCCAGATGAAGGAGATGGGAAAGACCCAGGTCGTGAGCAAGTACAGCGGAACGCAAGAATCCTGGCGCGGCCTCTGCGAGCAGGCCGACGTCGACCTGGTGTACATCTGCACCGACTGGCTCAACCATTATCCGATTGCCATGTATGCCATGGAATGTGGCAAGCACGTGGCCATCGAGGTGCCTGCCGCCCTTGACATGGACCAGATCTGGGGCCTGATCAACCAGTCGGAGAAGACCCGCAAGCACTGCATGATGCTCGAGAACTGCATCTACGACTTCTTCGAGATGACGACCCTCGAGATGGCACAGCGCGGCCTTTTCGGCGAGGTGATCCACGTGGAAGGCGCCTATTGCCACAACCTGGATCCCTATTGGGATGAATACTGGAACAACTGGCGGCTGGACTACAACCAGAAGCATCGTGGCGACGTCTATCCGACCCACGGTATCGGCCCTGTCTGCCAGGTGCTCGACATCCACCGCGGCGACCGCATGACTATGCTCGTGTCGATGGATACCAAGTCGTTCAACGGTGCGAAGATCGCCTCCAACCACGAGGGCAAACCGGTCACGGAATTCGCCAACGGCGACGAGACCTCCACGCTCATCCGCACGGAGAAAGGCAAGACCATCCTCATCGAGCACGATGTGATGACCCCGCGTCCGTACAGCCGTATGTATCAGGTGGTCGGCACCGACGGCTATGCTTCCAAGTATCCGGTCGAAGAGTACTGCCTGCGGGTGGACAAGCCGGCCGACCAGGTGGACGCCCGCCATATCAGCGACGAGAAAGTCTATAGCGGTGCGGAGAAGGACGCTTTGCAGGCCGGCTATCGCAACGTGATCCTGACCCCGGAATTCGAGGCACTTGCCAAGTCGGTGGGCGGTCACGGCGGCATGGACTTCATCATGGACTACCGTCTGGTTTACTGCCTGCATCACGGCCTTCCGCTAGATATGGACGTTTACGACCTGGCCGAGTGGTGCTGCGTGGCCCCGCTCTCGCGCGTTTCGCTGGAGCACGGCTCGATGCCGGTCGAGGTGCCCGATTTCACCCGCGGCGCCTGGAACCGCGTGCAGGGATTCCATTACGCACTGGCTGAAGAGAAGTAAGATGGACGGACAACTGATTCAAATTGTCGGTCACTTTGCCATCGATGGCAAAGTGACCGATATCCGTCCGCTCGGCAACGGCTTGATCAACGATACGTTCCTCGTCGTGACCGACGGATTGGACAACTATGTGCTGCAGCGCATCAACCAGGGCATTTTCCAGGATGTGGACCTGCTGCAGCACAACATCGACTGCGTGACGCGGCACATCCGCGCCAAACTGGAAGCGGCAGGCGAGAAGGATATCGACCGCAAGGTTCTCCACTTCCTCCCGGAGCGTGAAACGGGCAAGAGCTACTGGACGGATGGAATGCAGTGGTGGCGTGTTTCGGTGTTTATCCGCGATGCACTGACCTACGAGGCCGTCACGCCCGAATATGCCGGATATGCCGGCGTAGCCTTCGGCCGTTTCGAGGCGATGCTCGCCGACCTGCCCGACCAGCTGGGCGAGACGATTCCCGATTTCCACAACATGGAACTGCGGGCGCGGCAGCTTCGCGAAGCGGTAGCTGCCGATGCTGCCGGCCGTATGGCCGCGCCTGAAGTACAGGCGCTGGTCGAAGCGGTTTTCGCGCACGAGGAAGAAATGTGCAAGGCCGAGCGGATGTATCGCGAGGGCGTGCTTCCCAAGCGGATCTGCCACTGCGACACGAAGGTCAACAACATGCTCTTCGACCGCGACGGCAACATCCTCTGCGTCATCGACCTCGATACGGTGATGCCTTCGTTCGTCTTTTCCGATTTCGGCGACTTCCTCCGCACGGCGGCCAATACCGGCGCCGAGGACGACCCGGATCTCAACAAGGTGAATTTCAATATGGATATCTTCCGCAGCTTCGCCAAAGGCTATCTGTCCACGGCAGGCGCCTTCCTGACGCCGGTGGAGCGGGAGAACCTGCCTTTTGCCGCCACGCTGTTCCCGTATATGCAGGCCGTCCGCTTCCTGGCCGACTTCCTCAACGGGGATACGTACTACAAGATCAAGTATCCGGACCACAACTGGATCCGCACCAAGGCACAGTGGAAACTGTTCCAGTCGGCGCGGGCCAAGCTGGACGAGATGGCCGGTTTTATCGCTTCAGAGGCGTAAGGATCTCGGACAGATATTGCTCATCGACAGCGTCGAACGTATCCAGTTCGGCGCTGTCGATGTCTAATTCTCCCCAGACAGCGCCATCCCGGAGGATGGGAATCACGATTTCGCTTCGGGAAAGGGCGCTGCACGCGATATGGCCGGGGAACTGGTCCACATCCGGCACGATGAGGGTGCGGGCTTCTTTCCAGGCCGTTCCGCAGACGCCGCGTCCGCAGCGGATCCGGGTGCAGGCCACGGGGCCCTGGAAAGGACCCAGGACAAGTTCGTCTCCGAGGACACGGTAGAACCCCGTCCAGTGGAATCCCATTTTGGCGTGGATGGCGGCGGCGATGTTGGCCATGTTGGCGATATCGTCGCTTTCGCTTGCAGTGAGTGCCTGGATTTCCTCCAACAGCTCCGCATAGCGCGTTTCTTTATCGGCTTTTTTCATATCTTTGTAAAGGTATAAAAAAATCCCGAGATGAAACGACTTCTTGCCCTGTCCGTCCTGTTCGCCCTGTTGGCCGCCTGTACTTCCCACCGCTCCATTTCCACGCCTGCCGTCGTCCCTGTCAAGGTCTCCGACGTCATTCCCGGCTTGACCGGAAATCTCGACCGTATGCAGCGCGGCATCGACCAGTGCGCCGCCCTGTGGCGGGCGGAAGACGGCACCCAGGCCGATTTCGAGGCCTTCGTGAAACAGTGGCTCGCCACGACGCCCCAGGCCCGGGAGGCGCTTCTGGAAAAGATCTCGCGCGCCCTGGAGATCTTCCGGACCCAGCAGAACCAGCTGACCATCGAACTGGGTCGTCCTACCGTCCTGGCGGAAGGGGAGCCGGGCGAGATTGACTATCTGTTGACCAGCTACGATGCTTACGCCCATTTCTCCGACGACCTGTTCGCCAACAAGGTAGCCTTCATCACGATCCTCAACTTCCCCCACTATACCCTCGAGGAAAAGAATGCGCTCGGCCCTTCCTGGGACAGGCTGGAATGGGCATACGCCCGTCTGGGCGACGTCTTCACCGAACGCGTTCCTGCCCAGGTCAGCCAGGCGCTCACCGATGCCCGCAGCGCGGCCGAAGCCTATGTGGACAAGTATAACATCGAGATGGGCCATCTGCTGACGCCGAAAGGGATGCGGATATTCCCCGCGGACATGTCCCTGCTCTCGCACTGGAACCTGCGCGACGAACTCAAGTCGAACTATGCGGACGTCCCCTATGCCAACGCCAAGCAGGAAATGATCTACAAGGTGATGGAACGCATTGTCACGCAGGAGATTCCTGCAGGCGTGGTCAATAATCCCGCCTACGACTGGATGCCGTATGACAACACCGTCTTCCAGAACGGAAAGGAGGTTTCACTCCCTTCCGAAGGAGATGTACGCTACGGTCATATCCTCAGCCAGTTCCATGCCTACCAGGAGCTCGACCGCTGGTGCCCCTCGATGCCGACGGCCATAGCCCGCAATTTCGAAGGAAGTATCGAGATGTCCGACAAGGAAGTGGAAGATTTGTTCATCCGTTTTATCTCCGCACCGCAGGTGGCGCAGGTGGCTGCGCTGATCCGCGAGCGGCTCGGACGGGAGCTGCGGCCTTACGACATCTGGTATGACGGTTTCAAGAGTCGCTCCACGATTCCCGAAGACAAGCTCACCGCCGAGACGCGCCGCCGCTATCCCGACGCGGAGGCCTTCCACCGCGATATGCCCCGGATGCTCCGCAACCTGGGCTTTGACGCGGCGGAAGCCGGCTTCCTGGCCGACCATATCGTCGTCGAAGGTGCCCGCGGCTCAGGACACGCCTGGGAGTGCATGGGCCGCACCGAGCCTGCGCGCCTTCGTACGCGCATCGGCGCGGCCGGTATGGACTACAAGGGCTACAATATCGCCGTGCATGAATTCGGGCACAACGTAGAGCAGGTTACCGACCTCTACCATATCGACTACTATCCGCTGGCCGGCGTTCCCAACAGCGCCACCACCGAAGCGATGGCTTTCCTCTTCCAGGCGCGCGACCTGCAGCTGCTGGGCTACGGCCGCCAGAAGATGGACGACAACGCCACGCTCGACATTTTCTGGGGAATGTATGAGATCATGGGTGTCAGTCTGGTGGATATGTACACCTGGCGCTGGCTGTACGCCCATCCCGACGCGACGGCGGCCGGGCTCCGCGATGCCGTGCTCTCCATTGCGCGCGAGGTCTGGAACAAGTATTATGAACCCGTGCTGGGGACGCACGATTCCCCGCTGCTGGCCATCTACTCCCATATGCTCGACTATCCGATGTATCTGCCCAATTATCCGATCGGCCACATCATCCACTACCAGCTGGAAGAGCATCTGGCCCAGTGCGGGAGTGATGCAGCTTTTGCGACGGAGCTGCAGCGCATCTATAAACAGGGCCGACTGACCCCGCAGTGTTGGATGCAGGGTGCAGTCGGCGCTCCCATCAGTGTCGAGCCGATCCTTTCGGCAGTCTCCGCCATTCTGGACCGGTGATGGAAAGATAAAGGTTATTTCAGGCCGCGGGCCCGCAGCAGCGCGTCCGGATCGGGCTCGGCGCCGCGGAAGTTCTTGTAGAGCGTCATCGGGTCGTCGCTGCCGCCTTTCTCCAGGACGTTCTGGCGGAAGCTCTTCGCCGTGGCGGGATCGAAGATGCCCTTCTGCAGGAAGAGTTCGAAGGCGTCCTTGTCGAGCACCTCAGCCCACAGGTAGCTGTAATAGCCGGCGCTGTAGCCGCTGTTGAAGATGTGGTTGAAGTAGGTGGTGCGGTAGCGCGGGATGATCTCGTCGATCAGACCCATTTCCTTGCAAGCCTGCTTCTCGAAAGCTTCGATGTCGATGCCTTCGACCGAAGACAGCTCGTGCCATTTCATGTCGAGGATCGAAGCGGCGCACAGTTCGGTGGTCATGAAGCCCTGGTTGAAGTTGCCGGCGGCGATGATCTTGTCGACCAGTTCGTCGGGAATCACCTCACCCGTCTGATAATGCTTGGCATAGCCGGCGAGCACCTCTTTCTGGAAGGCCCAGTTCTCGTTGATCTGCGAAGGCAGCTCGACGAAGTCGCGGGCCACGGCGGTGCCGCTGACGGTACGGTAGTGGCACTGGGTGAGCAGGCCGTGGAGGGCGTGGCCGAATTCGTGGAACATGGTCTCCACGTTGTCGAGGCTCAGCAGCGAGGGCGTGTCGGCCGTCGGTTTGTTGAAGTTGCCCACGTTGACGATGATCGGGCGGACCATCTGGCCGTCGAGGGTCACGTACTCGTCGCGGATGTTGTTCATCCAGGCGCCGCCGCGCTTGCTCTCACGCGGGAAGTAGTCGGTGGTCAGCACGCCGATCAGCGAACCGTCGGCATCAGTCACCTTGAAGGCTTCCACGTCGGGGTGGTATTTCGGGGCATTTTCGATCTTCTCGAATTTCAGACCGTAGAGTTTCGAAGCGGTGTTGAAGACACCTTCCCGCACGTTTTCCATCTGGAAATACGGTTTGGTAATCTCCTCGTCGAGGGCATATTTGGCCTTGCGGACCTTCTCGGCGTAATAGAACCAGTCCCAAGGCTGGATCCTGGCACCTTTCTCGACCTTGCCGGCCTTGATGTCCTGGTCCATGACTTTCTGCATGTCCTTCACTTCCTCCTTCGCGCGGGAGACGGCGTACTTGAAGATGTTGGCCAGGAAGGCGTCGACCGCCTGGGGCGTCTTGGCCATCTTGTCGCTCAGGATATGGGCGGCGGGGTTCTCGTAGCCCAGCAGTTTGGCCTTTTCTTCCTTGAGTTTGAGGATGTTGAGGATGATTTCCTTGGTGTCGTTCTCATTGCCGTTGTTGCCGCGGTTCGCGTAGGCGCGGAACATGGCTTCGCGTTTGGCGCGGTCTTCCTCGGTCGTCATCGCGTCGGTGTATTCCGAAACGGAGATGCCGAACTTGGCCTTGAAGGCGTTGTTCTCCTTGAGGAGGAAGTTGCCGAAGCGGTTGCTCAGGGCGGAGAGTTCGGTGTTGATCTCTTTCATACGGGCCTGTCCCGCTTCGTCGAGGGCGATGCCGTTGTCGGCGAAGGAGCGGTAGACCTTGTCGAGCACCATTTCCTGCTCGCGGGTCAGTCCGAGCGAAGCTTTCTGGTCGTTGACGGCCTTGACCTTGTCGAAGAGCGCCTTGTTGAAGGTGATGTCGTTCTCGTGCTTCGACATCAAGTTGGTGGCGTCCTCGACGATCTTTTCGAGCGTCGGGGTGTTGTCGGTCTCGGCCAGGTTGAACAGGACACCTACGACTTTGGCCAGCAGCAGGCCGGACTGGTCGTAGGCGGCGATTACGTTGTCGAAGGTCGGCGCATCGGGGTTGGCGATGATGGCCGCGATTTCAGCGTCGTGCTGTTTGATGCCCTCTTCCAGGGCAGGGAGGTAGTCGGCTTCCTGGATCTGTTCGAAAGGAGGGATGCCCAGCGGGGTGTTCCACTCCGTGAGGAAGGGATTCGTACGGGTACTCGTGCAAGCTGTCATAGCGAAAACTGCCAGTGCGATTGCAAAAAATCTTCTCATAGGTTTTGGTGAACTGTTTATCTGTATAAAAACGTTTTTATCCGTTTCATGTCGACGGTTAATCTTACAAATTTACTATTTTTGCAGATTCAAGCGTCAAAATTTACGATTATGGTCAAAGATATCACCTCTTCCGTCAAATTCATCGGTGTCGACGACCTCGACCTCGACCTGTTCGAGAGCCAGTACGTGGTTCCCGAAGGAATGTCATACAATTCATACGTAATCTTCGACGACAAGACCGCCGTCCTCGACACGGCCGACGCCCGGAAGGGCGACGCCTGGGAGGCCAACCTGGCCGAAGCCCTCGGAGACCGTACGCCCGACTACCTGGTGGTCCACCACATGGAACCCGACCACTCTTCGCTCGTGGCCTGGATGCTGGAACGCTACCCTTCCGTGACGCTCGTGGCGACAGCCGCCGCCTTGAAGATGCTTCCCCAGTTCTTCGAAGGGATCGCGCTGGAAGGCCGCACCCTCGCTGTCAAGGAAGGCGATACGCTCTGCCTGGGCAGCCACACGCTCCGCTTTACGATGGCCCCGATGGTCCACTGGCCGGAAGTCATGGTTTCGTATGAGTCTTCCGAGAAACTCCTGTTCTCGGCCGACGCCTTCGGCCGCTTCGGCGCGATGGAGAAGATCGCCTTCTGGGCATCGGACGATGACGACTGGGCCTGCGAAGCCCGCCGCTACTATTTCAACATCTGCGGCAAATACGGCGTCCAGGTGCAGAACCTGCTCAAGAAACTGGCTGGTACGGACATCGCGATGATCTGCCCGCTCCACGGCCCGATCCTCAACGAGAACCTGGGCTACTATCTCGACCTCTACCAGACCTGGAGCAGCTACGGCGTGGAATCCGAAGGCATCTTCGTGGCTTACGCCTCGATCCACGGCGGAACGGCTGCTGCCGCCGAGCGCTTCGCCGAGATCCTTCGCCGCAAAGGCTGTCCGAAAGTAGCTACAGCCGACCTCACCCGCGACGATCTGGCAGAAGGCGTGGAAGACGCCTTCCGCTACGGCAAGATGGTGCTGGCCGCCTCTTCTTATGACGCCGGCGTCTTTACGCCGATGCACGATTTCCTCTATCGCCTCCAGGCCAAGGGCTATCAGAAACGTACCGTCGGCTTGATCGAAAACGGCAGCTGGGCGCCCAGTGCCGGACGCGTGATGAAGGAGATGCTTGGCGCGATGAAAGAAATCACGCTCGTCGAACCGCTCGTGACCATCCGCAGCCGGATGCACGAGGCGGACCTTCCCAAACTCGAGGCGCTCGCCGATGCGATGCTTGCCTGAGCGAGTCTAGATCAGTTTCCGAAGATCGTCGATCATGTAATCGGGATAAGCGCCGGCCAGTGTGTCGGCGCTTTGGTTTCCATACGTCACGGCGCAGGTGTGGCAGCCGGCATTGCGGCCCATCTCGATGTCGAAAGTCGTATCGCCGACGACCAGCGTCTCTTCCGGCTTGACGCCCAGTTTGGCCAGGATCAGATAGACCATATCGGGCGCCGGCTTGGACCGGGCGACTGACTCCACGCCGAAACAGCGTTCGGTTGGGATGTAGCGGTCATATCCGAGCTGGTGCATCAGCATCTCGAGGGAGCGCTGCCCGCGCGACGAAGCGACAGCCATGGGAATACCCCGCTCATACAGCGTGCTGAGCGTCTCTTCCACACCCGGGAATCCGTCGATGAGCGGAACGGCCACCTCGTCGAAGATGGCCCGGTAGAGGATGACGGCCTGGTCGGCTTCTTCCTCGCTCAGTCCTGCGCCGCGCGTGAAATTGAAGCGCAACGGCAGGCCGATCGTCGCCACCAGCGCCGCTTCGTCGGCTGGCGGAAAGCCCATGCGCCGCAGGGTTTCCTGCGAAGTGGCCAGGATGCCGCGCAAGGTGTCGCCCAGCGTCCCGTCGAAATCGAAGATGATAGCGGCCATTACAGGGGCGACTTGTCGCGGAGCAGCTGTTCGGTATAAGCTTCAATGTGCCGCATCCGGCCCGGGATCGGGATGCGCTGCGGGCAGGCGTCCACGCACTGGGCGCAGCCGATGCAATGGTCGGCCTGCTGCAGTTTGGCCAGGCTGCGGTCGAGGCTTACCAGATAGGCGCGGCGTGCCTTGCGATAGGCGGGATCCTGCTTGTCTTCCTCGACGTTGCCTTCATTGATGCATTTGTTATAGTGCGAGAAGACACCGGGGATATCCACGCCGTAGGGGCAGGGCATGCAGTACTTGCAGTCGGTGCAGGGGATGAGCGGGAAGTTCACATAGACCTTGGCGATTTCTTCGAGCAGCTCCAGATCGCTGTCCGTCAGCGGCTCCAGCGGGCAGAAGGTGCTGAGATTATCGACCAGGTGCTCCTTGTAGGTCATGCCGCTGAGGGCGGTCATCACACGGGGATGGGTGCCGCAGAAGCGGAAAGCCCAGGAAGCGATCGAAGCGCCGGGGGCACGGGCCAGCAGCTGCTTGGCCGCGTAGTCGGGCAGGTTGGCGAGCCGTCCGCCGAGAAGCGGTTCCATGATGACCACGGGGATGCCGCGCTTGTCGAGTTCGTTGTAGAGATACGAGGCGTTGACGTTGCGGGGGTTGAGGAGCTGGGCATGGTTCCAGTCCATGTAGTTCATCTGGATCTGGACGAAGTCCCAGTGGTATTTGTCGTGCTGTGACAGCAGGTAGTCGAACACCTGCTGGTCGCCGTGGAACGAAAAGCCGAGGTTGCGGATGCGGCCGGCCTCCCGCTCCTTGAGCAGGAATTCCAGCAGGCCGTTCTTGAAGAAGCGCTCGTTGAGCACGTCCATGCTGCTCAGCTGGCCGCGGGAACCACCCACGGCGTGGAGCAGATAGTAGTCGATGTAGTCGGTCTGGAGCGCCTCGAAGGAGTGGCGGTACATCTTCATGGCGAAGTCGAACGTGTATACACTGCTGTTCGACATCTTTGTGGCAATCTTGTAGCTGCTGCGCGGATGGCGTTTCAGGGCGATGCCGGTCACGGTCTCCGACTGGCCCTGCCCGTAGACGGGTGCCGTGTCGAAGTAGTTGACGCCGTGTTCGAGGGCGTAGTCCACCAGGGCGTTGACCTGTTCCTGGTCGATGACGGTCTTGCCGTCCGCATCGGTAGTGGTAGGCCAGCGCATGCAGCCGTAGCCGAGCAGCGACACATCCTCGCCGCGCAAGTCCTTGCGGTAGGTCATCGTCCCGGGTTCCTTGGGGGCCGAAGCGGATTGAGGGGTCTTGTCAGTACAAGCCGCGGCAGCCACAACGGCAGCCCCTGTTGCAGATATCTTGATAAAGTCTCGACGTTTCATGGCTCCAGCTTATCTTTCTTTATGTACTTCGTGTCCTTCAACATAGATGGCGCTCACCGGACGGGCCGGGCAATGGAATTCGCACGCGCCGCAACCGATGCACTGCTCCGGATTGACAGCCGGAACACGCAGCTTTTCGTTGTCCTGGCTCTTGACCATCGTGATGGCGCCGACCGGGCAGTGGCGGGCGCAGTTTCCGCAGTTGACCTTGTCGCGGTTCACTACGCAGTTCTCGGGGATGACCACGGCGTGGCCGATCTGGATGGCGCTCTTGTCTGCCGTACTTTCCACCAGGCGGATGGCGCCGGTAGGGCAGACCTCGGAGCAGCGGGTGCATTCGATGCGGCAGAAGCCTTCGTCGAAGGCCATTTCAGGCTGCATCAGGCGGTCCAGGCGGGTAGATGGCCGCAGCACGTTGTTCGGGCATTTGCTCACGCAGAGCTGGCATGCGGTGCAGTGGCTGTAGAAGTTCTTCTGGCTCACGGCGCCGGCCGGTACGGGCGTCGTCGTGCGCGGCGGCACTTGCTTGTCTTCCAGTTTCGCCACGCCTTCGGCCAGCTTCTTTTTCTTGGCTTCTACCGTAGCGGCACCGGCGAACAGGGCCAGGCCGGTGATGAAGGCCCGGCGCTCCGCTCCATTCTGCGGTTCCGCTCCGCTGCGTTTCGCTACCTTCGGATAGAACTTGTATTGGATGGCGTGGCTGTGGCAGTTTTCGATGCAGTCGAAACAGGCGACGCAGCGGCTGTAGTCGATGGCGTGGTTCTTCGTGTCGATGCAGGAGGCTTTGCAGCGCTTGCCGCAGACCGTACAATTGATGCACTTGTCCGTATCGATCACCGGGCGGAACAGCGAGAAGCGCGAGAGCAGACCGAGCGTCGTGCCGACCGGGCAGACGGTGTTGCACCAGGTGCGCCCGCCTCTCCAGGCCAGGACCACTACAATAATAAAGGTAACCACTGCCACGATCAGCACGGGAAGGCTCTTCAGATAGACTTCCGTGGGATAGAAGGCGTAGCTTCCGAAGTGGGCGGAGATGGCGGCCAGCAGGTTGTTGATCCAGCCGTAGATGGGGGCGAACAATGCCGTGGCGATGCGTCCGTAGGCGCTGTACGGTGCGATGAGGAGGGCTACGGCGTTGAGCCCGAGCACCAGCAGCACGATGAACACCACGAGCAGTCCGTAGCGCAGCCATTTGATCTCCCGCGTGTAGTGGAAGCGGTTCTTCTTGCCTTTGCGCCTGCCGCTGAGCCAGGAAACGATGTCCTGGAAGACGCCAAGCGGGCAGATGACGGAGCAATAGACCCTGCCGAAAAGAAGGGTCAGTACGGCCAGGCCGATGATGACGGCCAGGTTCAGGGCCAGCACGGCCGGCAGCAGCTGGATCTTGGCCATCCAGCCGAACCAGGTGTGCAGCGCGCCGGTGAAATCGAGGAAAAGCAGCGTAATCAGAATGAAGAAAACGGCTGCTACGGTTATTCGGACCTTGCGTAGCATTTTGGAAATATTTTTTACAAAGTTAAGCGCAAAATTTGTATTCCCAAAAAAAGATTCTTAACTTTGGGGTTGCTAAGTGTGTCAGCACTGGATTGTATTGTAACACCTTACGTAAATAATTAATAGTTAACTAAATAAACAAAAAACATGAAAAAATTGAGTACTTTGTTCGCAGCCGTCGCTCTGATGCTGGTTGCAACGTTCACCGCTTCGGCAGTGGATAACACCTACAAAGTGGGCAACGGCTACGTTACCGTCACGGTCAGTGAACTGGCCCCCAGCGCTGACGGCAAGACGCTGGTTACCTGCTACAACATGGATGTGGCTCCGGAAGTCTTCAACGACTGCGCTTCCGTGATCCTCACCCCGCTGGTGCGCGACAATGATGGTCACAAGAACCTGATCGAGGTCGTGGTCGTCAGCCCCGAAGGCGCCAACATCAACACCGAATGGCTGCAGAGCCAGTGCTACAGCGTGTGCGACCCGAACCGTGTCCGTTTCGTCACCGCCCGCAAAGGCGAGACCGCTCACGTGAAGACCTGCACCAACATCCCTTACGACAACTGGATGGACGACGGCGCCGCTTTCTATGTGACGACCCAGCAGGTTACCTTCAAACCGAACTGTATCAAGAACTACCCGGGTGAGGAATACATCTGCGACATCCCGTACCTCGCCAAACCGCTCGTGGTCGATCCCGTGATGGCTCCGATTCCGGTCGAGGCCAAGCTGGAAGGCGACCGTATCCTCCGCACCAAACTGTTCTACCCGGTCAACGTGACCAAGAAGGTTGACAACTACCTCGAGAACGCTGAAGCCCTCGAGCTCCTCAATACCCTCGACAGAGGTAACTTCGAAGTGACCGGCATCAACATCGAAGGCTGGGCCTCCCCTGAAGCTACCGTGGCTTACAACAAGAACCTCTCGATCAACCGTGCGAAGACCGTCAAGAACATCATCGCCGACAAATACAACTTCCCTCAGGATGTCTATTCTGTCAACGGCAACGGTGAGTACTGGGATTCCATCATCGACTATGTCGACAACAGCGAAGAGCCCGTCATCGCCAGCAACCGTGAGGCCCTCAAGGACGCCATCGCTTCCAACGGTGACCTCGACAAACGTGAAGCTGCCATCAAGAAGATCGACGGTGGCAAGCCGTACAAGAACATCTTCGACGCCGTTTACCCGCGCAGCCGCTTCGCCGAAGCTGTGGTTTCCTTCCGCAACAAGGGCTACAACCAGGCTGACTGCATGAAACTCTACAAGGCCGATCCGAAGAACCTCTCCGCTGACGAGTACGTGCTCCTGATCCAGGACGGCGCTTCGCAGGATGTGGTTGACAACGCCGTGAAGCTCTACCCGAACGATCCGCGCGTGGCCGCTGTCGCCGCTGCCAAGGCTTACGAAGCCGGCAACATCGAAAAAGCCATCGAGCTCTACAAGAAGGCCGGCAACTCCGAGGAAGTTTACAACAACCTCGCTGCCTGCTACCTGGCCAAGGGTGACGCCGAGAACGCCAAGGCCTGCCTCGAGAAAGTGACCGATCCGAAGCTCTCCGAGACCAACGCCAACGAACTCCGCAAGGTCGTCCTCAATAACAAGTTCTTCGGCAAATAAATCCCTGCCGAAAACGTGAAACCGAAAGGGGAGGGGCCAACCCTCCCCTTTTCCTACCTGCCCTGGTGGTGGAATGGTAGACACGAGGGACTTAAAATCCCTTGGACCGCAAAGTCCGTGCGGGTTCGATTCCCGCCCGGGGCACCTTAAAAGAGCTAACTGGCTGATTTTCAGCGGTTAGCTCTTTTTGTATCTCGGTTTTTGGCGACATTTTGGCGACTTAGGGGAGTTTTTGCCGACTTTTGGGCTTGTTTCTTCCCCTTTATTGTGACCGGATTAATACAATGACAAGAGAAGGAGATAACATCTCTTTATGGGTTCTCGTCCTCTCCGCCAATATCCCTTACAGAGCGTTCTGTAAGGGATATTTCGTTTCTAGTGTGACAAAAAGTGTGTCAAAATAGGTTATTTGAGGCCTTCTAAATGTACGTGGAGAGTCACGTCTATTGGTAGAGATTAAAGGGAGAAAGGTCAGAGGGATTTCACCTCTTCCAAGAGGGATTGCTCTCTTTCCTTCCGCTCTCTCCTCTCCCGCCGATACTCTTCCCGTGCTTTTTCCCTTTCTTCTTGGGCGGCTCGATAGGCTTCGCCGTTCCGGACAATTTCACCGGCTACCCGGTTGATGGTTTCATCAAGGTTCGCTTTTTTCAGCTGACACTCCCAGACAATGATGACGCTCCATCCTTTTGCCTCCAGCTTTCGCCACACCTCCTGATCCCGCTCCTGGTTCCGAGCAACCTTGGCCATCCAGAACTCAGTGTTGGTCTTGGGAACAGTATAATACTTACAGTCCTTGTGGCCATGCCAAAAGCATCCGTGAACGAAGATTGCCGTCCGATACTTTGGCAACACGATATCCGGCCTCCCAGGGAGACGTTTATCATTTACCCTGTAGCGAAAACCTTGACGCCACAGACAAAGACGCAGACGTCGTTCCGGGCCAGTGTTCTTGGCTCGATTGTGCGACATACATTTGAAACGCTGTTCGGGTGTCATTGTGAAATGGGCTACACTGCAAATTTACACAGAATTAGATGAAAATGATTAACTTTGACCCAAGCATCCTACTTTATGATTTTCAATTACGACAGGACCGACAAATGGTCTATCTTGGAGTTCAGCAAGAAACTCCTTGGTAAGTCTTTGGAAGAGGCCGTGGCGCCTGATGTCATTGACCCCAAACGCGGGAAAGGCCAACTCGGTCAGTTGGTTGAGGTCTATTTCTTTGGCATCGACAACAATAGTCGCCAAGAAGCAGACTTCCCTGAAGCTGGGCTTGAGTTGAAGGTTACGCCATTAAAAGAGTTAAAGGATAAGACTCTTGCAATAAAGGAGCGTTTGGTCTGTACTATGATTGACTTTACAAAAGACCAGAACGTTCCGTTTGAGCAATCCCACATTTTCTTGAAATGTGCCTTTATGCTGATTCCTTTTTATCTTCATAAAGACGGAGTGCCTGTTCAACAGCTTAAATTCATCTATGACGTCCTGTGGCAGATTCCAGACAAGGATCTGCTTATTATGAAACAAGACTACGAAAAGATTATTGCCAAGATCAAGGTCGGAAAGGCCCACGAATTATCTGAAGGAGACACCACTTATTTAGGGGCCTGCAGAAAGGGACAAAAGGGAGATGCCGATGTCCCCTATACCCTTTTAGATGGAACAGACGCTGAAATCCCTGCCCCAAAGCGAGCTTTTTCTCTGAAGACACAGTACATGCGAACTATCTTGGAGTTTGCAAAGAAAACCGGTGGACAGGGGACTTACAATACATCTGCCCTAGTACGCGGATACAGGCCTAATCTGATTGAGGAATCAGAGCTACGTGAGAAGAGTTTCGAAGATATTCTACTGGATCGCTTTACCCCCTATTACGGCAAAACCTATGATGAACTGGTGGCCGAGCTACATGCGCCCACAACTGGTGCTAAAAGCAAGTATTTCCTTATAGCCAACGAAATTCTAACCGAGAGAGAAACTCGTGGCGAGGATGTTACGAAATCCGACGAATTTGTCAAATCTGGTATCGTAATCAAGACCATCCGTCTCAACAAGAAGGGCCGTCCTGCAGAAGCAATGTCTTTCGAGAACATCAACTACTTTGATGTCCTTCAGGAAGACGATTGGTATGAATCCCGGCTCTATGACATCTTCACCGGGCGCTTCTTGTTCATCGTATTTCAGGAGGGTGATGATGACCAGGTGCGTTTACAGAAGGCGTTCTTCTGGACAATGCCTGTGAAGGACCTGGATGAAGCGGCAGGTTATTGGTTAAACATTAAAAATGCCGTCAAGGACAATCACATTGCACCAGAATACTTCTACCGGGAGAGCGACCACCGTAAGTTCCATGTGCGCCCCAAGGCAAAGAATGCGGCGGATGTAACGACTAATCCACATGGCGGTACAGCCAAGAAATACTGTTACTGGTTCAATCATGATTATATAAAGGAAATCGTTTCACAAAACGGTTAGTCTTTATTTTACTCTTTCATCTACATATTTCTTTTGATATTTTATCTTATTTTTAATAAGATAGGTATTTGATTTGGAAAATATTCGCAATATATATTTGAAATGTAGTGAATATTTTTATATCTTTGTGCCGAAAACAGTAGCCTATCTAGATAATATTTGATTAAGATTTCAAAAATATAGCGTATGACAAAGAGTGAAAAACGTCAAAGATTTGAAAAGGTAGCATCAAATCGCGTACAAAGGATTCTTGACACCCTTACACTTCTACAAAACTGTTCCAATCGTAATAACTACGAGTGGGACGAGAACGATGTTGAGCGTATGTTCTCTGAGATTACAAAAAAAGTCAAAGAGACCAAGGCTGCTTATACCAACGAGCTTACAAAGACAGAAAAACACGGTTTCTCATTCTAATTGTTATGGCTGGTTCTGAAGGCCGGTGCCAATGGCACTTTGATATCCAGACCGGAGAGGATCAAGGTCCGGGTAATGCGTTAGGGCAAAACTTCCAGGGAGAACCGTATGCCGCTCTTGTGCGCGAATCTATCCAGAATTCGCTAGACGTTCCTATTCCAAACGGCTTGCCAGTTAAGGTTGTTTACTCTTTTGGTGCTATTGATTCGAATCGCTTCCCCAGCTTCTTTGAGCTGAAGAAACACATCAAAGGGTGTATGGAGTTCTGGAATGCCAAGGAGGATATTGTCGCCAAATACCAGAAAAAGCTCGACTGCTTTGATAGTAGCTTCGTTCAAAGTATGCCATATCTCAAGGTCTCCGACTATAACACTCTTGGGATGGAATACAACTACGATGACAATAATTGCCCTTTCTATGCTTTTGTAAGAGCATCAAAAATCAGTGTAAAGGGAGGCTCGTTCCATGGGGGAACATACGGATTTGGTAAGGCCGCATACTTTCAGTTGTCACCAATTAACACATTGTTTATTTCTACGATGACGCCCGATGGGCGGGTATTCTTTGAGGGGAAATCTGCACTGTGCACACACACCTACAATGGGGAAAAGAAAACCTCTGTGGGTTTTTATGATGATAACGACGGAGTGCGCCCCATTGAGGTATTAGAAGATATCCCCAAAAGATTCCGACGGTCAGAGTCTGGCACGGATTTCTACATTCTAGGGTTTAATCCATCAAACACGGATGATGCCATCAATAAGATGACATTAGAGGTACTGCGTAGTTTTCATCCTGCGGTTGACGCAGGCATGTTGGAAGTAGAGATTAAAGCGCCCGATGGAAGTGTAATTAACATAACCAAGGATACCGTGGCTGATTATATGCTACAGGCTTTCCCGGACGAGATTGATAAATCCACACAATACAGAGCCTTGAATCCCCGTCCTTATTATGATGCTCTTGTTAGTAAAGGCGAGGGAAAGGGCTACATGATAATCGAAGGAGAAAAAGAACATCTTGGTAAAGTCAAGATGTATGTGAAGCTAGTCCCCGAAGCAACGGCCAAAATAGTCTTTATGCGCCGGCCGAAAATGTTGGTATATAGCCAAAAGGCACAGTCCAGCATGGGTTTCTTCGGCGTTTTTATTTGTGATGACGAGAAGGGGAATCAACTGTTAAGTAAACTGGAAAACTCCTCCCATAGCAAATGGTCCAAGGACTTTTACCGTGACGAAATCACAAACGACCACATACCGGAAGGCGTCGAGGCTATGAAGGAGTTACAGGAGTTCTGCGATGAATGTATAACTAAGATTGCCGGTGACAATCCTCAAAGCGAGCTCTCCATTTCCGGTCTCGACGAGCTGTTGTATGTCCCTGATTCTCTAATAGAGGAAGATGATAATAAACCGCAGAAAGCCCTTGGCCAACCTGTGGATGTTAGTGATGTTGAGAATGGATCTATTACCACATCCACGGAAGGCGCCAAAGTTGACAGTAACCCAGAGAATAGCCCCGGTTCTATCGGAACTATTATGGTTGATACACCTGGGAAAGCCACGAATGCTGGATTAGGAAATACTCATGTCGGAACTGGACATGGCGGAGGCCGACGTCGCGGTGGAAACACACCTGCCCCTGGTCCGGATATAGATGGTGCTGACATTGACGAAACGAAAGGGAAACACTTCGTTCCGATGAATGTCCCTATCCGTGTTTTCGCTCAGATGGAGAACGATACTGTTTATCATATTGTTGTCATTCATTCTAACCGTGTAGTGTCAAACGGGAAAATGGAGTTAATCGTATGTGGCGAGCAGTATGATATGGAGGTTAATATTATAGAGACGGACAATGGAAGGTCTTCAGGAAATACCATCAACAATATGGCTTTCGGTGAGGAAGTCGTAAAGGTAAAAATCCGTTTTGCCGATAATATGCGTCACACCGTTCAAACAAAGCTGTACTATGAAGAATAAAGACGTTTGCTATCCATATCCTGTTCTGGGTATAGGAGATGATGTGGGGCCTAAACCGTCTGTAAAGCCGCAGATTACCGAAGAAAAAGATGACTTCGTTATCCATATTGATCTCGAGATGCTTAATGAAGATATACTTAAGCTGATAAAGGATCAATATGCAACATTTGCTTGTGAAATAGATTGTCCTACAACATTTTATCGTCGTATTGAGACATCTACAGAGCCATCCTTTGATATTAGGATTAAACGTAAGGATGTCGCAAAGCGTGTGTATTTTGATTGCACGGTGACGGTCAACAAGAGTATAAAAGGCTATACAAACAGTCAATTCCACGAAGACTACCAAGGGTTCACTTTTGATTTAGAGCCGGGTGACCTTTTAGCTTTTGTTGGCAAGCTGCATTATGATGCAGATATCAGTTATGATAAACTGCAGACTGCCGGATCCTTTATGACAATCATTGAAGGTCACGACGAAAAAAATACGGTATATTACCTCCGTAATGCCAAAATAGAGATTCACCTCCCTCCCGCACTGTATAACGATTACAGAGTTAATTTCAACGGACCGGGGAAACACGTTAACATCTTCCATTCTTCGTTAGTCCTGAACGCTCTTGTATACGCGTTAATGAGCTATACCGAAGAAGAATATGGCAATACATTGTGGGCTCGGACGCTTAAGTATAGGATTGAATTGGAACCCAGCCTTCGGCAATATGCAGATGTGTTGGACAATAAGGACGCCACGAGAATCCTGGAACTCGCTCAGGCTCTGTTAGCTAATCCCTATAAGAGGCTGCTCGAGACTATGCATGAGATTATTGGTCAACCTACAGACCAACAGGGATACTGATATGGCACTTCAAAGGACTTTCAAAGAAAAGTACGCAAACCAATTGCAGTACGAGGCAAAACATGGTATAGGAATCAACCGTTATACTAAGCCGTCATTCGATTATGACCCCAATCAAGTACTATTGATTCCCACAATAGAGCAGCCTGAAGGACTGCTGGACAGCATGGACGCATCCGATGACCTGAAGTCGGCGAAGAAATTATACGAGGCTTATTCAAAGATTACCCCTCTCCAGGCGGCAGATGAATGTTTTTGGACTTATCTGACCCATGTGGATTTATTCCCTTACGTTCAAAAAAGGAATGATGCGGTATTGGAAGATGGCTTTGATGACGCCAAATATATTGACAATCACTTTTTTCATGGCTTCGGAACCCTTATTTATCATCCTCTAGCAGGTCTGTGGTGGGACGTACGCTGCACCATAGACAAGGACGCCATGGATCCATATAAATATACTGATTACCTGTTCAAGGATTATGGCTTAAGGGTAACCTTTATGGGTCGTTATGTCTTGTTCAGACACAAAGAAGAGGTATTCGGCATCCTGGATTTTTTGATGAAAAACGAAGATGTGGCAAGCGAGCATTTCCGTCAAAGATCAAGATGGATAGCTCAGTATTTCAATAAAGTAGGGGCTGTGAAACAACTACGAAGCTTGAATAGAGACTATTTCTACTCGGAATTGGTGAGGTTGAAAGATGTAATCTTAAGCATCAAAACAGACGAAGACGTCAAGTCTCATTAAAGCAAAACGCGGAGCAACAAATAAGTTGTTCCGCGTATGTTCTTATTTAAGTCTCTTTTCCAGCTCTTCTCCTACCTTTGTAACGATTCCACAGACCAAGGCATTACCCATCAGGAAGGCTCTATTTCCGTTATCTACTCCCTCCAACTTGGTGTGGTCGGAGGGGAACATATTGAGACGTTCCAGTTCCACGGGGACAAGGCGGCGTAAACGGCCTGTCTGATCCTGGATAACGTGCCTGCATCGATCCGGACTCTTTCCGCCTTCGGAGGTGATGATTGTGCGTGATGGTTTGTCGATTGAATCCGGGAACTCCATTCCACCCTCTGCGTACATGTACTGGACACCATTCTTCTTGGTCCTAGGTTCTCGCTTTGCACCTTTGTAATACTGCCAGCGGGCAATTTGCTCCTCGGGGACATAGAACTCTGCGGGAACTTCTTCCGGGTTGACCATGATATCGCGGATTGTCATTGGCTTATCCTTACAGACAGGGATGGTAGTCACAGAATAAGCGATACCATCAACCATTAATCCGCTATTCTCGAAGGGATGAAGTTTGTTGTTGCCGTTAAATTCGCTGGTAATATCCAACAGCCGGTCTTTCTTCTTTTCGGAAAGCTTGAGTGTACGCAGCGCCGGGAGCTTCTCCTCTATAAAGACCGGGAAAGCCTTCGCAAAAACGCCAGAGCGGAATAACCAATCTTCAGGTTTCGTGAAGGTCTTACCAATGATTCCGTCTTTCTTGTATCCCACAATGTACGTACGACGGCGTTTCTGGGGCATAGCATACTCTGCGGCATTGATGACACGCCATTCAACGATGTAACCCAATTCGTTCAAGCACTCCAGAATGATTGCGAAATCACGTCCGCGCTGACTTGCGGGAGAAAGAAGAAGGCGATCGACATTCTCCAGAAAAACGATCTCCGGCCGGTTATCTCCTTTTTCTTTGAGGATGCGGTAAATGGACCACCAGAGAACGCCCTTCTTGCCCTCAATGCCTTTGGAATTACTGAGCGTGGTTGCCACAGAGTAGTCTTGACATGGGAATCCCCCCACAAGCATGTCGTGATCGGGAATATCCTCGGTCTTCACCTGGTTAATGTCATTATTGACAACACTGCCGGCGCCGAAATTCTTCTCATAGACCATGGCAGCATGCTGAACCTTCGTGGCGGGTTCCCATTGGTTGGCCCAAATCGTTTTGAAGAAATCCGAGTCTGCCCTGTCAAGACCAACTCGGAATCCACCGACCCCCGCGAAAAGCTCAATAACTCTGACCTCTTTCATACGTTTTCTTTGTTGGTTCAAAGTTACAGAGTTTTTTCTTTCGATCAAAATTTAGTGCCAAAAAACTGTTCTGACAACTATTGAAATATATATTGTAAACCCTAATTAATGCAAAACCTTCTGTCGGTAAAGAACGATTGAACGATTCCACTAAAAGGAATCACGAAGAAAGACTTCAAGCGTTTTTGGATTATTACCATGTATCTCCAAAAAAGGAATATTGAGCTTGGAGGCGACTACCTTTGCCCATGAAATCTCTTCTTGCTGGAAGGCTCTTATCAAGTCTACGGAATATTCTTTGTTGTTACGTAAGGATAACCTCTTACTTATTATTGATGGCTTCTCTGTCATAACCGCAATCGCGCAAGGATTAATCGCCCGGAATGTTTCAAAAGGGACTCTGCTAATATCACCGCCCGGCCGTAAAAGACAGAAATGACCATCGAGTATGTATTCTTTCGAGGGCTCAATGGCTCCTCTCAGCGCAGCAATCAAACGATTTTGGGTTTCATCAACATCACCCACTTCTTTATTATTGACATCTGGGCTTATTTCACTCCACTTAATCAAGTCACTCGCTGTCAGATGATTAATATCCATCCCCTGTTTAATAACAGTACACATCGTGTTTTTCCCAACTCCATGTATACCGCCGAGGAAAACAATCTTGCTGATGGAATCTAAACCATACTTAAACTTTGTCATTGGATAAAATATCCCTTGATGTCGAGCAAAGTAATCAAAATCAGAATAATTAACATTCTCTAATAATCCATATGACTCCAATAGAGGGTACATTCTTTTCTTACCATAGCGTGATAAGCCATCATAAAACAATACAAATAATTCTGAATTCGAGAGCTGGCCTTGAACCAAATCGATGTATTGTTTCTTATCTTTTACACTGCTGTGTTCGACATATGAAAGAATATGGTAAAGATTCCTAAAATAATGGCCTAATTGGCTTCCATATATATTGTAGACCTGCTCATATATTGAGCAGACTATATCCTCCTCATGGAAGCGATTCTCGTATGTAATAGAATCCAAATCATACTCTCTATCCATAAGCCTAACTTGTAGCTCTTCGGATACTTTATTCATGAAATCATTCCCCTTCACCTTGTCATAAGCGAGTGATAATAAGATTGACCGATGATTCTGAAGTAATGAAAAGAAGCTGGCTTCAAATTGCTGTTTATAAGAGAGTTCCATCTCATGCTCCGAGAACTCTACTTGCTTACGGTATGTTTTATAAATATAAACGAGGCTGAATAGAGATACAAGTGTTCCTACAACACCCCCTAAATAATCACCGAATTGTCCGAAAACCTCTTGTTCCGTTGATATACCACCCGTAAAACGCCATAAATAAACAACCATGCAAGCTGTTACGGCTATTGCGAGAGTCGAAATGATAATTATATCAACAATACGAGACTTTTTCATTTGTGGATGGGACTACTTAAAGTACATAAAAGATTGTGGGGGTCTAGAATTTGGGCATAACGCACTCAATTTACAAGGTCGGGAGTATTTCTTAACATCCGCTATTTTGATGGCATACGCAATCTCCCTATTGCTAAAATATGCATCGAAACAGGGCTTCTCGATTCCAGAATTTAATCTTGTCATCAACCAAAGATGCTCGGGGGATCCCGACAAGACTTTATCTATAGAAAACTCTCCAACAATCATACATACCGGGCTGGACGCATAGATTATCACGGTATCTACGTCTTGCCTAAAGATACTTTTTCGGTACTCGTACAGTTTATTGCCCTCAAATATCTCTTTAACGTATTTCGGTTTAATCGATAAAATAATCTTCATTTGCCTGTCCTGCCTTAATAATTGAACCAAACTGTCCGTCGGAAAGCTTCATAAACCCCCAATAAGCATTAGGGTCAAGCCCTATCTCGTTTATCAAGCTCTCTCTTGTAACCCTCTTGGTTAAAGCAACGTTATAGGTCAGTTTCACAATAAAAACATTCGGTTTTCTATACCAGAGGAGTAAATCTGTGTCAGAGAAGATGGAGTATTTATTAGTTTGATGGACAAAATCTGAAGAATCACTGAAATCCGACTTCTTTAATACTTCCTCCACAACACACACCGAGGTGACTACACTTCTATAATAAGCTCTTCCCGGAATATCAGTGGTTCTATAAATGATTACAACATCACCTTTCTTCATTTGTGTGACATCCGGCATAAAGCAAACATATATTTTATGGATGCTATTGGTCGGTGACAAATCGGATATGAGATCATAACGAGACTCATTATGTAGGATTGAATCCGGAAACAATCGTGTATGATATTTAGGATATATCGACAATAAATACTTGGAGACACCCTTAGTATGGATTCTAGGATAATCCTTCAAGACATCTCCCGTATCACTTTGAAAACTCTTCATCAAAACAAGCTCATATGAACCAGTGCTATGATGCTTCTTGGATATTTCGACAAATCCATACCGCTTAAACAGATTAATGAGGGAATCATGCTCGGGGAAAATGGTCACATAGATTTCCACTATCCTTTTGTCTATTGCATAATCGAGGATACGCTTGATGAAGCGTTCTCCTCGTCTTGTCCCTCTCGCCTCGATCTTAAAAGTACCAACTTTTAGTCTTCTCTTTTGGGGGTACGACGGCTCGAATCCCTTATCTGAAGATAATGCTTCGTCTTCAACCTTCAAGTATAAAAAATCTTTAATCTCTCCGTCTTGAAAGTAGACAGTCGCCTCTTCTCCAGAAAGAGACTTTTTGTTGAACCATTCGGTAAAACCGGGATAATCTTGTTTAAGACTATCGAAAAACGATTGAGACAGATCAAGATCAGAAAAGCGTTTAACAACAAGATCTTCCATTTGTGTTATAATTGTCTTAAGCTTAAGGCAATATGGTTACCGTTTCATAAGATGGGAGTTTAATCCTAGCATAATTATCTTGACGTTATCCATAATACCAAGTTAAACGTATCTTGCTTCTTCCTTGGGGTTATAAACAGGACAAGAATACAAACGTTTATCAACCACCATCTATACAATTAGCAAATTTAAGAATTATCTACGTATAATCTGATTGATTTCGATGGTTTTCAGATGAATTCATTGCACGATATGACCACAAGAAAAGAATCGGCAGAATCAAAGATGCCAAGATTTGTTCTCGTTTGTAGAGTTCATTTAATTCTGCAATGATACTTCTCTCTATAGGATGAGGATTCCGAAGAAGGAGAGAATGGCATACCTATGTGTATTTCACCCTTGCATAGAAAAAGCCTAAGCCAAAGGCGACGGCGAGAAAGCCAATAACAAGCACAATTCCCCACATCCAGGCCTTGAAGGAGAGCCAGACGCTCTCCCCGTCCTTTATCCTATTCCGCCAGCAGCACAACCACTTCCGGTGCGGCGATGCCCGCGAGAGCATCCCGAACCGGATCGTGAGCGTGAACAAGCCTTACGTGAGACCGATCGTGCGAGGCAAGGAAGCGAGGAATGTTGAGTTCGGAGCCAAGTGCAACAACATCCTGGTTGACGGGATATCGTTCATTGAAAAGCTGTCGTTCAATGCCTTCAATGAAGGGACGAGACTCCCACACTGCATCAAGATGCACAAGCGGTTGTTCGGAGTGGATGTGAAGAAGATAGGCGGGGATGCCAGCTATGCCGGCAACACCAATCGTGAGTTGTGTACGTCGAACGGCATCCATACCTCGTTCGTTCAGAAGGGCAAGCGGGCTAAGGAGAAGCGGGAGAAGGACTTTGTGCGAGAGGATCTGGCCAGAGTGAGGGCCACAACGATGGAAGGCTCTTTCGGAACGCAGAAGGAACACTACGCGATGCGGAGGATCAAGGCGAGGATGAGAATGACGGAAATCCTGTACATCTTCTTCGGGATCCACACGGCGAATGCGGTGTTGCTGGCAGATTGACTGGAGAAGCAAGAGCAGGCCAAGGCGGCCTGACAGGGTGACTCAAACAGAGGGGATTGGGGCTCTTGCAAGAGGAATCCTAGGTTGGAATGGAAAGCATAAGCGAAATCCGAGTGTTGAAGCTTGGGCTAAGTGTACAAATGATATAAAAATGACGAGTTGGACACGAAAGCAAACAGGGATAGCTCTCGAACAACTCAAATTGAAAACATTAAACGACAATCCTTAGTTATATGGCGCCCAACAACTCATCAAATTGTATATATAACCATAATATCCTGCTAGTCGAAGAGAACCAGCAGGATAAAAAAGGGAAAGACCTATAGCTTTCTCTTTAGTGGGGCAATAATGTCTTCTTTAATTTGCGTTGTGTCTTCGGCCCGTTCAACAGGAATTCTGGCCAGGTATGACGCAAACTGAACAATCATTTGTTCTTTATAAGGTGAGGGAAGTTTTGCCACCACCTCAAATCTTGAAATATCCTCAAAAGGGACTGATTGTAAATGCTGGAAATCCACAAAAAGATACGGAGAATCAAAGGCGTCTGCCGGATCGATAAAGTAATATCTCGAAATCCCCTTATTATGTATGTAGTTATCAAGAAGCTTACTAATTTTCGCCCACTTATTATTGCTAATACCATCTTCTCCTATACCTTGAACTAGATCTTGATAATCAGAAGATTCTCGAATTATCTCTCTGGCAGAGATAAGGGAGGCAACGATAATGTAGCTTGCCTTTTCATGGATAATATCACACTCGCATGTAAGTACAATACTCAAGGGATTAGGATAAATACCCCAATCAACACCAAATAAAACGGCACCTTGGGTAAGGGTATCACTATTAATTAAGTGAGCCATCAAGCATCAATAATCAATTTCGATAAAATCACCTAAAGACTTTCCTCGATATGCTCGAGCAAACCACTGAGACTCAGTTATTGAAGCGTAAAGCAATCTAAAATCGCGTTTAGGTTGAAGAAATGACTCTTTATTAATTGAATACACTGTCACATTTAACTGTGATGTGGGCTGGGAATATTTAACACCCACGTAAAAAGACTCTTCGTCTTTCTGGATGCTAGTTTGACTCGCTTCAGCAGAAGATGAGCCAAACAAAGCGATACCAAGAGACGCATATAAAAAATAATCATTAAAGAGAGTCATTGTATGTCGGTTTTAATTCAGCAATTAATTCTTCCGTAAGCAAATTAAAGAAAATGCTTTTTTCGGCTGAATGTGCTTCATCCATATATGTTGAGATCTTGTCAAAAAAACTCTCACAACGAACGCTATACGTGTCAATATCAATGATAGATCCTAAACGATTCCCGTTGATACTATTTAAGGTAGCATTGTTGATGATATTAACAGTAGATTCGTATTTTCCGTCTATAAACTTTGTCTTAAGTGCTGTCTCATGATAAGGAATACTATTCCCGGAGAGAGAAATCTGTAATTCAATACCTTTCTTGTAAATATCCCAATCGAAAAAATTAATTACGCGAAAACCCAAACGCAAAACTTTCTTTATAACATCTGTTTTCTGAAATTGCCCAACATATTTGGTCACATAGCTCTTAAATGCATCCCAACCTTTATAATTCTGAGTAAAACTGAACGCAATAACCCTTGGCCCGATTTGGATAGAAACATTGGGGTCTTCCTTTAAAACTAGCCGATAGTAAGGCTGGAAACAAAGATTTGGATCCGTAGCTCTTACGTTCTCCGGAATCTGTAGGATAGGAAGAGGGGTAGGTGGTAAATAATCATCGCTGATGGTGCTATAAAGCATAGGAAAGACAACGTTTCTATCAAAACTGGAATCGAAACGAATTTCCAAAACAGATTCTATAATTGGACAATTATCGAGCTTTGTTGGTATCTTCCTCATATACGTAGGCTTTTAACAAGCAAATATACAAAATTAGAGCCAACAAATGGAGTCATTCCCATAAAAACGAGATTATGATTATCTCCTCATCCCCCACCTAATCACCGGCGTAGTGACCATCTCCCGGGCCTTGCGGAAGCGGCGGCGAGCCCAGAGGGTGTCATCCTCGTTTTTGTCGCGGCCCCAGTTCTGGTCTGGGGCGGATCCACCGCCTCCGCAGTTTTGTGCAAAGGTGGTGGCGGCATCAACGTAACCGGCGAAGAGCAGGAAGGCGGTCCTGAGAATTCCAGAGCTACTCTCCCCAGGGTTCTCCTGGAGGAAACGAGCACTTTCATTATTGAGGGCCTTGACCACTCTCTCGGAGACGGATATGGGATATCCTTTCCCTTCGACATTGATGCCGAAACTATACGTGAAATCTCTTCCTTCGTCAGATAGCATGAATGCGATCTGCTCTTTAGAAGTCATCTGTGTAAACCGGTTCTCCGGACGCATCTTTTCCCAGGTCTCCTGAATCTTCGCCGGTGTCAGGTCACGGCTGATGATGGAGGATTTATAGACGGAGTTTCCACTCTGGATCGAGTAGCCACGGACCGCCACCGAAGCATCCATCTTCAGTTTGACGGTATATCCTTTGGCTTCTAGCGCAGCGGAATACTTCTCCCAAGAAAAGGCCGACATTCCTGACAGAACCGCGAGGCAATCCTTTTTGATGCGAGCCTTGTTCTCCTCGAACCTTTCCTTCGTGCGTTTCCAGTTCCGCAGGCGGTTGACCTCCTCGGCGGCCGTCTTGGCGCGGATACCGATAAGGTGGTCGCTGTTCAGGCAGTTGTCCATATCGACGCGGTTGCAGTCGAGATGGAGGTGAAGGATGCCGGATAATGTCCTGTCTATACCTTTGTCTTGCCCTTAAGATTCTCGGCCTCGATAGCGACTTTAATCCTGTCACGAATCTCCTCGGCAGAAACGTCGTATTTAGGAAACATCCTATCAAAGTCCTTCTCTCTTTGGAACAATTGCGGTGAAAGGAGACGCGAGTACATTACCTTGGAGCGAATCTTATGACGGGATAGGTAGCTGGCGTAACTGATGGCTTCTTCAAGTTTGCATCCTCCTTCGAGCAGGCAGTAAATATCATAGTAGTCCCGAAATACTGTCCTGACGCAGAGGGCAAACACTTTCATTCCCAACAATTCTTGTAATACGGGGGCCTTCAAGTTGTTGAACTGAACTCCAACGCTCATCGATTTGACGGGGTTTTCTGGACGGAAAAACGACAGCTTGACTTTACCTTCGTTAATGAATACTTGAAGGTGATCTTCTCCCAGGATTTCTTCCCTGGCGTCAGGGAACTTGGCTTTCAGTTCGCCGAGGATTGCTGCGAAATCAAGTTGTGGACGTTCTCTCCGAAGACCAATCAACTCAAAATCCAAATCTTCACTCAAGCGGTGATTCATTTGAATGGATTGTCCTGTACCTCCACAAAGGAAGAGATCCTTTATACAGTCCAATTGAGAAACACCAGCGAATACCTCTTTCGTCGATTCAGTAAGTCCTGCCGCTATCTTTTCAGGAAAGTCAATAAACATGGGCATATCTAGATATGTATTTATCAGGGTTGTTGATTCCGAACAGTTTCACTGCAAGTATATAATTCAAGACGTTCATCCGCTTTCCTTGACTGACCAAACGCTCTTTCCAGACCCGCTTGATGTGGGCTTTGCTCCATATTCCAAACAAAAGCGGAAGGTCTTCCAGATCGAGATGAACAAGAGAAGCTTCAATGACCGCATCATCGTCCAGACTTTCTGGAATACCCTGGTAGGACCAAAACCCACCATTGGCTTTGATCTTCTCCAAGATAAGATGCCGTTTCTCTTTCATGCTCTCCGTTTGTTTTTCACTGATTTCTTTCGAGACCAGATATTTAGTCTGTGCCATTGCAATCGTACCAGAGGGGAGATCCAACGCCTCGTCGATCCGGACAGAGAGTGAAATGGTTGCTTCACGCTTTCCGTTAATGATGGCGGAGATGGTCTGAAAGTGTTCGCCGACTCGGGCAGCCAGTTCTGTCTGGCTGATTCCAAGTTCAGCTATTCGCCCTCGGATTACCTCTCCCACGCTAGGTACAGATATGTTGCTCTTACTTTGCATCTTTGCAAAGATATATAATCGAAATAAATTAAACAAATCTGTTTATTCTTATTGGCTATTTTACTTGCTCCCGACTTGGTCCCCAAGGGATCTTGCACTAAATAATACATCAGAACGGATGTAAACAGTGCGTAAAGGGCTCCAACTACATTCGATAGCATATAATTATTCGCACATTTATTACAAAGAAACCGCGCCCTAAATCCCGCCAATTGACCAAACGAACGTATCAAGAATTTGCCCCTCCGCCGACCAAGACCGCCGGGAAGAGCAGTAGAATGGAGGCTTTTTTTAGCGGAATCGCCGAATTATTTGCAGATTCCGCTAAAAATAAGCATTGTGACAGCGCTCTTTTTCAGGGCAATCTGACGAAAGTTGTGATGCTCAAACACAGCTTGCGCTTTAGCTTGGATATTCCGTAATACCCTGATAATAAGCATATAAAAGTGCTCCCGCCCGGGGCATCCGCTTTTCCGTGGATGGGCGTTTCGTCTTCAAAGGCTATACCGTCGATCTCGATGACCGGCTTTATCATGATGAGGATGTAGAGCCTGTTACGACGAAAGACGGTGCCGTCCCGGATTACTTTTCCATGCTGACTTCACTGGAAGGCGCCATTTCCATCGGCAGCCATCTTACCATCCTTCCCAGAATCCATTTTGGATGGTACGGGGTTCCGTCGGTCACGGATCCGGCAAATGGAGATCTCGTGGACTATTACCTGAACCCCAAACATGTCGTCACAATCGGCGGTTTCCTTCCGAACCGCTATACGGAGCGCCAGATTCCTTATTTCGGTTTCGCGACGGGATTCCGGGACTGCCTTCCGATCAGTCTGGCCGGTCAGATGGATCTCCGCTATTGTTTTGCCGGCAAGAATTTCGTTACGGCCCGGGCCGGCATGTTCATCGATTCCTTTCAATGGAAGGACTTTTTCCAGATGGGCAAGTATCCTGCCTATGGCCTGGAATACGCACGCCAGACAATGGTAGGCCCGCTGAGGGTTGCCGTTCAGTGGGGAGAATTTTCCGGTTTTTCAGCTTACGCTTCCGTCGGTTTCGATTTCTGAGCGTCCGGGGTTCACTCCTGACGGAGCCTGACGAACATGGCGCCTGAACTGAGTTCTGTCTCCAGGGCAAGGAGACGGCGGTCGGGGCCGGGAGAACGCCAGATGTAGATTTCATTGCCGCTGCCGTTTTCCATCAGGCCGTGTTCCGTCATCTCCAGCAGGATTTTTTCGGCGGAGATTCCGGGAAATTTTTCCTCATCGATCCCTTTGTACAAGATGCGGGCGTCGCGGGATTTGCCGGCCATCAGGATCTGCATTTTAATCGGTGCGGAGTCCGGAGTCAGGTCGAGGAAGCGGACGAAATGGAGGAGGGAGAGCAGGTCCATCGTGCGGCCGTCAAGGGGGAAGGTCTCGTATTCCGGTTCATCATCCTCATCGATGGATATCGATTCGATGGTCTTGTTGTCCTCGCGGAAGACGTATTCGTATTTGCACGCTTTGCCCTTATACTTGAAAGGATTGATGAAGTACAGGGGGGCGAGGCCGCTGTGGGAGAAATAGGTCTCTGCAACATAGTCCGAACTGATGAAGAGCGCGAAGACAGGCGCTGCCTTGACCAGGGCGGAAGAGTGGTAGGCAGGGCGGTTCTGCCACTTGGATTCTTCCCAGGTGATGGTGGCGGTAGCGACTTTCGCATTGATCAGACCGTTTTTGTAGCGGACGTCATAGTTGAAAGTCCCCAAAGACTCGGGTGACGCACCGTGGCTGGCTTTCGTGGCCGCAGTCGTGGTGAAGACAGACAGGACGGCCATGCAGAGAATGCCGGGCAACAGCCATTTATGTGTCGATTGTTTCATTCCAGGACAAAGTTACGAAAAACATTTTCTATCTTTGTGCAATTAATAATTGCTTTTTCACTAATCTTTAACCTAATAAACAATCAAAATGAAAAAATTAATTGTTACGCTCCTCGTCGTCGTGGCTGCCATGGCCGCCCCGTATTCCGCAAAGGCTATCGAGGATCCGTTCCAGAAAGGGACGCTGCTCTTCGGCTTGCAGGCCGGTTACTATCCTTACTTCGGCGGTAACGTCTATGGTGACTGTGTGATCGTCGACAGCTGGTGGAAAGGCCACTTCACGGTCGGTGCCCAGATCGGTACCATGGGCTATAACGGCTATAAGCATGCTTATCTCTCCGTTGCCCCGCGTGTGACCTATGGTCTGAACATCACCGACCGCTTCGAAGTCCATGTCGGTACCCTCCTCGGTCTGGGTACGTACTTCGGGCACGACTACAAGAGCCTGCATCTGTGCTACGGTGGTCTGACGGGCCTGCGCTTCTTCCTGACGGACGCGCTGGCGCTCTCTGCCGAAGTCAACTACTCCGGCTTCAACCCGTTGTTCAACGCTGGCCTTGCCTTCAAATTCTAGGAAGCTGCCCTTCAAATCGAAAGAGGCCCCCGGATTCCGGAGGCCTCTTTTTTGTCGGGGATGCAGGGCGTTTTACGCTTTCTGGTCCTTCTTCTCTTTCATTTCTTCGATCTTGTCCTTGGCCTTGTCGATCTTGACGCGGGCCTTGTCCATGAGTTCATTGGCATTCTCTTTCATCTCGCCGTAGATCTCTTTGGCTTTCGGAGCCGCCTTGGCATAGAGTTCCTTGGCGTTCTCTTTCATTTCATCGGCGACTTCGCCCAGCTTCTCGCTGGCCTTGTTGGCCGCATATTTGATCTTCTCGTCGAGCGAGACTTTTCCGTCGCAATTCAGGTCGCGGGGATCTTTGTTGGTTTCTTCACACATGGCAGTATAATTTTTTGAAATGGGTTATTCTTTATAAAGGCCCTTGCGGGAAAGCAGGTGGTCGAGGTTGGCGATGCCGTAGAGCACGACGGCCGTAACCACGGCGGAATGCTCCATGTATTCGGGAATCAGCTTGTTGAAGATGTCCCGTTCGGTGTGCCAGATTTCGCCGTATTCGAAGTTGTAGCCTTTCGGGTCCGTTTCGCGGAAGGAGATGGTCGGAACGCCGTTCATGGCAAAATAGGCGTGGTCACTGCCGCCGGCCCGGGTAGGACGCGGCTGCGGCTGGCCTTCCCGCTTGCTGACGGTGAAGGGGAAGTCGGGGTTGATGGTTTCCAGCGGTTTGCAGATGGACACATAGTCGTCGTACATGGCTTCGGGGACGGAAACGCCCGTGGCGCAGAGCGGTCCGCCGTCACGGTTGATGTAGTTGGAGATCTTGTCGAGCGGAACGGTCTTGTTCTCCACGAAGAACTTCGAGCCCAGCAGACCGAATTCCTCGCCGGTCCAGATGCAGAAGAGGATGGTGCGTTTGGGCTTGGCGCCGGAAGTGGCCAGCAGGCGGGCGGCTTCCATCGTCACGGTGGTTCCGTTGCCGTCGTCCACGGCGCCGGAGCCGCCGTCATAGGCGTCCAGGTGGCCGCCGGCCAGCACGTATTCCTTCGGATACTTGCTGCCGCGCAGGATCCCGATGATGTTGTGGTACTTCACGGGACCACGGTAGAAGTGGTTGCGGATATCGAATTCAAGCTGGAACATATCCTTGCGCAGGACTTTTTCCTTGACTACTTTGAACTGCGCCTCGTCGAGCATGATGTCGCACACGGTAGGCAGGTTCTCCATCGTGATATCGTAGCAGCCGGCCCGGTCGTACATGATCTTCAAAGGGACTTTGGCCGAACGGATGAAGCCCAGCACGCCGGCTTCCACCATCTCCTTATAGAAAGGAGCGACGCTCTTCTCGTAGGGGATCAGTTCCTTCGGCTCGTCGCGATGTTCGTAGTTCCAGCGGCGGATCTCGTTGTTCTGGCGGTCGATTTCCTCATTCTTTGCGATGACTTCGGCGCGTTTCTCATTGGCAGCGGGCGTGGTATTGATGGCCATGCCGTCCGATTCCGTATCGAGCAGCACCCAGGCGCCCTTGAGCAAGCCCTTCATGCGGTCGAATTCGCGGCGGCTCTTGGGCTCGATAAGCACGTGTCCGGCCTGTTTGCCGCGGGTTCCGGCGGTGTAGGAGGGCGTGGCGAAATGCAGGTTCATGCCGTCTTCGCTGATCATCCTGCCGAACCAGGGTCCGCGGTTGAAGCCCACGTTGATCTGGCCGGCTTCCTGGACCATCACTTCGAGTCCCCACGATTCGAACTGTTCCTTCACCCAGGCTTCTGCCTCGGTCAGGGCAGCGGAGCCGATGAGGCGTCCGCCGATGCGGTTGGCCAGGAAATCGGCGTGTTCCATCGTCCGGTTGTCAGTGGTTCCGGTCTCGATGATTTTCTTGACGACTTTGTCTTGCGCGAATGCGCCGAGGGAGCAGCAGGTGGCGATGAGCGCCGCAAGTGCGAAGGAAATAGTTCTCTTCATGGCAAGGTAATCTTATATAAGATACAAATATAATAAAAAGCGTTGGATGGCGTGATATTTGTTGTATTTTTGCGCCTCTGTTACAGGATAATTAATTGATGAAATGAGAAATATCGTTCTGTTTTCCGGACTTTTCCTGCTCAGTCTTCTTCTGACGGACAGCGCAAAAGCCCAGACCCGGTCTTCGAGCATGTCCTTCAGCCTGGCGGAAGCCCAGCAGTTTGCCATCGAGCACAACAGGACCCTGGCCAATGCTTCAATCGACATCCAGAAAGCACAGGCGAACAAATGGAAAGCCATCGCCAGCCTGCTGCCGCAGGTCTCTGCCAGCGGCTCCTATTCCAACAGCCTCGGCTACAAGATGGACCTGGGTCCGATGAAGATTTCGATGACACCCTACATGACCTTCAACGTCTCCACGACAGTGGCGCTCAATGGCGCACAGGTCGTTTCCCTGGGTATTGCGGAAATCTCCCGCCGGATGGCCGACCTCACGCAGCAGAAGACGGAAAGACAGATTGCCAACCAGGTGGAGACCCTCTATTTCTCCGCCCTTGTGACCCAGGAGACGATCCGGCTGCTGAACAAGAACCTGGAAAGCATGCAGAAACTGCATCAGATCACGCAGAACTCCGTGGATGTGGGCGTGGCCGAGCAGACGGACGCCGACCAGATCCGGGTCCAGGTGGCCACGATGGAGAGCACCATCAAGACCGCCCAGCGTTCCCTGGAGATGGTTTACAACTCCCTGCGCCTGCAGCTCTGCCTGGAGGAGGATGTGGATATCATCCTGACCCAGGACATCGACGACCTGTTGAACATGAAAACCACCTCCGATCTGCTGGCCACCGAGTTTGACATCGAACAGAATTACGACTACCGGCTCCTGAAGGAGAATACCGAACTGAGCCGCAAGCAGATCGCCCTGACCGGCTGGACCAACGGTCCGACGCTCAGCGTCTATCACCAGTTCAATGCCCGTCACAATTTCAGCAGCGAGGCTACGATGAACATGACGCCGCCCAATATGATCGGCGCGCAGCTCAACATCCCGCTTTTCGGTTTCGGCAAGAACTATGCGGCCATCAAGGACGCCCGGCTGGCTTACAAGAAGCAGCTCAACACGCTGGAAGATACGGAACTCTCGCTCAACGTCCAGTACGACCAGCTGTGCTACAACCTGCGCAACGCCATCGAAAAGTACGAGATCCAGAAGCAGAGCGTAGCCGTCGCGCAGCGTGTCTTCGACAACGTCGCCAAGAAGTTTGAATACGGAGTGGCCTCCAGCTTCGACGTCACCAATTCGGGCACCAACCTGATCAATGCCCAGAGCAGCTATGTCCAGTCGATGGTGGAGATCATCAACGCCCAGGTTTCCCTTGAACAACTCCTGAATAAAAGATAATACGATATGAAACGCTTTTTCCTCTTTATCCCGGCCTTCGCGGCCCTGGTCGTAAGCGCTTGCGGCGGACAGCAGGCCCAGCAGCAGGTGGAGCAGCGCGCGGAACTGGTCGAGACGGCCGCCCTTGCGATGTCCGACATCTCCCGTGAACTGGAATTCTCCACCACGCTCGAAGGCTGGCAGACCCTCAACGTGGCCCCTTCGCTGACCGGCAAGATCGAACACATCTATGTCGAAGTCGGCACGAACGTAGGCTCGGGAACGATGCTGGTGCGGATGGACCAGAACCAGTACACCACCACCAAGCTGACCTACACCAACCTGGGTGTGGAGATGCAGCGGATGGAGTCGCTGCACGAAAGCGGCGCGGTGTCGCAGCAGACCTACGACCAGACCCGTCTGAGCTACGAGCAGACCAAGGAGTCCCTGGATTTCCTGGAGAAAAACACTTATGTGCGGGCGCCTTTCTCCGGCGTGATCTCGGCCAAGAACTATGAGGACGGCGAGCTCTACAGCGGTCAGCCGATCCTTGTGCTGACACAGATCCATACGCTCAAGGCCCTGATCGCCATCCCGGAAAGCTACTATCCCGTGGTGAAGAAGGGTATGAAGGTCGAGATTACTTCGGAAATCTATCCGGGCGAGACCTTCCCGGCCACGATCGATATCGTCTATCCGACCGTCGATCCGGCCTCCCACACCTTCCAGGCCCGGCTCCGCATCCCCAACAGCGGTCTGAAACTCCGTCCGGGTATGTATGTCAAGACGAAAATGTCGATGGGCATGGCGCGCGCCATGGTGGTGCCTTACCAGGCCGTGCTCAAGCTCACGGGTTCGAACGACCGCTACGTCTTCCTTGATGACGGCGGCGTGGCCAAGCGCGTGTTCGTGAAACTCGGCCAGCGTTTCGACGAGAATATCGAGGTCATCAGCGACGAGCTGCAGGAAGGCGACCGTCTGGTAGTCGTGGGCCAGGCCAAGTTGGTCGACGGCGCTAAAATCAACGTAGCGAGGGAGAACTGACGATGAGTATCTACAAGTCAGCCATTGAAAAGCCCGTCACCACGGCGCTGATCTTCGTGGCGGTGATCGTTATCGGCCTGTTCTCGCTTTCGCGCCTGCCGATCGACCAGTTCCCGGAGATGGATCCGCCGTACATCACGGTGATGACCACTTACGCGGGGGCGAGCGCCAGTGAAATCGAGACCAACGTCACCAAGATCATCGAGAACAGCCTCACCTCGGTCGACGGCCTGAAAGAACTCACCTCGTCTTCCCGTGACAACATGTCGGTCGTTTCGCTGGAGCTGGAGTGGGGAACCGACCGTGACGAAGCGGCCAACGACATACGCTCCTACATCGACATGATCAAGAGCAACCTTCCCGACGGTTGCTCGAGCCCGGTGATGTTCAAGCTCAATTCGAGCCTGATGCCGATTATCCAGTATTCCGTGACGGCGGAAGAAAGTTATCCCGGTCTGGAGAAGATTCTCAACGACGAGGTGGTCCCGCAGCTCAACCGCATCGAGGGCATCGGCTCAGTATCGGTGTCGGGTGCACCCGACCGCTATGTCTACATCGACATCGACCAGGCGAAACTCGACGCCTACAACCTGACCCTCGAGCAGGTAGCCAACGCCATCAGCGTCAACAACCTGAACCTGTCGAGCGGTGTGGTCAAGATGGACCGCCAGCAGTATCAGATGCAGGTACGCGGCGAATATGAGCAGAGCGCCGACATCGCCGACATCGTGGTTTCCACCACGATGGCCGGCAAGAAGGTCTTCGTCCGCGACCTGGCGCAGGTGCGCGATACGATCAAGGACCTCTCGCTCGACGAGAAGGTGGACAGCCGCGAGGCCGTCCGTCTGATGGTGGCCAAGAAATCGGGTTCCAACACCGTCCAGGTCTGCCGCGACGTGCGCAAGGAGCTCTCCCGCATCGAGAAGACCCTGCCTTCCGACGTGCATATCAAGATGATCTACGACTCTTCCGAAGAGATCGAGAACGCCATCGGTTCGCTGGAGGAATCCATCCTCTACGCCCTTCTCTTCGTGGTGCTGGTGGTTTTCTTCTTCCTCGGGAAATGGCGCGCCACGCTGATCATCGGCATCACGATCCCGATCGCATTGATTGTGGCTTTCGTGTATCTGCTGCTTACCGACAGTTCGCTCAACATCATCTCGCTTTCGGCCTTGACCGTGGCCATCGGTATGGTGGTGGACGACTCCATCGTGGTGCTGGAGAATATCACCAAGCACATCGACCGCGGTTCGTCGCCCCATGAGGCTTCCATCTACGCAACCAATGAGGTTTGGACTTCCGTCATTGCGACGACGCTCGTCATCGCAGCCGTATTCATCCCGCTGACGATGCTCACCGGCCTGGCCGGCATCCTGTTCAAGGAGCTGGGCTGGATCGTGACCATCGTGGTTTCGACCTCGACGCTGGCGGCCATCTCCCTGATCCCGATGCTCTGCTCGAAGCTCCTCAAGGCCCGGGAAGTGAGAATCGACGAGAACGGCCATCTGATCGAGGGGAAGGAAAAGAAGGGCTGGTACGACCGTATCGTGGTAGGATTCCTCGACAAGGTGGACAAGGCTTATGCCAACCTGCTTCGCTGGTGCCTGACCCATAAGCTGATAACCATCCTCATCGCGATCGCATTCTTCGTGGTTTCGCTGTTGCCGATGGTGATGGGCAAGATCGGTACGGAATTCATGCCCAGCAGCGACAACGGCCGTTTGAGCGTCACGGTGGAGCTGCAGCGCGGCACCCGTATCGAAGAGACGGTAAAGACGGCCCGCGTCCTGGAAGAACGCTTCCGCGAACTGGTTCCGGAAATCCAGCGCATCTCCACGTCCGCAGGTTCGAACGACGAGAGCTCGATCGGCGCGCTGTTCTCCTCGACTACCAACTACAAGATTTCGATGACGGTGGTGTGCAACAAGAAATACGAGCGTACCCGCACGATCGAAGAGATCGGCGAGGTTCTCCGTACGGAATTGGCCCAGTATCCTGAAATCATCGAGTATCAGGTCAATGCGTCCGGCGGTATGGGCGGCGGCGGCCGTTCCACCGTGGATGTGGAAATCTACGGCTATGACTTCGACGAGACCAATCTCTATGCGGAGGAAGTCCGCCAGGTCATCGTAAACAACGTGCCCGGCGCCCGCAACGTCCGCATCTCGCGCGACAAGGACCGTCCGGAACTCAAAGTCACTATCGACAAGGAGAAAGCCGCGATCCACGGCCTGAACACGGCCACCGTATCGCAGTACATCCGCAACCGCGTGACCGGTTTCACGGCAGGCTTCCTGAAGGAAGACGGCGATGAGTACAACATCGTGGTCCGCCTCAAGGAGGAAGACCGCAATTCGATCACCGACATCCAGGACCTCACCATCCCGACGGCGACCGGCGCCCGCATCAAGCTCAGCGAGATCGCGACCATCGAAGAATACTGGGCTCCGCAGACCATCGACCGCAAGAGCCGCCAGCGCTATGTCCGCGTCATCTCGATGCCGTATGAGACTTCGCTGGGCGAGCTGGCCGCAGCCATCCAGACGCAGATCGACCAGATCTCCCGTCCTTCGGGCATCTCGGTGGTACTGGCCGGTGACTTCGAAGACCAGCAGAAGACTTTCAAGGACATCTTCGCCCTGCTGCTGCTGATCATCCTGCTGGTCTATATCGTGATGGCTTCGCAGTTCGAATCGCTCAACAAACCGGCGGTCATCCTGCTCTCCATCCCGTTCGGCCTTTCGGGCGTGGTGCTGGCACTCTGGCTCACGGGTACGTCGCTCGATATGATCGGCGCACTGGGCGTGGTGATGCTGGTGGGTATCGTGGTCAAGAACGGTATCGTGCTGGTGGACTACATCAACCTGATGCGCGACCGCGGCCACGCGCTGAACGAGGCGATCGCCCTTTCGGGCGCCTCGCGTCTGCGCCCTGTGCTCATGACGGCCTTCACGACGCTGCTCGGTATGCTTCCGATGGCACTCAGCGGCGGTGAGGGTTCCGAAATGTGGCATCCGCTCGGCATCGTGGTGATCGGCGGTCTGCTGGTTTCGACTTTCGTCACGCTGATCGTCGTACCGGTAGTTTATGGCCTGATTTCCCGCAGCGGCGAGCGCAACAAGAAAGAGAAACGCCGCAAGGAATTTATCTTCATGAATTTGAATCCCGACCAGGAGGAAGCAAGATGAAAAGTGTCTTTATCGTATTCAACCAGGCTTTCACCTCCCGTGTGGAGTATATGTTGGAAGAATTGGGCATCAGAGGCTTTACGTTCTTTGAACAGGTCCAGGGCAGGGGATCCGTGGACGGGGAACCGCGCCGCGGCACCCACACCTGGCCCGAAATGAACTCGGCCGTGATAACGGTCATACCCGACGAAAAGGTGGATGAACTGCTCCTGACCGTGCGCAAACTCGACGCCCGCAACAAGTCGGTCGGCGTGCGCGCGTTCGTATGGAATATCGAGCAGGCTGTCTGATTTTCGAAAAAAATGTTTATCTTTAACGCCTGAATCCTTTTTTGATAAGAAAACTATGGCACAAGCATTAACCGATTCCAATTTCAGCGAACTCGTCGAGCAGGCGCAGATGCCTGTCGTCGTAGACTTCTGGGCCACCTGGTGCGGCCCCTGCCGCATGATCTCTCCCATCGTCGACAAGATGGCCGAGAAATATGAGGGCAAGGTAAACGTTGTCAAATGCAATGTCGATGAGAGCACGGATATCCCGATGAAGTTCGGCATCCGCAATATCCCGACGCTGCTCTTCTTCAAGGGCGGCGAGCTGGTCGACCGTGTCGTCGGCGCCGTCTCCCAGGCGGAGATCGAGAAGCACATTGAAAAAATTCTTTAAAACCTGATCGATATGAAAAAACTTTTCCTGCTGATCATCAGCGTTTTGTGCATCAGCACCCTCACTGCCAGCGCCGAAGGTCTGGTCATCAAGGGTGGTGCCAATTTTACGAACATCAAGAATATTGAGTCCAAGCCTTTCGGCTATCAGTTCGGCCTTGGATTCCAGACCGAGATTCCCGACGGCTTCGGCCTGACCTTCCAGCCGGAACTCGTCTATAAGGTCGTCGGCTTCGAATATGACCGGGAAACCCTCAGACGCGGTTATCTTGAAATCCCTATCAATGTCCAGCTCGGTTTCAACATCGGCAATACCGACAAACTCCATCCGTTTGTCTTCGCGGGTCCCTACGTGGGCATCGGCGCCGGTGTCTTCGGCAACAAGGCGACGGCCGAATCCATCCGCAACGACCTGAAGAAGGTGGAATACGGTCTGGGTCTCGGTGTCGGTATCGACCTTTGGATCCTGCAGCTGACCGCCAAGTACAACTGGAACTTCGGCCGCATCGCCGATGCAACGGGTGTTCCTGAACTGAGCGGCACGCCGCGTATCATCGAAATCTGTGTCGGCCTGAATTTCTAACGGTATGAAGAAGCTTTCTTTACTGCTTGTCAGCCTTCTCTGCATCAGCGTCATTTCGGCCGGTGCACAGGGTGTCATCATCAAGGGTGGCTACAACTACAGCAACGTTGATATCAACAAGAGCACCACGGTCTCCGATATCAAGAAGGGTAAATCCGGCTGGCAGATCGGCGTCGGTTATCAGTCCGAGACCTCGCACGGTTTTTCCATCCAGCCTGAAATCATCTACAAGGTCACCGGTTACCGGTTCTCCGACGTGCAGAACCTGAATCTCGGTTATGTGGAGGTTCCGGTGAACGTGCAGTGGGGTCCGGATCTGCTGATCGCCCGCCCGTTCGTCTTCGCCGGCCCGTATGTGGGCCTGAAGGTTTCGAACCAGTTCCGGGGATCCGGCTGGGAAGATACGGATATGGATGCCATCCGCGACGGCCTCAAGAAGGCCGAGTGGGGTCTGGGCATCGGCCTGGGTATCCAGGTCTTCCGTTTCCAGATCACCGGCAAGTACAACTGGAATTTCGGCGCCATCGCTGATACGAAGCAGTTGCCGACCCTCGACGCTGCGCCCCGCACGTTTGAGATCTGCCTCGGCCTCAAGTTCTAGCCGACACCGTTGAAGGAAGTCCAACAGTTCCTGGGAAAGGCCTGGACTGACTTCCAGCGTTGTTTCGCCGAGAGTCTGGAGTCCGACATCCCCTTGCTCGACAAGGCCAACCAGTACCTGCTCGGGCACGGCGGCAAGAAACTTCGTCCTCTATTCACGCTGCTCATTGCAAAAGCCCTCCGGGGCGATTGCAATGAGCGCGTTGTTCGTTGTGCCGCTGCTTCCGAGCTGTTGCACACGGCTACGTTGATGCACGACGACGTAGCCGACAATGCCCCGACCCGCCGGGGCGTCCCTACGATGATGACCGTCTATTCCCCGACTACGGCCGTCCTGCTGGGCGACTACTGGCTGTCGAAGGCGATGGACCTGATCATCGACCATCCTGACAAGCGGGTACTGCATGTCTTTTCCAAATGTCTGGCCGACCTGGCCAGCGGGGAAATGCTCCAACTGGAAAAAGCCGAAAAGGCCGATACCACCGAAGACGACTATCGCCGGATCATCTATTGCAAGACGACTTCGCTTTTCGAAGCCTGCATGGTGAGCGCCGCCTGTTCGGTCGAAGCTTCCGAAAAGGAGATCGAAAGATGCCGGATCTATGCCTGGCATATCGGACAGGCCTTCCAGATGCGTGACGATATGCTCGATTATTCCCCGGAACTCTCCATCGGCAAGCCTACCGGACAGGATATCCTTGAAAAGAAGATTACCCTTCCTCTTTTCGGGCTCTTCGAAAAAGCGCCCCGCTCCGTCGTGCGAGAAGTGCGTCGCCGGATGAAAAATCCTGATGCTGAGCTGGTTTCCGATGTGTTCGCCTGGGTACGCCAGTACGATGCGATGTCCTATGCGCGAGAGAAACTTGACGCGGAAATCCGGCAGGCGGTCGAAGTGCTTGCGGCGTTCCCCGCATCCCCATCCCGGGATTATCTTGAAAAAATGGCGGGCATGATCGCCATCAGGACCGTGTAAGGGTCTTGTAGGTCTGCTCGTAAGGCTCCTGGTCCCACTCGGGTTCGACCAGTGGCTTGTCGCCGCCCAGACGGAACGACAGATAGGTGATGGGGATCCCCTGTGCGAGGAAATTCTTTTCGTAGAAGGTTTGGATCGAGAGCAGGTCGTCGGCACGCCCCGTGCCGTAGATGTCTTCGCAAGCTTCGATCAGCGGAAGTCCGTTCTGCAGGACGGTCTCCCGGGTAAAATGGTGGAGGAGGCGGCTGTCGGTCTTCAGATGGATGATGCCGTCCGGTACGAGGATCCGCCGGTAGCTTTCCAGGAAGCGCGGATGGGTGAGCCGTTTGCGGGGCTTGCGCTCCTGCGGGTCTGCGAAGGTGATCCAGATTTCGCTGATCTCTCCGGGTCCGAAGAGCGATTCGATGAATTCCACGCGGGTTCTCAGGAAGGCCACGTTGGCCATGGCATGGGTCGTGGCGTACTTGGCACCTTTCCAGAGCCGGGCGCCCTTGATATCGATGCCGATGTAGTTCTTTTCAGGGAAGCGTTCTCCCAGCGCTACGGTATATTCTCCCTTTCCGCAACCTAGTTCCAGCACGATGGGATGGTCGTTGCCGAACATATCGCGGTGCCAGTTCCCTTTCAGGGGATGGTCTTTGTGCAGCACTTCCTCCGTGGTAGGCTGCACCAGGCAGGAGAAGGTCTCGTTCTCCCGGAATTTTCTCAGTTTGCCTTTTCCCATGTCTTGGCTTGGTATGAAAATCCGACGCCCGAAAGGGCTTCGAGCCGGGCAGGGTCGGAAGGGGTGATGCGGACTGTCCAGGTCCCGCCAGGATGGCCGCCTGTGCGGATTTCGCGCCAGGGCCATTCATAGTCGGTCACCGAACCGGCCCCGAGACTGATCCGTACGCCGGGTTCCTCCGTCAGCGGGAAGGTGTGCCTTTCGATGGAGGTCTGCCCGTCGGGCGGTGTGAGGTGGATGTCGAATTCGAGGGTTTTCTCCGGAATCCGGCTGGCAACGATCCGGGCTGCCAGGGTTGTCGTGAACACGGCGGCCGAGTCTTCGGATTCCATCTCGAAGACGAAGGCGCCGCCATTTCCGCGGGCGGTTTCGGTGGAGATGAAACGGTGGTCTCCCTGCGGCCGGCTGCAGGCGGCCGTCAACAGCAGGACAAGCAGGGGAATGAGACTATTTCTGCGCACCATTGTCCCCATTGGCCGGTCCGGCCTTTTCTGCTTTCTTTTTGCCGTTGCCGCCCCGGTTGCCACCGCCGCCTTCTTTCTTCCGTCCGTTGTTCTTTTTCCGGTTGTTGTTGCGCCGTTTCTTCTGTTCGTCGAAGCGGGTGATGCTGTCGTCGCCCACGGCACTGATGAATTCAGTCTGTTTGACGTCAGGACCGCTGTTCTGCAGCGAAGCGGACTTGATGCCCTTGCGGTTCTCCGCAAGGATTTCCCGGACCCGTTCGGCGGGGAGGGGATACAGGTTGGACAGGCTTCCCTGCTCGTAGGAGAAGTAGAGGATACCGCGCAGGATGTCGGTCTTCATAAGCCAGGCCGGTCCGTCTTCCAATTCGATGGGGCCGCGGACCTCGGGCAGCTGCCGCTGGGCGTCCACATAGGTCGAGACTTCGTAGTTGATACAGCACTTGAGTTTACTGCACTGTCCGGCCAGTTTCTGGGGGTTGAGCGACAGGTCCTGGCAACGGGCTGCCTGCGTGGTGATCGACTGGAAGTCAGACATGTAGTTGGAACAGCAAAGAGCGCGGCCGCAGACACCGAGGCCGCCGATCAGGCCGGCCTCCTGACGTGCGCCGATCTGTTTCATTTCCACGCGGATATGGAATTCTTCAGCGAAGTCCTTGATCAACTGGCGGAAGTCCACGCGTGCATCGGCGATATAGTAGAAGATGGCCTTGGTGCCGTCGCCCTGGAACTCTACGTCGCCGATCTTCATGTCCAGGCCCAGGCGGGCTGCCAGCTGGCGGGCGCGGATCATGGTCTTGTGCTCGCGGGAAATGGCTTCCTGCCAGCGCTCGATGTCGAGGATCTTGGCCTTGCGGTAGATGCGCCGGAATTCGTAGGTGTCGGGGTCGATGTGGTGGCGGTCCAGCTGTTCGAGCACGACCGGTCCTTCGAGGGTCACGATGCCCAGGTCGTGTCCGTTCTGCGCTTCCACGACCACCAGGTCGCCTTTCTTGATGATCTGGCCCGAGGTGTTGCGGAAGAAGATCTTGCGGGTATTCTTGAAACGGACTTCGAACAGGTCGCTGTAGCGCTTCTGGGAGATGCCCTCCATCCAGTTGTAGGTACTGAGCTTGCAGCACCGGGGATTGTAGCGGACCTTCAGTTCGCCGATAGGCGTGCGCTCCACGTCGCAACCGCGGGAGCAATCATATTGCTTGGATCCTTTTTCTTTGATCACAATGTCTTCCATATACTTATAATGCCAATAACAGCCGGTTGCCCAGGTCGCAGAAGACCAGTTTGGGGTTGACGTTCGCGCCGATGGAGGAGAGGGCCGCATCGAGGTTCGCAAAAGCCTTTTCGTAGAACGAAGGCTTGATACGGCCGGCAAACGAACGAACCGTGGCCTCTTCCTGTTCCGAAAGGTCGGCCAGACCGTCTAGCCCATTGGCAACCAGGTAGATTTTTCTCAGATAATTTTCCATATACAGGCACCATTCGCGCTGCTTCTCGCGTCCCAGGTCGGCGAGCATTTCCCACTGGGGGAACAGATCGATGATGCGTTTGGCCAGGCCGGCCTCCAGGATCGACTTGGCAATCTCCCGGAAATCGGCGTTGTCCTGGCCGGCCCCTTCGATGGAGCGGCGCTGTTCGCGGGTAAGCGGTTGCAGGGCGATGGCCTGGCAACGCGAACGGATGGTCGGCAGCAGCCGTTCGGGATTGTGCGAAACCAGCAGGAACAGCGTGCCGAGCGGGGGCTCTTCCAGCAGCTTGAGCAGTTTGTTGGCCGCATCGAGGTTCATCTTTTCCGGGAGATAGATGATCATCGTCTTCCAGCTGCCTTCCGCAGCCCGGAGCGACAGTTTCTCGAAGATGCGCCGGGCCTCGTTCACGCTGATCAGGCCGCTCTTGTTCTCAATCCCGATCGCGTCGTACAGCATCTGCTCGGTGAAGTAAGGGTTGGCCAGGGCCAGTTCCTTGAAAGGCGCCAGGAAATAGTCGGAAACAGGTCCCTTCTTCTCGCTTTCCGACAAGAAATTGCTGCTGCTCACAGGGAATACGAAGTGCAGGTCGGGATGGATCAGTTTCTGGTACTTGTGGCAGGAAGGACACACGCCGCACGAATCCTCCGGACCCTGCTCGCGGCAGTTCACGTACTGAGCGAGCGCCAGAGCGAAGGCAAACGCACCGCCGCCATTCTCCTCCGTCAGGAGGATGGCGTGTCCCAGCCGCCCGGATCGGACCATCCGGACCAGCTGCTCCTTGAGCGCATCATTCCCTATGATTTCCGAAAAGCGCATAATCGTACAAAGTTATACAATTTTTTTTCCCTTGCGCCCGCCCCGGGCACAAATGCAGGTAAAAACGTGCCCCGACCGGCGGATTACCTCAGTCGGGGCGCAGATCAGGCGTTTTTTGTGCCCGAAGTCCAGGCTTCGGGGCGTCAGGCCTCGTCGGCCGGTTCTGTGGGATCAGCGGGTTCGGCGTTCCTGGCGTTTTCGAGAATCATCTGGGCGGATTCCAGGTCGTAGTCGTTGACCAGAAGCTGGACGCCGTGCTTGCCCAGCAGGACGCCCGGATAGGGCGAGTTGACATTCGAGACCATCGCGTCGATCCCTTCGCTTTCGAGAAGGCCTTTCGCGATTTCGGCCTCATACTCATAGATGTACTCTGCAACGATTTTCAGCATGGCGGACTCCTTCTGTTTTATGCGTTTTCCTGTTCACGGTTTTCCTGCCGGATCTGATAGTTGACCAGGCTCAGGATACGGAGCAGGTCTTTCCGGTAACCTTCCACGATGACCGGGTTGTCACTGGTCAGGAAGGTGACGCGGTCTTCATACATGCGGGTCAGGCGCGCGTAGCCGCTGTTCTTAATATAGGTAACGCAGCCGGGTTCCCGCTTTTCCGGTACATACTCCAGCTTTTTCATCACCTCATCGACCGTTTCGGCATATTTTGTGAAGTCACCGTTCAGGTAGAGCTGCCGCTTTTGGAAGCTCAGCGCCGGATAGATGGCGGCCACTGCGACGAAGAAGATGGCGATCTTGGGAAGCGAGCCTTCCCGGAACAGGTCCACGAAGGAAAGGCCTGCCGCTTTCTGGCTGGAGAAGAGATAGATGATGCCGACCATCAGGAAGAAGATGATGGCGAAGTATACGATGTATTTGAGGGCGCGGATCAGGTAACGCATGGCATGTAATTGTTAATCTTCACAAAATTAACTATTTTTGCAGAACTAACAGGTAAAAAAGTATAGTTATGGAAGAACTTGATGAAGAAATGATCCAGTTTGAGAAGGATCATCCGAGCAAGAAACCCGGAACGGGAGGCAGCGGCAACGGAGGAGCCATGCGCATCCTTTCCATTGCACTGGGAGCAGTCGCCGTAGCTCTACTGGCCGCGCTCCTCGTCATGATGAGCAAGAAGAACGCCCTCGTGAAGGACCTCAACATCGACAAGCAGAACCTCACCAATGAACTGGTCGCGCTGCAGGGCGACTATGAAGCCCTGAGCACCACCAACGCCGCCATCAACGACTCGCTCAACGTCGAGAAGGAGAAAGTCGGACAGCTGATCGAGCGTCTCCAGAAGACCGAGGCTACCAACCGCGCCAAGATCCGCGAATACGAGAAGGAGCTCGGAACGCTCCGCTCCATCATGAAGGGATACATCAAGCAGATCGACTCCCTCAATACGTTGAACATCTCCCTGCGCAACGAAGCGACCGCAGCCCGCAAGGAGGCCCAGGAAAGCAAGCGGCAGTATGAAGACCTGCGCACCACCACCGAACAGCTGTCTCAGAAAGCTTCGGCCGGCGCCGTGGTCAAGGGCCGTGGCTTCAACCTGGTGGCCATCAACGAATCGAACAAGGTGACCGACCGCAGCAGCCGGGCCCGCAAGCTGCGTGCCTGCCTGAGCCTGATCGAGAACTCGATTGCCGAGCGCGGTTACCGCACGGTCTATATCCGTGTGAAGGGTCCCGACGGCGTCCTGATGACCGACGACAGCGGCAAGGTCTTCACCTGCGGCGGCGAGCAGATGATCTACTCGGCCTCCCGCGAGGTGGACTATCAGGGCGACGAGGTCGAAATCTGCATCTACTTCGCCAATTCCCAGGGATTTGAGAAGGGCAAGTACACCGTCGACCTGTACACCGACGAGACCAGGCTCGGAACGGCCGAGATGATCTTGAAATAGGCCATGGCCGGCCTCTACGTCCACTTCCCCTTCTGCGCTTCGAAATGCATCTACTGCGACTTCTACGCGCGAGTGAGACGGGATTGGAACCCTTACGTGGAGGCCCTCCTGCGTGAGCTCTCCGAGCGGAGAGAATTCCTCAAAGGCGTCCCCCCGACGACACTCTACTTCGGCGGGGGGACGCCTTCCCTTTTGCCCGCAGCGCAGTTGCAGCGGGTCGCCGATGCTGTCCGTGCAACCTTTTGCCTGACGGACTTTGAAGAATTCACCGTCGAGGTCAATCCCGACGACATCACGCCTGAAAAGGCTGCCGCCCTGCGGACAGCCGGTGCAAACCGCATCAGCATGGGCGTGCAGTCGTTCTGCGACGAGCATCTGCGCTGGATGCGGCGGCGCCATACGGCCGAAGAGGCCGTGGCGGCGTTCGCCTTCCTTCGAGAGGCGGGCTTCGATAACCTGTCACTCGACTTGATCTTCGGCTTCACGGGGCTCTCCGACGCGCAGTGGGCCCATAATATCGACCAGGCGCTCGAACTCCATCCGGAACACATCTCCTGTTATCAGATGACAGGCCGCTATGCGGATCCGGATGAAGAGCACTGCCGGCGCCAGTACGGCATGCTGCAGCAGCGGCTCGTGACGGCCGGATATAGCCAATACGAAGTATCCAACTATGCCCTTCCCGGCCGGGAATCACGGCACAACAGCGCCTATTGGGCCCGGGAACCGTATCTGGGGCTCGGGGCAGGCGCCCATTCCTTCGACGGGAACCGTCTGCGGCAATGGAATACGCCCGACATCGACGCCTATCTGGCTTCGAGGCCGTTTGGGAGCGAACAGCTCTCAGACCGCGAAATCCTGGAAGAAACCCTCATGCTTTCACTCAGGACCTGCCGTGGGCTCGACCTTTCTTCCCTCCCGCCGGAGGGGCGCGGCGTCCTCAAAAGAACGACCCTGGAGGAACTCTCCAGGGCCGGTAAACTGGTACTTGAATCCGACAGGATCCGGATTCCGGACGAAGAACTCTTCGTCTCAGACTGGATCATCAGCCGACTATTCCCGGAATATACGGCGTAAGGCCGCAGTAGCCGTTGGCCTTGCAGAAAGCGAAGATGGCCACGACGGCGAAGCCCAGCATCAGCAGGGTCACATAGATGCCCGTGATCCATTTCCAGCGTTTCATCCAGATGTTGTTGTTCCAGCCGATGGTCTGGAGGGCGCTCCAGAAGCCGTGGGTGAGGTGGAACCACAGGGAGACGAACCAGATCAGATAGAGGCAGAGCATCCACCAGTTTCCGAAGACCTGACCCATCAGCTGGTAGGGATCGGCTTCTTCGCCGCCCAGCCAGTTCTGCAGCTGCATCCTGGACCAGAACTGACCCAGGTGGAGGAAGATGAAGCAGAGAACGATGATGCCGAGGACAAACATATTGCGGGAAGACCAGGAGTCCGTCTTGGCCTTGTTGGGGATCTCATAGCGCTGCTCACCACGGGCCTTGCGGTTGCCGATGGTCAGGATGAAGGCATACACGATGTGGACGATGAAGAAGGCTGCCAGGATGGGGACCACCACGTTGACCCAGCCCATGGACAGAATCTCGCAGATCGTTCCGTAAACCACGCTGTCGGGATCGAACACGTAGGTCAGGTTCATCACCATATGGAAGGTGAGGAAGAGGATGAGGCAGAGGCCGCTGACACTCATGATCAGCTTCTTGCCGATGGATGACTTGAATATGCTTGCCATAATTGATTGTTTATTTGTTTCGCATTAATTATGCAAAGATAATCCGAAACTTGATAAAATCATAATAAATGGCTATTTTTGTTTCATGAAATACGACAGAATACTACTCAAACTCAGTGGCGAGGCGATCGGCGGCAAAGACGGCGTGGGCCTCGACGAAAACGTGATGGCCACCTATGCGAAGCAGATCGCGGCCGTCGTAAAGAAAGGCACCCAGGTAGCGATCGTCATCGGTGGCGGCAACATCTTCCGCGGCCTGAGCGGCACCCAGCGCGGGTTCGACCGCGTCCGCGGCGACCAGATGGGCATGCTGGCCACGGTGATCAACAGCATCGGCCTCTCCCTGTCGTTGCGCAACGCCGGCCTCGACGCCGAAGTATTCACTTCCACCCCGATGCGCCCGATGGCCAAATACTATATGCGCGACGAAGTGGACGCCTATATGAAACAAGGCGGCGTAGCCTTGATCGCCGGCGGAACGGGCAACCCGTTCTTCACCACCGACTCAGCCGCGGCCTTGCGCGCCTGCGAACTTCGTTGCGGCGCATTGCTGAAAGGCACGAAAGTTGACGGGGTCTACGACGCCGATCCGGTGAAGCATCCCGAAGCCAGACGCTACGAGACCCTCACCTTCGACAAGGCCATCGCCGACAACCTCAAGGTCATGGACCAGACGGCCTTCACGCTCTGCAAGGAGAACGGCATGCCGATCATCGTCTTCAACATGAACGACGAAGGCACGCTCGAGAAGGTGGTCGAAGGCACGGGACGCTGCACCGTATTGAGCAACGAATAAAAAAGATACGACAATGATTGAGAAAGCCAAAGCCGTGATTGACGCCGCCCGGGAAAAGATGCAGGGCGCTGTCACCTATCTGGACGAAGACTTGAAGACCTACCGGGCCGGCAAGGCCAACCCGGCCGTCTTCAACAACGTCATGGTCAACTACTACGGTACGATGACCCCCATCCCGCAGGTCGCCAGCATCAGCACGCCCGACGCAAAGACGATGCTCATCCAGCCCTGGGACCGCAATCTCCTCCACACCGTTGAGAAAGCCATCATGGACGCCAACCTGGGGTTCACCCCCCAGAACAACGGCGAAATGATCCGCATCAATGTCCCCGCCCTCACGGAGGAACGCCGTAAGGAACTCGTGAAAAAGGCCCGCACAGCCGGCGAAAGTACCAAGGTCGGTGTCCGCAACGCCCGTCGCGACGCCATCGAGAGCCTGAAGAAACTCCAGAAGGAAGGACTTCCCGAAGACACTGAGAAAGACTTCGAAGATGAAGTCCAGAAACTCACCGACTCCTTCATCAAGAAAGTCGACGAAATCCTCGTCGCCAAGGAAAAGGAGATGATGACGGTCTAGACCGTCCCATCCGGCATACCCCGCGGGCACAAAACCCGCGTGATCTGTGCCCCGACTGCGGTAATCCGCCGGTCGGGGCACGTTTTTGCCTGCATTTGTGCCCGGAAAGATATTTCTGACGGTTTCTCTTGGATTCGGGTCGTTTCTGTTGTAACTTGCGATTGCATCCAGAGTCATGGTGGCGTTGGAGCTGAATATGTGATGGTATGGCAAAGGATTTCTTCGATTCCGTTCTGGCGGCGTCTCTACCGGCAGGACATTCTTTTATGGAAAAGGAAAGCAGGTGTAACGCGATTTTCAATCAGGCATTGCGCTATTTCGGTTCATTTTATCATCTACATACCCCGGAAGACCATCCTGCCATTTTCCGGGATTCGGAGGTATATGCCTTTGCAATGACTGCCATCGGGATGTGCGCGCACGATTGTCCCAAAGTCCGGATCATTACTTTTGAGCTGATGAGCAACCATGTTCACTTTGTTCTAGGCGGGGCGTTGGAAGATATCCTGGCGTTCTTCGAATTATTCAAACGGAGACTGAAAAAATATCTGGACAGTCGCAGGATGGCCATCGACTTGTCCAACTTTGTGGGTAAGACGGTACGTATCGAATCGCTTGCGTCAATCCGTAACCAGATTGCCTATACCAATAGAAACCAGTTTGTGGTCAATCCGGGATTCACACCGTTCTCCTATCCGTATGGCGCCGGAAACTGTTATTTCCTTCCGGTCAACCAGCGCCGGTCTGACCATAGATATGCCGATCTGACAGTCCGGGAAAAGCGGAAGATGTTGCATACGCATCAGCTTGATTATCCGGGCAGCTACGCAATCATCGACGACTACTTTTCTCCGGCCAGCTATTGTGCGATCGCTTTCGGAGAGAGCCTCTTTCGGGACGCCCGGCATTATTTCTTCAAGATATCCCGCGAAATCGAAGGTTACAAGGAAATTGCCGATGCTCTCTGCGAAAAGGTTTTCTATACGGACGACGAATTGAATGCCATCTTGTACAAGATATGCAAGGAACGATATGGAGACTTGAAGCCGATCTTGTTACCGCCAAGAGATAAAATGGAACTTGCCCGCAAACTGCATTTCGATTATAATGCGGACAACGCCAAGATTGCCCGTTTACTGAAACTGCCTGTAGCGTCCGTCAATGCGCTTTTTCCACAGAGGAAAAACGCGGGCACAAAACCCGCGTGATCTGTGCCCCGACTGCGGTAATCCACCGGTCGGGGCACGTTTTTGCCTGCATTTGTGCCCGGGGCGGAGGGGTCGGACGGCTAGTCGAGGTGGAGGGCGGCGGCCACTTCGCAGAGTTCGGTGTAGAAGGCTTCGCCGTAGGCGGCGATGAGGGGTTCCCGGAGGAATTTGTAGACGGGGACCTTTTCTTTGCGGCCTTTTTCGAAGGCGCATTTGCAGATGTCCCAGCGGTGGAGGTTGAGGGCTGTCAAGCCGTTGCGCAAGACGCTCGCGCGGATGGGATAGAGCCGGCAGGAGATGGGTTTGACGAAGGAGCAGCGGCCTGCGCAGTGCGCGCGTTCGATGGCGCAGAAACAGCCGGCGTCTTCAAAGCAGGTGTACGCACATTCCTCGCCGCCGTGGAGCAGCGGCGTCACGAGGTCGCCGTCAGCGTCCACTTCGAAAAAGCCGGTCTCCCGGATCTTTTCCTTTCCTGCGGAACTCATCCAGCCGCTGTACTGGGGATAGTGCCGCTCCAGTTCTTCCGTTTCTTCTTCCTGCAGCGGGGCGCCGCTGTCGCCGATGATGCAGCAGGCGCCGCGGCAGACCGCGTAATCGCAGCAGAAGTACTCCGTGAGCACTTCCGAGGAGACCAGGATATCCCCGATTTGGACGATGGAGGGCACGTTCATGACAAAAAGTTTTGCAAAATTAAGCAATAGTTGATAATTTTGGCAGCCTTTATGCATATAGGCAACAACAATGGAAATAAAACCCAAAACATATAAACGATGAAAAAGATTTTTGCAACCCTCATTGTCGTCCTCTGCACGCTGGGCATCGCTTCAGCGCAGGACATGGAAAAAGCCACCGAGCTTTACAACAATGCTGCTGCTGCCATCGACAACAACAAGGCAGAAGCCATCACCCTTTTCGAGCAGGCGCTTGAAATGGCTGGGAAACTCGGAGACGAAGGAGCTGAAATCGTGACGCAGTGCAAAGGCATCATTCCGAAACTCTATATGTCCGTGGGCAAGGAATTGGTGAACGAGAAGAATCTCGACGATGCTGTGGCCCGCTTCAAGAAGGCCATCGAGCTCGGCGAGGCTTACGGTGATGCCGAAGTGGTGGAAGAAGCTAAATCCCTCATCCCCCAGATCCTGATGGCCGATGCCAATCAGGCACTCAACGCCAAGGACTACGCAGCCGCCGTTGACGGCTATCAGAAAGTGATCGACGCCGATCCGACCAATGGTCAGGCTCATCTGCGCAAAGGCCAGGCCCTTTCCGCACAGGGCAAGGTGGACGATGCCATCAAGTCGTTCGAACTGGCTTCCGAGAACGGTCAGGAAGAAGCCGCTGCCAAGCAGCTCTCGAACATCTATGTGAAGAAAGCCGTCGCCTGCCAGAAGGCCAAGGACAACAAGGGTATGCTCGAAAACGCCCAGAAGTCGACCCAGTATGTGGACAACGCCAACGCCCAGAAGCTCATCGGCCTGTCCGCCAAGGAGCTCAAGCAGTTCAAGGTGGCTGCCGAAGCTTTCGAAGCCTATCTGTCGATGAATCCCAAGGCCGCTGAGAAGGAACCTCAGATTATCTACTACCTCGGCGACTGCCTCGTCAAGACCGGTGACAACGCCAAGGCCTGCGGTTACTTCAAGAGCATCGCACAGGATGCGAAGTTGGGCGAAGCGGCCCGCTACCAGATCACCCAGCTCAAATGCAACTAAGCCTTGAGCTTCTCGCACCTGCGAGAAATGCGGATATCGGCATCGCAGCGATCGACTGTGGTGCCGATGCCGTTTATATCGCAGGACCCTCGTTCGGCGCAAGGGCCGCAGCGGGCAATCCGGTCGACGAAATCGCCCGGCTCTGCCGCTACGCGCACCGCTACGGCGCGCGGATCCATTCGACCGTCAACACGCTGCTGCAAGCCGATGAACGGGAGCAGGCCCGCAAGTTGATGTGGGAACTTTATGAGGCTGGTGTGGACGTATTTCTCGTCCAGGACCTGAACCTGCTTGCGCTGGATCTCCCTCCCGTTGAACTGCACGCTTCCACGCAGACGGCCATCCGCACGCCCGAACGGGCCAAAGCTCTGGCTGGCCTGGGCTTTTCGCGGCTTGTTCTCGAACGCCAGCTTACGCTCGACCAGGTTCGCGCCATCCGCGCCGCCGTCCCCGACACCTGCCTGCTGGAGTTCTTTATCCACGGTGCGCTCTGCGTGGGCTACAGCGGGCAGTGCTACCTGAGCCAGTATCTGACGGGTCGCAGTGCCAACCGCGGCGCCTGCGCGCAGCCTTGCCGTTCCCGCTACGACCTGGTGGACGCTGACGGCAAGGTGCTCGTGCACGACCATACGCTCCTTTCCCCCAAGGACCTTCGTTTCGACCGGCTGCTTCCCGACATGGTGGCGGCAGGTATCCGCTCCTTCAAGATCGAGGGGCGGCTCAAGAATGCCGCTTATGTCAAGAATGTCGTGCGCTATTACCGCGACGTGATCGACCGCTTCATCAAAGAGAATCAGGCCTATTGCAAGGCTTCTTCGGGGAGGCTGGAAGGTGGTTTCATCCCCGACCCCGGAAAGACGTTCACGCGTGGCTGGACAGAAGCGTTTCTGCAGGGAAGGCAGGAGCGGCTTGCCAGTGAAGATGCCGCCAAGGCATTGGGAGAACCTATCGGGGAAATCCTGTCAGTCAAGGGTCGTGACGTCGTTTTGAAGACCGACAAGATGCTCGTCAACGGCGATGGCCTCTCTTTCGTTGGCCGCAGCGACGATGTGACGGGGGCCCGGGCCGAGGTGGTGCAAGGGAACCGCGTTACGCTGCGTGACACGGCAGGCCTTCTTCCCGGCATGCGGGTGTATCGCAACCTGGACGTCCGTTTCGAAAAGGAACTGGAGAAGGACATGCCGGTCCGTATCATCGACGTGGCTGTCTCCTGGAATTCGCAGGAGGGCCGGACGACAGTGATTGCCCGAACGGAGGATGGTTTTTCCGTTGAAAAGGTTTTTCCGGACGATGCCCCTGCGGCGGAGAAGCCGGAGGCTGCCCGCGAATCGATCCGCCGTCAAATGGACAAGCGGACAGGCCCTTTTGCGTTCCATGTCGAAGACCTGGCCGTCGATGTCGTCCGCTTCTATCCGGCCGCTACGCTCAACGGCATCCGCCGCGAGCTGGCCGCCGCCCTCCAGGATAAACTGGAAACCCGCCCGCGGCACGAAGTTCCCCATACACCGCAGCCTGACGCAGCTGCGCTGAACCGCTCCACACTCGACCTTCCGGAAGAACTGTTGCGCAGCCGCTACTGCATCAAGTGGGAGCTGGGACTCTGCACGAGATTCCCGGTCAAGCCGGGAATGACGGAAGGGGTCAGGCCGGGCAAGCTGAAGGAGCCGCTGTATCTGGTCAACCAGAAAAACAAACTCCGGCTGGCGTTCGATTGCGCCCGCTGCGAGATGGCTGTTTTGCCGGCGGCGGACCGGTAGCTACCGTTTGAGGTGCCGCAGGAATTCTTCCGACATCCTGAGGAAACCCAGGTCGGTCTGGTGGCAGCCGTCGACGGCGCCTTCGCCGTCAGGCCCCGTAAGGTTGTCGGCCGGGATGTAGCGGAAATTGTCGTAGCCTTCTTTCCGTAGTTTCAGGTAGATTTCGTGCCAATAGGCGTTCTTCTCCGCAATCTGGTCGTGAACCGGTTTGTTGACCAGTGCGTGGGAGAACCAGATGTGTTCCACCATATAGATCGGCGCTTCGGGCCGTTTCTTGGCCAGGTAGGTCAGGAAGTACCATGCGCTGTCCTGCATCACCTTGAGCGTGCAGTTCTCCAGGCAGTCGATGACGTACTGGTCGGCGTCGATGCGCGCCACCATTTCGGCAAGTGCCTTGTCCATCCGGGCATTGCCGCTGAAACCCAGGTTGACGCACTCTTTCTGCAAGGCGCGGCTGATGATGGAGGTATAGACCATGCCCGGACGCGAGGCACACCCGCCCTGGGTGATGCTCGTGCCGTAGAACACGATGGGTTTCTCCTTGCCCTTGACCAGCACCTCGCGGTGCGGCATGCCGACCTTGGCTCCCTGCGTGACGCCGATCTCGACCTTCGTCACGCCGTCGTAGAGCGGCAGGTAGGCCATATAGTCGTGGTCCTTGCCGTCCATGCCGCTGACCACGATCTGCGTCTTGGTGGTGTCCTTTCCGTTGGGGATGGCCGTGCCGACAAACTGCCAGTGATCGTTCTCATCGAGCTGGTAGAGGTCGATGCCCCGGATGCCCGTGCCGGCCATGTGGTGCATGATGAAATAGTTGAGCAAAGTCCAGCGGATGCCGATGGTACGGCTGTCACTCGAGAAGCGGATGGCCAGACCGGCCGAATTCTGTCCGAGTTCCCAGACCGCCTTGCGGGTGTAGGGCTTCATGTCTGCCGGCAGACGCGAATAGGTCAGTTCCGTGTTGTCGTAGCCCTGATTGATCAGCATCAGGCTGCGGGCGTCGACATACTTGAGTTCCGATGCCTTCTGGGCGAAGGCGGTGGCCGGGAGCAGCAAGGCAATCACCGGCAGGATGAGCAGGATTCGTTTCATGACAAGGTTCTCCATTCGATTTCTATGCCCCGGCGCTCCATGCCGCGGAACCACGTCATCTGCCGCTTGGCGAACTGGTGGATGGCGGTCTGGAGCCGGGAGACCATCTCCTCGTAACCGAGGGAGCCGGTCAGGTAGAGGGTGACGTATTTGTATTCGAGACCGTAATACAGCAGGTCTTCGGGCGTGAGGCCGCTTGTGAGCAGACCGCGCACCTCTTCGACGAGGCCTTCGTCGAGACGCGCGCGGAGCCGCCGGTCGATGCGCGCGTTGCGCTCTTCCCGTGAGACGGCAATGCCGATATACTTCGTAAGCTTGGGCAGGAAGGCCGTCCGGGTGACGGGATGGGACTCCTGCCACAGGGCGATCTCCAGGGCGCGGATCAGGCGTTGGCGCGTGTCGTAGTCCGTCGTGTTGTGCGGCGTGCGCAGCGCTTCGTAGCGCGCGATGAGTGCTTCGGTTGGAAGTTTGTCCAGCTCCGCGCGCAGCTGCGGGTCGGGCGGGACGTCGGGGAGATCGTAGCCGCAGGTGGCGGCTTCGATGTAGAGGCCGCTGCCGCCGCAGAGGATCGGCGTACGCCCCCGCTCCACGATGACGCGGTAGGCCCGTTCGAAGTCGTGCTGGTATTGGAAGATATTGTACCGGGTGCCGGCATCCACGATGTCGATCAGGTGGTAGGGGATTTCTCCGTATTCGGCCAGGTCTTTGCCCGTGCCGATATCCATACCGCGATACACCTGCCGCGAATCGCCGGAAAGGATCTCCCCGCCGAGTTCCCGGGCCAGCTGCACCGCGTAGCGGGTCTTGCCGGAGGCGGTGGGGCCGAGGACGCAGATCAGGTCGTATCCTTCCGTCATCAGTCTTCGGTGTCGGTATCGGTGTCGGGAAGCTGGATTTCCTTGAAACGCTTGGCGCGCTGTTTCCAACGTTCGCGGGCAAACTGCTGCATGTCGCTCGCTTCGTCGTTCTCGTCGATGATCTCCAGGCCCAGGATCGTCTCGATGATGTCCTCGAGCGTCAGGATGCCCTGGAAGCAGCCGTATTCGTCGATGATCAGGCCGATCTGTTCTTTCTTGGCCAGCAGCGTATCCCAGATGTCGGCGATGGACTGTTCCTCGTTGAAGAAGGTGATGTCGCGCTTGATTTCGCTCAGGCGCATGTCGAACTTGTCTTCGGCCAGGTATTCGAGCGCCTCGCTGCGCAGGATGTATCCGGTGATGTATTCGGGGCTTTCGCTATAGACGGGGATGCGGGAGTAGTGCTCAAAGTCCTTGTCTTTGTAGAAGTTCTTGAGCGACATGTTCTCCGAAGCGGTCTGGCAGACCACGCGCGGGGTCATCACGTCGTAGGCTTTCACGTTGTCGAGCTTGATGACGTTCTGGATGATGCGGTTCTCGTCTTTGTCGATTACGCCTTCCTCTTCGCCGACATTGGCCATGGCCGAGACTTCCTCGCGGCTCACCGAAGCTTCGTCGTCGTCTTTCTGGAAGATGCGGGTGATCAGTTCGATGAGGATGACGATCGGGTACATGATCACGATCAGGCCCCGGAGCATCTGCGTGGTGAAGCCCATCAGCTTGCGGTAGTAGGACGTGCCGATGGTCTTGGGGATGATTTCCGAGAAGATGAGGATCAGCAGCGTGGTGATGGCCGACATCCAGCCGAAGAGCTCGGAGCCGCCGATGGCGGAAGCCTGCCGGCCCACGCCCGCCGCGCCGATGGTGTTGGCGATGGTGTTGAGGGCCAGGATGGCAGCCAGCGGCCGGGCACTTTCCTCTTTGTACTGCATGAAGCGGGTGGCGGGCTTATACCCTTCCTCCTCCCGCATCGTGATGTAGGAGATGGGGGTGGACATCAGCACCGACTCGAGGATCGAGCAGAGGAAAGAGATGCACATGGCGCCCAGCAGGAAGAGCAGAAGAATGGTAATCGGCGACATTATCGAGTTTTTCTAGTCAAAGTTCCGTTGTCGGAGATGTCCAGGCCGCATTGACCCCGGAAATCGGTCTCGGAGAGGCTGCGCATGTGCTGCGCTACCTTGTCGGTGGGGTCGAGCCGGGGTCCGGTGCCCTGGGTCTGGATGAAGGAGTGGATGCGTCCTTCCACGAAGCGTCCCGTCCGGTCGATCCTGACCACCAGCACGGGGGCGTAGCCATTGACGCCGGAGAGGTTGACGCCGAAAGTCGTGCAGAAGTTGCCCAGCGAGTAGGCTACGATGCGGTCCTTGTAGCACTCGACCGCCCGGGTCACGTGGGGACCGTGGCCGAAGACCACGTCTGCGCCCAGGTCGATGCAGTGGTGCGCGAAAGCGCGCATGTTGCCGCGGTTCTCGCCCAGATAGGTCTCGGGGCCGTCGGGCAGGTGGGAATATTTCGAGCCTTCGGCACCGCCATGGAAAGTCACCACCAGAATGTCACACTGCGGCCGGAGGGCTGTCACGATGCGGGTGACGGCGGCCGTGTCAGTGTGTTTGAGCGTATAGGAGTTGTGTCCGAACGAGCAGATGCCGTAGCGTATGCCGTCCCTTTCGACGACGGTGCTCTCGCAGTCGGGCAGTCCGCTGTAGCTGATGCCCTCTTTCTCAAGGAGTTCACGGGTCCGGTCCAGGCCGAAGCTGCCGAAGTCGTTGGTGTGGTTGTTGGCCAGGTTGAGGTAGTCGAATCCCGCATCGGTCAGCAGGTGGGCATACCGTTCGGGCATACGGAAAGCGTAGTTGTTGGCGTTGGCGGTGTTCTTGGTGCAGACGCCGCCTTCGCAGATGACGCCTTCAAGGTTGCCGGCCGCCAGGTCGGCGTCCAGGAACAGCTGCCTGACATCGGAAAAGATATCCCGGCCCTCATTTTCCGGGAGCCGGACGGTAGGATAGGTGGTGCCCATCATGATGTCGCCGCAAAGGGCGAGCGTCAGCAGCGAGTCAGGCGCCTGGGCGCGGGCCTGCAGGGAAAGCAGAGCCAGCAGGAGGAGGAATGACAAACGTTTCATCGCTTGACCTTTTTCTTCTGCGCTTCTTTGATCTGCGCCTCGCGCTGCTCTTTCGGGAGCGGGCGGTAGTTCGTCTTCTCAGGTTCGATGCGTTTGGCCGGAATCTTCTTCTTATAGGCATAGACCAGCAGCGCGATGCCCGCCAGGATGAACGGGATGCTCAGCCATTGGCCCATGTCGAGGACCATGTTCTCTTCGAAACCGACCTGCGGTTCCTTGATGAACTCGATCAGGAAGCGCATGCCGAAACAGCCGATGAAGAACACGCCGAAGAACCAGCCGCGGTAGCGTTTCTCAAGCCGGTGGTTGTAGTTCCAAAGCAGGAAGAGGCCCAGCAGCAGGTAGGAAAGGGCTTCGTAGATCTGGGTCGGATGCTTGGGCATCGTTTCGCCGCGGCGCTCGAAGATGAAGCCCCAGGGGAGATCGGTCACGTCGCCGTAGATCTCGGAATTGAAGAGGTTGCCCAGGCGGATGAAGCAGCCGGCGAAGGCGACCGTGATGACCAGCCGGTCGAAGAGCCAGAGCATGTCGAACCCGTTTTTCTTTCCATAGCGGTGGACGTACCACCACACGGCCAGCATCACGCCGATGGCGCCGCCGTGCGATGCCAGACCGCCTTTCCAGGGTTTGAAGATCTCGACCCAGTGTTCGCTGCTCAGATAGTAGGAGGGCTCGTAGAAGAGGCAATGGCCGAGCCGGGCACCCACGATGGTACCGATCAGCAGTGCGTAGAGCAGCGGCTCGAGGAGTTTGGTGTCAACGCCCTCTCGCTTGTAGAAGCGCTCGAAGAGCCAGTAGCCCAGCGGAAAACCCGCCACGAAGAGGATCGAATACCAGCGTAGCGTAAGGGGTCCGATCTTGAAGATGACCGGATCGACGTTCCAGACGATGGAAAGGAAATCTATCATAAGGAGTTATCTTTTTAATCGTGAAAAAACGCTCAGGGGAAGGGCCTTGCCGGCGCGGTCGCGGAGCACGAGTTCCCCGTAGTCCAGACTTGCGAACTTTGTGCCGAAAGCACGGCGGACCAGCGTGTCGGCCAGCACGGCGGAGTAACCGTTGGAATAGAGGTTCAGGACCATGAAGCTGCGCTCCGGCGCCAGGATAGCGGCGCACTGGGCCAGCAGTTCATAGAGGCATTCGTCGAGTTTCCAACGTTCTCCGTCAGGGCCATGGCCGTAGGCGGGCGGGTCGAGGATCAGCCCCTGGTACAGGTTGCCGCGGCGGGCTTCCCGCCGGGCGAACTTCAAGGCATCCTCGATAATCCAGCGGATGCCGTCCAGGTCGCTGAGCTCCATGTTGCCGCGCGCCCAGGTGACGACCTGGCGTACGGAGTCGAGATGGGTGACCTGCGCCCCGCCCTTGCAGGCGGCCAGCGAGGCACCTCCGGTATAGGCGAACAAGTTGAGCACCTTGGGTGCTTCGGCCTGCGAGCCTGCGAGCTCACGTACGCTCTTGTAGATGAAATCCCAGTTGGGCGCCTGTTCGGGGAATACGCCCACGTGCTTGAAGGATGTCAGGCCGAGCCGCAGTTTGAACCCCACGGCGGGATAGGCGATTGTCCACTGCTCCTGCATCTTGTGGAGCATGTTCCAGGTTCCGCTGTCTTCTTTGCCGGCTTTGCCGAAACCGGCGCCGGGCTTGAACTCGGTGTGCGCCATCCGGCGCCATTCCGCCTCGGAGAGGCTCTTGGGCCAGAGCGCCTTCGGCTCGGGGCGCATGGTTACATACGGACCGAAGCGCTCGAGTTTCGAAAAATCACCCGAGTCAATCAGTTCGTAGTCGCTCCAGTCTGCGGAAGGTTGTTCAATCGTCATATCCGACAAAGATACATAAAATCCCCGATATATAGACACTTCCGCGCTAGCAGGCCTCGAAAGCGAGACGGACCGTGAAGGAACGCTCGCCGGCGACGCGGCCTTCGGCGTACCAGACGGCGGAATCGGCGGAAGCTTCGGGGTTGTGGCCCAGGAAGAAGTCGACCTGCTCTCCGGAATGGATCTCCCGGTAGTAGCCGACCTGGATGTCGGTCAGGCGGTGGGAAGACAGGTAACGGATGCCCAGGAGGTCGGCCGCCCATTGGGGGTAGAAGCAGTTGTTGACGTGGCCATTGGAATCGAGGTCGGAATAAGCGGCCACGCGGGAGCCTGCCGGCGCCAGCTCCACTTCGGACGGGACGAGGACCTTCTGGCAGAAGGGCAGCAGGTCCTCCTCTTCGGCGAAACCGTCGGGATAGACCATTTCGCGCGATACACCCCGGCCTTCCAGGGCAATGACGGTCCAGGCGGAGGTTGCCCGGACAAGCGGTGCTCCCGCCGCGTCGTCTGCGGGCCGCAGCACATAGTTGCGCTGATACATCGGGCCGGTCCGTCCACGGAACCAGGACTGGAGTACGAGATTGTCGCCCCATACGGGCCAGCGGTCTACCACGATGTGCATGCGGTTCAGCGCCCAGAAGAGGCCGCGTTCCCGCAAAGAGGCATATCCTGCGCCGCCGGCTGCACAGGCGCGGTAGGTGAGCTCCTGGAGGCGGCTCTGCAAGGCGAAGGGTTTGATCTGCCGTTGGAGGTCCGTCTCAAAACTCTCGACGGTGAAAGGATAATCGATGATCATACGGAAAACGGCGGGGTTAAGCGTTCCAGCTTGTATCCGAGCTGGAAAAGTTCCATGGATGCACCGATGCGGTAGAAGACCTGGACGGTGCGGGCGAACACATAGTAGGCCCGTGGACTCTGCGCCTCGATGTGCTCGTGCCGGATCATCGAGAGCGCTTCGGCAGCGCACTTCGAAAGGATGTCGGCGATGCGCCGGGCGGGTTCACTGTCAAGTTCGTATCCGAGCACACGCGTGACGATCTGCTCGTCGAGATCGTCAAAGCCGCGCTGGCTCTGCAGGTCGGTATAGCGGACTTGTTGAAAGGTCTGCCAGTCGGCGTCCCAGAACTTGGCCATAGCCATTCCCAGGTAGCCGGCCCAGGCCAAGGCAGCTTCCGGGTACTGCTGGTATTCCCGGACCGCATCGCTCAGGTAGGGTTTTGCCAGGGATTCGGTAAACTTGGCTTCGATGTCGTCGCTCTCAAGCAGGGTGTCGCCCATCATTCCGTCTGCCGTGCACAGCCCCGTCAGACTGTTCTGGAGGCGATTTTCATATTGCTTGAGGTATTCCTGCTCTTCCATCATCGTTGGTAGACGACACCGTAAACGGGTTCTCCGTAGAAGGCGTTGAAGGATATCTCCCGGAAGAGCGACAGGGAGCCGTCGGCCGCATTGCGTTTGAAGAACTGGAGAACGCCGCCGTTCTTGCAGAAGACGGCCATGTACTCGCCTGTAGGAAGGCCCTCGGGCAGGAAGAAGAAGTCGCGAACGTGGGCTCCCGTGTGCTGGTAGCCGATGCGGTCCAGCAAGCCGTCGGGGCGGAGCTGTGCGATCACCAGTCCGTCGTCGCCATTGCGCAGCGAGGCATAGAGGTGACGGCCGTCGGGGCTCAGCTGCAGGTCGCCGCCAGATTGCCCGGGGAAGGCGGGATTACCGACCGGAAGCCTTTGCAGTAAGGTCGGGCGGTCGTCCATCGCCGTGAAGTCGGGCATCGAATAGACCAGCAGTTCGTTGCTCAGTTCCGTGAGGACATAGAAATGCGAACCGCTGCGGTCGATCACCAGATGGCGCGGACCGCTCCCCGCCGGGGTTGGAATGGCGAAGAGCGTTTCCAGCCGCAATTCACGGTTGAGCCGTTTGTCGCAGAGCGGACGGACCGTGCTGTCGAACATCCGCAGCACGTGGATGCAGTCGGAGCCCAGGTCGACGGCCAGCAGGAAGTTGCCGTGCTGCACCAGATGGTGGATGTGTGCGGCCTGCTGGCGTTCCACTACCGGCCCGTGCCCTTCAAAGTGTACTACCTGGGCCGGCGGCAGGATGCGTCCGTCCTGCACCGGGAAAAGCGAGATGCTTCCGCCTGAATAGTCGGCCGTGAGCAGTGCGCCGTTGTCGGGATCCCCGCACTGGTTGTAATAGCCGGGCAGGTAGATCAGGTGGCAGGGATCGGGCGAAGTCCCCCGGATTTCGGAGCGCTTGACGATGCGTCCGAAAGGGAGCGGCTTCAAGCGGTCGTAGGGGTGGACTTCAAAGGAATAGACGCCCGAATTGTCGCCACTCTCCGATACGGCGAAGAGAAAACGCCTGTCTGGCGAAAGCGCCAGACAGGACGTGTTTTCTGCTTCGAAGACACTGTTGCCGAGCACCTCGAAGGTGGCGATGCCCAGTTCGAGCAGGCGCAGGCGCTGCCCGTATGTCCCGACGATCAGATCCATGGGAACCGTCAGTCTTCGCGGATGGCTACGATGCCGGGAAGGTCTTTGCCTTCGATGGCTTCGAGCATCGCGCCGCCGCCGGTGGAGACGTAGCTCACCTTGTCGGCATAGCCCATCTGGTTGACGGCTGCGACCGAGTCGCCGCCGCCTACGAGCGTGTAGGCGCCCTTGGCGGTGGCTTCTGCCAGCGCCTCGGCGATCTTCAGCGTACCGGTGGCGAAGGTGGGCATTTCGAATACGCCCACGGGGCCGTTCCAGAGGATGGTCTTGGAGTCAAGGATGATCTTGCGCCAGTTTTCAATCGATTTCTCGCCGGCGTCCATGCCCTGCCAGCCTTCGGGAATCTCGTGCGAGGGCACGACCTTCACGTTGGCGTCGTTGCTGAAATCGTCGGCCACGCGGGTCTGGACGGAAAGGGAGATGTTCACGCCGAGCTGCTTGGCGCGCTGCATGATTTCGAGGGCGTCGGGAATCAGCTCGTCTTCGTGGAGCGAGTTGCCGATGGTACCGCCTTCCGCCTTGATGAAGGTGTAGCCCATGCCGCCGCCGATGATCAGGTTATCGACCTTGGTGACCAGGTTCTTGAGCACCTCGAGCTTCGAGGAGACTTTCGAGCCGCCGATGATGGCGGTGAAGGGGTGCTGGGCATTCTTGAGCACGTTGTCGATGGCCCGGATCTCGCCTTCCATCAGGTAGCCGAACATCTTGTCGTTCGGGAAATACTTGGCGATCAGCGCCGTGGAGGCGTGGGCGCGGTGCGCCGTGCCGAAGGCGTCGTTGATGTAGCAGTCGGCGTAGGAGGCGAGCTTCTTCGTGAAGGCCTTCTGGCTTTCCTTGACAGCGGCCTTGGCAGCTTTCTTCTCCTCGTCGGTGGCATCTTCGGCCAGTCCGCGGGGTTTGCCTTCCTCTTCGGCGTAGAAACGGAGATTTTCGAGTACCAGCACTTCACCCGGTTTGAGAGCGGCTGCCTGCTCGTCGGCCTTCTGGCAGTCCGGGGCGAACTGCACCGGAACGCCGAGATACTGCGACACGCGGGCGAGGATGTGCTTGAGGGAGAACTTCTCCGCCGGGCCCTTCGGGCGGCCGAGATGCGACATGATGATCAGGGCGCCGCCGCCTTCGAGCACCTTCTTGAGGGTGGGGATGGCAGCCCGGATGCGGGTGTCGTCGGTAATTTCGAACTGGTCGTTCAACGGCACGTTGAAATCGACGCGGACAATGGCCTTCTTGCCATTGAAATCATAGGAATCAATCTGTTTCATATCGTTTGAGGTCTTTCTCCTTGATGGATTCGCGCTTGTCGAACTCCCGCTTGCCGCGGGCGAGCGCGATATTGAGTTTGGCGTAGCCGTTTTCGGCGATGAAAAGGCGCGTGGCCACGATCGTCAGGCCTTTCTCCTTGACGGCGCGGGCGAGCTTGCGCAGTTCCTTTTTCGTGAGCAGGAGTTTGCGGTCGCGTCGCGGGTCCTGCCGGCTGAAGGCGGATCCCCACCAGTATTCCGCCACGTTCATGTTCTTGACGTAGAGTTCTCCGTTGACGAAGTAGCACCAGCTGTCCACCAGCGAGGCCTTGCCCGCGCGGATCGATTTGATCTCCGTGCCGTTCAGGACGATGCCGGCCGTGAAGTGCTCGAGGAATTCGTACTCGAACCCCGCCTTCTTGTTGCGGATCTCCACCGTGCTCTTTTTCTTGTCTTTCGCCATATCCTCGCAAAGGTAGTGATTATTACTTTTTTGCAGAAATATTTTGCGGGGTGGGAATTGTTTAATATCTTTGTGGTATCAAAATGATTCTATTTTAATTATGGAAACCAAGGAATTTGAATTTAAAGGCTTCAAGATGAGCGGCTTCGTGGCCCTCTTCCTGATTCTGGCCATCATTGTGGTCGACATCATCATCTTCAACCAGGCTGCCGCCTCGACCAAGCCCGACCTGGTGTTCGGCCTGACCATCCCCATTTCGTTCCTGCTCATCCTTCTGCTGTCCATCGGTATGGTGAAGCTCGAACCCAATGAAGCGCGCGCGCTGGTATTCTTCGGTAAATACTGCGGTACGTTCCGTGAGAACGGCTTCTGGTATCTCAATCCTCTTTTCTCCAAGAAGAAGGTTTCGCTGCGCGCCCGTAACTTCGACGCCGAGGCCATCAAGGTCAATGACAAGAGCGGCAACCCGATCCTCATCGGCCTGGTGCTGGTCTGGCGCGTGAAAGATGTCTATAAGAGCCTCTTCGAGATTGACTCACAGACCATGAGCGCCCAGGGCAGCCTGAGCTCCACGATGAAGGCTTTCGAGAGCTTCGTCAAGGTGCAGGCCGACGCCGCGCTCCGTCAGGTAGCCGGCAATTACAACTACGACGAAAACAGCAACCCGGACGTCGATGACGTCACGCTCCGTTCCGGAGCCGAAGAAATCAACGACGAACTGACCGCTACGCTCAACGAACGCCTGTCCATCGCCGGCATCGAGGCCGTCGAGGCCCGCATCAACTATCTGGCCTACGCACCGGAAATCGCCGCCGTGATGCTGCGCCGCCAGCAGGCCGATGCCATCATCGCCGCCCGCGAGAAGATTGTGGAAGGCGCCGTTTCCATGGTCAAACTGGCCCTCGACCACCTGAAAGAAGAAGGCGTGGTAGAGCTCGACGAAGAGCGCAAGGCCGCCATGGTGAGCAACCTGCTTGTGGTCCTCTGTGCCGAGGACAATGCCCAGCCGGTCGTCAACACGGGTTCCTTGTATAATTGATCCGGCCGTGGCAAAGGAAGGAACCAGGAGCTTCGTGCTGCGCATCGACGCCCAGACGCTGGAAGCGGTCGAACGATGGGCTGCAGACGAATTCCGCAGCACCAACGGCCAGCTCCAGTGGATCATCGACGAAGCCCTGATGCGGGCCGGCCGCAAGAAAAAGAAGGAGTGACCCTCGCGGGCCACTCCTTTTTTAACAAGGGTTTTCCTTGTATCAGAATGCGTAGCGCAGGCTCACGCCGACGCTCGGGTCGAAGCCGCCGCCGATGCGGACCTTGCCGTCTTCTTTGACGCCTTTGAACTGGCCGATCACGTTGTAGATCGGGCGGAAGTCGAGGGCGATCTGGAAGGGGGCGTCGAACTGGTAGTCGAAACCGATCTGGCCCCCCAGGCCCAGACCGAAATGGTGCCAAGCCGGTATGGAGAGCTGGACACCGGGACCGCCGTAAACACCGAATCCGCCGGCCAGGAACCAGTGCCACTGGTAGATGGCGGTAAGCGTGGGACCGCCGGGGTAGAGAATTTTCGTCGCGTCGTCGCCGGTGTTACGGGTGATGTTGCGACGGAAGCGCATACCCAGGTCCAATTCCAGCCGGTTGATGTCGCCGACAAAACGCTGGTACGACAATTCCGGGCTGAAGGCCGCGCCGAAGCCGGCACGGAGGCCGAAGGTGTTTTCCTGGGCGGAGGCGGCCGTAGTCAGGCCGATGACGGCTACCAGGACAAAGAACAACTTTTTCATATACACGGTTTTATTGAGTTATTCGACGGTGGTTACCAGGTTGCGGTCTCCATAGCCGTTGTCGACGCGGCTGACAGCCGGCCAGAGCTTGTTGGCGCGGATCCATTCCAGCGGGAAGGCGGCCTGGGTGCGGCTGTACGGGTGGCACCAGGTGTCGGCGCAGACTTCGTCTTCGGTGTGCGGGGCCATGCGGACCGGGTTGTCTTCGGCATCGAGCTTGCCGGCCTTGATGTCTTCGCATTCCGCGACGATGGTCTTGAGGGTTTCCACGAAGCGGTCCAGCTCGCTGAGCGGTTCGCTTTCCGTAGGCTCGATCATCAGGGTCTCGTGTACCGGGAAGGAGAGGGTCGGGGCGTGGAATCCGAAGTCCATCAAACGTTTGGCCACGTCAGTAGCATCGACGCCATAGGTGGCCTTGAAGGTCCGCAGGTCGATGATGCATTCGTGGGCGACGCGGCCGGTGGCACCGGTGTAGAGGGTCTTGAGTTCGGGCAGGAGACGGGCCGACATGTAGTTGGCGTTGAGGATGGCGATCTCCGTGACCTTGCGCAAGCCGCTTGCACCGAGCATCTTGATGTAGGCGTGGGTGATGGGAAGCAGCAGCGGACTGCCGTAAGGCGAAGCGCTGACGGCATCCATGCCCTTGCCGCCGCATTCGCCGACCACCGGGTGGCCCGGCAGGTACGGTTTGAGCGCGGCCGTGCAGCAGATCGGGCCGACGCCCGGGCCGCCGCCGCCGTGCGGCATGGCGAAGGTCTTGTGCAGGTTGAGGTGGCACACGTCCGCTCCGATGTAACCCGGATTGGTGAGGCCCACCTGGGCATTCATATTGGCGCCGTCCATATAGAGGAGGCCGCCGCCCCGGTGGATGATATCTACGATTTCGCGGATGCGCACTTCAAATACGCCGTGCGTGGACGGATAGGTGATCATCATGCCCGCCAGGGTGTCGCCTGCCGCCTCGGCTTTTTCGCGCAGTTCTTCGACATTGATGTTGCCGTTGTCGTCGCAGCCGACCAGGACGATGTCGAAGCCGGCCATGGCGGCCGAAGCGGGGTTGGTGCCGTGGGCGGAGGTCGGAATGATCATCACACGGCGGCCCTTGCCGTCGTTGGCGTCGAGGTAGCGGCGGATGGTCATCAGGCCGGCGTATTCACCTGCCGCACCGCTGTTCGGCTGCAGGGAGCAGCCGTCGAATCCGGTGATTACGGCCAGGTCGTGTTCCAGTTCGTGGATCACCTGCAGGGTGCCCTCTGCCTGGTCGGCGGGGACGTACGGGTGCAGGTTGCCGAATTCGCTCCAGCTGAGCGGGAGCATCTCGGCGGCCGCGTTGAGCTTCATCGTGCAGCTGCCCAGCGGAATCATCGAGTGAGCCAGCGAGATGTCCTTGCGCTCGAGCATCTTGATGTAGCGCATCATCTCGGTCTCGGAGTGGTAGGTATTGAAGACCTTCTGGGTGAGGATCGGGGTCTCGCGGCGCATGAAGGCCGGCGTACCGGGGACGCTGGCACCTTCGGGGCAGTCGAAGATCTTGCAGATGGCAAGAGCTTCTTCGCGGGTAGAGAGTTCATCGAAGGAGATCTGGACGCTGCACTCGTCGGGATAATAGAAGTTGAATCCCTGGGCAAGGGCCTTCTCCCGGATGGCCTTGGCATCGACGTCGAGCACGCGGACCGTGTCGAAGAAGTGTTCTGCGGCAAGCTTGTAGCCCGCTTCCTTCAGTTTGGCAGCCACCACGTGGGCATAGCCGTAGGCGTTCATGGCAATCTCCGTGATGCCCGCAGGACCGTGCCACACGGCAAACATGCCGGTCATCGTGGCCATCAGTGCGGTGGCGGTGCAGATATTGGACGTAGCCTTCTCGCGTTTGATGTGCTGCTCGCGGGTCTGGAGGGCGAGGCGTACGGCACGTTCACCCAGACGGCCTACGGAGACACCGATGATGCGGCCCGGCAGGTTGCGCTTGTATTTGTCGTTGCAGGCCATCCAGCCGGCGGTCGGTCCGCCGAAGCCCATCGGGAGACCGAAGCGCTGGGCGGTGCCGCAGGCGATGTCGGCGCCCCAGGCGGCCGGCTCCTTGAGCACGGCCAGGGCGAGCAGGTCGCACCAGGCGGCGACCAGGCAGCCCGCGGCATGGGCCTTCGTGCAGAAGTCCGTGTAGTCGCGGACTTCGCCGTCGGCAGCCGGATACTGGACCAGTGCGCCGTAGCATTTCTCTTCGAAGACATAGTCGGAGGCCTTTCCGGTATGGATCTCGATACCCAGGCCGCCGGCGCGGGTGCGGAGCACCGAAAGGACGTTCGGGAAGATATCCTCATCGACGAAGATCACGTTCTTGCCGGCTTTGACGGCGTCGCGGGGACGCAGTTCGAACATCATGCGCATCGCCTCGGCGGCAGCCGTGGCGTCGTCGAGCATCGAGCAGTTGGCCAGTCCGAAGCCGGTCAGCGAGGAGATCATCGTCTGGAAATTGATCAGCGCTTCAAGGCGACCCTGCGAGATTTCAGCCTGATACGGCGTGTAGGAGGTGTACCAGCAGGGGTTTTCGAACACGTTGCGGGTAATCACGGCCGGAGAGGCGGTTCCGTAGAAGCCCAGACCGATCAGCGAGCGGAGGTTGCGGTTTTTGGAAGCAATCTCCCGCAGGCGGGCCAGATAGGCGTGTTCGCTCATCGCGGGATCGAGCTTGAGGGGCTCCTTCAAAAGGATATCTTTCGGAACGGTCTGGCCGATGAGTTCCTCGAGCGAGGATACGCCCAGAACCTCGAGCATCTGCTTCTCCTGGGCAGGTCTCGGGCCATTGTGTCTGTCGACGAAGGAAAGAGGCATATTGGGTAGTTTTTTGCGGGGTTATACGATAATATCTTACAAATTTAATCAAAAACTTTTCTTCTCCATATCCAATCGCAGATAAATGAAGAGCAGGATGGTGAACGCCCAGAGCGAAGAGCCGCCGTAGCTGAGCAGGGGCAGCGGGATGCCGATCACGGGCATCAGGCCGATGGTCATGCTGATGTTGATGACCACATGCATGAGCAGGCACATGGCCACGCACCAGCCGTAGATGCGCGCGAAACTGTCTTTCTGTTTCTCCGCCGATCCGATCAGGCGCAGGATCAGTGTCAGGTAGGCGATCAGCACCAGCAGGGTGCCGAAGAAGCCCCATTCCTCGCCGATGGTGCAGAAGATGAAGTCGGTGCTCTGTTCCGGTACGAAGTTGAAGCGCGTCTGCGTGCCGCCCAGGAAACCCTTGCCGGCAATGCCGCCGGAGCCGATGGCCACGAGTGACTGATGGACGTTGTAGCCCACGCCCATCGGGTCTTCCTTGATGCCCAGCAGCACTTCGATGCGGGCGCGCTGGTGCTCCTTGAGCACCTTCTCGAAGACCATCTGCACCGAGAAGATCAGCCCCAGACCGACCAGGAAGGCCAGCATCAGGTTGCGCAGAGCGCGCTGGCGGCGGACCCAGTACAGGATGGCCAGCACGAGGGCCGTGCCGCCGGCCAGCAGGGCCAGCCATATCTCAGGGTCGAAGCGGGTGAGGAAGGAAAACGCCTCCACGCGCATGAGCCGGGGCAGGAAAGAGAGCAGCAGCACGATGGCCACTGTCAGGGGCATACCGAGCATCTGCCGGCGGCTGTAAAAGCTGGCGGCGATGCCGGTTATGGCAATCAGGACCAGGATGGCCACGAAGGGCGAAAAGATCAGCGTGAGGATGAAAAGCAGGATCGCCAGCAGGCCGGCGACCAGGATCCATCCGGTCATCCCTTCCCGGTAGCAGACCAGCAGGAAACCCAGATAGACCAGCGCGGAGCCGGTCTCTTTTTCCAGCAGGATGGCCAGCATCGGCAGGGCGAGCACCAGCACGATCCGCAAGGCGTCCCGGGTGTTGCTGAAGCGGAAATCGTATTTGCTCATCAGGTAGGCCAGCAGGACGGCTGTCGAGATTTTCGAAAATTCGGCAGGCTGGAGCCGGAACGGTCCGATGGCGAACCAGGATTTCGATCCGTTGACTTCCACGCCGACGAAGGCGACAGCCACCAGCAGGAAGACCATCAAGGCATAGAATGGCCAGGAGATGGCCGGATAGACCTTCGAAGGAATCACGAAGAGGATCAGGATGCCGATCACCAGCGCCGAGCCCACCCAGATGAGGTCCATCACATATTTCTCCTTCAGGCTGAACGTGAATCCATCTTCCGAGACGGACGAGGAGAAGATGTTCATCCAGCCGAAGACCACCAGCAACAGGTAGATGCCGATGATGACCCAGTCGAGTTTCTTGTAGTTGAGTTCCGGCATCGGCTTACCTCCTGACTTTGACCTTGTGCATCAGGTTTCCGTCGAAGACGCGCTTTTCCAGCGCCTTCCGCTCGGGTGAAATCTCGCCCTTGAGGTATTTCTCCACCAGCAGCGAAGCGATGGGCGCAGCCCAGGTGGCGCCGAAGCCGCCGTTCTCCACATAGGCCACCACGGCGATTTTCGGATCGTCCTTCGGGGCGAAGGTGATGAAGACCGAGTGGTCGTCGCCGTGGGGGTTCTGGGCGGTACCCGTTTTGCCGCAGGCGATGATCCCGGGAATGCGTGCGACCGTCGCGGTGGCGCCGCCGCCGGTATAGTTGATGGCGAGCTCCATTCCCTTGACCACCTCCTCGAAATGCGCGGTATCGACCATTGTGTAATGCCGTTCCTTGAAACGGTCGTCGATGGGGCAGGCGGGCGTATCTTTCTGCAAATGGGGCGTGTAGAACCAGCCCCGGTTGGCGATGGTCGCAGCCAGATTGGCCAGGTGCATGGGCGTGCAGCCGATCTCTCCCTGTCCGATCGAGAGCGAGATGATGGAGATGGAGCGCCAGCGCCCTTTTCCGTGAAGGCGGTCATAGCGCTCGACGGTCGGCATCGTGCCGGCCTTTTCGCCCGGGATGTCGGTGCCCAGTTTCGTGCCGAAACCGAAACTCTCCGTGTACGCTTTCCAGCGTTCGAAACCCTGCTGGACGGATTCGTATTTCGGATTGTCGAGGATCGAGCGGAACACGTAGCAGTAGTAGGCGTTGCACGACATCATGATCGACTGGTACATGTTGATGGGGCTGGGATGGCCGTGGCAGCCCACGCGCAGGTTGCCCACCACGTAGCCGCGGTGGCAGCCGTAGAGCGTTTCGGGCGTGAGGACGCCTTCCTGGAGGCCGATCAAGCCGTTCACCAGCTTGAAGACCGAACCTGGCGGCTGGGGCGACATCACGGCGCGGTTGAACATCGGCTTGTAGGGATCGGTCACGATGTCCTTGTAGTACTTGCTGATGTCGGAGAGCTGGTTCACGTCGATGCCCGGGCTGGAAACCATCGTGAGGATTTCGCCGGTGGCAGGCTCGATGGCCACCAGCGATCCGACCTTGCCCCGCATCAGCTGTTCGCCGTAGGCCTGCAGCGTTCCGTCGATCGTCGTGGTGACGTCGGTGCCGGCGACGGCCGTCTTGTCGTATTCCCCGTCCTTATAATGCTCCTTGATGCGGTTGTGGGCGTCGCGCAGGTAGATGTTATAGCCCTTCTCGCCGCGCAACAGCGTCTCATAGGCCTCTTCCATGCCAGTCTTGCCCACATAGTCTCCGCTCTTGTACTCGGGATGGTCCTTGATGTAGTCGGCGTCGACTTCGGAGATGTAACCGAACAGATTGCCGCCGCCCTCGTAGGGGTAGGAGCGGGATGTGCGGGGTACACCCGTGAAACCCGGGAAGAGGAAACTCTTCTCGATGAACATGTTGTACTGCTCACTGGTGACCTGACGCTTGAAGACCAGGCTCTGGTAGCCGATCTTGCGGCGGTAGAGGCGGTATTCGCGGAACTTGTCCTTGACGAACGCCGTGTCCAGGTCGAAGATCCTGCAGAAGGCCAGCGTGTCGAACTCTTTCACGTCGAAAGGCGTGACCATGATGTCGTAGGAGATCTTGTTGTCGACGATCACCTGGCCGTTTCGGTCGAGGATCCGGCCGCGGGCAGGGTAGATGGTCTCGTACTTGAGCGCGTTGTTCTCGGCGGTGATGCGGTACTCCTTGTCGAGGATCTGCACCTGGAACAGCCGGAAGGCGATCACCGCGAAGACGAGGATGATCGCGGCTGCGACGACGGTCCGACGGCTCTTGAACGATCCCATAGGCTAATACCGGTTCTGGAGAGGAATGGCCAGCAGCAGGGAGAGGGCCGTACTCGCAAGGGTGCTGGCGGCGAATCGGATGGCGATGAAACCGGCCGGCTGGACGCTGACGCAGTCCAGCAGGATGAAGGCAGCCAGGTAGATGGCGACCAGGACGATCAGGAAGCGGGCATATTTGAGGAAGCCCACATCCTTGAGCAGAAGGATTTCCGTCTTGTCCTGACGGTCGGCGTTGACCAGGGTCCGGTAAAAGAACTTGCGCGGTGCGGCGGTCAGGACGGCGGCGAAGGCGTTCATGCCCGGTACGCCTGCCGAGAGGATGTCAAGCCCCAGGCCGATGCCGAAGGCGGCCAGCATGACCCAATGCGGATTCCGCGACAGGGGGATGTGCAGGATGAGGAAGGGAACGAGTGTCAGGCAGACCCACGGACCGAGGTTCAGATAGTCCGAAATGACCAGCTGAAGCAGGAAAACAAGGATGAAAAACAGGATGTTACCGGGCTTGTTCATACAGTTCTTCCAACTCTTCTCTGCGGTTGTCCTTGACGATATAGACGTTGTGGAGCGTACGGAAATCCTCCATCAGGCGTACGGTGATTTCCTGCGAGGAGCCTTTGCTCACTTTCGATTCGACGACAGTCCCCAGGGGGATGTCGGGCGGGTAGATGGTGGAGAACCCGCTGGAGTACACGGTGTCGCCGGGGGCGACCGTCACGTGGACGGGAATCTCACGCAGGATGGCCTGGTCGGGCTGTTTTCCTGTCCAGACCATCGGTCCGAAGGCGCCGCTGCCGGCGAGTTTCGCACTGACGGACTGGTCGGTGCCGAGCAGCGAGAGCACGTAGCAGTAGTGACGGCTTACCGCGCTGACGATGCCGATGGCGCCGTGCGCTGTGACCACACCCATCCCAGTTTCGATGCCTTCTTCGCGGCCGCGGTTGAGGATCAGGTGGTTATGCTGCCGGTCGACGGAGTTCTTGATGACTGAGGCGCCGATGAACGTGTAGTCCGGCTCGACGACTACGGCTACGCTGTCGAGTGCGGCGCGGGCTGCAGCATAACGGACCAGCTGCTGGCGCAGTTGCAGGTTTTCGGCTGTAAGCCGTTCGTTTTCAGCTTTGTAGTTGAAATAGTAGCCAATCCGGCTGGTCCGCGTCCAGACCCAGGACTGGGCGCTGCGCACGGCTCCCATGACCTTGAACCGCTGCACGACGCCCTTCTCCACCACGAGCAGGATGGAGATCGTTTCAAGGGCGAGGAACAGGGCGATGGCGGTAAGGGTCGAAAGGAGACCGTAACGGCTTTTCATCGCATCAAGAAGGGGTAGTGGGGGTTCTTGAGAGCGATGCAGGTACCGCGTGCCACGGCGCGGAGGGGATCTTCGGCCACGTGGAACGGGATATTGATCTTCTTGGCGAGGCGCTGGTCCAGACCGCGGAGCAGTGCGCCGCCGCCGGTCAGGAAGATGCCTTTGCGGACGATGTCGCTGTAGAGCTCCGGCGGGGTCTTCTCCAGGACGGTGAGGATGCTCGACTCGATCTTGACAAGCGACTTGTCGAGGCAGTGGGCGACCTCCTGGTAGGTGACGGGCGCTTCAACCGGGTGGACCGTCATCAGGTTCGGACCTTTGACCACGAAAGGCTCGAGCGGTTCGTCGAGCTCGGAGATGGCGGCGCCGATGCGGATCTTGATCTGCTCGGCGGTGGGCTCGCCGATGCGGATGTTGTACTGCTGACGCATGTACTGCTGGATTTCGCCGGTGAACACGTCGCCGGCGGTCTTGATGCTTTCGTCGGCCACGATGCCGCCCAGGGAGATGACGGCCACTTCGGTGGTACCGCCTCCAATGTCGACGATCATGTTGCCCATCGGGGCGGAGACGTCAAGCCCGATACCGAGGGCTGCGGCCATCGGCTCGAAGATCATTTGCACGTCCCGGCCGCCGGAGTGCTCGGCAGCGTCGCGGACGGCGCGTTTTTCCACTTCCGTGGATCCGGAAGGGATGCAGACCACCATTCTCAGGCTGGGCGCGAAGATCGAGCGTTTGTTGTTGATCATCTTGATGAACTCGCGGATCATCTGCTCGGAGGCGTCGAAATCGGCGATCACGCCGTCTTTCAGCGGCCGGATGGTCTTGATATTCTGGTTCTCCTTACCTTGCATGGCCTTGGCCTTGGTGCCCACGGCCGCGCATTTGCCGGTCAGTTTGTCGATAGCCACGATGGAGGGTTCGTCGATGACCTTCTTGTCGTTCATGAAGATCACGGTGTTGGCCGTTCCCAGGTCGATGGCCAGCTCTTGCTGTAAGAATGAAAATGCCATATTGTGTGCTCTTTTTGTCAGGTTATACAGGATAACAAAAATAGGAAGAATCTCGGGATTATTAGTTATTTTTGTCCAGCAATTTATTAGCAATTTATCAACAGATGAAACGATATGTCGTAATCGTTGCAGGAGGGCAGGGCGTCCGTATGGGCGCCGACCGTCCCAAGCAGTTCCTCGAGATCGGCGGCAAGCCGATCCTGCGGCACACCATCGAGCGCTTTCTGGCTTTCGACCCTTCCTTCGAGGTAATCGTCGTGCTGCCTTCGGCGCAGAAGGAATGGTGGCGGGATTATTGCCGCCAGAGCGGTTTCCTGGAGCGTTACTCGATCGTTTCGGGCGGTATCACGCGCTTCCATTCCGTGCAGAATGCGCTGCGGTATGTGGGGAATGAGGGTCTGGTGGCGGTGCACGACGGCGTCCGGCCGCTGGTGAGCCGTCCGTTGCTGGAACGCATCTTCGCGGCCGCTGAAGAGGCGCCCGCCGTCATTCCGGCCGTACCGGTCGTGGAGTCTGTCCGAAAGGTGGAGGAGGAAGCGTCCGTGCCGGTAAGCCGCGACGGACTGGTGCTGGTCCAGACACCGCAGGTTTTCGCTGCGGAGGTGCTCAGGAAGGCGTATGACCAGCCGTTCTCACCTTCCTTTACGGACGATGCCTCCGTAGTGGAGGCATCGGGCGTGCGCGTGCACGTCGTGCCCGGCGACCGGATGAACCTCAAGATAACGACGCCGGAAGACCTTCAGTATGCCGAAGGCCTGGTCAGGCTTTTTTCCTTCGGGGCGTAGATTTGCCGTAGTCGTAGTCCTTCACCCACACCTGGCGTTCAATCGCCTGTTCCAGGGAGACAAGCGTCTCGGTCCTGCCGATTCCGGGGATGTTCTGGATGGTGTCGATCAGGATCTTCATCAGGTGGTCGTGGTCGAAGCAATACACCTTCAGGAGCATGGAGTGCTCGCCGGTTACGAAGTGGCATTCGACGACCTCGGGGATCTTCCTGAGGGACTCGATCACCTTCGGATAGGCATTGGCTTCAGACAGGGACACGCAGATGAAAACGCACACGTTCAGGCCCAGGGCTTCCGGCTTGACGAGCAGGCGGGAGCCGGTGATCACGCCGGCATTTTCCATCTTTTTCACCCTTTGATGGATGGCGGCGCCGGAAACGCCGCATTCACGGGCGATTTCCAGGAACGGCATCCTTGCGTTCTTCACGAGAAAGGCCAGGATTTTCTGGTCGATCTCGTCAACTTGATAATTCATTCTTGACATAACGGGTGCAAAAATAGAAAAAATTTCAATTTGTAAGTAGAAAAACGGAAAAAGCATAAGAAAGACAAAGGATGTCCGCAAAAGTCCCTCTTTGACTAGGCAGACACCCCTTTTCGAAGTTGCTTACAAAATGAAACTATTTCTTTTTGTCGGCTTTCGAAATGATAGCCAGGCAAGCCTCTTCCGTCAGATTTGAAGGGTCGGTCTTGCGGGGGATCTTGAAGTTTTCTTTTCCGCGCTTGATGTAGGGACCGTAGCGGCCGTTGAGCACCTGGATGCCGGATGCCGGGAAGTCGGCGATGATTTTTTTCGCGTCTTTACTACGGCTTTCCTCAATCAGGGCGATGGCCTGCTCTTCCGTAATCGTATAGGGATCCTGTCCCTTGGCCAGCGAGACGAATTTGCCCGCATGCTTGACATAAGGGCCGAAACGGCCGATGGCCGTGGTGATCTCCTCACCTTCATAGCTGCCTACCACGCGCGGCAGCGCAAAGAGCTGAAGGGCGTCCTCGAGCGTGACCGATTCGATGAGCTGGCCCTTTCCCAGGCTGACGAACTGCTTCTGCGGATCGTCGGATTCCCCTTTCTGGAGGAGCGGTCCGAAACGGCCGATGCGGGCGATGATGGGCTTGCCGCTCTTGGGGTCGATGCCGACCAGCCGCTCCGAGTGGGTGTGCTCGCGGTCCTGGAGGCTGTTTTCCACTTCCTTGTGGAACGGGCCGTAGAAGTCGGTGATGACCTTGTCCCATTTCAGTTTGCCCTTGGCCACCTTGTCGAACGATTCTTCCACCTCGGCCGTGAAGCCGTATTCCAGGATGTCCCGGAAGTTGGCCGCCAGGAAATCGGTCACCATCATGCCGATGCTTTCCGGCAGGAGCTTCTTTTTCTCCGCGCCCGCTTTCTCGTGTTTCTGGTTGCGGACAATGGCTCCGTCCTTCAGCGAGAGTTCACAGAAGTCGCGCTCGAAGCCCGGTTTGTCTCCCTTGATGATGTAGCCGCGCGTGATCAGGGTGCTGACGGTCGAGGCGTAGGTGGACGGCCGGCCGATGCCCAGCTCTTCAAGTTTCTTGACCAGGCTCGCCTCGCTGTAGCGCGGCGGATGCTGGGTGTATTTCTCCGTGGCGGTGATTCCCTGGCAGCGGAGCTCCTGGCCGGGTTCGATGTGCGGAAGCACGGCCGCGACCTCGTCTTCCTCGTCGTCCTTCCCTTCGATGTAAACTTTCAGGAAGCCGTCGAAGAGGATCTGTTCGCCCGTGGCCAGGAAGCGTTCGGTGATTCCGTTGCCGCGGATGACCACGTCGGTCTTCTCGACCAGCGCGTCGGCCATCTGGCAGGCGACGGTGCGTTTCCAGATCAGGTTGTAGAGGCGCTTCTCGGTCGAGGTGCCTTCGATTTCCAGATTGCTCACATAGGTGGGGCGGATGGCTTCGTGGGCCTCCTGGGCGCCTTTGACGCGGGTGTGGTAGTTGCGGACCTTGGAATAGTCGGCGCCGTAGAGCTGGGTCACCGTCTCCTTGGTGGTGCCCAGGGCGAGGGTCGACAGGTTCATCGAGTCGGTTCGCATGTAGGTGATCAGACCGGCTTCGTAGAGCCGCTGGGCCACCGACATGGTCTGGCTGACGGAGAAGCCGAGTTTCCGGGCTGCCTCCTGCTGGAGCGTCGACGTGGTGAAGGGCGGTGCCGGCGTGCGGTGGGCCACGCGCTTGTCAACGGATTCGATGCGGAACTGTTCCGTCTTGCAGCGCTCCAGGAAGGCGCGCGCTTCTTCTTCGGTTTCGAACTTGCGGTCGAGCGTGGCGTGGATGGGTTTCTTCGCCCCCTGCGTCAGGAAGCTGCCTTCCACCCGGAAGAACGGTTTGGCATCGAATGCGGCGATTTCCCGTTCCCGGTCCACGATGAGCCGCAGCGCGACCGACTGGACGCGGCCGGCAGAGAGCTTGGGCTGGATCTTCTTCCACAGGATGGGGGAGAGTTCGAAACCGACCAGACGGTCGAGGATGCGACGGGCCTGCTGGGCCTTGACCAGGTTCATGTCGATGTCGCGGGGATTTTCGATGGCCTCGAGGATGGCGTTCTTCGTGATTTCGTGGAAGACGATGCGGCGGGTTTTCTCCTGCGGGAGGCCGAGGGTCTCGCTCAGATGCCAGGCAATGGCCTCTCCTTCACGGTCTTCATCGGAAGCCAGCCATACGGTGTCGGCTTTCTTCGAGGCGGCGGTCAGATCGGCCACCGTCTTTTTCTTGTCGGGCGCAATTTCATATTGCGGAAGGAAACCATGTTCGATATCGATGCCCAGTCCTGCTTTCTTGAGGTCACGGATGTGGCCGAAACTGGATTTTACGGTATAACTTTTGCCGAGAAACTTCTCAATCGTCTTGGCCTTGGCCGGAGACTCCACAATGACTAAATTCTCTCCCATCTCGTTCAATTTTGGTTTTGGGAGTGCAAAGTAACAGATAATCGAGTCAAATTTCCAAATCTTTTTTTCTATTTTTGCAAGATGTATCGCCCCTCGTTTGGCCTTTAACGTAGTTAAAAATGAAAGAGTCCTTACAGAAAAAAATAACCAAGTGGTTCTGGATCGTGATCACCCTGCCCCTGGCCTGCCTGCTGCTTGCTTTGCTGCTGGTAGCTCTCTTCGCCAAGATCCCTTCTTTCGAGCAGATCGAGAATCCCGACAGCAACCTGGCTACCCTGCTCATCTCCGAAGACGGCAAGATCATCAATACCTATCATATTGAGAATCGCTCCTATGTGAGTTACGACCAGATTCCCAAACACGTGATCGACGCGGCGATCGCGACCGAGGACGCGCGGTTCTACCGCCACTCCGGCATCGACTTCCGCGGCCTGGCCCGCGTGGGCGTGAAGACCCTGCTCCTGGGCGACTCGTCCCAGGGAGGCGGCAGTACCATCACCCAGCAGCTCGCCAAGACCCTGTATCCGCGCCAGAACGTGCACAGCCGCATCCCCGGCGGGCGGCAGCTCAAGATGATCGGCATCAAGCTCAAGGAGTGGATCACGGCCGTCAAGATCGAGCGCAACTATACCAAGAAGGAGATCGTGACGATGTATCTCAACCAGATCTTCTTCGGCGGCAATGCCTACGGCATCAAGGCTGCGGCAAACACTTTCTTCGCCAAGGACCCGGAAGACTTGACGGTCGAGGAGGGCGCATGCCTGGTGGGTATGGTCAACAAGCCTACACGTTACAATCCCGCCCTGAATCCCGAATCTTCCCTCGCGCGCCGCAACCATGTGCTGCGCCAGATGGAAAAATACGACTATCTCTCGCGGCACGACCTGGACTCCATCACCCAGATTCCGATCGTGGTGACGTACCAGCAGCAGGACCACAATTCCGGCTACGGACCGTACTTCCGCGACATGCTCCGCAAGTTCATGAACGCCACCCAGCCCAAGCGTTCCGCCTATGCGCAGGTGGAAGACTTCCGCGCCGACTCCCTCGCCTGGCGCGACAATCCCCTCTACGGCTGGCTCAACAAGAATCTCAAGCCCGACGGTACCCAGTGGGACCTGGATCGCGACGGGCTCCGCATCTATACCACCCTCGACTCCCGGATGCAGAAGTATGCCGAGCAGGCCGTGGCCCAGCATCTGGGCAAAGACCTGCAGAAAACGCTTGACAAGGAACTCAAGTACCGCAAGAACTTCCCCTTCTCCAACGATGTCCCGAAGGAGGACGTCGACCGCCTGATGCGCAACGGACGGCGCTGGAGCGACCGTTACCGCGTCATGAAGGAGGCGGGCTATTCCGAGGCCGACATCCTCAAGTCGTTCGACGAACCGGTGAAGATGCGCGTCTTCGCCTGGAACAGCAAGGGCTACGTCGATACGACGATGACGCCCAACGACTCCATCCGCTACGTCAAGTCGTTCCTCCGTGCGGCGTTCATGGCCATCGAACCGAATACGGGTTATGTCAAGGCTTATGTCGGCGGACCGGACTACCGCTTCTTCAAATATGACAACGTGGGCCAGGGCAAGCGGCAGGTAGGCTCGACCTTCAAGCCGTTCCTCTACACGCTTGCCATGCAGGAGGGCTACACGCCCTGCGACCGGGTGGCCAACTCGACTTACGTGATCGACGTCAACGGTACCGACTGGGCGCCCAAGGCCGAAGTGGACGACCGTATCGTGACCCTCAAGTGGGGTCTGACCAACAGCCGCAACAATATCTCCGCTTATCTGATGAAGCAGTTCGGCCCCTTCGCGATGGTCGAAATCTGCCGCAAGATGGGCATCAGCAGCTACCTCGATCCGGTGGTCTCGCTCTGCGTAGGTTCCTGCGACCTGAGCGTGATGGAGATGGTGGCAGCCTACAACACCTATCCCGGCCGCGGCGTCTATTGCTTCCCGATGTTCGTCACGCGGATCGAAGACAACGCCGGTAACGTGCTGGCTACCTTCTCCACCCGCAAGCGCGAGGCGATCAGTGAGGTCACGGCCTACAAGATGGTCAACATGATGCAGGGCGTGGTCAACGATGGTACGGCGGGCCGCATCCGCTGGCGCTACAACATCCAGGGTGACATCGCCGGCAAGACCGGTACGACCAACGACAACTCCGACGGCTGGTTCATCGGCTACACGCCGCGTCTGACCGCAGGCGTCTGGGTGGGCGGCGAGGACCGCCAGGTCCACTTCTCCAGTACGGCCAATGGTGCCGGCGCCAGCATGGCCCTGCCGATCTGGGCGATCTTCATGCAGAAAGTCTATAACGATCCTTCCATCCCGATCGGTCCGAACGATGTCTTCGTCCCGCCGCTCGGCTGGACGGCCGACCAGTTGTGCGACGGTTCCTCCGACGATACCTCCTCCGCATCCTCTGGAAACGATTATTTCAATTAAGTGATTTCAAATGAAAAAGATAGCATTGATCTACGGAGGTGACTCCTCCGAATGGGGCATCTCTGTGCTCAGCGGCAAGTTCGTGGCTACCTGCCTGGACCCTGCCCGTTATGAAGTGACGGAACTCCTGCTCCGCTCCGGACAGTGGTCGGTCTGCGACCCGTCCGTGACCGACGTGGCCGTTCCCGTAAAACCGTTCATTCCTTCCGACCTGAAATATTTCGACGTGGCGCTCATCATGATCCACGGCACGCCGGGCGAAAACGGCATCCTCCAGGCTGAACTGGAGAAACACGGTGTCCCGTTCACCACCTGTTCCTCGCAGGTATCAGCCATGACCTTCGACAAGCACGCCTGCAAGAAGGCCATGCGGGGACTGGGCATTCCCCTGGCCCCGGAGATTTTCCTGCATCGCGGGGAGCCGCTCAATGCCGAGGCGGTCGTCGAGCAGCTGGGCCTGCCGGTTTTCGTCAAACCGAATGACGGCGGCAGTTCCTTCGGCGTGACGAAGGTCAAGCGGCAGGAAGACCTGGCGGCGGCCGTCGCTGCGGCTTTCTCCGAGAGCGACGACGTGCTGATCGAGAGCTACATCCCCGGACGTGAACTGACCGAAGGGGTCTTCAACCGCAAAGGGGTTGTCATCCCCCTGCCGGTCACGGAGATCATCCCGCACAATGAGTATTTCGATTATGAGGCCAAATACCTGGGCAAGAGCGACGAGGTATGCCCGGCGCAGATTCCTTCCGATGTGGAGCAGGTCGTGCGTGAGCAGACGCGCCGCATCTACCAGCATTTCGGCTGTCGCGGCCTGATCCGCTGCGACTACATCCTGTCGGAGTCGGGCAAGGTCTATTTCCTGGAGATCAATCCGGTGCCGGGTATGACGAAGATGTCCTTGGTGCCCGCCCAGATCCGCGCAGCCGGCATGACGGTCGCCGAGGTGCTCGACTGCCTGATCGAAGAGGCGCTGGAAACATCCAAATAGGGCCCCGACGACGCGGCAGAACCTTATGACAATAGCAGCATTCGTCCATTTCTGTATTGACCGGCTGTCGTCCCTGTATCCGGAGGCGGAGGCCAAGGCCGTGGCTTTCCGGCTGTTGGAGCACTATTGTGACATACCTTCTTATAAGTATGTTTCCGAACCGGATATGCCGTTAGCCTCCGCTACTGACTCCCGTCATTTCCAGCTTGACTCCGATCGTCATTCCCGGCTTGACCGGGAATCTGAAACCTTGGCGGCGCTCGAAGAGCTCTCGACCGGCCGTCCGCTACAGTATGTGCTGGGCTTCACGGAGTTCTGCGGCCACCGTTTCAAAGTGGGCGAGGGGTGTCTGATTCCCCGGCCGGAAACGGAGGAACTGGTCTCCCGCATCATCGACGACCTCTATGCCGACGACGATTCCGCCGTGCCCGGCTCGACTTCTTCCGTCGTGCCCGGCTCGACCGGGCATCTCGAGGCCGACGACGACAGCCCGTTCAGTATCCTCGATCTGTGCACCGGCTCGGGATGCATCGCCTGGTCGTTGGCAGCGGAGTTTCCCGAGGCGATGGTCTATGGTTGCGATCTGTCGGACGCTGCCCTGCGTTATGCCTGCCGGCAGCGCATCAAACTTCGGGGAGCCAAGCCGATCTTTTTCTCGGCCGACGTGCTGGCGGCTCCGCCGGCCGGACTGCCGAAATTCGATGTTATCGTATCGAATCCGCCTTATATCTGCAACAGCGAGCGCGCCGCGATGCGGCCGAATGTCCTTGACTTTGAACCCGCCGAGGCCCTCTTCGTCCCCGACGACGATCCGCTGCGCTTCTATCGGGCCATCGCACGCTGGGCCGATGCCCTCCTGCGCCCCGACGGACATCTTTATCTGGAAATCAACGAGCGATTCGGCTCCGACGTGGCCGCCCTCTTCCCCGGCTCCCGCGTTGTCGCCGACATCACAGGCCGCGACCGCTTCGTCATCCGCTGACAGCCCACATCCTCCGTTTCCACGTCGAAGAATCCCACGCAAACCTCCCGGCCATGAAAACGCATTGCATTCATGGCCGGGAGGGTGTTTTCAGCAGGGTCGGCCATAAAAACGGCCGGTTTTTATGGCTAGATCGTCAACTGTTCTCCTTCGCTGTGGGCGATGATGACCGCACCGCAGGTGTCACCGTAGGAGTTGATGCAGGTGCGGGGCATGTCGCAGATCTGTTCGACGGCCAGCACCATGCCGATGCCTTCGAGCGGAAGGCCGACGGCCGACAGCACGATGGCCAGCATCACCATGCCTGCCATCGGAATGCCCGCCGCACCGATGGCTGCCAGCAGCGCCGTGAAGACGATCATAATCTGCTGGGCCAGCGTCAGGTCGATGCCATAGGCCTGGGCGATGAAGATGGCGGCGACGCACTCGTACAATGCCGTACCGTTCATATTGATCGTACTGCCCAAAGGGAGGACGAAACTGGCGATCTTGTTCGAGATGCCGCATTTCTCCTGCGAATCCCGGATATTGATGGGCAGGGCTGCCCCGGAAGAGCAGGTGGAGAAGGCCGTGAGGATGCCGGTGGACATCTTGGAAATGTGCCGCCAGGGGTTTTGCTTGCCGAGCGTCCGCACCAGCAGCGGCAGCACGACGCCGCCCTGGATGAGCAGCCCGCCCCAGACGACCAGCACGAACACACCCAGACTTCCGGCCATGGCCAGCAGCGCCTTCGGGTCGTCGGCCTGCTTGCCTACGACATTGGCTACGATGGCGAACACGCCGTACGGAGCCAGCCGGATGATGAACATCGTAATCTTCATGATCACCTCGAAGACGGCCTCGAACAGGTTCTTCAGCGTGCCCGCATGCTTGATCTCCACCTTGTTCATGAACAGGCCGAAGATCACGGCGAAGAAGATGATGGGCAGCAGGTCGCCTTTGGCCATGGCTTCGAAAATATTGGCCGGGACGATGTTCACGATCTGGTCGATGAACGACACCTGCTGCGAACTGACTGTAGCCACTTCCTCAGTCAGGTTGAGGCTGGCGCCCACCCCGGGTTTGACGAGGTTGACCAGCAGCAGGCCGATGGTGGCCGCAATCAGCGTGGTCCCGATGTAATAGAGGATAGTCTTTCCGGCGATGCGCCCCAGGGCCGTTGAATCGCCCATGCCGGCTACGCCCAGCGCAATGGAAGTGAAAACCAGCGGGATGACGATCATGCGCAGGCCGCGCAGAAAGATGTCGCCGGCCCATTTGATGTATTTGGCCCAGTTCTCGTAGGGTGTGATCTTGCACAGTACGATGCCGGCCACGATACCCAGGCCGATGCCGATCAGGATCTGCCAGTGCAGGGCCAGGCCTTTTTTCTTCTCGTTCGCCATAGCAGGATCAGGCTTTGCGTCCGCTTTGGGCGATCATTGCTGCAACCTTCTCGTTGAATGCCTCGTTGCCGATCATCTCTTCGAGCGTCACGTGCATCCGCCAGCGCCAGTAATGCTTCGGATTGGCCGGGATGTTGATGCGCTCGCCGGGGATGTCTTCCACGCGGAGGGATGGCTCGAGGGAGAACCAGTCCTGCAGCGGCAGGATGGTGAGCATGGACGGGGAATAGAGGTGCTCGGCGATGATCCACCGGCAGCTTTCCACCGGGCAGTCTTCGCCGTCGTGGTTTTCACCCCACCAGCCGCGGAGCGTGCTGGTGTCGTGCGAGCCCGTGGTGCAGACGCTCATGTAGGGATATTCGGCGGGATTGCCGAGCATCTGTTTGGGATCTTTGGGCATACGCTGGACTTCGAGCGAGAGGATGTGCAGATCCGACAGCACCTGCGGCACGCAGGCCGGAATCATGCCCAGGTCTTCGGCACAAGTGAGCATGTTGGTGGCACCGATCAGAACAGGCAGCTTGCGCATGGCCTGCTCGCGCCAGAAATCGGTATTGCGGTGGTAGAAGAACTCGTCGTAGAGGTGGTTGTAGGCATCTTTCTCCCACTGTTGCAGGTCGTTGTAGCTTCGGGTATATTGGGCGCTGATGCGGGGATGCCAAAGCCCCTTGTGGACGGGATCCTCGAGGAAGAGCACTTCTCGCGGATCGTCATCCGCATAGGGACGGGCGTGCCGCCGCTCGTCGAAGTGGAAGCCGCGCCATTGCAGGTCCTCCGGGGAATAGGGCAGAGCCGGGCTGAAATGGCCCATCAGGCCGGATTTGTAAGGCACGGGGATCTCCCAGATGCGGAAGAAACCCAGTACGTGGTCGATCCGGTAGGCGTCAAAGTACTCGGCCATCTTGCGGAAGCGGCGCTTCCACCAGGTATAGCCGTCCTGCGCCATCCGGTCCCAGTTGTAGGTCGGGAAGCCCCAGTTCTGGCCATCGGCCGCAAAGGCGTCCGGCGGTGCGCCGGCCTGTTCGCCCATGTTGAAGTACTCGGGTTCTGCCCAGGCTTCGACGCTGTGCGGCGTGATGCCGATGGGAATGTCGCCCTTGAGGGCAACGCCTTTCGAGCGGGCGTAGTCGTGGGCGTCGCGGAGCTGCCGGTCGAGGTGATATTGCAGGAAGATGTAGTAGTCCATCTCGGGCTTGGCCTCTCCGGCATAGAAACGGGCCACGGCGCCGGCATTGTATTTCTTGAAAGTCTTCCACTTGCTGAAATCGGCGGTGCCGTAGCGGTCGCGGAGCACGCAGAAGGCTGCATAGGGCAGCAGCCAGTCTTTGTTCGATGCGGAGAACTCCTTGAAAGCACGGCTGCTCATCATGCGGGTGCCCTTCTGTGCGAAGATGGCACGGGCATACCGGTCTTTCAGATGGAACACCTGTTCGTAGTCAAGTTGCGGGAGGGCATTGAGCCGGGCGGCCTCTTCTTCGAAGGCAGCCTGTGCCTCCTTGTTGCGCAGCGGGCCGATGTCCTGCAGGTTCAGGTAGATGGGATGCAGGGCCATGATGGTGATGCCGCCGTACGGGTAGGAATCGGTCCAGGTCTTGGTGGAAGTGGTGTCGTTGACCGGAAGCAGCTGGAGCAGGGCCTGTCCGGTGGCTGCGGCCCAGTCGACCATCAGTTTGATGTCGGCGAAGTCGCCGATGCCGGCACTGCGGCGGCTGCGGAGCGAGAACACGGGGATGGCCGTTCCGGCATAGCGGGGATGCTGGTCGGGGAAGGTCGTCTCGGTGACGGCATAGGGGTCGGTCCGGTTGAAGCAGGTCTCCCAGACGACGGAGCCGTCCGCCTTGCGGCAGATGAACTTATATTCGAAATGGGACGGAAGGAGCGCCTTGTCCAGCTCGATACTCCAGATAATACCCTGGGTCACGGTCATGGGAAGGGCCTTCTCGGGATTCCACGCGCCCAGCGCGGGACAGCTGCCTATGAGCAGGATCTGCTCGCCATGCAGCATCCACGGTCCGATGGTTTTGATGGTCAGTGTTTCCATATCGTATCATTCAATCATTCAAAGATAATGAAAAAATTCATACATTTGTCGTATGGCAACGAAGATTAAGACGGTATGGTACTGCACCTCGTGCGGGAACGAAAGCCCGAAGTGGATGGGACGCTGTCCTGCCTGTGGGGAATGGAATACGATGGTGGAGGAACCGAAAGCGGCCCGTGCCAGTGCGGGCGGGGGCGGAAAGACGACTTCCCGCTCGCGGGCATACATTGACGCTTCCGACGCCCGGCCGCAACGGCTCCGTGAGATCGACCTCTCGCACGACAACCGGTTTTCCATCGGCATCGGGGAGCTCGACCGCGTACTCGGCGGCGGAATGGTCGCCGGAAGCATGATCCTCATCGGTGGCGAGCCCGGTATCGGCAAATCGACCCTTTCCCTCCAGATCCCGCTTTGCTGCAAGGACTTGAGGACCCTCTATGTGTCCGGTGAGGAAAGTCCCAAGCAGATCAAGCTCCGCGCCGAGCGACTCGGCGGAAGTGAAGACGACTGCTTCATCCTCAGCGAAACCGTTCTCGAGAACATCCTTTCCCAGGCCCGGGAGATCCAGCCCGCCCTGCTGATCGTCGATTCCATCCAGACCATCTACAGTGAGGCGCTCGACTCCTCCGCGGGCAGCGTGTCCCAGGTACGGGAGTGCGCCTCATCGCTGCTGCGCTACGCCAAGGAGACGGGTACGCCCGTCATCCTGATCGGCCACATCACCAAGGACGGAACGCTCGCCGGTCCGAAGGTCCTTGAACACATCGTCGACGTGGTCCTGCAGTTCGAAGGCGACACGAAAGGTGCCTACCGCATCCTGCGCAGCATCAAGAACCGTTTCGGATCGACCGACGAGTTGGCTGTCTTCGAAATGACCGGCGCGGGACTGCGGGAAGTGCGCAACCCTTCCGAAATCCTCATCCCGATGCACCAGGACGACCTTTCCGGCATCGCCATCGCCGCCATGATGGACGGAACGCGTCCGTTCCTGATCGAGATCCAGGCACTGGTGAGCACCGCTGCCTACGGTACGCCCCAGCGCTCGGCCACGGGCTTCGATGGCCGCCGGCTCAACATGCTGCTGGCCGTGCTCGAGAAGCGCGCCGGCTTCAAGCTGGCCGCCAAGGATGTATTCCTGAATATCGCCGGCGGCCTCCGGGTGGCCGACCCGGCCTGCGACCTGGCCATTGTGGCCTCCATTCTCTCGTCCAACTTCGACCTGTATATCTCGCCGAAAGTCTGCTTCGCCGCCGAAGTCGGCCTTAGCGGGGAAATACGCCCTGTCAGTCAGGTCGAACGCCGTATCGCCGAAGCCGAAAAGCTCGGTTTCGAGCAGATCTACATCTCTTCTTTCAACAAGGAATCCTCCTTCGCCAAGCGTACGAAACCGGCCGACGGCCGCGGCATCACCGTCACACCCGTAGCCGACATCGCCGCGCTCTGCCGGAAGCTGTTCCAATAGCCGACTGACGCCCATGGAAGTCCTGCCCGTCAAACAGCACAGGTCCCTTCAGACCCGCGAATACGTGGCGCTGGCCTTCCTGGCCGCCTCCGTTACGTTCTACATCCTGGGACTCTGCTATCCCCTGATGTCCACCAAGTATCAGGTTCTGGGCTTCCAGATCCGGAGCCAGGAAGTCACGCTGTTCGATTCGGTCCGGATGTTCTGGGAGAGCAGCGACTACCTGATTTCGGGCATCATCCTGATCTTCACGTTCGTCTTTCCCGTCCTCAAATACATCGAGCTGGGGCTCAGGCTAGCCACAGGCCGGCAGTTCCTCAAACTGCAGTCGGTGGACAAATGGAACATGATCGACGTGTTCCTCGTCGCCATGCTGCTGCTCAATTTCAAGATGAACTCGCGCTTTATCGTCATGCGCCTCGAGATGGGCACCAACTTCATCGCCCTGGCCGTCCTCACCCGTCTGGTCACCATCCTCCTGCTCGACCGCGCTGACAAACGCATCTCCCAGCCATAAAAACCGGCCGTTTCTATGGCCGACCCTGCTGAAAACATCCTCCCGGCCATGAATACAATGCGTTTTCATGGCCGGGAGGGTGTGTTACAGGCTGGCTACAGCAGGACGTTCAGGCCGAGGCAGACGCTTTCGGTGAAGTTACGGATGCCGAGCAGCTGCTTGTTGGTCTTCCAGGAGGCTTTTTCGAAGCCGAAGAAGAAGCCGACGTATTTCTTCGGAATGTACTCGGCGTAGAATCCCATCCGGCCGACGGGGCCGAACGTGTAGTGGGCATTCAGGTTGAGCCATTCGAGCGGCGTGGCGTTGAAGGCGACGGTCATTTGGTTCTTGTCCATGCTCCGGTTGTAGAGCAGGCCGACGCTCAGCATTTCGTTGAGGAAGGGGACCTCGGCTCCGGCGAAGATTTCCGGGCTCATGATGTAGCGTAAATCCGGGGTCCCGTCGCTTTCCAGCGTGATCAGCTCGCTGAAGTCGCTGGTTACCTTTTCCAGGGCGGAGGCAAAGTCGAAGTCGGCACTGATGTTCTGGAAGCCCTCGAAGCTGGCGCTGTGCTCGGCTTTCAGCCTCTTGGCTTTGCCGAAGGAAAGTTTCCCGACATTGGCGATGGAAGCCGAGAGATTGAGGCCGTTCACGAAGCCGTCGAAGCGGAGCCTGTACTCAGCACCCAGGTCGAAGGCGGCGCCAAGGCCATGGAGGCGGAAACCGTCGGAACGGAAACCTCCCTCGGGCGTGTAAGAAAAGCCGGAGAGGTCGAGGATTCCGCAAACCGTGGCGGCGAGACGGTCGTCATTCATCTGGACGTCAAGCATATGAAGCGTGGTGTTGGCAGCATTCAGACCGGTCATCAGACGAAGACGGCCGCCGACGCGAAGTCCGGGAACCAAATCGTCCAGATCGTAGCTGCAGCCGGCCGAGAACGTTGCGTACGTCAGAAAAGAGGCGTGTGGACCTTCAATCATCCAGGACTGGCTGCCGCCGCTGCGTCCTGTCTTGGCAAAGCGGAGCAGCTCCCGGGGGATATCCGCATGGCCGTAGCCCGAAACGGAGAGTCCTGCCGAGAGGAAGAGTTTGTCGTTCAAGCGGTATCCCGCGCCCAGCAGATCGGTTTCGAAGCGCGCCGTGAGGTAGGGGTCCTTCTCCGGAAGCTTTCCATAGAAGGTGGCTTCATCCACGTGGTCGTTGAGAAAAGTGTAGGTCTTGTCGCCTTCGGGGAACAAAAAGTTGCCAAGACCGACATTGCTGAGCATTTCGGCGCTGGCGTAGCCGGCCACCGGGACGGAGATATAGAGGTCTGTCTGCGGAGCAAAGGCCGGGTTGAGTTTGCTGCGAAGAAGCGATGTTTCGAAGAAGTAACTGCCGCGGAGCGGCTGAGCCGGAACGAGCGCCGTGAAGGCGAGCAGTGCGAGCAGGACGGTCAAACTGTATCTTTTCATTGCGCGTCGTCGTTTTGGAGGGAGAGATGATAGCCGCCCGGGACCTTGACCCGGAGGGCGGCCTGGATGTAATCGTCGGCCTTGACGGGACGGTTGTCTTTCGTCCCTTTCACCTTGAAGGTCAGGAAGGCTTTCGACAGTTTCCCGACCGGCGCGTCAGCCAGGGGAGCCAAAGGAACGGAGAGAGGACTGGTGCCGCCTGCGGCGATGGTCGCATCGACGGGCTCGAGCAGCCGGTTTCCGGCCGCATCGGTCATCTCCATATTGAATTCAAGCTGCAGCGGGAGTGTGTTGGTCATCTCGCCGAGCAGTGTCAGCCGGTTGTCCTGGAGCAGGTTGCCGAAGGTATCGGGCAGCGTGAGCGTGTCGCGCATCGTAAGCTGCAGGGCGGGCCCGAAGGCCAGGGGGATGTTGACGCGGGGCGTCACGTGTGCTTCATACACCACTCCGACGCGGACTTCCCCCGTCTGGTCGTGGTAAGTGAGGCCCTCGATGTCTACGACGATCTGGTCGGGGGCGATCCGGACCAGTTCGGTGAAGTCGAGGACGACGTCTTCCGGGCTCTTCGCGGTTTTGGCCAGGCGTATCTGCTTGTGCAGGGTTTCGCCCGGTTCGGCGATCGGGAAGGGGACGACGATGCTGTCCATGACGGCGACCTTGGCGCGTTTCTTCAGGGCCGTGAGTTTGACCAGGGCGTAGGTCGGAACGCTGATGTTGCTCTCTACGTTGAGGATGATCTCGGGATCGTCGAAGTCGAAGACGGCGTCCTTGTCGCCGATCCGGTCGAGGACCTGACCGGTCAGGTTGGTCAGGTCGACGCTGGTCTGGAGCTGGGCGATCTTGTAGTCGTAGCGGCCGCGGATGGATTCGCAGGTGAGGTCGCGGAGTTCCGCCGTAACCTGGAGTTGTTGGAGCGGGTTGGACGATACGATGCTTTCGTAGCGGGCGCGGCTGGTCCGGGCCCCGCTCACCGCCACGCTGCCGTTGAAGCCGAGCCGGGCTTCCATGTTGAGGGTGTGGGTCTTGACGTCGTAATCACCCGAACTGAACTTGAGCGTGCGCAGCGGAATGTCGATGGTGGAGGAATAGCCGTTTTCCTTCGTGAGCGGGACGACGACGGTCAGGATGCCGTCGACGCAGTCTTCGCTTTCAAAGAATTGGCTCAAGTCGACGTTGACGGTAGCGGTCACCGTGCCGTCGGTCAGCACGCAGTTGGGAATCGCGAAGGTGACCCGTACGATCGACTCCCGGGTGAGGGTGATCGATTCGAGTCCGAGCAGCTGGTCGGGCATGCGCGGGATATTGAGGGTCGTACCCCGCGACTTGGAGCCGAGATTGATCGTGGCCGGCAGCAGGCCCGAAAGGTCGGCCGTACCGTCGGGGTCGAACCTCACGCCGGAAGCAGGCGTTCTGAACAGCGAGAAAGCCGTGGAAATAGGGAAGTTGCAGTATTTGCGGAACGGACGGGCTCCGTCGTAGTCCTTCAGCCCGGCAAAGACGAAATCTACAGGATCGGCCGTATAATGCGCGGTGAATGTCCCGTCGTCTTCCCGGACGAAGAGGCTGCCGAAGCGGTCGGTAATCATGTCGCCGACTTTCAGTTGCCGGGTCGTGCCCAGGGGGAACGTCAGGTCGTCGCCGCCGAGTGTGACGGCGGGGTCTGTCCGGTTGAGATCATACGCCGGGTCGACGCAGGAAGATGCGGCGGCCAAGGCGCATAGCATGGCCAGTGAAGTAATGAAAGTGCGTGCAGACATCAGGGAAACTTATTTGCAGGCTTCTTCTACGATGAAGCGGAAAATGGGCAGGAATTCCGGATTGCCCGCATTGGTGATCACTTCGGGATGGAACTGGACGCCGATGATGATGCCGCCCCCATCGACAAAACCGGGCAGTTTGCCGACGCGCTCGACACCTTCTATAATACCGTCGGCCGATGTGGCCGTAACCTTGAAGCCCTTGGGTACGTCCTTGATGGCCTGGTGATGGAAGGAATTGACCACGGCTTTGTCCTTGCCGAGGATTTTTGCCAGTTTCGAATCGGGCGTGATGGAAATCGAATGGGTGCCGTAGGCGCCGCTCGTGGGGCTCTGCCGATGTTTTACGTAGCTGGAGGGAACCTGCGAAGGGATGTCCTGCCAGAGTGAGCCGCCGAAGGCCACGGCCAGCAGTTGCTCTCCGCGGCAGATACCCAGCACGGGGATGCCCCGGGCCACGGCTGCGCGGACCAGCTTGACGTCATATTCGTCACGTTCCGGAACGACTTCGCCCAGGCCGCGGACAGGCTCCTCGCCAAACCATTTAAGCGGGTCGAAGTCTTCGCCGCCCGTCATCACGAGGGCGTCGATGGCCGAGATGACGAGGTCGATCTGGGCGTCGTCACCCGTGACGGGAATGACCAGCGGCACACCTCCGGCCATCCGGACGGAGTTGACGTAAGTCATATTGACCTGGCATCTTCCGCTCTCACTGTAGGAGGAAATGCCGATGACGGGCGTCTTGGCCCAGAGACCGAGCGTTGCACCCAGCAACGCGGCGGCAAGCATCACATACCGTTTCATCATGGCTCAAAATTAGAGTTTTCTGTCCCAATTTGCAAATTCTTCTCCCGATCCCACCGTGATGGACAGTCCCTTGGCCAGGGAACCCCATTCGTCCGGGTTGTCGAAGTGGAAGGTCACATCGAAGCCCCAGCCGTCCGCACGGAAGTTGAAGACATTGCCGTTGACGTGCTTGAGTTCGCGCTTCCAGGCTTTCTTGTTGTGCAGCTTGATATAGAGACGGCCGCCTTCGATCAGGATGTCGAGGTCGCCCAGGATTTCGTGCTGTCCGGTGTAATGTCCCTGGATCCGGGACCAGGCGGGCGCCGCCACGGCGACACGTTCGGCCGCAGCCTTCTCTTCGGCCGTGGCGCGCCGGTCCGCATTCGCGTACCATTCTTTCAGGTATTCGGCGTTGTAGTCGTAGTCTTCATAGCCGAGGAAAAGGTCCACGGCACGGCGAAGGATGGCGTGCCGCGCCTCGGAAGGCGCCTCGCTGTTGACCTGGATGGTCATGGCGAAATCCATTTCGGGGATGAAGCAGCAGATCGTGGTCATTCCCCAGGTGGTGCCGGTATGGAAGTACATGCGGCATTTGCGGGTCTGCTCGATGAACCAGCAGTGGCCGTAGAGATTGGTCTTGTCGGGGGTCTGGGAGGTGATGGTCACGCCGCGGTGGAGGTAGTTCATCTGTTTTTCGGAGATGAGCTGGCGGTCGCCTACCTTGCCGTCGCCCAGATGGAAGACGGCCCATTTGATCAGGTCGGTCGGCGTGCAGCAGATGCTGCCGGCGGGGCCTACGACGGTGAGCCACCAGAGCGACTGCTCGTCGCCGTACATCGGCCAGATGTTCATTTCGCGGCCCTTGCGTTCGAAGGTGTAGGGGAGCGCGGCGGTGCCGTCGGCCAGGGCGGCGCCGAAGCCTTCCCCGTTGAGCGTGGATTCCGTCATGCCCAGCGGCTGGAAGATGCGTTCGCGCACGTTGTCCTCCCAGCTCTTGCCGGTCAGCTTCTCGATGATCTTCGCGGCGGGGATGAAGGTGATGTTGTTGTACTGGTAGTCGCCGCGGAAGGTGTAGGCGGGCGGCATCAGCTTGAACATCTTGTAGATGTCGTCACGGTCGTAACCCAGGTTGCCCAGGTAGGTGCCGATGTCGTCCCGCATGCCGGTCCGGTGGGAGGTCAGGTCCTTGACCTGGATGTTCGCGGTGACCCAGGGGTCGTACATCTCGAAGTCGGGAAGATGGTCTTTCACCCGGTCTTCCCAGCTCAGGAGACCTTCGTCCACCAGCTGTGCAAGGATGGCCGCCGTGAACGACTTGGACACGGAACCGATCTGGAAAAGGGTATGGGCATCCACCGGTACGCCGGTCTCCAGACTCTTGACGCCGTAGCCTTTCGACAGGATGACCTGTCCGTCTTTGTAGATCGACACGCCCATGCCGGGAATCTTCCAGTCGGCACGGACCTGCTCGATGGTCCTTTCGATGTTGGCGATGATTTCTTCCTGCGTGAGAACCGGATGGCGTGCAGGGATGTTCTTCGTGGTCTGGCCGGCTGCCGCAAGCGGGAGCAGCGTAAGGATGGCGGTAAGGAGAAGTGTCTGTTTCATTCTATAAAGATAAAGCTTTTTATGCAGTTTTTGTCAAAAAGATATAACTAATGTAAAAAATGTTTACATTTGAAGGTTTATTTTGGCATAAAAGCCTGATTTATTGTTATGGAGAAAAGAAACCTAACGTTTTGGCAGATGTTCAACCTGAGCTTCGGGTTCTTCGGTGTGCAGATAGCCTATGCGCTGCAGAGCGCCAACATCAGCCGCATATTCGCCACGCTGGGTGCCGATCCGCACCAGCTGAGTTTCTTCTGGATCCTTCCTCCGCTGATGGGCATGATCGTCCAGCCGCTGATCGGCCACTGGTCCGACCGCACCTGGTGCCGGATGGGCCGCCGCAAGCCTTACCTGCTGGTCGGTGCCATCGTCGCCGTGCTGGTCATGATCTTCCTGCCCAATGCGGGCAGCCTGAACTTCAGCCAGCGGCTCTTCCTCGGCCTGAACGGAGCCATGTGGTTCGGCCTTTTCTCGCTCATCTTCCTGGATACCTCCATCAACGTGGCGATGCAGCCCTTCAAGATGATGGT
>DETK01000017.1:114144-176349 GCA_002361615.1 Bacteroidales bacterium UBA3290
AGATGATGGTGGGCGACATGGTCAATGAGAAGCAGAAGACGCAGGCCTACTCGATCCAGAGTTTCCTGTGCAACGCCGGCAGCCTGTTCGGCTACCTGTTCCCGATTTTCTTCACCTGGATCGGCATCGCCAATACCGCTCCCAAGGGCGTGATTCCCGATTCGGTGATCTGGAGCTTCTACTGCGGCGCCGCCATCCTGATCCTCTGCGTCCTCTATACCTTTATGAAAGTAAAGGAGATGCCGCCGAAGGAATATGCGGAATTCCACGGATTCGACCTCCAGAAGCAGCAGGAGGGCAAGAAGGAAGGTTTCATCAAGCTGCTGGCACATGCTCCCAAGGCATTCTGGACCGTGGGCCTGGTGCAGTTCTTCTGCTGGGCCGCCTTCCTCTTTATGTGGACCTACACCAACGGCGCCATCGCCAAGAACGTATGGGGTACTACCGACGTCGTTTCGGAAGGCTACCAGGCTGCCGGTAACTGGGTGGGTGTAGTCTTCGCCATCCAGGCCGTGGGTTCGCTCTGCTGGGCGCTCTTCATTCCGAAATTCAAGACGAACCGGGCCGCCTACATCACTTCGCTGGTGATCGGTGCCATCGGTTTCATCTCGGTTTTCTTCGTCCACGACAAATACCTGCTCTTCGTCTCGTATTTCCTCATCGGATTCGCCTGGGCCGCGATGCTCGCCCTCCCGTTCTCGATCCTGACCAATGCGCTGAAGGGCAGTTCGCACATGGGCGAGTACCTGGGCCTGTTCAACTGCACCATCTGCCTGCCGCAGATCGTCGCAGCTGCGCTGGGCGGCCTGGTCCTCAAGGCCATCGGCGGATCGCAGGCGGGCATGCTGGTCATCGCGGGCGCGCTGCTGCTCTGCGGTGCCGTGAGCGTACTGGCCATCAAGGAGAAAAATCAATAATCTAAATCATCAAAGTAAAGTTTAACTAAAGCAGTTTCTATGAAGAAGATTCTTACTCTGCTCTCGGTCCTGGTACTGACTTGTGCCTCCGCTTTCGCGCAGTACACCGCGAAAGGTGTGGTGGAAGACAAGTTCGGTCCCGTGGCCGGGGCTGCTGTTATCCAAGTGGGTACCAGCAACGGCGTGCAGACGGATCTGGACGGAGCCTGGACGCTCAACGTCCCTTCTGCCAACACGCTGATCGAGATCAGCTTCCTGGGTCTGAAGACCGTCACGATCGAGGCCGGAAAGGCCGCTTCCGTGCTGATGGAGGATGATCACGAGTTTCTGGACGAAGTGGTCGTCATCGGTTACGGTACGGTCAAGAAAAGCGACATGACCGGATCGGTCTCGACCGTCCGCGCAGATGAAATCAACAAAGGTGTCATCACGACCCCGGCTGACCTGCTTCGCGGCAAGAGCGCCGGTGTGGTGGTCACGGCCGGTTCCGGTATGCCGGGTTCCGGTGCCACGATCCGTATCCGCGGCGGCTCCTCCATCAATGCGAGCAACGACCCGCTGATCGTCATCGACGGCCTGCCGGTTTCGAACGACGGCATCAGCGGTATGTCCGACCCGCTTTCCTCGATCAACCCTGAAGACATCGAAAGCTTCACCGTGCTGAAGGATGCCTCGGCGACCGCCATCTACGGTTCCCGCGCGTCGAACGGCGTCATCGTGATCACGACCAAGAAGGGTTCGAAGGTCGCCAGCAAGATTCCGCACGTGGCCGTCGACTACACCGCGTCGTACAACACGCTTGCCAAGTACAACACCCTGCTGGATGCTGACGGCATCGTAGAAATCATCCGTTCCTACTACGGCGCAAATTCCCCGGCTGAGGCCAATCTCGGCATCGGCGGCAAGATCCCTGCCGATGCAGTGGGTAAAATCAACAAACACGGCTGGCAGGATGAAATCTTCCACAACGCCCTTTCGCACGACGCCAACCTGAGCGTAGGCGGCAAGATCGGTGATTTCATGCCCTATCGTGTTTCCGGCGGTTTCACCGAGCAGAACGGTACGCTGATCGGCTCGAAGATGGACCGTGCCACCGCATCGCTCAACCTCTCGCCGAGTTTCCTGAACAACCACTTGACCGTCAACCTGAACGGCAAAGGAACCTACGCCTTCAACCAGTACGCCAACCAGGATGCCATCGGCGCGGCCAACCATTATGACCCGACCAAGCCGGTGTACAACAAAATCGGCGGTTACAACCTGAACGGCTACACCACCTGGTTCGACCAGAGCGGCAACATCAACACGATGGCCACGATGAACCCGGTCGGCCTGCTCGACGCGAAGAACGATACGGCGAACGCCTACCGTTTCATCGGCAATGCACAGTTCGACTACAAGGTCCACGGTTTCGAGGCGCTCCGCTTCAACCTCAACCTCGGTCTCGACTGGGCGAAGAGTGTGGGCGTGACCGAACTGGCCAAGGGCTCCGAGGCTTCGTACCACAACACCAACCAGTCGGGCGGCGGCCAGCATACCGATTACGACTATTCCCGCCGCAACACCACGCTGGAATTCTACGGCGACTTCAACAAGGACTTCGGCAAGCACAACGTCGACCTGATGGCCGGTTATTCCTGGCAGCACTTCTACAGCGAGAGCAACAGCAATACCATCCGTCTGAGCGACAAGGCCAAGCTTGGCGAGTCGATCGGCAAGGGCGAGCTCTACCTGATTTCGTTCTTCGGCCGTGCCAACTATACCTACGGTGAGAAATACCTGCTGACCGCTACGTTGCGCGCCGACGGTACCTCGCGCTTCCAGAACCACAAGTGGGGTATCTTCCCGTCCGTAGCCTTCGCCTGGAACGTCATGAAGGAAGACTTCATGCCGCAGGCCGGAACGCTCAGCACCCTGAAGCTGCGTCTCTCCTGGGGTGAGACCGGACAGCAGGAGGTGGGCGGCTATTACGACACCTTCGCACAGTTCCTGACCAACCAGCTGGGTTCCTACTACTACTTCAACGACCGGCTCATCACCCCGATCTCCGCATTGGGCTACAGCGCCGACCTCCGTTGGGAGACCACGACGACCTACAACATCGGTATGGACCTCGGCTTCTGGAACGACCGTCTCTCGGCCAACCTCGACCTTTACCGGAGGGATACCCGCGACATTCTGAACTACATTCCTGTCCCGGCCCTCTCCAACCTGACCAACTACCTGAACACCAACATCGGTGACATGAAGAACCTCGGTGTCGAACTCGGTCTGAACGGCATCCTGATCGAGCGCAAGGACATGAGCTGGACGGCTGGCTTCAACGTGGCCTACAACTACAACGAGATCACGCGTCTGACCGCTTCCGAAGACAACGCCACGGGCGTTGAGACGGGCGGTGTCTCGGGCGGTACCGGCAACAACGTGCAGATGCACCAGGTCGGTCACCCGATGCGCGCCTTCTACGTGTACCAGCAGGTCTATGACGAGAAAGGCTACCCGATCAGCGGCGTCTATGTGGACCGCAACAACGACGGTGTGATCAACGCCGACGACAAGTACTTCTACCACAAGCCCGACGCTGACTTCACCTTCGGTTTCAACACCAACTTCAGCTGGAAGAACTGGACGGCTGCCCTCTCCGGCCACGCCTCCGTCGGCAACTGGGTGTACAACAACGTGGCCTCCGACACGGAAATGCTGGCCGACCTCTGGACCAACAGTTTCGTGAGCAACCGCCTGGCCTCCGCCTGGGATTCCTATTTCTCCCAGGCCCAGTACACGTCGGACTATTACATCACCAACGCCTCGTTCCTGAAGCTCGACAACTTCACCCTCGGCTACACCTTCCCGAAACTCTTCCGGGTAGGCGGCGACAACTACGCTTCCCTCAATGTCTTCGGCACGGTCCAGAACATCTGCACCCTGACCAAGTACAAGGGAATGGATCCCGAGGTTTACGGCGGTATCGACGGCACGCTCTATCCGCGCCCGCGGACCTTCGTGCTCGGTCTCAAGTTCAACTTCTAATACAGCGTGAGATATGAAAACGATCAAATATATTTTCGGCATCCTTGCCATCTCTGCCGCGCTGACCTCCTGCATCGGTGACCTCAATGTCACGCCGATCGACCCGAACGCCAACACGGCGGACAAGGCCCTCGTCGACGAGGCCTCCTTCACTTCCTTCCTGGCGGGTGTCTATACGGGCTTCGCCACGTCGGGTTACTACGGTGCCAACGGAAGTGCTTCCATCTCCGGTCTCGACGGAGGTGCCTCGCAGTACATCCGTGGCCTGTACCACCACAGCGAACTGACGACCGATGAGTCGGTCTGCGGCTGGAATGACCAGACCATCAAGAATTTCCACTATATGAACTGGACGACGGACGACACGTTCATCTACGCGTTCTACTCCCGCATCTTCATGCAGGTGTCCGCTGCCAACGAGTTCATCCGCGAAGCCCAGGCTTCCAGCGTGTCTTTCCCCAACAAGGAAGAGTTCATCGCCGAGGCCCGCGTGCTCCGCGCCCTGGCTTACTACCACGCCATCGACAACTTCGGCAACGTGCCGTTCGCTGACGAGACGAGCGTGGTGGGTGCCTTCCCCGACCAGATCAACCGTGCCGACCTTTTCAACTGGCTTGAGAAGGAACTCAGCGACCTGATCAACAACAGCGCGCTCGCAGCTCCCCGCGGCAACGGCTATGCCCGCGCCGACAAGGGTGTGGCCAAGTTCCTGCTTGCCAAGCTGTATCTGAACGCCCAGGTCTATACGGGCACCGCGATGTACGACAAGTGCGCCCAGGTGCTCAGCAGCCTGATGGGTGACGGCTACAAGCTGCACACCACTTCTTCCGGCGACTTCAGCCCGTATCAGGAGCTGTTCCTGGCCGACAACAACCGCTGCACTGACGAGATTATCTTCGCCATCGAGCAGGACGGCGTCAACACCACCAGCTACGGTGCGACCAACTACCTGATCTTCGCCTCCACGGGCGGCGAGATGGACCCTGCAGCCCTGGGTATCTCCTCTGGCTGGGGCGGTCTCCGCACGACGCCTGAATTCTACGACAAGTTCAGCTCCGCCGACGCCCGCAACCTCTTCTACACGGCTACCCAGCAGAAGAGCATCGACGACATCGGCGAGTTCACCAACGGCTATGCCTTCATGAAGTTCCGCAACATCAAGAGTGACGGCACCCCGGGCCAGGAGCTCGGCTTCGTCGACACCGACTTCCCGATGATGCGCTACGCCGACGTGCTGCTGATGGCTGCTGAGTGCGCTGCCCGCGGTGCCTCGATCGATGGCCTCTCGGCCTTCAACCAGGTTCGCGAGCGTGCCGGTATGCCGGCAGTCAATGCCCTCACGCTGAACGAGATCATCGACGAGCGCGGCCGCGAACTCTACCAGGAGTGCTGGCGCCGCAGCGACCTGATCCGCTTCGGCCTGTTCACCAGTTCGGACTATGTCTGGCAGTGGAAGGGCGGCGTCCAGGGCGGTACCGCCGTTGACAGCTATCGCGCCCTTTTCCCGATTCCGGATTCTGACCGGCTTGCCAACAACAAACTCTCCCAGAATCAGGGCTATTAACAGGAGGACAACGCTATGAAGAAAGTATTATCCATTCTTTTCGCAGGTGTGATCGCCCTCCTGGCGACGGCTTGCTATCCCGATGACGAATTTGCCCAGTTCGATCCTTCCAAGGCGACAGCGCCGGTCGTGAGTTCCTACGAGATGGGTGCCAAGGCCCTGACCGTGGCTTATACTCCGGGCAAGTTCAACATGGGCTTCAACGAGAAGATCGCTCCCAACCATATGCTCGTCATCACTTCGATCGACGGAAAGAGCGTGAACAAGGTCGTCTCCACGACCAACAAGGACAATGTCATGACGGCGAGCGTCTCTACGCTGAGCAACCTGTTCCTTTCGATGGGTTTCCAGGAGGATCAGACCCTCAGTTTCGAGGCCCTGGTCCGCGCCACGATGCAGAATCCGGCGCAGGACAACGGCCGCAACGGCCATGTCGACTCCAAGGAAAAGGTTTCCATTTCCAATTTCGTGGTGACCCTTCCGAAGGGCAGCCCGTACATCGAATACACGCAGTCCAGCAACTGGTCGGTCATCGGCTCCCTGTCGGCTTACGAGATAAGCTGGGACAAGGATCTCGAAATGTGGACCGACGGTGCCGGAAATCATGTCGCCGCCCACGTACAGCTGTGTGCCGGCGATGAATTCAAGTTCCGTCAGGACCAGGCCTGGACCGTGAACATGGGCGGTACCTTCGGCAGTCTCGACACGCCCTTCGAGGTAACGCAGGACGGTGCGAACATCGTCGTCGGTGCCGACGGCTACTACGACCTGTTCGTCAATCCTGAGGCCGGAACCGCATGGATCAGCGAAGCTTACGATCCGTTCCCCGATTTCAAGGAAGCAAGCAACTGGTCGGTCATCGGCTCCCTGTCGCAGTACGGCATCAGCTGGGACGGCGACCTGGCCATGGTTTCCGACGGCAACTGGCACGTGGCACTCGGCGTCACCCTTGCCGCAGGCGACGAGTTCAAGTTCCGTCAGGACAAAGCCTGGACCGTGAACATGGGCGGTACCTTCAGCAGCCTTGACGCTGAATTCGAAGTCACGCAGGACGGTGCGAACATCGTGGTCGGTGCCGACGGTATCTTCGACCTCTTCGTGAATCCGGGCGCCGGCCTTGCCAAGGTGTCCGAAACCACGGGTGCCAAGGTATCCGGCATCATCGGCGGCGATGAACCCGGTCCGGAGCCGGAGCCTGTCAAGGGTTGGAACATCATCGGCCTGAACGGTGACTGGGAGAACGACATCCTCGCCACCAACGACGGCAGCCTCTGGACGGCCTATATCACCGTGCCGGAAGCTTCGGAATTCAAGTGGCGTCTCGACGGTGCCTGGGATTCCGACTTCGGCGGAACGTTCGTGGCCTTGGATGAGCCGTTCGAGGCGGTGGCCGGCGGCCCGAACATCCAGGTTGCCGCAGGTTTCTGGAAAGTCGTGCTCGATACGGCCAACAATACGATCACCATCAGCGACGGCAATGTCTGGAGCCTGATCGGCGACTTCAACAGCTGGGCCGGCGATGTGGATATGGTCTTGACCGACGGCAAGTGGGTGAGCCCTGTCACGCATCTCAACACCAACGGCTTCAAGCTCCGCCACAACCACGACTGGGCCTTGAGCATCGGCGGCAACTTCGAGGAATTCGGCAAGCCGTTCGAAGCTGTCAGTGAGGATGGCCCGAACATCATGCTCCCTGCTGAAGGCGACTACGTCGTGACCTACGACCCTGAAGCGCAGACGATCACCATCGACAAGTCGATCAGCGGCTGGAACGTCATCGGTCTCAACGGCAACTGGGATGAAGATGTCATCGCCACGGAGAACGCCGGTGTCTGGACGGTCCGAGTCAACGCTCCGGAAGATACCGAGTTCAAGTGGCGCAAAGACGGCGGCTGGGACGAGAACTACGGTGGCGACCTGGTCAACATCGGTGAAGCCTTCCCGGCCTTTGCGGGCGGCAACAACATCAAGCTTCCTGCCGGCTACTGGCTCCTGACCCTCGACCTGAGCGGCGCCGAGCCGATGCTTATGGTCTCCGACGGTACCGTCTGGAGCCTGATCGGCGTCAACGGCGACTGGGAGAAAGATATCGACATGGTCCTGGACGAAGGTGCCTGGGTCAGCCCCGAAACGGCGATCAGCGGCGAGTTTAAGATCCGCAAGAACCACGATTGGGCTGAAAACCGCGGCGGTGTGATGGCCGCTGTGGGCGAAGCCTTCGATGCTGTCGCCGGCGGCGACAACATCAAGGTTGAAGACGGCACGTACATCGTGACCTACGATCCCCAGGCCGAGAAGATCACCGTAGCCAACGCCAAGAAGAGCTGGGGCGTGATCGGCGACTTCAACGAATGGAGCGGCGACGTGGTCATGAGCGAAGTCGCGCCGGGTATCTGGGTCAGCGATGCCATCACCGTTGAGAGCGGCGGCTGGAAGGTCCGTTTCGACGGCGGCTGGGACGTCAACCGCGGCGGTGCTACGCCGGAGGCAGTCGGCCAGTTCGTCGGCGCCGCTCCGGGCGGTGACAACATCAACATGACCGGTACTTTCAAAGTGGTGTACAATGCGAACAACGAGACGATCGGAACCCTTGGCTGGGGCGTGGTCGGAACGATTACCGGCTGGGCCGGCGATATTCCGATGAACCTGGGCGCCAATGGCGTCTGGTACAGCGTGCCCGTGACCCTCGGTAAGGATGACGAGATCAAGATCCGTTATCAGTCCGATTGGGGCGTGAACCGCGGCGGCGCCTGCACTGCTGCAGAGAGCGCTTTCGAAGTGACGCAGGACGGCAGCAACTTCAAGGCTCCCGAAGAAGGTACCTATATGGTGGTCTATTATCCGAAAGACGAACAGATAACTCTCACGAAGGAGTTCTGGGGAATGATCGGCGACTTCAACAGCTGGGGCGGTGACGTCTTCATGCTGTACGATGGCGCCGGCCACTGGAATGCCTACAATCAGTCGATCTCCGGGGCCTGGAAGCTCCGCAGGGGCGCTGACTGGGCCGTGAACCGCGGCGGTACGTTTGTCGAGACCGGCAAGGCCTTCGAGGTCACCCAGGACGGTCCGAACATCACCGTGTCTGCCGACCTGGCTTCCTTCAGTGTCGATTATCACGCCGTAGGCGAAACGGTTACCATCAAGTAACGGCTTTCCGCCTGATGAACCGATGCCCGGACCTTGTACGAAGGCCCGGGCATCTTTTTTGATAATGAGAGGTTTTTTCATTATCTTTGAAAGTTACGACAGTACGATCATGAAACGATTTTTCCATATTGCAGCCCTGTTTCTTGCGACCCTGCTGCTGACCGCATGCCCCGAGGTCAAGCCGGGTCCGGACGGGCCGGACATTCCCGGCGGGCCGGATGAGTCCTGGCGGGGTCAGGCTTCCACGGAGAAGCTTTCGGGTATTACCTACCAGATCAACGTCTATAGTTTCGCCGACAGCGACGGTGACGGCTGGGGCGACATCCGCGGCATTACGCAGCACCTTGATTATCTCGACAGCATCGGGGCCACCGCCCTCTGGCTCTCGCCGATCCACGAGGCCATGTCGTACCACGGCTACAATGTGAACGATTACACGTCCGTCAGTTCGCGCCTGGGCACGGAAAACGACTTGAAAGACTTGATTTCGAAAGCGAAGGCCCGGAATATCGGCATCTATCTCGACTTCGTACTGAATCATTCCGGCAGCGACAATATCTGGTTCAAACAGGCGGCCGCCGATCCGGACAGCCCCTACAGGGATTACTACCTGATTTCCGACACGCCCGGCGGCTACGATAACGGCGGTATGGGCACCTGGTATCCCATGACCGGCGCGGATGCGGGATACAAGGGCCGCGTCCATTTCAAGGTGGATATGAACGCCAAGACCGTTACGGTGACCCAGACGAGCGAACCTGTGCAGAGCCCTAACACGCAGAGCCCGAAATGCTGGCTTTGGTACGGCAGCGTCACCCAGCACGTCGGCCTCTACACCACAGGCACCAATATCTACGAGATCACCCTCGATATCGATACCGACTGGGGCTTCCTGGTGTGCACCAGCACGAACTGGGCTGACGGAACCAAATGGGGCGGTACCGGCAAGGGCGTGACCTTCGGTGTTCCGTTCCAGATGAACAATACGACGGCCGCCAATATCACTTTCGGCGGTGACGCTTCCTATTATTTCGCCAGCTTCGACAAGTCGATGCCGGACCTCAACTACGGTCCGGCCGCTACCGCTGCCACGTCACCGGCTTTCAAGTCGCTGGCTGAAGCGGCTGACCATTGGATCGAGATGGGCGTAGCAGGCCTGCGCCTGGACGCCGTGATCTGGATCTACCAGAACAATACCGCCGACAACGTTACGTTCCTCAAACAGTGGTACGACCGCTGCAACACCACCTGGAAGATCAATGGCGGCAAGGGCGACTTCTATATGGTAGGCGAGGCCTGGTGTGACAATGTCGACAAGATGGCGCCGTACTACGAAGGCCTGCCTTCCAATTTCAACTTCTACTATTATTGGACGCTCAAGGACCGGATCAACCAGGGCCGTGGCAACGACTTTGCCCAGACGGTCACCCATTTCCGGAATCAGTTCCGGAAATACCGCGCTGACTTTATCGACGCCATCAAGCTGACCAACCATGATGAAGACCGCGTCGCCCACGACCTGGGCCGCGACGTGGCCAAGGAGAAACTGGCCGCGGCCGTCCTGCTGACCTCCCCGGGCAAGCCCTACATCTATCAGGGTGAAGAACTGGGCTATTGGGGTAACAAAGGAAAAGGGGATGAATATGTCCGAGCTCCTATCAAGTGGGCGCGCAACAGTGGCTTGGCTTCCGCATCGCTGGGCGGCAAGGTAGACCACGCCATGCTCTCCGAATCGATTTCCGTGGAGGCACAGGAGCAGGATCCGGCTTCCATCCTTCGTGTCTATCGCAATTTCGCCCAGGCCCGCAATGCCTGGAAGGCCCTGGCCAAGGGTGAAATGGAGCCGCTTTCCAGCCCCAACTCCGCCGTGGCTCTCTGGAAGATGAGCTACGAAGGCCAGACCGTCCTCGTGGCCCACAACTTCGGCGGCGGCTCCGCCGCCTTCGCCGTAACCGGCTGTACGACCGACAAGATGATCGTCTCCAACGGCGTAGCCGACGGCTCCAGCGGCCTGCTTTCCCTCGGCCCCTATGCTTCCGCGGTGTTCCTACAATGATATGTAGCTAGCAGACCGTTCAATTTCATCTCACACTTTCCCCTTGTCCACATCTGGGGGTCGTACTTTTAGTTTCTTGTCAAAAAATTCGCTTTTTTTGCGAATCCTATCATTATTATCATTATATTTGCAGAAGAAAGATAAAGGAGTATGATTATTGAGTTTGACAAGGCATATCTTTCAGAACTGTATTATACAGGGCATGCAAGTGACAAAAAGCATCGATTCCAACCGCAGATTGTCAGGAAATATGTCAAGATAGTGGATATTATGGAATCAGTCTCACGCATCGAGGACCTCTTTAGGTATAATTCTTTGCGGTATGAGGCGCTCTCGGGAGACAAAACCGGCACCGAATCAGTTGCAATCAACGATCAGTATCGTTTGGAATTCTCTAGCAGAAAGGAAGGAGGAGATGTTGTTGTCACTATTTGCAGACTTCTTGAATTATCCAAGCATTATAGATAAGAATTATGGCAGAACTGGGTTATGGTTTTATTCCGACTCATCCGGGAGATGTGATCAAAGATGAGATCGAGTTTCGTGGTATCTCCCAACGTAGGCTTGCTGATGCGTTGGGTATGACTTACTCTGTGCTTAACGAGATATTGAATGGAAAACGCCCCGTGACTACAAAGACTGCACTGCTGTTTGAAGCCGCACTGGGCATTCCCGCAGAATCCTTGATGCGTCTCCAACTGAAATATGAATTACATACAGCGAGATTTGATGAATCTTTCGCTGCAAGGATCAATTCCATTAACAATTTGGCCTTTGCTTGATTGAAAAAAGAAGGCAGGAGTCTCCCCCTGCCCTTGATGGCCTCAAACGTCTGGATGTTATGCTATCGTGCAGCCTACCTGTAATTCCACGCTAGTCCAGTCCTGTGGGCCCTCAGCTGGCCCCACAACCGTTCGGTTTATCCGGCAATCGTGTGGATGGAATCGTGATCAGAAGGTAGTTTATCACACATGGTCTTATGGGTCGGGATTTCCTCGAACTCAACTTTTGCCTGGCACGATTGAGGGCTGGATTGGCGCAGATAATCAGATGATTACAGTTATCGGTGTTCCATCCGGGCCATTTTTGCCACGGAGGGCACAAAGCAATAATGCAACCAACTGACTATCAACGTCGGTAGATTCTAAAGCGTGCCAGCCGTTTTTCGGGTTCAGATGATGCGGTGCACCGATTCTCCAGAATGCGTTGACAACCTTCCGCGGTGATAGAGACGCCCAGGACGGGCGCATCACAACGCGGCCCGAATCTTCACGGTTGCTGTCCTTCGTGGGCGCTGCAATGTACACATCAGACTATCAGCGCAAAAGTGCAATGACTACTACTGTCTCTACATGATCCCATCTATATGTTTGCCGGATGAACCTATTAAAAACAACTCTTGCCCGATTTGATGCGGCGGCTCGAAGCACGAAAACGACCGCAGGGGTTGTGAATGGCTTTCATTTTTAGTATCTTTGACATCGTCACAACAGCCCGCGCTTTCTCGCACGCTCTCCGGCGGTAGTTGTGAATGGCTTTCATTTTTAGTATCTTTGACATCGTCACAACAGCTGCTCTCTTTCCATGTACTCCTCCATCTGGTTGTGAATGGCTTTCATTTTTAGTATCTTTGACATCGTCACAACAGCTTCCTCAGGTGCTTATTATACTTCGAGAAGTTGTGAATGGCTTTCATTTTTAGTATCTTTGACATCGTCACAACAGCCAAAGCCATAAGTGACAAATTGGCCAACAAGTTGTGAATGGCTTTCATTTTTAGTATCTTTGACATCGTCACAACAGCCAGAGGTCGTAGCGGTGCACCAGCTGTCGGTTGTGAATGGCTTTCATTTTTAGTATCTTTGACATCGTCACAACAGCGTTCGAACTGTACGACGCCGATCTGACGATGTTGTGAATGGCTTTCATTTTTAGTATCTTTGACATCGTCACAACAGCATATTAATCAGTTTCTTCATTTCTCATCCGTTGTGAATGGCTTTCATTTTTAGTATCTTTGACATCGTCACAACAGCCGCTGGTATCAAAACCTCCAAGAGGAATGTGTTGTGAATGGCTTTCATTTTTAGTATCTTTGACATCGTCACAACAGCCGGTATTTTCTCTTGATATGTAAGGTGTAGGTTGTGAATGGCTTTCATTTTTAGTATCTTTGACATCGTCACAACAGCAGTGCCAGAACCATAGATCAGATTAGGATTGTTGTGAATGGCTTTCATTTTTAGTATCTTTGACATCGTCACAACAGCCCCTTATTGCCAGCGGCGAGCCCGATCCAGTTGTGAATGGCTTTCATTTTTAGTATCTTTGACATCGTCACAACAGCGGAGCCTACACCAGAGAGTACATCTTTACCGTTGTGAATGGCTTTCATTTTTAGTATCTTTGACATCGTCACAACAGCACAGTTTTTCTAAGTGGTTGATAAACTGTGCGTTGTGGCGTTGTCTAGAAAAGAAAAAACACTTCAGAACAACTCGAGTTGTTGTTCAATTCGTGGCAATTCTGAGTTCTTCCTGCCGACGAATAGTTCCATGTTGTCAAACTGCTTCTCGGTGATGCAGATTATACCGACCTTACCATATTCCGGAAGAAACCCCCGAATCCTTTTTGTGTGCATTTTCGCATTTTCCATAGAAGGACAATTCCGGAGGTAGATAGAGAATTGGAACATTGTAAAGCCATCGCTGATCAAGTCTTTTCTAAATTTAGCGGCAGCCTTCCGCTCCCTTTTTGTTTCTGTTGGAAGATCAAAGAATACAAGTACCCACATAACTCGGTATTCACTGAACCGGGTGCTCATAATTCAGGGTAAATTACTTTTCTGGAAATGCCAGCGAAGCACTTATATAGAGAAGCTGATGTTGTGGAGGCAGCTATGATCAAAGGACTGCGATGCCCGTCAATAACCACATCCAAAACAGGGATACTTAGTAGGCGGGTTTTTATTTCGCGGGTAAGGGAAGGGCAAGGGTTGTTGTCGGAGACAATATCAACAACTAATTTGTCCACAAAAGGGCGATAAGGTTCCATCACATCGTCAGCCAGACAATAAGCGTTGTAACGATTATGATGATGAATGCCTAGCGTTGGCAGTAACCCTGAGCCGACCAAAGCGCGGGCAATGACAGCACGAAGAATGGCATATCCATAGTTAAGGAGATTATTGGGTTTAGGGCCATAACGATCTCTCGTGAAGAAATCAAGATTCGGAAAGATATTCTTCCAGTAATAGGCGGCGGCTCGGGCTTCCATATTGTCGGTATCTCCACTTTTTACACTGTTAGCCCAGGCAAGCATATTCCGAGCTTCCTCTCCAGTGATATACTTCAAGACAGCAGCTTGGTTTTGTATCTTCGCTTCAACTGTTTGCTGCCATAGTTGCTTTTGCAGAGGGAGAGAGGCCTTGAGTTGATACTGAAAACGCTCGCTTTGCAACGTGTTTGCATGCAGGGGGAGTAGTAAGCCTGAGGGCATTGATTTCTCATCACACGTGATGACGGCAACATTGTTATCGAGTAGGCATGAGAAGACAGAAGAAGTGATCGTTAATTGTCGATGATCCAAAACGACCACCCCGATATCTTCAATAGGGATGGTTTTAACGAGTTGGGACAGGTCGTCGGGTGGCAAGTCACCATCAGAAGGCTTGGTTATGACAAGCTGTGAATTACTGACACTGAGATATGCTGGGTTTCCAAAATATAATGTGCGCTTAATCATACTCTCCGATGGTGACGATTCTGCCAAGATGGTCAATCCGTACTTTAACGACATCCTTCATAGCCTGAATTGATTGTACTCTTTTCCACGTAATGTCCCTTAATGCTTTATCGTCTTCAATAGAAGTTTCTTGATGGAGCCGGAAATAATAATCTTTACTACTAAGTTTTTGAACTCTATAAAGATGCGGGCTTATCAAAGAAGCATTGGCTGGATTCAACAAATCAATTTCTTGAGGATAAAAGCCATTGGCTTCGTCCGGGAAAACAAACATCTCATTGACTTTCATACTGTAAAGGAATTCCCAACCCAGATCTGAATGAAACATTCTGTCGACAACGGGAAGCCCTTGGTTGACTCGATTCAATGCTTCAAAGAAAGGAACGATGGATTCTTGAACTTTTCCTTCAGCGTCCAGATATAGTGCGACATGGTGATTATTCCGGAGATTGACGAAATCAGAGGGGATTGTATTACCATCCGCATCAAGGATTATTTGGCCATTCTTGTCCCTTTTGTTGTGAATAGCACATAGGTCGAAGTTCTCGCCAATTGTTACACGTTTAATAGGAATTGTTTTGGCATCGTTGAGCCAAATGGGGTTTGTATCCAGATTGGACAAGGCTGCTTTTGCGTTTCCACCATACTCTGAAATACGCTCCTCAATTCGAGAACGGACTTTGGTGTCGATGATTTTGTCGATACTTAAATCCGGGCCGATATCTTTCCGGATGCAATAGTAGGGGGCAAGACGGGTACATTTGACTTTCTGAGGAACCTTTTCCGTATGCAGGGAATCCAGATAAATGGGATTCTTGTCTAATGCGTTTCTTCCGGTGAATGCCTTTTTGGGATCACCATCAAACTCATTCAGCCGTATAAATAATGCTTCGCGGAGACGCTTAGAAGCGACGTTGGCAATGACTTCTTTCGTCATCTTTGCGTTGACCGTCACCTCGAAAGTCTCATATCTGAACCGTTGTCCATAGACTTGCTCCTTATGCAAAGGACCTCTTGGGGTAAGTTCTGTCGTCCGTTGATAACCGTTTTTAGTCTTGGTTTTATTGATATTGTTAGTTACAACTTTATTCTTGGCTTTGATAGAAATGAGGGTATCATTTAAAGACCTTTTTACCTCACCACGAAGGATGTCCAAAGGCATCGGCGGCGTGAAGATTCGTTTGTTCCCGATAACAACGGTCTCCTTTTGAAGCATTTGGAAGAAAACAGAGTCTTTGTCGCTTCGGGCATTGAGGTTGTTGAGGATCTGTATGTGTTCGGGTTTGGTCAAAGCAATTGTAATCGCGTCCATTGCATGGTGGCGATGGTCGTTTCTCTTGGTCCAGTCCTGAATTTTGCGTATTATTCTGCCATCAATATCTTCGGTAATCGCTGTTTTGCCGGCTTTTTCATATTTCGCAAAGTTAAGTTCTTTCATCACGTCGACCAACTGCCATTCTTCGCGTAGTCGGGCTGTCACAGAACCCGATGTTGGAAGGACTATTCTTACATAGTCCTTCAAAAGCTCCTGAGCCTTCTTGGAAATGTACTGGGAATTCCGGATATCTCTGTCTACAAAACCTGAGGGAATATCTGATTCCGTCATCAGCAGATTTTTCCTCTTTTTGTCAGAGAGGGCGCCTCTGTTTCGAAGGTCGTCAACCCTCAGTCTGAAGCGAGTATAACCTTCCTCACCATATTTTTCTTTGACGAAGTCCGCGGCCGTCCGTCTTCCTTTTTCAATATTGATGTCTTTGTATTCAATTGTTTTGTTTGAGAAAGAGTCGTCAAACAGTCTTGCCTGAGGAATGATGTGTTCAATATCTATTTCTTTGGAAAACAGTTTGTCTCTTGGTACATACTTGTCTGAATACAAGGTTTTGAATCCATTTTCCTTCAATTCTTCATAGAGACGATATCTGAGAATATCCGTTTTCCTAACATTGGTGATGTGGAAATCCTCTTGAAGGATTTTGACAATTTCGAGGTTCCTCTTTTTATTGCCTTCAATGTCGGAAGTGGCTTTTTCTCTTTCTCTTGCACTCTGTTTTAGTTCACGGGCTAATTCAATATGAATCTCATCGGGTTTGCCGTATGCTTGGGTAGAAGCATTGACGACATTGACCATTTGGTTGAGTATTTTCTCTACGACGGGATTCCTCAGACATCCTTTGGGCAATTGCTCCAAATGATCCAGCAATTGCTTTTGGCCACGTTCCTCGGCAGTTTCGAAGTGAGAATGATTGTATCCAGCCCGTGTGCAGGCTTTGTCATAAGTGTCTCCTTCTTTCAGGTACGGCAGGATTTTGCTGATAGCTTTATGGCTAAGTGAGGCGTAATCATCTTTAAACGTAATGGCGCCGAGTACTTTCGCATATTCACGGTCCAATCCTGTCAAGTCTGATATTCGCCTGAATAAAGATTCTTTGCCGGTATGGGAGTTATCTCCTTCGTAGGAATATAATAAGTGCCAAAGTTTGAATAGGGGTTGTTGCTCATATTCTTGTTTCGGGAGATCAGGCTGAAAATGAAAGATGTCGTTTGTGCAGCCGAGAATAGGTAGGACAGTTTGAACAACTGAGAGGACCTGATTGTAATTCAGCTTATTAATATCGTGTTCTCCATGCCCCGACAAGTCTACGATAGAGAGGTAAGCGGAGAAAAGTGCAGATAAAGTCGTGTTCCCTTCTATTTCCGAATAGTTGAGTTCATAGCGGCGAGGAGCCAAACCTAGGTGCTTAAGAACCTCCGTCTGTCTCATACTTCTTTTAATAGACAGTTCTTGAGAAAGCAGATTCTTTTCATCAAGACTCAGTATTCGTTCGCCATCGTTCACTCTGTCTTTGATGCGCAAATTGTTCAGGATCTGCCAAATCTTGAATTCTTGGAAAAGTAATGATGCTTTAGGGGCGCACCGGCTCCCCGTAGTTTTGACTTGCTTCTTTCCGTCTACAAGTACTTCAATTGGATGGCTCTCGAACTCGCAGAAAGAAACCAGCCCCTTTTGCGATTTGAGAGGTCGTTGATAAAACAGTATCTGATCAGCAATTTTGCGTCTCAGAGAATCGTTCAATTCTGGGTAATAACCGGCCTGAACTGTCCAGATACGGTTGAATTCGTCGATGTAGTCTTGCCGATAAAAAACTTTATTCCGTGTACTATAAAGAGGATCTTCTTGTAAATGTCGAAAAAGGTATTGACCGACAGTCTCATTGTTGAAAAACAATTCCTTGCTGCGATCACTGATCTGCCCAAGGTACCCACTGGAGTTTTGGATGTCTTTTCGGATATCTGAAATCACGTAGGCCAGGACATCGGGTTCCAGCTTTTCCGTGAGAGCGGCGACTCGCCACGTTACGGCCGTTTTATCTTTGTCTTTTCCTTTGTTGTCAGCAGTATAAATGCCATGTTTTGCCAGGAAAATCGAGGATGTCCCTTGCTTTCCTTGCCGTTGAAGTTGCTTGTGGAGTTCTTCTGTCAGGATATCGGGATAGAAATGTTGTTGAAAAGTCCATATCTTCTCATACTCATTTTCAAGGTCGGAGCGATAGAAATCAAATCGCTTCGGTTTCCCATCCAAGATATGTCTTTGACGGTATTCAGAAGGTGTAATCTGCAATAACTGAAGTTCCTTGGCGATGCTCATTCCGTCAATTAACTGACCTTCTTCGCCCGTATCGACTTTTCGAGAACTTTTATAGCCCCGCTTTCCATTGATCGAGAGCAGTACCCGGGCCAGTTGTAGAAGACTGATTTTCTCTTGTGCAGCCTTCGCACGCAGTCGAAGAGTCTCATGGGTGGTCCCTTTACCTTCTTCAGACAAAACGTCGTCCGCGTGAATCCAGCCCTCCGACCGTAAAAGAGCAATCAGCGCATCTCTTCGGGAATTCCTTCTCTGAAGATTTCTGCGCATACTTCGCTTTAATCTGCGATCCGCATTTGTCGTTATTGATTTTCCTTTTTCGAAATTGTCTTTTTCGTCCGAAGAAAGAGGTACCACGCGAGAACCACAGGCAACGATTCTTGTGGATTCATCTGTTTTTTCTGCTCTTTCGATTACCGCCCAACCGATACTGGCTGTTCCTAAGTCGAGTCCGAGAATCTTCTTCATTATACCGTGCTCAATAATTATCTCTCAAATTTAACATTATTTTTGCAATTATCAGATGATTAAGCTACCTTTGTAACACTAAAAATGAAGCCATTCACAATAAGGATTATTCCGTTGTGAAAACATCAAGGGCGGGTCTGCGGACTCGCTCTTTTTTATCAGGAGGATAGGAGTGAAGGAAAACAGGAGAAATCTTTCAAAGCTTTGATATTTTTGCTAACTTTGAAAGTTATGCAAAAACTGTCCATCTTTCTTTTACTGCTCGTGGCGGCGGGATGCGGCCACAAGGGGGTGACGCCGTCACCGCTGTTCGACAGGGGGCCGCTGGCGTCGCCTTGTCTGTTGCAGGAGGCAAGTACCCAGGTGATCGTAAGGGATTATTTCCCGACTTTGCCCGAGGCAGATACGCTTACGATTGATGCGGGGCTGGATACGCCGTTCCTTTCCTGGATGGAGATTACGTCCGTGGCGGGGAAGGGTGCGCTCGTGCTCAAGAACATGCTGCCCGTGAAGATGGAGGCTTGCGACCCGGAGAAGGCGCCCTTCATCACCACGGCGCCCGTGGAAGGGAAGCCGGACCGGTTCTATATCCTGATCGAGAACCAGGCGGATGACGTGCTGGTGCTCTGGCAGAACACCGTGCTCGACAAGGAGCACGGCATCCGGGTGATCGACCGCAGCAAGCTGGAGATCACTGTGCCGAAGAATGCGGAGAAGATGGAGCGCTCCTACGTGCGCGCGTTCTGCGCCAATGCCGACGGCCTGGGCAACGACATCCTTGTTCCCGTCCGTTACGGCAAGGTAATGCGCACGACGAAAGAGCTTGACCGCACCGACAAGCACGCGCAGGTGCTCTATTCACTGATGATCGACCGGTTCGTCGACGGCCGCAAGGACAACGACATGCCGCTCCATTCGCCGCTGGTCCATCCCAAGGTGGACTACTGGGGCGGTGATATCCTGGGCGTCACGCAGACCCTCGAGAAAGGCTATTTCGACTCGCTGGGCGTGACCACCATCTGGCTTTCGCCGATCACCCAGAATCCTTGGGACGCCTGGGGACAGATCTACGATCCCAAGACCCGGTTCAGCGGCTATCACGGCTACTGGCCTTACTACGCCACGGCCATCGACGTGCGTTATGGTACCGAGGCGGAACTCCGCGATCTGCTGGACAAGGCGCACAAGGATGGCAAGAATGTGATTCTCGACTACGTGTCGAACCACATGCATATCCAGAGTCCGACACTGACCGCCCATCCGGACTGGACCACCCCGTCCGATACACCCGACGGCCGGCCGAACCGCCAGCTCTACGATGAATTCCGCCTGACAACCTGGTTCGACGACCATATCCCGACCCTCGACCTGGAACGCGCAGACATCTGCGCCCAACTTACCGACTCGGCGCTGTTCTGGATGCAGCACTTCGATTTCGACGGCTTCCGCCACGATGCCACCAAGCACGTGCCTGAACAGTACTGGCGCATGCTCACCCGCAAGCTCTACGACAGCCTGCCCGGCCGGACCTTCTACCAGATCGGCGAGACCTACGGTTCCACCGAACTGATCAACTCTTACGTGAAGCCGGGCATGCAGGATGCGCAGTTCGATTTCAATGTCTATGACACCTTCGGCTGGGCCACCACTTCGGAAGACGGCGACTTTACGGGTCTGGCCGACCGCATTGCGGAAGATTTGTCCGTGTATGGTTCGCACCACCTGATGGGCAACATCACCGGCAACCACGACCGTCCCCGCTACATCTGCCTGGCCAGCCACGAATTCAAGCCGGGTGAGGACCAGAAGGCTGCGGGCTGGCACCGTGACATCCGCGTCACCGACCCCGTGGGCTACAAATACCTGAAGATGCTGCACGCCTTCAATTTCACGATTCCCGGCATTCCGTGCATCTATTATGGTGACGAATTCGGCCAGCCGGGCGCGAACGACCCGGACAACCGCCGCTGGATGCAGTTCGACGACCTGACGCCGGCCGAACAGAGCGTGCTTGCCACCACGAAGGCGCTGGCCCGGATGCACAACGTCTCGATGCCGCTGATCTATGGGGATTATAAACTGCTGTACGTCGACAAGGACGTCCTGGCCTATTCCCGCAGCTATATGGGCGAGACGGTGGCGGTGGTGCTCAACAAGGGTGCGCAATCCCGCTCCCTGACCCTCAACCTGCCGTGCGGTTTGACCGTGCGCGGGAAAAACAGCTGTACGGTTGAGGTCGCACCGCTTTCCTATGAAATCATCAAATAATCCGACGATATGAAAAAGACACTGATCTTCCTGCTTTCGTTCCTGTGCCTGGCCGCCTGCCACAAGACGACCGCGCCCGAAGGCAATTTCACAAATGTCATACATCCTGAGTGGGCGCAGAAAGCCGTGATCTACCAGATCAACGTGCGCCAGTTCTCGCCCGAAGGCACTTTCGCAGCCGTCGAGCCGCAGCTCGACCGGCTCGCCGAATTGGGCGTGGACATCCTCTGGCTGATGCCGATCCATCCGATCGGTGTCGAAGGCCGCAAGGGTACGCTCGGCAGCTACTATGCCGTGCAGGACTACTGCGCCGTCAACCCCGAATTCGGCACGATGGAAGACTTCGACCACTTCCTGGCCGCCGCCCACGAAAAGGGCTTCAAGGTAATCCTTGACTGGGTAGCCAACCACACGGGCCGCGACCATGCCTGGACGCGCGACCACAAGGACTGGTACCATCTCGACTCGCTGGGCAACCTGGCTACGCAGTACGACTGGACCGACATCGCCCATCTCGACTACGTGAACCATCCCGAGGTGTATGCGGCTATGGAACAGCAGATGCAGTTCTGGATCGACCGGGGCGTCGACGGGTTCCGCTGCGACGTGGCGAGCGAGGTTCCGACCGATTTCTGGGAAAAGGCGTTCGCCGATTTCCGCGCCCAGCATCCCGACAATCTTTTCTTCCTGGCAGAAGCGGAAACCCCTGATCTGCAGAAGAACGCATTTGACGCCTACTATGCCTGGCAGCAGATGCATCTGTGGTATGATATGGCCGCCGGCAAGAAAAATGCGGAAGACCTGGCCGATTTCTACGTGAATTACGCCGAAAAGACCGGCATGCCTGCCGGAACGCTGGCCATGAACTTCGTTTCGAACCACGACCAGAACTCCTGGTCGGGCACCAACCTGGAGATGTTCGGCCCTTCGCTCAAGCAGTTCACCGTGCTGACCTTCATGCTTCCGGGCATCCCGATGCTCTACAACGGCGACGAGATCTGCCTGCCCAAGCGTCTGGAATTCTTTGAGAAAGATCCGATCGACTGGAAGGCTGGCGATCCGATGGAGATGACACGTCTCTATACCGAGCTCATCAAGCTGCGCGACCAGCACGCCTGCCTCTGGGCGTATCCCTGGGGCGGTACGATGGCCGTGCTGCCGACCGACCATCCGAAGCAGGTCTTCGCCTTCGAGCGTGAAGTGGAAGGCGATATGTGCCTGGCGATGTTCAACTTCTCCGATGAGGTAGTGACCTACAAGGTGGAAAACCATCTGGTGACCACCGACAGCGAATTTACCCTGCCGGCCCACGGCTATCACATCATCTTCAGCGTGGGCGACTGTTTCGGCGACTGTGACGAAAGCGAGTTTGAAGAAAATGAAGACTAGGATCCTGCTCCTCTGCCTGGCCATGCTGAGTACCACTGCGCTGCGGGCCGACAAGCTCGACCGGGTCGAGCCTCCCTGCTGGTGGGTCGGGATGGAAACCGACCTGCAACTGATGCTCCACGGAAAGGACATCGCCGGTTCCCAGGTGACGGTCGATGCGACCATCAAGGGCCTTACCGTAGGAAAGGTGACTTCCACCGACAATCCGAACTACCTTTTCGTGGAAGTGAAGATCGGCAGCCGGCTCGAACCCGGCACGTATACCTTCAACCTGGTGACGCCTGACGGCCGCCAGTTCGATTTCGACTATGAGCTGCTCAAGCGCCGCGACGGTTCCGCCAAACGGAGTTCCTTCGGACCGGAAGACGCCGTCTATCTGCTGATGCCCGACCGTTTCGCCAATGGCGACAAGAGCAACGATACCGTGAAGGAAGCCGTTGAGAAGGCTGCACCGAAGAATCTGGGTGGACGCCACGGCGGTGACATCCAGGGCATCATCGACCATCTCGACGACCTGGTGAGCCTCGGCGTGACGACCATCTGGCCTACGCCGCTGACCTTCGACAATGAGAAGAGCTACTCCTACCACGGCTATGCCTGTGCGGACTACTACCGCATCGACCCGCGCTACGGCTCCAATGAGCTGTACCGGACCTTTGTTTCGAAGGCCCACGACAAGGGGCTGAAAGTGATCATGGATATGGTGCCGAACCATTGCGGCACGGCCCACTGGTGGATGAAAGACCTGCCGTCGCAGACCTGGATCAACTATCCGGAGAACCTCGAACGCGGCGGAGACCGTCTGATCCGGACCAATGCCGCCATGTCCACGCACAGCGATCCCCATGCTGCAGATATCGATAAGGAGACTTGCGTGAAGGGCTGGTTCGATACGACGATGCCGGACATGAACATGGCCGACCCGCTGGTGCGACAGTACCTGACGCAGATGGCGGTCTGGTGGATCGAATATGCCGACCTCGACGGTCTCAGGGTGGATACCTATCCGTATTCCGACAAGAAGGGCATCGCCGCCTGGACGAAGGCAATCCGTGGCGAGTACAAGAACCTGAACATCGTGGGTGAAGTCTGGTTCGGCGACGTGGCTTCCTGTGCGTACTGGGAAGGCGTGCGTCAGAAGGACGGGTACAATTCCCAGCTTCCATCGGTCATGGATTTCCCCCTGATGTTCGCGACCCTCTCGGCCCTTACGTCCGACGGTACATCGTGGGAGCCTTCGATGCTGCAGATTTACAACTCCCTGGCCCTCGACCGTCTGTACGAGGATCCTTCCGACATCCTGATCTTCATCGGCAACCACGATACCTCGCGCCTGGCCCATGAACTGGGCGGCGATCCCGAAAAGATCAAGATGGCCTACGCGCTGCTGGCCACCATGCGCGGCGTGCCGCAGCTCTACTACGGCGACGAATACGGTCTGCGCAGCGCTGACGGCACCACGGGCCACTCGCAGGAGCGGGTCGACATGCCGTGGGGCAAGTTCACACGCGAGCAGGTCGTGCTGCGCAAGTATGTCTCCGACCTGTTCACCTGGCGCAAGACCTCCAAGGCCGTTACGCAGGGCGACATGATCCATTTCCGTCCGGATGCCCGCAATGTGTACGTCTATTTCCGGGTCGTGAAAGGGGAGGCCGTGATGGTCATCCTCAACGGCGGGAAAGAGGATTACGCGGTTGACTGGGACCATTTCTCGGAGATTACCGCAAAACATGCGAAAAGAGCGAAGAACGTGATGACCGGCGAGCGCTTGAAAGTGGGCGAGAAGTATGTCGTCGAGCCCGGCGCAGCCGCCATCCTGGAAATTAAATAAACGATTGCAGAAAGATATGAAACCTACACTTTTGGTGCTGGCGGCCGGAATGGGTTCCCGTTACGGCTCCCTCAAACAGATGGACGGTCTGGGCCCTTGCGGCGAGGCCATCATCGATTATTCCATTTATGATGCCATCCAGGCCGGTTTCGGCAAGGTGGTCTTCGTGATCCGGCATTCTTTCGCCGACGCCTTCAAGCAGATCTACTCTCCGGAGCGTTTCGGCGGGAAGATCGACGTGGAATTCGTGTACCAGGAGTTGGATTACCTGCCGGAAGGTTTCTCCGTACCGGAAGGCCGCGAGAAGCCCTGGGGCACCAACCACGCCGTGATGATGGCCAAAGATGTGATCCACGAGCCTTTCGCCGTGATCAATTCCGACGACTTCTACGGCCGCGAAGGCTTCCAGGTCGTGGCTGATTTCCTGCGCAGCGTCGAAGGTTGCCGGGGAAAATATGCCCTGGTCGGCTATTTCCTGAAAAATACGCTCTCCGAATTCGGCAGTGTCTCCCGCGGTGTCTGCGAACTCGACGACAACGCCTGCCTTTCGACGGTCACGGAGCGGACCGCCATCCAGCGCAAGGCTGACGGCAAGGTTTACTATGCCGAGAAAGGTCAGGACCATGAGGTGTCTGAAGACAGCGTGGTCTCGATGAACTTCTGGGGATTCACACCCGACTATTTCAGCTGGTCCGAGGAACTGTTCAAGGTCTTCCTCGCCTCCGACGACGTGAAAACCAATCCCAAGGCGGAATTTTTCATTCCCTATGTGGCTGACGTACTGATCAAACGCCACGACGCTTCCTTCAAGGTGCTCAACTGCGATGCGAAGTGGTTCGGCGTCACGTACAAGGAAGACCGTCCCGACGTGGTGGCCAAGATCGGCCGCCTGATCGAACAAGGCGTCTATCCCCGCAGCCTCTGGGGCCGTTGACCTTCCAATACCGACCGTTCATGAAATCGATCCTGGGCATTGGAAATGCCTTGACAGACATCCTGGCCGTCCTTCCGGACGATACGCTCCTCAAGAAGTACAATCTGCCGCTGGGCAGCATGCAGCATGTGGACGCCAAGACCGGCAACACCATCTGGTCCGACCTCAAGGAGATCGGAGTCCAGTACGTTGCCGGCGGCTCCGCTGCCAACACCGTGTCGGCGACGGCCATCCTGGGCATGCCTTCGGGCTACATCGGCAAGGTGGGCGACGACGAACTCGGTTCGCTCTTCCGCCAGTCGCAGTTGCAGAACGGCATCAAGTCCAATCTGCTGGTCGGCACGGTCGCTTCGGGCCGGGCGATGGTCTTCATCACCGCCCCCAACGCCGACCGTACCTTCGCCACCTATTTGGGCGCCGCGCTCCAGCTGGAGCCTGACGACCTGAAGCCCGAGTATTTCGAAGGCTACGACTATCTCCACATCGAGGGCTATCTGGTGCAGAACCAGTACCTGGTACGTCGCGCCGTGGAGATGGGCCGGGAGCACAATATGATCATCTCGCTCGACATGGCCTCCTACAACGTGGTCGAGTCGAACAATGTGTTCCTGCAGGATATCGTCAAGAACTACGTCGATATCATCTTCGCCAACGAGACGGAAGCAGCCGCCTTCACGCATCAGCCGCCCCGGCAGGCCTTGCAGGCCATGTCCGAAATGGTGGATACCGCCATTGTCAAGATCGGCAAGGACGGTTCGATGATCCAGCGGGGCGACGAGTTCCACTTCATCGATCCCTGGCCGGGTGAAGCGGTCGACGCCACCGGCGCAGGCGACACCTATGCGGCCGGCTTCCTCTTCGCCCATGCCAACGGCATGCCGCTCAAGACTTGCGGCGAAGTGGGCTCCGCGCTGGCGGCCAAGGTGGTGGAAGTCATCGGGACGAAGATCGACATCCCCCGCTGGAAAGCAGCGAAGACCGAAATCCGTCGCCTGATGGGGATTCCGGAATAAGCGGAAAAGTTTTTTTAGAACAGGCCGTGCAACTGGGCCTCGATGCGGTCGCAGATGGTGCTGAAGTCTTCGGCGCTTTCTTCGAAATTGAGTTTGTCCACGTCCAGGATCAGGAGCTTGCCGTCGGTGTAGTTCCCGATCCAGTCTTCGTAGAGGGCGTTGAGGCCCTTGAGGTAATCGAGGCGGATGCTGCTCTCGTATTCGCGGCCGCGCTTCTGGATGTTGCCCACCAGATGGGGGATGGAACTGCGCAGATAGATCAGCAGGTCGGGGGCTTTGACCAGTGACGACATCAGGGAGAAGAGCGAGCGGTAGTTTTCGAAGTCACGCGTGGACATCAGCCCCATGTTGTGCAGGTTGGGGGCGAAGATGCAGGCGTCCTCGTAGATGCTGCGGTCCTGGACGATGATTTCCTCGTGCTTGGCGATCTCGACCACGTCGAGGAAGCGCTTGTTGAGGAAATAAATCTGGATGTTGAAAGACCAACGTTCCATATCATTGTAAAAATCAGCAAGATATGGATTATAATCCACGGATTCGTATTTGGGGGTCCAGTGGAAATGGTCGACCAGCATCCGGGTGAGGGTGGTCTTGCCGCTGCCGATGTTGCCAGCTATCGCGATATGCATGATGTCGTCTGTTTTTGGTTCGCCTGTCAAATTTACAACATCTTTTCGTATTTTTGTATGTTCGAAGCCAAAAAGATGGAAATAAAGACCTTCTACTTCAATCCGATCCGGGAGTGCTGCTACGTGGCCTGGGATGCGACCCGGGAATGCGTCTTCATCGACCCGGGCAACTACGGGGACCGGGAACTGCAGCGCCTGAAAGACTTCGTGGCGCAGCAGCAGCTCAATCCCGTCAAGATCCTGCTCACGCACGGACATTTCGACCATATCCTCGGCCTGGAAGACGTGGCCCGCACCTGGAACATCGATGCGTGGATCCACCCGCTCGACCGGGAGCAGATGGTACGCTCGGGAGAATGGTGCGCGCAGCTGGGCCTGGCCTTCAAGCCCTTTACCGGCACGTTGCACGACCTGGCAGACGGCGACCGGATCCCGTTCGGTGAAACGGAATTCGAAGTCATCGCCACGCCCGGTCATACCCAGGGCGGTGTCTGCTTCCTCTGCCGCGAAGCCGGCGTGCTCCTGAGCGGCGACACGCTCTTTGCCGGCAGCATCGGCCGCACCGACCACATCGGGGGCGACTATGAGCAGTTGATGGACAGTATCGCCCGGAAGCTCCTGCCGCTCGACGGCGACATCCAGGTACTGCCAGGTCACGGTCCCGCCACCTCGATCGGCTATGAGCGTGCGACCAATCCCTTCCTGCAACCCGCCTGACCATGGCTGAAAGCGAGAAGATATCGATTACCGGTGCCCGGGTCCACAACCTCAAGGACATCGACCTGGAAATCCCCCGCGACGCGTTGGTGGTAATCACCGGCCTGTCGGGAAGCGGCAAGTCGTCGCTGGCCTTCGATACGATCTGTGCCGAAGGGCAGCGCCGCTATATGGATACCCTCTCCGCCTATGCCCGCCAGTTCATCGGCATTCTCGAAAGACCCGATATCGACGAGGTGAAAGGACTCAGCCCCGTCATCTCCATCGAGCAGAAGACGGTGGGGCGCAATCCCCGTTCCACGGTGGGCACCATCACCGAAATCTACGACTTTTTCCGCCTGTTCTACGCCCGTGCTTCACAGGCCTTCTCGCCCGAGAGCGGCAAGGAGATGGTGCGCTATACCGACGAGGAGATCGTCGACCTGATCCTGCAACGCTACCAGGGCCGCAAGGTGATCCTGCTCGCGCCGCTGGTGCGTGGCCGCAAAGGACACTACCGCGAACTTTTCGTCCAGTTGCAGCGCCGCGGCTACAGCCAGGTCCGCATCGACGGACAGATGTGCGACCTGAGCGAAGCGGGTCCGCTCGACCGCTACAAGGTCCACTTCGTGGAGCTGGTGGTCGACAAACTCGTCCCCCAAGCCGACGACCGTAAACGCATCCGGGAATCGGTGGGCAACGCGCTGAACCAGGGCAAGGGTTCCCTGGCCATCCTTTCGCTGGACGACGACACCCTGCAACACTTCAGCCGCAACCTCGTCTGTCCGGACACAGGTCTCTCGATCGAGCCGCCGGCACCCTATACCTTCTCGTTCAATTCGCCGCAAGGCGCCTGCCCGCACTGCCGTGGACTGGGTATGGTGGCCCGTGCGGATATCGACAAGATCATCCCCGACCGGAGCCGTTCGATCGCCGATGGCGGCATCGAAAGCGTCGGCCCGATGCGGGGAAACACGCTCTTCCGTTATCTGGAAGCCATCGCGCGCCGCTACAAGTTCTCGCTCCACGACCCGATCGACACGATTCCGCAGGATGCTTTGCAGGTAATCCTTTATGGATCAGATGAATTGTTGCGTATCGGCAGCGACTCGGACATGGAGATGTCCACTTTCCCCGGCATCCTGGCCCAGCTCCAGAACGATGGTGACGACGAAGAGGAAAATCCTTGGAAGCGCAAGCGCAAGGAACTCTTCTTCGAGGAGATGGTCTGCCCGGTCTGCGGGGGTACGCGTCTCAAGCCCGAAGCGCTCCATTTCAAGATCGACGGCAAGAACATCGCCGAAGTATCGGATATGGACATCTCCCGGCTCTACGAATGGGTTCTCGACCTGCCTTCCCGCCTGTCGAAGCGGCAGTTGACCATCGGTGGAGACATCCTCAAGGAACTGGTGGCCCGCATCGGTTTCCTGAAGGATGTGGGACTGGACTATCTCTCGCTGAGCCGCGCCACGCGGACGCTCAGCGGCGGCGAGAGCCAGCGCATCCGGCTCGCCACCCAGATCGGTTCAAAGCTGGTCAATGTGCTCTACGTGCTCGACGAACCGAGCATCGGCCTCCACCAGCGCGACAACCGCAAGCTCATCGGCTCGCTCAAGACCCTTCGGGACGAAGGCAACTCCGTGATGGTGGTCGAGCACGATGAAGAGATGATGCGCAGTGCCGACTGGCTGGTGGACCTGGGCCCCGGCGCCGGGGAGAAGGGGGGCTGGCTGCTTTACAACGGGCGTCCGGAAGGCATCCGGGATGTTCCTCCGGGACAGAGCCTTACCATCGATTATTTACTGGGGCGCAAGCGGATCGAAGTGCCTTCCGTCCGCCGTCCCGGAAACGGAAAATACATCACCCTCAAAGGGGCGCGCGGCAACAATCTCAAGGACATGACGCTCGACCTCCCGCTCGGCCTTCTGGTCGGTATCAGCGGCGTGAGCGGCAGCGGCAAGAGTTCGCTCATCAGCGAGACGTTGATGCCCATCATCAGCAACAAACTCTACCGCTCCCATTATCCCGTGCTCCCTTACGACCGGATCGACGGGACCGCCCACATCGACAAGATCATCGAAATCGACCAGGCGCCCATCGGCCGCTCGCCGCGCAGCAACCCGGCCACTTACACCGACGTGATGACCGACATCCGCCGCCTGTTCGAGGCCACGCCCGATGCCAAGATCCGCGGCTTCAAGGCCAACCGCTTCTCTTTCAATGTGAAGGGCGGTCGTTGCGAGGCTTGTAAGGGCGCAGGACTGCAGCTTATCGAGATGCACTTCCTTCCTTCGGCACAGGTCACGTGCAAGGAATGCGGCGGACGGCGCTACAAGCCCGATACGCTGGCCGTCAAATACAAGGGAAAGAATATCAGCGAGGTGCTCGACATGACCATCGCGCAGGCCGCCGCCTTCTTCGAGCCGATCCCCTCCATCGCGCAGAAACTCCGCACGCTGGAGGAAGTGGGGCTGGGCTACCTGACCCTCGGTCAGCCCGCCACCACGCTCAGCGGCGGCGAAAGCCAGCGCCTCAAGCTCTCTGCCGAGCTTTCGCGCAAGGATACCGGCAATACCCTCTACCTGCTTGACGAGCCGACCACCGGCCTGCACTTCGAAGACATCAAAGTGCTGATCGGCGTGCTGCAGCGCCTGGTCGACAAGGGCAACACGGTGGTGATCATCGAGCACAATCTGGACATCCTCAAATCCGTGGACTGGCTCATCGACCTCGGGCCCGAAGGCGGTGCAGAGGGAGGACGGATCGTTGCGGCGGGAACGCCCGAGCAGGTGGCGCAGGTTCCCGAATCTTATACAGGACACTATTTAAAAGCATTACTATGATCAAAGAGATGTCGATGTGGCGGACCATTTTCCGCGAAAACAACGTCAGTTCCCTCAATGAAGCCGTCGCCAGCGGCAAAGCCCGTTATCTGGTCAATCTGTCTGAGACCCTGCACGACCACCGGTATTCCGAAGCGGCCAACCTGATTGCAGCCCGCAAAGGGGTGCGGATCGTGCTGATCGCCGGTCCCTCGAGCAGCGGAAAGACCACTTCCTCGAAGCGACTGGCGCTCCACATGCGGGTCAACGGCCTGAACCCCATCATCATCTCGCTTGACGACTACTTCCGCAACCGGGTCGACACGCCGCTCGACGAGAATGGAGATTATGACTTCGAGTGTCTGGAGGCGCTGGATGTTCCGTTCCTGAACCAGCAGCTCGAGCAGCTCCTCTCCGGCCAAAGCGTCGAGATTCCGAAATACGACTTCGCCTCGGGCACACGCAAGTTCGAAGGACAGTACCTCAAGCTGACGGACAACGATGTGCTGATCATGGAAGGCATCCACGGCCTGAATCCGGCCCTTACGCCGCAGATTCCCGACGCGGAGAAATTCAAGCTCTATGTCTCGGTCCTGACCCCCATCACCGTCGACGAGCATACGAAGATGCCGGCGCGCGACTACCGCCTGCTGCGGCGGATGGTGCGCGACAACCAGTTCCGCGGTATGACGGCGGAGGATACGATCCTGCGCTGGCCGAGCGTAGGAGCGGGCGAAGAGAAGCATATCCTACCGTACAAGAAGCTGGCGGACGCCACGTTCAACTCCGCGCTCTTCTACGAGATTCCGATGCTCAAATGCTACGCGGAGCCGCTGCTCCAGGTCATCAGCCCGGCTTCGCCTGCCTACGGCGAGGCCCAGCGGCTGCTGGGACTCATCCGCAGCGTCATCGCCATGACGCCGGTCGATGTACGCCACATCCCGCCGACCTCCATCATCCGCGAATTTATCGGCGGATCAAGTTTCCATTATTAGTTCTGGCATATGAGGTGTTGTTCTCGTGCATTTGTTTTCTTTAGTTTATTGTTGTCCATTGCAGTGGCATTTTCCGGATCTTGTTTGAGAAACAGTACGGACGATGCTCTTAAAAGCATTGAGGATTATCTTCCTTCCTATCCCGACAGTGCTCTTTCTTCGCTTTTGGCGATAGACTCTGCTTACCTCAGTTCTCGGGATCTTCGGGCTAGACATGCTTTGCTTTATGCAATGGCACTAGACAAGAGCAGTGTGGATACAACAGATATCAGAATTATTATGCCTGCCGTTGAATATTACGGAAAGCGTGGAAGTGCGGATCAAAAGATGAAGGCCTTTTATTATTTAGGCCGGATTCAAGAGAATGGAGGTGATGTTAATTCTGCGATTATTTCTTATGTTAATTCTGAGAGTAGCTTCCCGCATGCTAAGGATACATCATTTATGGGCTTGGTTCTTTTTTCCATTTCCGATATCTATAGAAAATCGTATTATTATGATAAAGCGTTAGAGTATGCACAGAGGGGGCTTGATTGCTTTTCATCTGCGCGAGATACCTCACACTACTATCTTGCATTGGGGCATCTTGCTGATCTTTACAGAGCCATCCGAGAATGGCATTCTGCAGATTCATTATATCAAGCCATGTTGCCTCATATTGAACGTGATACAGCGTATCTGTCAGCGTTTCTTTCTTCTTATGCGCTGATGAAGACATTGCAGCCGAATCCGGATCCAAATGGAGCGGTTGAATTACTGCGACGCAAGGTTGATCTTGGGCAAAATTTATCCCGGAAGGACTATGGTGTATACGCTTTGGCGTCAAAATTATCAGGAGATGAATCTACATGTCAGGCAATTCTTTCAATGCTTGATAGACATCCACATCTGGAGTCGGACAATACGCGCTATCAGAGATATAGAATTGCAGAAATGCAAGGGGATTATGCTCAGGCGATTGAGTTGTTGAAAGCCTCCTATGTCGAGCAGGATTCGATTGTTGCAAAAGTGATGAGGCAGTCAGTGGTTCGATCCATGGAGGAATATTTCGAGCATCAGTCAGCTGAGAAAGAGTTAAAACTTCAAGCTCGACAGCGTGGGTGGGCGGGTATTGTCTTGATTCTGATTCTGGCTATTATCCTTCTAATAGTGTATTTTATTAGAAAGCGAGAGAAAGCAGCCAAGGAGGCTGCGAATCTGCTTCAAGCTGCTGACGAAACACAACGGATGCTTCATCAGGAAAAAACACTGCTTGAAACAGATCTTTCTCGTTTACAGCGTCAATTTATCTGCTTTTATCGTACAGAATTGGAGAGAATAGGTTCTATTTGTGAAGCTTATACTAAGGCAAAGGACCGAAGAGAGATAGCAAGATTAGAGGTATTATACAGGAGGGTCGAGCGGATTGTTGAAAGAATCAATATGGATAGCGAGAGTTTTGATGTGCTGGAACAGCAAGTCAATCAGTACCTCGATAATGTCTTGATTCACATGAAAGAGGATTTGAAAAAAACGGGCAAGTTATCATTTGTTGACGAAAGGTTCTTATGCTATACTGTAATGGGATTTAATCCTAGTACGATTGCAGTCCTTCTTGGGATAGAGTTATCCTATGTCTATGTTAAAAAGGGCCGAATAAAATCAAGATTGAACCGAGTATCATCTCCGTATCAAGATCAATATGCAATTTACTTTGGCAAATGATATGATAATTGCCTAACAAAGGTTTTTTGTTTCATATATTGTCATTTTCTTATCACTCTGATTAATAGTGAGTTGTATTGACTTTATTCAGCAGCGCCACTCTTTGTTAGGTCAAATTTTTCTTACATCTACAGCCATCTGATAATCAACGTATTACAAGGTGGTTATAATCGTTTTGTTAGGTGTCTTACGAGGAGGTTTGACGCCAAAACCAATTATCTTTGTGCCAATAAATTATACAAATATGAAAGAAGAATGTATGTGGGCTGGACCCAATAATTGCTTGAAACCTGACTCAACAGTTAGTATAAAAAAAGCATCTATTTATAAAATGTCATAATTGGAGTTATGAAAAGGTTGTGTTTTGTTTCAATTTTCGGTTTGTTTCTGGTTCTTTATGGTTGCTCTGGGTTGGGTAAAGATGACTCTACAGGCTCGTTGCAGTCCTTTCTTCTTTCTTATACCCCTTACTATATGGACGTTTCCCCCAAACGTGGCGTTGTCGGACGTGAAGGCGGTGAAGTTGTTATTAGGGTATGTATGTCTGATACACTCAGAAATGGAGACCCCGTCCCTTTCACTTTGAAGGGTGAATTGTTCTTTGACGGCATAGACGGAAGCGGTGATGATTACCTAGAACCTTTTGCGTTGGGAATACCTTTTGTTTATCTGAAAGAGCGTAAGCAGATAAATGATTATGAAGTATCATATACGTTCGTCTTCGATGCGAATGATACCCAATCAGATCGGGTTTTTGCATGGTCGATTCTTGCATGGGACCGAGACAGGTACACAAGTTGCTGGAATGACGCAAACCTGTTTATAGGTCTTTTTTCAATTACTCAGTCTGGGCTTTAGGAATACAGGCCGCCGTTGATGGAGATGCACTCTCCGGTGATGTAGGCGGCGTCGGGGGAGGCCAGGAAGGCGATCAGGGAGGCGACTTCTTCGGGCTCGCCAAAGCGTTGCATCGGGATGTCTTTCTTGAGCGTGGCTTCGTCGAGACCTTCCACCATGTCGGTCCGCACGAAGCCGGGGGCGATGGCGTTGACCGTCACTTTCTTGCGCGCGACTTCCTGAGCGAGCGCCTTGGTGGCGGCAATCAGGCCGCCTTTGGCGGCGGAATAGTTCGTCTGTCCCGGCAGACCTTTCAGGCCGGAGAGCGAGGCGACGTTGATGATGCGGCCGCTTTTTTTCAGGAGCATGGGCTGGAGGACGGCGCGGGTCACGTTGTAGAAGCCGTCGAGCGTGGTGGAGAGCACTTTGTGCCAGTCATCGGGCTCCATCCAGATGAGCAGGCTGTCGCGGCGGACGCCGGCGTTGTTGACCAGCACCTCGATGAAATCGTCGGGATGGCTTTCCTGCCATCCCTGGATGGCTGCGCTTACGGCCGCCGGATCGGCGACGTCGAAAGGCAGCAGGCAGGCTTTTCCTCCGCCGGCTTCAATCAGCGCGGCTGTCTCCCGGGCTTTCTCTTCGTTGGACACATAGTTGACGAGGATGCCGTAACCCGAGCGGGCGAGGCGGAGCGCTGCGGCGCGGCCGATGCCGCGGCTGGCGCCGGTGACGAGTGCGTAGTTCATAGGATGTCGTTGAGGGCGTTACAAGTGTTGAGGGCGGAGACGGAAGTCCCGAGGATGCCGTGCAGGCCGAGGTTCTGTCCCGTTAGGAAAAGCCACGGCAGGGGTGTTTGCGGGGCAAGATAGTCTTCCGGACCACGTTTGCAGATGCCGTAGGCGCTGCCGCCCGGCGTTCCGGTGAAGCGCTCCCAGGTCTGCGGCGTACTGGTCCAGTATTTTTCGACAGCGTCAGGCAAGCCGGGGAGGCGCGCTGCGGCGGTGTGGATGAGCGACAGGGCACGAGATGCCCGTTCGTGGCCGGGCATGACGGTTTGGGGCAGCGCCCCAGTATCAAGTTCGGAGCCGGGCATGACGGAAGCGGCATCAGCCGCTAGCGGAGGCCGTGAGGGGAGGCTTTGCGTGATAGCAGGCCGTAGCGGCGGGGTTTGGGGCAGCGCCCCAGTATCAAAGGCGAGCAGGTCGAGCGATCGGGCGGAGCCGTCGGGGGCGGGCTCGCCGAAGTGGATCATCACTTTCCCTCTGAGGAAAATGCTGTGGTTGATATAGGGCAGGGCGCCGGGGCGCAGCTTCACGTTGACGGTGAAGATGCCCGGGCTGTCCTGACGGGTTTCGATACGGGTGCGCCAAGCCTTGCGCACGGGATCGTGCAGCAGGCGGAGCAGAGCCTTGGGATGGATGGCGGATACGACGGCGTCGGCACTAAAGCAACTGCCATCGGCGCAGGTGACGGTCCTGTTTTCCACGCTGGTGACTTGCTTGCGCAGGCGGATATCCTGTCCGAGGGCGAGCGCATCGGCCAGCGTTTTTCCACCGCCGCGCAAACGCCAGATACTGAGCTGGTAAGGCTCGAGTACGTGGCTGCGTTCGTCTTCCGTGCCGGCAGACAGGCGCAGGAAAGCATCGTTGCAGCCAATCAGTTCATCAGGTTCCATCGGAAGCCAGGGCAGGTCCATCAAACCGAGCGGCCGGAAGATCTGTTCCAGCGGTTCGCCCGGGCCAAGCCCGCCGACGGAGTGGAAGCCCGTGTCAAAGCGGATCCCTTCGCGGACAAAGGTCTGGAGTGCGCCGCCGGCCTGTGCGCCCTGTTCCAGGATGGTCACAGCAAAGCCCCTCTGGGACAGGATCTTGCCGCAGAGCAGGCCGCTGAGTCCGGCCCCGATGATCAGGACGCGTTTTTCCACGATGCGTCAAAGGTTCCGGATGACGAGCGAGGAGTTTGTGCCGCCAAAACCGAAGGAGTTGGACAGGAACGTATCGAAATGGACGTCGAGTCGCTCGGCGGGGATCAGCAGCCGGGCGGAGTCCTCGTCGGGATGCTCGAAGTTGAGGTTCCGGGCGATGAAACCGTGCTTCATCATCAGCATCGAATAGACGATTTCGCTGGCGCCGGCCATCCACATTTCGTGGCCGGTCTGGCCTTTGGTGCTGGTGACCGGGATGCGGCGGTCGCCGATGATGCTGTAGATGGCCTTGGCCTCGTTGGTGTCGCCCACCTGCGTGGAGGTGGCGTGCGCGTTGATGTAGCCCAGTTCGCCGAGGTCGATGCCTGCGTGGCGGAGAGACATTTCCAGGGCGCGGCGCGGGCCGTCCACGTTGGGGGTGGAGATGTGTTCACCGTTGCTCGAGAAGCCGTAGCCCAGCACTTCGGCCAGGATCGGCGCGCCGCGGCGGACGGCCGACTCGTAGCTTTCGAGGATGACCGTAGCGGCGCCGCCGCCCGGGATCAGGCCGTCGCGGTCGCGGTCGAAGGGGCGGCTGGCCCTCTGGGGTTCGTCTTCCCGGGTAGAGAAGGCGGAGATGCCGTCGAAAGAACCGGTGGCGGCGGCGTTCACTTCCTGCGCACCGCCGCAGACCACCATGTCCTGCAGCCCGTTACGGATGAGCAGCGCGCCCAGTCCGATGGCGTGGGAGCCGCTCGCGCAGGCGCCCGACACGGTGAGGTTGATGCCCTTGAGACGGAAGATCACGCTCAGGTTCATCGTCACGGTGGAGTTCATCGACTGGAAGATGGCGCCGGATCCGCAGAGCATCGTGTCTTTCTTCTGGACAATGGTGCTGACCGACTTGTAGACGGCGTCGGCCGTGCTGTCGTTGCCGTAGAGGATTCCCACTTCGTGGGCGTCAAGCCAGTCCTGGTCGATGCGGGCGTGGCGCAGGGCATCGCGCGTGGCGCAGTAAGCGTATTGCGCCTGCTGGGGCATGTAAACCCGCTGGGAGCGGGGGAGTTCGCCTTTGAGTTCCGGTGTGGGCAGCAGCCCTGTCAGGCCGGAGCGGAAGCCCATTTCCTTGCGCAGGGGATCGAGGACGATGCCGGACTTTCCGGTGTACAGCGACTGGCAGACTTCTTCAAGCGAGGTGCCCAGACACGACCAGATGCCCATTCCCGTGATGACGACGCGATTTCCCATAAGACTTTTCAAGCGTTTGTTCCAGTATGCAAAGATACGCATTTTTCCGTTTTTCGGGATTATTGAGTATCTTTGTATCTTATATAACTATAACCTGAACTATCTTATGCATCTTGCTCCGTCCCTGTCCGTCTATACAAGGGAACAACTCAGTGCCCGGCAGGCCCAGCGCCTGGCCGAGTTCATCGCTTTCGGCCCCATCGTCTTCCAGGCTTGCCGCCTTCTGCTGGAATTCGGCATCTTCGGAGCCCTGCGTGATGCGGACGGGGGGCTGACTGTGGAAGAGACGGCCGAAAAGACGGATATCTCCGTCTATGCGGCGAAAGTCCTTCTCGAAGCCGGCCTCTCCTGCAGCGTCGTACTGGTGGATCCCGCGACCGACCGCTTCCAGCTTTCAAAGACGGGCTGGTTCCTGCTCAACGACCCGTCCACACGGGTGAACATGGCCTTCAATCACCACGTGAACTACCTGGGTTTCTTTAAGTTGGATGAAGCGCTCAAGGAAGGACGTCCTGCGGGTCTGTCTGCGCTCGGTGATTGGGACACCATCTATGAAGGCCTTTCTACCTTGCCGGAAGCCGCCCGCAAGAGCTGGTTCGACTTCGACCATTTCTATTCCGACCACTCTTTCGCCGAGGCGCTCGAAATCGTTTTCGCCTTCCGGCCCAAGCGCCTGCTCGATGTCGGCGGCAACACGGGTCGCTGGGCGATACAGTGTGTGCGGCATGACCCCGACGTGCAGGTGACGATCGCCGACCTGCCGCAGCAGATCGGCCTGATGCGGGAGCAGACGGCCGGAGAGCCCGGGGCTGACCGCATCGACGGTTACGCCGTCAACCTGCTCGACCCCGATGCCTGCCTCCCCGCCGACAAGCGGTTCGACATCGTATGGATGAGCCAGTTCCTCGACTGTTTCAGCGAGGAGCAGATCGAATCGATCCTGCGGCGGACGGCCGCCATCCTCAGGCCGGAATCCCGCCTGTGCATCATGGAGACCTTCTGGGACCGCCAGCGTTTCGAGCCGGCCTCGTTCTGCCTGACCATGACCAGCCTCTACTTCACGGCCATGGCCAACGGCAACAGCAAGATGTATCATTCCGACGATTTCATCCGGATCGTCGACCGCGCCGGACTGGCGGTAGAAGCCATCCACGACGGCCTGGGTCAGGGCCACACCATTCTGGTCTGTAAATTGAAATAAATCATCGATAATGATAAGCAACGATATGGATATCAACGAAATCAAAGACAAAATCAAAGGTTTTCTGGTTGACGAGATGGAAATCGATCCCGGGAAAATCGCCCCGGAGGCACGCCTGAAGGAAGACCTGGGTATCGACAGCCTCGAGGTGGTGGACATCATCGTGCTCGTGGAACAGGAGTTCGGCTTCAAGATGAAACCGGAGGACTTCAAGGAACTGAAGACTTTCGACCAGTTCTGCCAGTTTATCGCCCTGAAACTTGCCTAGGTACTTTTGGAGACCTACGACCATAGCAACTGGCACGGCACCACCGGCGGCACGCCGTGGATGCAGCGGACGCTCCTCTGGCTGTTCCGTTTCATCCCGACTGGCTTCTTCTATGCCGTCACGGCGCTGGTCATCCCTTTCTATATGCTCTTTGACCGGCGGGGCTACCGGGCGTCCTATGCCTTCTATCGCAAGCGCCTCGGCCGCGGGCCTCTCCATTCCTTCCTGAGCGTCTATGCCAATGAGTTCAAACTCGGGCAGGTGGTGATGGACCGTTTCGCCCTGTATGCCGGCCGCAAGTTCGATATGCAGGTCGACGGAATGCCGGAATTCGAACGTCTGTCGGCGGCCGAACCGGGATTTGTGCAGGTGAGTTCCCACGTGGGCAATTACGAGATGGCCGGCTACACCCTCCAGACGCCGCAAAAGCGGATGTACGCCCTGGTCTTTGCTGGGGAGAAGGAGACGGTGATGCAGCAGCGGGCGCTCCGTTTCGGCCAGTCAAACATCGAGATGGTGCCCATCGCCGACGATATGTCCCACCTGTTCACCTTGAACGCGGCCCTGCTTGAAGGCAGTATCGTCAGCATGCCGGGCGACCGGATCTTCGGTTCGCAGAAGAGTATTACCTGCCGCTTTTTCGACGCGCCCGCGCCATTTCCCGCCGGCCCGTTCCTGCTGGCGGCCCAGCGCTCGGTCGCGATGCTGGCCGTCTTCGTGATGAAGGAAGGCACCCGACGCTATCAGGCCTATGTTCGTCCTGTCGGCGAAGGAATCGATGCCGGACTTCCGGCACGGGTCAGGGCCGAGGCAATGGCTTCTTCCTTCGCCGGACTGCTGGAGGAAGTGGTGCGCCGCTACCCGACGCAGTGGTTCAATTTTTATGATTTTTGGAAATGACCGATTTCGACCAGATACCGATCCTGAGCATCCTTCCGCAGCGGCCGCCCTTCGTCTTTGTGGACAAACTGCTCCACTACGACGAAGAACTGACGCGGACTTCGTTCCGGATTCCGCAGGATGCGCTTTTCGTGGAGAATGGCGTTTTCAGGACAGCCGGACTGGTTGAACACATGGCTCAGTCCGCTGCCGCCCGCACGGGCTATGTCGCCCGTTACGTGCTGCATATCCCGGTGACGGTCGGCTACATCGGCAGCGTGCGGAAACTCCGCATCCTGCGCCATCCGGCCGTCGGCGAAACGCTTGAGACGTCGGTGTATGTACGGCAGGATATCTTTGGCATCACCCTGACCGACATCGAGGTACGAAGCGGCGACCAGCTGCTGGCCACCGCCTCGATGAAAACGGCCACAACCGATAAGGAGATTGCGGAATGAAGCAGAAGGTGTATGCAGTCGCCGGCAATATCCTTTCTCCGCTGGGATTTACCGCGGAGGAAAATTTCCGTGCAGTCGTGGAAGGACGCAGCGGTGTCGCGCCGCAGGAAGGGACGTTCGGCATCCCGGAGCCTTTCTGCGCCTCGCTTTTCGATCGCGGGCAGGTCGCGGAATACGCTGCCGCGGAAGGCATAACCGGCTACAATCTCTTCGAGACTTTGCTGATCCTTTCCATCCGGGACGCCGTCCGCCGTGCCGGTATCGACGCCGCCTCTTCGCGGGTAGCTTTCGTGATTTCGTCCATCAAGGGCAATGTCGAGGAACTCGGCGAAGATGAGTCCGAAGTCCCCGTCACCGTATCTGCCGGCCACGTGGCCGCTTTCTTCGGACAGAATGCAGCGCCGCTGGTGGTCTCCAATGCCTGCATTTCGGGCCTGAGCGCCCTGATCCACGCCCGGCGGATGCTCCTTTCCGGTCAGTACGACTACGTCGTGGTGGCCGGTGCCGAAGTGCAGTCGCGCTTCATCGTGTCGGGCTTCCAGTCGCTCAAGGCACTTTCGCCGGAACCCTGCCGGCCTTTCGACGCCGAGCGTTGCGGCCTGAACCTGGGCGAGGCGGCCGCAACGATGGTGCTGGCCCGCGCTGAAGCCTGTCCACCGGACTGCTGGGAGCTGGTCGACGGGGCGACGCGCAACGACGCCAACCATATTTCCGGCCCGTCCCGGACCGGGGAGGGGAGCTACAAGGCCTTGCGTTATGTGCTGGCGTGCTGCGATCCCGAAGAGTTGGCTTTTGTCAACGTGCACGGCACCTCGACCCTCTACAATGACGAGATGGAATCGATCGCCCTGCACCGCGCCGGTCTTTCCGACGTGCCGCTCAACGCCCTCAAGGGCTTCTTCGGCCATACGATGGGAGCGGCGGGCATCCTGGAGTCGCTCATTTCGATGCAGGCGGCCGATGCCGGCATCGTGCCGGGCACCCTGGGCTTCGGCAAAATGGGCGTTTCTTATCCCGTGAATGTATGCGCAGCGAACCGTACGACCGACAAGCACGCGTTCATCAAGCTGCTGTCAGGTTTCGGCGGTTGCAATGCCGCCCTGCTTTTCAGAAAGGGAGGTGCCCGATGAAGATTGTCCACAGCGTCCACATCCTGCCCGATGCCGTCCGGCTCGACGGCGTGGCCCTGCCCGTTGAGGAACAGGGCGCGGAATTGCTTTCCGCTCTCTACCGGGCGTACGTGAAGGACTATCCCAAGTTTTTCAAGATGGACCTGCTCTCGAAGCTGGGCGTCATCGCCACGGAACTGCTCGTGAAAGACGAGCCGGGGCGCTTCACCCCGCGGGAAGACCGGGCCGTACTGCTGCTGAGCCATAGCGGCCCGCTCTGCGATGACCGCAATTACCAGAAAACCATCTCCGGAGACGATTATTTCCCGAGTCCGGCCCTGTTCGTCTATACGCTGGCCAACATCGTGACGGGCGAGATCGCCATCCGCAACAAATATGAAGGAGACACCACGGCCTACGGGCTGGAGGCCTTCGATCCCGCCCAGCTGGTGGCGGTGGTGCGCGACGCGTTCGAAGACCGCGTCACGACCTCGGCCATTTGCGGCTGGGCGGAATGCATCGACGCCGGAAACTTTGAAGCGCTCCTGCTCCTGGTGGAGCAGGATGCCCCCGAAGGACGGCCGTTTACCGTTCAAACCCTGGAAGAAATCAAAAAAGCATAGAGAAATTACCATGAACGAAGAATTGATCGAACAGCTCAAGCTGCAGATTATCGAAGCCCTGAACCTGGAGGGCATGACTCCCGCGGATATCGATGACAACGCGCCGCTCTTCGGCGACGGCCTGGGTCTGGACTCCATCGACGTGCTGGAACTGATCGTCCTGATCGAGAAGAACTACGGCATCCGTCTGACCAGTCCGGCAGAAGGCAAACAGGTCTTCCAGTCGGTGGCCGTGATGGCCGATTACGTCGCCAAGAACCGTAAGAAATAACTGCACGACATGCCCGGCCGCATCTTCATCACTGGCTCCGGCGTGGTCTCGGCTATCGGGACCGGCCGTGCGGAAACGCTCGCCTCGCTCCGGGAGGGTCGCTCCGGCATTGCCCCGGTGCGCTATCTGGAGACGGCCGACCGGGGGTTCCTGCTGGGTGAAGTAAGACAGACGGACGGGCAGTTGAAAGAACGGCTCGGTCTGAAGGCCGATGCCGTCATCTCGCGTACGAGCTTGCTGGGCATCGTTGCCTTGCAGGAGGCGCTCTCCGAAGCCGGCCTTGGCCGCGATGCCTGCGCTGCCATGCCCCTGATTTCCGGCACGACGGTGGGAGGCATGGATCAGAGCGAGCGCTACTACCGGGAGTTCCTTTCTCCGGAACACCAGCACGACGGATATATCGCCATTCACGACTGCGGTGCGTCGACCGACGCCATCGCGGATTATTTCGGCGGATTCACTTTCGCCACAACCCTTTCGACGGCCTGTTCCTCGGCGGCGAACGCTGTGATCCTGGGTGCCAATCTGATCCGGGCGGGCAGGGCGGAACGTGTGGCCGTAGGTGGCAGTGAAAGCCTCTCGGATTTCCATCTCCATGGTTTCGACTCGCTGATGATCGTGGACCGGCAGCTTTGCCGTCCCTTCGACCGGACGCGCGCCGGCCTGAATCTGGGCGAGGGTGCCGCCTTCCTGATCCTTGAGTCTGAAGAAGCGGCGCTGCAGCGTGGTGCGAGCCCGCTGGCCGTCCTTTCGGGATATGGCAACGCATGCGACGCTTTTCACCAGACGGCGTCTTCTGAGAACGGAGAAGGTCCCTTCCGGGCGATGCGGCAGGCCCTGACGATGGCGGGGATTCCCGCCTCGGCCGTCTCTTATGTCAACGCCCACGGAACCGGCACTCCCAACAATGACGCCAGTGAAAGCGAGGCCATCCGCCGCGTTTTCGGACAGGCTTACCCGCCAGTTTCCTCGACGAAAGGCTTTACGGGCCATACTACCAGCGCCTCGGGATCGATCGAGGCTGTCTTCTGCCTGTTGGCTATGCGGTACGGCTTCCTCCCGGCAAATCTCAATTGGCGGGAACCGGATCCGGCCTGCATCGTCCCCGTGACGGAGCTGCGTACCGGTGTCCGGCTCGACCATGTCCTTTGCAACGCCTTCGGCTTCGGCGGCAACGATTCGTCCCTTTTATTCTCCCGGTTTGCGTGATGGAACGGAAAGTCTATATCAAAGCCCTCTCGCGGATTTCGCTCCGCCATCCGGATCCCGACTATACCGGGATGTTCCCGGTGATGGAGGCGCGCCGCATGTCACAGCTGATGAAGCGGGCGCTGGCGGTCTCGAAGCAGGCACTGGCCCTTTCAGACGTGACCGTACCCGATGCCATCGTGACCGGAACGGGATTGGGCTGCATTGCGAATACCGAACAATTCCTCCGTCCGCTGCTCGGCCTGTCCGATGCTCCGCTGCGTCCTACGCACTTCATGCAGTCGACCCATAACACGATCAGTTCGCTGATTGCCATCAAGCTCGGCTGTCATGGTTACAACGCCACCTATTCGCAGGGTGGAATCTCCTTCGAGAGCGCCCTGCTCGATGCCTTCCTCCAACTACGGCTCAGGATGGTCGACACCGCCCTGGTCGGCGCCTTCGAAGAGATGACGCCCGATTATGCGGCGATGCTCGAGAAAACCGGCTGGTCCGGCGTCCGGACGGACGACGACCGCCTGTCGGAAACGGCCGCCGCCATGCTGCTCACCGCATCGCCCGATGGCGCGCTCTGCGAACTCGCCGACATCCGCCTCGGCGCCGAGGCTGCTTCGACCACGATGTCATGCCCGGCACCGACCGGGCATCTCACCCGTGCCGATTACGTCCCGCTCTACGGCGACAACTTCTGTGTCTCCGCCCTGGGCGCTTGCGACGCTGTAGAACGCGTCGCCGCCGGCGATTGCGACAATCTCCTCCTGGAAAACGACTTCCACGGGAAGTCCCGTTCAAGCATTTTATTCAGAAGCCTATGTGGAAGATAGTCTCCCTGGCTCTCCTGCAGAGCTTTTTCCTTGCCGGTGGGCAGGTCATGCTGAAACTGGCCATGGCGGCCTCCGGCCCTTTCAAATGGTCGTGGTCGTTCTTCCGGGCCCAGCTGACCAACTGGTGGTTCCTGGGCTGCGGCATTTCTTTCGGCGTGGCTACGGTGCTGTGGTTGTACCTGTTGAAGCATTTTCCGTTCAGCATCGTGTATCCGCTTTCGAGCCTGAGTTACATTTTCGGCATGATTGCTGCCATCCTGATTTTCCGTGAACAAGTGGAATGGAGCCAGTGGCTGGGCGTACTGCTCATCATGGCGGGTTCCGCGTTGATGGTCAAATGAGAATGATGAAAAAGATACTGCTTTTTGTGACCTTCCTGCTGGGCTGCCTTCCGCTGATGGCGCAGGCTCCCGTGTGCCTGGAAGGTGCCGAACGCGGGAAGGCGATGGCGTCAATCCTGAAGGCCAATGACATCCGTACCTCGCTGCAGTTCCGTTTCGTGATGACACGCCACAGTGCGTTGCTGACCGAAGCCCTGAAGAGCCGCGGCAAGGCTTATTACATCTATCCCGACAAGGTCCGCTGGGAAGTGGAGCAACCCCGCCCGAGCGTATTTGTGCTCAACGGAGCGACGACCACCGACCGCCGGCAGCAGACCCTGCTCCGGAATGTGTCGAAAATCGCCGAAAAAGGTCTGGTCAACGAGGCAGACTTCACCGTGAAGGTGTATCAGACACCCGGCCAGTGGCAGGTCGACCTGGTACCGCTGCGGCGCGACCTGGGCCAGCTGTTCTCGCTCATCACCCTGCTGGCCGACCCCGACACCGGGGCGCTCCGCTCCATCGTGCTGACCGAGACCAGCGGCGACATCACTTCCCTCGAACTGAATTCCCTCGTCAAGGGACAACCGCTCGACGAGGCGCTTTTCCGTCAACCCTGATCCGCCTATGCTCTGCGACAATCTCTATACGCTCCTTTCCCTGGAAACCACGCAGCAAGGCTGCCTGGCGCAGATCCGTCTGCTGCCGGAGAGCCCCATTTATGCGGCGCATTTCAAGGGAATGCCCGTCACGCCCGGGGCCTGTCTGGTCGAGATGGCTACGGAACTGGCTTCGCGCGGGACTGGACGTCCCCTTGATGTGGCGGAAGCTCCGGACATCCGTTTCCTGCATCCCATCCTTCCCGGCGAGACGACCGAAATGACGGTTCAGCTCGAGGGTGATCCTGCGACGGACCTTTGGTCTGTGCAATTCAGCGCAGGCGAGACGCTCTGCGCCCGGATGAAACTCGTTCTCAAACCCTGATGATGGAGGAGCGCCGCAAAGATATCTGTGTCATCATCCCGACGTACAACAACGCCGGCACGGTGCTGGATGTGGTTACGCGTGCGCTCGCGCAAAATATGCCCGTCGTCGTCGTGGACGACGGTTGCACCGATGGCACGCAAGCCCTGCTCTCAGGAGCGGATCTGCCGGTAAAGGTGCTCAGGCACGAACACAACCGCGGCAAGGGCATAGCCCTTCGCACAGGCTTGGAATACGCCCGCAAGGAAGGCTATCGTTACGCCGTGACGCTCGACGCGGACGGCCAGCATTTTCCTGAAGACCTGCCGCTTTTCCTTTCGGCCATTGAGGCCCATCCCGGTTCACTGGTCCTGGGCAGCCGCGACCTGGCCGCCGAGAACATGCCGGGCGGCAATACCTTTGCCAACCGCTTCTCGAACTTCTGGTTCCGGCTCCAGACCGGGCACCGCGTTCCCGACACGCAGACGGGCTACCGTGCCTATCCGCTCGACCGTCTGCCCAGCCTCAGGATCCTGACCGCCCGTTATGAAGCGGAACTCTCCCTGCTGGTTTTCTCGGCCTGGAAGGGTATCGAACTCGTCCCCGTCCCCATCCGGGTGTGCTATCCAGAAGACAGGGTGTCGAGTTTCCGGCCTTTCCGCGATTTCTTCCGCATCAGCGTCCTGAATACCGTTCTCTGCATCCTGGCCCTGGTCTACGGCTATCCCCGGATGCTCCTTGAAAAATTGAAACGATGAAGCAGGCGATCCTCCGGCTCTACGACTGGCTCTCGGCGCATAAGCCGCTGGTGTGGGTGCTGCTGGCCGCCCTGCTGACCCTGTTCCTGCTCTCTGCCCTTCGCATGGGCTACCAGGAAGATATCTCGGCTTTCCTGCCGCACGACGAAGAGGCGGAGCGTTACGCGGACATCTACCAGCGGCTTGGCGGACAAGACAAGATCGCCGTGTTCTTCGAAGGGGAAGGGGATCCTGAAGAAGCCGTGGACGGCATCCTGGCGGCTATGGACTGCTTCGCCGAGACCTGGGAAGCGCGCGATACCCTCGGGTGGGTCTCCGACCTGCAGGTATCCGTCGATGGCGGGCAGATCCGGGAAGTTTTCGATTTCATCTCGGCAGGTGTGCCATATTTCCTAACGGATGAAGACTATACGCGGATCGACTCGCTGCTCGCACAACCGGGCTATGTGGGTGCGCGGCTGGACGAAGTCAGGCAGTCGCTTTATGCGCCCGGCCAGGCGCTGACGAGAGATTGGCTCCGGAGCGACCCGCTCGGCCTCTTCTCGCCGGTCCTCACGCGCTTGGGTGATCTGAACCCCGTGAGCAACAATCGGATGGAGGACGGTCATATCTTCACCTCCGACGGCCGTTGCGGCGTGGTGTTCTTCAATTCTCCTTTCGGCGGCAGCGAATCCGGCCGCAACGCCGACCTGGCGAAGCTGCTCGCGGACGTGTCAGCGCAGGTGCAGGCCGATTGCCCCGGCGTACACGTTTTCTCGACAGGCGGACCGCTGGTGGCAGCCGAGAATGCGTCCCGTATCAAGAAAGACAGCCTCCTGGCGGTCGCCATCGCCCTGCTGCTTATCGGTCTGGTGCTCTGGCTGTCGTTCCGCCGCTTTTCCGATGTCCTCTGGATCGGTGTGACGATTCTCTTCGGCGCGGCTTTCGCGCTGGGCGTGCTCGCGCTCTTCAAGAGTTCGATCTCGATTATCATCCTGGGCATCGGCTCGATGATCATCGGCATCGCCGTGAACTATCCGCTCCACTATGTGGACCATCTGAAATACCAGAAAGACAAGCGCAAGACGCTCGCCGACCAGATCAATCCGCTGCTGGTGGGCAACATCACCACGGTGGGCGCCTTCCTGTCGCTGTTGCTGCTCAAAGCGGGTGCCCTGCACGATTTCGGTCTGATGGGCGCGCTGATGCTGGCGGGAACCATCCTGTTCGTCCTGGTTTTCCTGCCCGTGCTCGTGCCGCAGGCCAGAAAGGAGCGCCGGACGCTCCGCCTGGACTGGGACCGCCATCTGAATCCTTCCCCGACAGTCCGGCGTATCGTCCTGGCCGGATTCCTCGTCCTGACGGTCTTGTTCTATTTCCTGAGCCGGAAGATCTCGTTCGACGCCGACATGCAGCACATCAATTATATGACGGCCGACCAGCGGCGCGGCTTCGCCCTGCTGGAAGAACTGGGCGAGAGCCGTCCGGGCTTCGAGACCGTGTATGTCGTCTCGCAGGCCTCTACGTCGGATGCCGCCTTGGCGCGCAACGAGAAACTTCTCGCCGCCCTTTCCCCGGAAAATGGTCCGCTGCAGTCGCTCTCTCCTTTGTTCCCCTCGCTCGATGAGCAGGGACGGCGACTCGCGGCCTGGGAGGCTTTCCTACAGCGGTATCCCGGCCTTTCGGCCGACCTGCAGCGCGAGGCGCAGGCGCGGGGTTTCGCTCCGGCTGCCTTTGCGCCGTTCCTGCAACTGCTCGGGCGCACCTTCGTGCCTCAGCCTGAAACCTGGTTCGCGCCGGTCGCCCGCTCCCTGGGCGCGGCGATGTATTTGCCTGATGAGGGAAGGACCAGCCTGGTCAACTACGCGCAGGTGCCGGTTGCAGAAGCGGAGGCCTACAAGGCATCCGTCCGGGCGCGCTTGCGGGATGCTCAACTGGACGATTGCTTTTGTTTCAATGCGGCCGATGTCAACGGCCGGCTCGTGAACGCCCTTTCGCTCGACTTCGACAAGATCGGGCTCCTGTGTTCGCTGATCGTCTTCTTCTTCCTGTGGTTCTCGTTCCGCCGCATCGAGCTGAGCGTGCTTTCGTTCCTGCCGCTGGCGGTGGGCTGGATCTGGATTCTGGGCATTATGCAGTTGCTCGGGCTGCGGTTCAACATCGTCAACATCATGCTGGCCACGTTCATTTTCGGCCAGGGGGACGACTATACCATTTTCATCACGGAAGGCCTGATGTACGAGCATGCCTGCGGCAAGAAGATCCTGCGCTCCTACAAGAACTGCGTGATGCTCTCGGCACTGATCATGCTCATCGGCATCGGCGCCCTGATCGTGGCGCGGCATCCGGCCATGAAATCGCTTTCGCAGGTGACCATCATCGGCATGTTCACCGTCGTAATGATGGCCTGGTATCTGCCGCCGCTGGTCTTCCGCTGCCTGACCCGCAAGAAGGGGAAGGTACGCGAAGTCCCCGTGACCTTTGCACGTCTGCTCAAGACAGGCTACATCCTGGTGATGTTCTCGCTGGCGATGCTGGTCTTCAGCATCGGCGCGACACTGTTCTTCCTCTTCGGCAAGGACACCGACAGCAAGCGGCTGCGCTACCACAAAGCCATCCAGCGCCTCGCCCGGGCAGCCATCCGCTCGATACCCGGGGCGAAATATACGCTGCACAATCCCCGGAAGGAAGATTTCAGCAAGCCTGCCATCTATGTCTGCAACCACCAGTCGCACTTCGACGTGCTTGCGCTGCTGGCCCTGCAGCCGAAACTGGTGTTCATGACCAACGAATGGGCGTGGAAGTTCTACGGGCCGGTCATCCGCAAGGCGGAGTTCTATCCGGCTTCCTACGGCCTGGAAAAGAGCAGCGAACATATGAAGAGCCTGCTTTCCCGCGGCTATTCGGTGGCCATCTTCCCGGAAGGTACGCGGAGCGCGGACTGCAGCATCCAGCGCTTCCATCGCGGCGCCTTCCTGGCAGCCCGTGAGCTGGGCCTCGACATCCTCCCGCTCTACATCCACGGTTTCGGCTACGCCCTTCCCAAACACGAGTTCCTCCTGCGCAAGGCAGATCTCTCCCTGGAAGTGGGGCAGCGGATCCAGGTGCCTGAAGGTGACATCGCCGCCTTCACCCGGGAGATGCGCCATCACTATGTGGAACAATACGAGCGGATCCGGCGGGACCGCGAGACGGCTTCCTACAATGCTCCGTACGTACGCTATCAATATCTCTACAAAGGTGTAGACGCGATGCGGGCCTGTGCCGCTGCGCTCAGGAAAGAGTCGCTCGAGACTGTCGACCGGATTCCGGATACAGTCCGGACCATCGTGGTGGAAGACAGCGGTTTCGGCGCGTTCGCGCTGCTGCTGGCCCTGTCGCACCGCGACAAGGAAATCCATGCTTATGAATCCGACGAGGAACAGTATCTGACGGCCGTCCGCTGCAGCGCCGTTCCCGCCAATCTCCATTATGTCCACGCTGCGCCGGACTGTGAACGCGTCGCAGCCGACCTTACTCTCCATTCCTGCCTATGAAGCGAATCCTCCTGCTTTTTTTCCTCCTTAGTCTGAGCCTTCCGGTCTTTGCCGAGAAAATCCGTATCTGGGACGGGACGTCCGTCGCGGCCCCCGATGTCGTGATGACGCCTTTCCTTCCAGACCGTCCGGTGGGAGCCAAGCCGGTTCCGGCGGTGATCGTCTGCCCGGGTGGCAGCTATTTCTGGCTCGATACGGAAAGAGAGGGGAGGATGGTGGCCCAGTGGCTGCAGGAGCAGGGGTTCGCGGCCTTCCTGCTGGAATACCGGACGGGTGGCTGGTTCAACTACACCTTTCATACCCACTTCCTTTTCTCAGGTCATCACTATCCGGAAATGCTGGAGGACATCCAGCGGTCCATCCAGCTGGTCCGGGAAAATGCCACTGCATACGGCGTGAACCCTGACCGGGTGGGAACCATGGGATTCTCTGCCGGAGGACACCTGGTGATGATCTCGGCGGAGCTCTACGATGTGGATTACCTCTCGCCCGTGGGCGTGGAATGCCACGTGTCGCTGCGACCGGACTTCGTGGCGCCTATCTATCCGGTGGTCACGTTCGAAGACCGGGAATTCGTCCACAGCCGTTCGCGGCGCGGCATGCTGGGTGTCGATGCGAAAAAAGACCCCGTACTGCGCGACCTGCTTTCCGCGGAGCGGCACGTCTCTGGCACGACGCCGCCGGTGTTCCTCCTCAATTGTGTGGACGACCCGGTCGTGGACTACCGCAATTCCGTGGTGCTGGATTCTGCCCTGACGGCAAACAAAGTACAGCATTCATACGTACAATACAAAATAGGCGGACATGGTTTCGGCGCCGATCCCGAAATGTTTTCTTCGGAGACGGGCCACTGGCAGGAAACCTTCCTCCGCTGGTTCAAAACGCTTTTTGCCGATGAAGACTGATATCGAATTCGAATCTCCCGCGGTCATCAAGGCCTTCCAGGAGCAGCGGCTGCAGGAGGCACTGGCCTACCTGCAGGCGAAATCTCCTTACTACCAGCGCTCATTCCGTGAAAACGGCGTGGACGTGAATTCGATCCGTTATTTGGAAGACCTGACCCGTCTTCCGTTCACGGAGAAGAAGGACCTGCAGCTGCACAACTGGGACTTCCTGTGCTGCCCCCGGGAAAAGATTGTCGATTACGTAACCACGTCGGGGACGCTCGGTGAGCCGGTCTCCTTTGCCTGCTCCGAGAAAGACCTGCAGCGACTCGCTTTCAACGAGAAGAAATCCTTTGCCTGTGCCGGTCTGGGCCCGGGCAACATCCTGCAGCTGATGACGACCATCGACAAGCGTTTCATGGCGGGCCTGGCCTATTTCCTGGGCATCCGCGAGCTGGGCGCCAGCATTATCCGCGTGGGCAACGGCATTCCGGAGCTGCAGTGGGATACCATCGAACGGCTGCATCCCGATGCCATCATGTGCGTGCCTTCGTTCATTCCGCGCCTGATCCGTTATGCGGAAGAGCACGGCATCGATTACCGCGCCAGCAGCGTGCGCAAGATCATCGGCATCGGCGAAGGTATGCGCGACCAGGATTTCAACCTGAACCTGCTGGGCCGCCGCATCAAGGAAAAATGGGACGTGGAACTCTATGCCACGTACTCTTCCACCGAGATGGGTGCCACTTTCTCCGAATGTCCGTACGGTTGCGGCGGTCACGTGCATCCGGAGCTCATCATCGTGGAAATCATCGGGGAAGACGACCAGCCTGTACCGGATGGTCAGGTGGGCGAGATCGTCGTCACCACGCTCGGGGTGGAAGGCATGCCGCTGCTGCGTTTCCGTACGGGCGACATGGCCGCCAAGATCACGGACCAGTGCCGCTGCGGCCGCTGGTCGTACCGGCTCACGCCGCTGGTGGGCCGCAAGAACAACATGATCAAATTCAAGGGCACGACCCTCTATCCGCCGATGATCGTCGACGTGCTCGACAACTGCCGCGACATCGCCAATTACCAGCTGGTCCTGAGCCTGAACGACCTGGGAAACGATGACGTGAAAGTCCGCATCGGCGTGCCCGATCCGGATCCCGACTGCGACGCCCGGTTGATAGCGGACCTGAAGAACACCTTCCGTGCGAAGATCCGCGTGGCGCCCGAAGTCGAGGTGTGCCGCGCCGACCTGCTGGCACGTGACATCTATCTGGAATCCAGTCGCAAACCCCTGAAGGTCGTTGACCTCCGCCCCAAAACAGCCCCTTCGAAATGATACAGTTACCCAGCGAGTTCGACGATATCCGTCCTTATTATGATTCGGAAATCCCGGCAGCCATGGAGCGCATGGCTTCCGACCCGATCCTGATTCCGGCCCTCAAGTTCATCGACAAGCAGATGGACGTGGAGACCTTCAAGGCCCATCTGCGCAGGATCAAGACCTCCGACCAGTTCCAGGTCGAAGTGATGTTGCCGCTGTGCATGGCCATCGTCGGCAAGACGATCGACAAGTTCACTTCCAGCGGCGCGGAGCACATCGACGGAAGTCACGGCACGCTTTACATCTCCAATCACCGCGATATCGTGATGGACGCCTATCTGCACCAGATCGTCCTGCACGAATACGGGCTGGAAACCTGCCACATCACTTTCGGCAGCAACCTCATGGAACCGCAGTTCGTGGTCGATTTCGGCTTGTCCAACAAGATGTTCCGTACCGACCGCAAGACGAGCAACGTACGCAGTTTCCTCCGCTCGTCGCAGCATCTGTCCGCCTACATCAACTATGTGGTCACGCACGGCGAGTCGCTTTGGATCGCCCAGCGCAACGGCCGGACGAAGGACGGACGCGACCAGACCGAACCGGGGCTGGTCCGTATGCTGCTGATGGGCGGCAACCGGCGTTCCCAGATCGAGGCCCTGCATGTCACGCCGCTGTCCGTCTCCTATCAGTGGGAGCCCTGCGATATCCTGAAGGCCGTGGAGCGTTACCGTTCGCTCGATGGAATGCCCTATGTCAAGGCACAGGGCGAAGACCTGCAGAGCATCATTACGGGCATCACTTCGCCGAAAGGGAACGTCCACCTGTCATTCGGCCATCCGATCGATACCTCCGGCTTCTGCGACCCGCTCCGTCGCGAGGACATCCACTCCGTGGCTGCCCAGATCGACGCGCAGGTATGGCGGGGCTACAGGTTGTGGGATACGAACTATGTGGGGTATGACCTGCTCAACGGAAGTTCCCGCTTCGCCGGTCTGTACACGCCGGAGCTCAAGGAGCGCTTCCTCGATAAGATGCAGCGGGACATCAGCGGCTATCCTTCCCTGGAAGAGGGCAAGCTGCGTGAACTTTACCTGAAGATTTACGCCGGACCGGTGTATCAGAGTCCGGACGCCTTGAAAGACTAGCGCCGGAGCCACTTTTCCGGATCCTGCTTGTCGGTGCCCTTCCAGACCTGGAAGTGGAGCGACGAGGCGTTTCCGTCCACTTCGAGGGTACCGAGCTTTTCACCGGTCTTGATCTTCTGCCCGCTCTTCACGCTGACTTTGGAAAGTTTGCAGTACAGGGTGAAATACTCGCCGTGCTGCACCAGCACGCACTGGTTGTAGCCCGGCATGACGATGATCTTGCGTACTTCGCCGTCGAATACGCTGAATACATCGGCCCCTTTGGCCGTGGAGAAGGTGATGCCGGGATTGTCGGGCAGCTTGAGGTTCTTGTAAACGGGGTGGTTGTGCACGCCGAAGCGTTCCGTGATGACACCCTGCTTCAGCGGCCAGGGCAGTTTGCCCTTGTTCTTCGCGAATTCGCCCGAGAGGGCCGTGTCAACCTTGGTCTGGTCTTTCTTCTGTTCGGCCACGGTCGACTTGAGCATCTTCTGGATTTCCTTGTTGAGCCGGTCCACCTCCTTGCGCTTGGCCGCCAGGTCGGCGCGATACTGTTTCTCGCTCTTGGCCAGGCGCTTCATGTCTTCCTGCGACTGCTTCTGCTCGGCTACGAGCTTCTTGTATTCCTCCTCCCGCTCCGCGCGGGTCGACTGTGCTTCGGCCTTGATGGCCGCGAGTTTCTCTCTCTCCTGGTGCAGTTCGTCCTGCTTCTCGCGCATCTTGTCCGCCTGGAGGCTCACTTCGCTGGCCAGGCTCTTGAGGAAGGCGAAGCGCCGGTAGCCCTGCCCGATGTTTTCGCTCGAGAGGATGTAGAGGAACCACACGCGTGTGTCGCGGTTCTTGTAGGTGTTGTAGATGAGCTTCTCGTAGTAGGTTTCCAGCGTGTCGAGCTCTTTCTGGAGCCGGTTGATCTCGCGCTGCTTGGCGGTCATCTCGTCGTTGATCAGGGCGATCTTCTTGTCGAGGTCCGAGATCAGCGTCTGGCGGTTGGTCACCCGCCGGCGGATGAGCGTAAGTTGTTCGGTAGTGGCTTTCTGCTTGCTGGTGATCGACTTGAGCTGGTTGTCGATGAAATTGATCTCCTCTTCGATCTTGCGCTTGCGCTCGGTCTGCTTCGAGACGTCCTGCCCGAAGGCGGACGTGCCGAGAAGCAAGAGGGTAAGCAGGAGGAGGAACCGTTTCATCGCCGCGTCTTTAATCGTCCGTCATGGCTGCCGCCTGGTTGAAGTAGATGTTGGCCAGGTCTTTCTCCCCGAGTTTTTCCAGCACCACGGCATAGTGCTGCAGGATGGTCTTGCTCTCCTTGCCGCCGTAGAGCATGGCGTGCTTGAAGATGGCCTTCGCCTCGATATCCTCCCCGAGCAGGTGCAGGATCCAGGCATAGGTGTCCAGATAGGTGGGATTGTCGGGCTCAGCGGTGATGGTCTTGCGGCTCATCTCCTTGGCTTTCTTGAGGTTCTTGCCTTCCAGGGAAAGGTAGTAGGCGTAGTTGTTGAGCACCGGATTGTAGTCCGGGTCGATCTTCAGGGCGCGTTCGTAGTATTTATAGGCCTTCTTGCTGTCACCCTTGAGGTGATAGATGTCGCCGATGGATGAGCAGGTGACCTTCATCACTGTCGTGTCTTTCGGATTGAGATTGAGAATCCGCTCGTAGTCGGTCAGGGAGGCGTCGTAGTCCTTCTGCTGCAGGTTGGCGATGGCCCTCAGCTGGAGAATGTCGGGATTGTCGGGGAAGCTTTCGATGGCTGCCGAGGACTGCTCGGCGAGCGCCTGCCAGGACTGCTGGTAGTAGAGCAGGATGAGATACTGCAGGGCCGCGTCGCTGCTGGCGGGGTGCTGCTCCATGTTCTGCCGCATGATTTCGATGGACAGGTGCGGACGTCCCGTCCGGTAGTAGAACCCGCCGATCAGGCCGTTGATGGTGCTGTCGGTGGGATGGGTCTCGTGCAGGTCGATCATGATCTGGTCGAATTCCGGAAGGAAGGTGCGCACGAACTGCGGGTTGGCGGTCATCTGCTCGACCTGTTCCGCCTTGACGCCGGGCTGGATGTACGGGTCCCGGATCAGGTGCGAGAAACATTCGAAGAATTCGTCATACTGGCGGAGGACCTGGTGCACGGTGGCTTTGCCGTACCAGGCGGGCGCGTAGTCGGGCTCCATGGCGATAGCCTCGTCGTAGTAGTTCATGGCCAGGGAGTCGCGGTAGGTGCTGGCGTAGTAGTCGCCCAGGACGGAGGCCAGGCGGGGCGTGCGGCACTCTTCAAAATAGGCTGCCAGGGCCGTATAGACGCTGTCGGGGTCCGGGTTGGGGCGCTTGAGCAGCAGTTCGGTGCGGGTAAGGCCCACGATTTCGCTCCGGCCTTTGATGCGGTCGATCTGGTCGAGGGTGGAAAGGGCCTTGTCGATGTCGTTTTCCGAGAGATAGACGTTGATCAGGTCGAAGTACAGGTCGGTCTTCTTGGGAAAGTCGGTCGAGAGGGCCTCGAGCATCGGAACGGCCAGTTCCTGACGGTCGGAGTGCAGGTAGAAGAGCGAAAGGTTATAGCGGTACCAGAAATTGTCGGGTGAAAGGGCGACGGCCTTCTTGAGCCATTCCTCCGCTTCGGCCTCGCGCTTCTTGTCGCCGGCCAGGATCGAGGCGATATAGTAGCAGGCAGCGTCGTTGCCCGGGTTCTCCCGGACTTCTTCCCGGAAGAGCCGCAGCGCTTCCTGGAGATCGCCCTGCTGGTAATTCTTCAAGGCGTCGATATACTTGACAGACTGGGCCTGTAGGCCGATGGAAGCGCCCAGGAGGAGGATTGCGCAGAGGATCGTGCGTAAAAATCTTGAACTGTCCATCTTTTTTTCTAAATTCGTTACAAAAATAATGGTAAAAACCCTAACAAAAAACAAACCACAAAAAAAATGCGGAGGGGGACGCAACATTTGACCCCCTTTCTGCATCTATAGTTTGCATCGATGAGTGAAGGCTCCACATATACGGAAGCGGAACTGATCGCCCGATGCGTGAAAGGCGATCGCGTTGCGCAGCGGATGTTGTATGAAAGATACTCATCGGTCATGTATCCCGTGTGTGTGCGCTATTTGGGAAGAGAGGATGCAAAGGACGTGTTGCAGGAAGGATTCCTGACGGTCTTTGAAAAAATCGGCACCTACAAGGGTGAAGGCTCCTTCGAGGGTTGGATGCGGAAGATTTTCGTCAACGCCTCGCTGATGCAGATCCGCAGGAGTGACGCCCTGCGTCACGCGGAAGACATCGACGAGACCCCCGAATCGGGCGGCTCGCTCGACTACGGCGTCCTGGAGCAGATCTCCTCACGGGAGATCATGGACCAGGTCGCGACGCTCCCGCAGGGGCTGCGAAGCGTCTTCAACCTGTTCGTGCTGGACGGATACTCCCACGCGGAGGTGGGTGCGATGCTGGGCATTACCGAACAGTCTTCGCGCTCCCAGGTAAGCCGTGCGAGGAGTCTGTTACAGGAAAAGATAAAGAAATTATATGAACGAAAGAAGTGATTTTGACGAACTGCTGCGCAGTCGCCTCGAGGGGATGAGCGAGCCGGCGCCCGATGTCTGGGAAGGCATCGTCAAGGGCCTGGATCGCCATCGCCGCGCGGTCATCTTCCGGCGCTTCTCGGTAGGCGTGGCGGCAGCGGCCGCCGGCCTGGCCATCGCCTGGCTGGTGTTCCGCGGCCCGCAGACCGGCGAGCAGCTGCAGGTCCCCGTCCAGACCGCCCAGCACGTGGACGTGACCACACCCGGACCCGTCACGGACGAAACGCCCGAAATTGCGCCGATCGCCGAACAAGTTGCCGCTTTCACGCGCAACCAGTCCGTCGCCCGCGCTGAAAAAGTGGACAAACCTTCCACTCCGGCCACCGCCGTCCCCGTCTCCGATCAGACCGGCGAACCCGTTGAACCGAAGACCGAACCCCAGCCTTCCGTAGCAACCGAGCCTGCTGCCAACCCGGCTGAAACGCCCTCCGTCGAGCCGAATAAACCTGTCGAGCCCCAACCCCAACTGACCGAAGACGACCTTCCCGACGGTTTCTGGGACGGAGACGACACCGATACCCGTAAGACACACACATCTCAACTCACCATATTCTCCAATCTGACGGCCGTCGCCTCGGAAAACGACCTTATCTACAAGGCCAGCCCGTCGCACGCCTCCTCCCAGACCGGTAAAGGTCAGGCCACGAGCTCCGTGGAGCCGCTTTCAGGCTCGCCGAAGTTCTTCGTGCCGCTGAGCGCAGGCGTGCAGGTTGCCGTGCCGCTGACCGAACGTCTCCTGGTGGCCTCGGGCCTTCGCTACACCTATCTTGTCTCCCAGTATGACATGCTGGTCAACAAGGAAAAATTCGAAGGTGCCTACAACCAGCTCCATTACCTCGGCATTCCGCTCGAACTCTCGTATCGTTTCGTACAGACCTACGGTTTCGGCCTTTATGCCTCCGTGGGCGGCGCGGCTGAAAAGTGCGTAGCCCAGCGCTATGTATATGGCAGCAACACGCTGCGCGAGAAAGTGGGCGGCCTCCAGTGGTCGGCCCAGGCAGGTCTGGGTGCGGAATACTGGTTCGCGCAGCGCGCGGGCATCTATTTCGACCCGAGCCTGGTGTACTATTTCGACAACAGCCAGCCGCTCAGCATCCGGACCCAGCAGCCCCTCCAAGCCCGTTTCGAGGTGGGTCTGCGCTTCAAGCTCTGAAACAGAAAACACACATTTTTTTGATTTTTTTGAAAAACGGTTAATCTTCTAACCGTTTTTTTTATTGCGCTCCGTCCACTTTATCTTTGCCGGAGAACCAAAGAGGACGGATTATGCTGAACAAATGCTATTGTGCGACCTGCGTCGGGGTTGAGGCGGTCGTGGTTACGGTGGAGGTCGACCTGTCGACCGGAATCGGAATCCATCTGGTGGGGCTGCCCGACAGTGCCGTGCGGGAGAGCCTGCTTCGTGTCGTCACGGCGCTTACTTCCTACGGTTTCCGGATACCGGGCCGGAAACTGGTGGTCAATCTGGCCCCGGCTGACATCCGCAAGGAAGGCTCTGCCTACGACCTGGCTATCGCCATCGGGATGCTCGCTGTCTCTGAACAGATTGCCCCCGTAGATGGAGATCGTTTCGTCATTATGGGCGAGCTGGCGCTCGACGGGCGTATCCGGCCGGTCAACGGCGTCCTGCCCGTAGCGCTCCGTGCCCGGGCCGACGGCTTCCAGGGCTGCATTTTCCCTGCTGCGTCGGCCGGTGAAGCCTCGGAACTGGAAGGGCTGGAAGTCTATGGCGTGTCGACCTTGGCCGAAGCTATCGAGGTAGTGACGCAGCGTGACGGCTGCCAGGCGCTGCGCGTGCACCGTGCGCCGGATACAGGGCCTTTTCAGCCCTCCGGCAACGATTTCCGCCAGGTCCGGGGCCAGCACGTGGCCAAACGCGGGCTGGAGATTGCCGCCGCTGGGGGGCACAACCTGATTTTTGTCGGAGCGCCCGGCAGTGGAAAGAGCCTGATGGCCTCGTGCCTGCCCTCTATCCTGCCACCGATGACGCGTGAAGAGGCCATCGAGACTGGCAAGATCTATTCGGTAGCCGGACGCGGCATCCGCAGCGGCGGATTGATGCGGGAGCGCCCTTTCCGTGCACCGCACCATAGTGCCAGCCTCGTATCGCTCATCGGTGGAGGCCCCCTGGCGGGTCCGGGTGAGGTCTCCTTGGCCGATAATGGCGTACTCTATCTGGATGAAATCGCCCAGTTCGGAAAAGGACTGCTCGATGCGCTGCGGCAGCCACTGGAAGACGGGCACGTGACCATTTCCCGGGCACGTTACAAGGTCGACTATCCGGCGCATTTCATGCTGGTAGCCTCGATGAATCCGTGCCCTTGCGGCTACTACGGGGATGATTCCGGCCGCTGCACCTGCAGCCGCGGAGCGGTGGAAGGCTATCTCTCGCGGATCTCGGGTCCGATGATGGACAGGATCGATCTGCAAGTATGGACGAAGAGCTTGTCGGCCACGGAGTTGCTGGGTATTACCGGAGAGAGGGGAAAGCAGCGCGAAGAGGAATGCAGCGCTGTCATCGCGGAGCGGGTGGCACGGGCCAGGGCGGTGCAGGAGGCCCGCTTTGCCGGCGAAGGGTTTTTCACCAATGCGGCGATGGGTGCGCGGCAGGTGGAACGTTTCTGTACCCTGTCGGAGGATTGTCGGCAAACGCTCGAAAAGATCCTCGACCGGATGGGCCTCTCAGCCCGCGCCTACACCCGCATCCTGAAGGTTGCCCGTACGATTGCCGACCTGGCCGGTGAAGCGGCCATCCTTCCCGCCCATCTGGTTGAAGCCGCCGGTTACCGCTTTCTCGACCGCCGAAAACTGTTTGATTGAAAAGGAAAAGACTGTCAAAATGAACGAATTGATTAAATTTCATGATGTTGAAAAACGAGTGATACAACTGCGAGGGAAAGACGTATTGCTGGACTATGCCGTTGCAGAATTGTATGGAGTGGAGACAAAACGTGTAAACGAAGCAGTAAAAAACAATCCGGAAAAGTTTCCACAGGGATATGTGTTTGAAATATCAAAGGCGGAAATGGCCGGTTTTGCGGTCGAAAATTTCGACCGCAAAACCGAAAACAAGGCGAGATTCCTTCCTAAGGCATTCACGGAGAAGGGATTGTATATGCTTGCAACGATTCTGAAAAGCCAGAAGGCAACACAAACGACAATCGCCATCATTGAGGCGTTCGCAAAGATGAGGGAACTCTCGCGGACTATTGGCGAGATAGCTTCCCATCAAGACGAAGACGACAAAAAAGAGTTGGTTAGAAAAAGCGGTCAGATAATGGCTGACCTGTTTGGTCAAGACCTGAAAACAACCGATACGGAAACGGAAATTGAATTGAACTTCGCTGTGCTGAAGCTCAAGCATACGGTTAAACGCAAGAAAGACAAGAAGAAGTAGTTACTTCGTCTGTTTCAGGAAGTCGCAGCCGTGGCAGCCTTGGCAGGAGGTGCGGGGGCAGGATTTGGTGTTGCAGCCGCAGTCGGTGAGCTTGCGGCCGCTGCGGTGATTGAGCCACAGGGCCAGGCCCAGGAGGGCAGCGACGAGAGTCAGGACGAGGATGGTCGGGAGGTTCATGGCTGACAAACGTTTTTATCCGATGATCATTCCGCCGATCTGGTAAACCAGCACGGCTGCCAGCCAGGCTATGAGACATTGGAAAATGACCATCCAGACCGCCAGTTTTCCGCCGAGCTCCCGCTTTACGGCGGCAATAGCCGCTACGCAAGGCGTGTAGAGGAGGCAGAAGGCCAGCATCGAGACAGCCGTCAGGGTCGTCAGAGCCTGCGTCACGTCGAGCACCTGTATGGTGGAAACCACGCTTTCCTTGGCCAGGAATCCGGTGACCAGCGCGGTGACGATGCGCCAGTCGCCCAGACCGGCCGGCTGGAAGATGGGGGCCAGCACCCCGGCAATCTGCGCCAGCATGCTGCCTTCGCCGTCCACCATGTTGAGCCGGAAGTCGAACGACTGCAGGAACCAGATGATGATCGAGGCCACGAAGATAACGGTGAAGGCCCGCTGCAGGAAGTCTTTGGTCTTGTCCCAAAGCAGGTGCGTCACGTTCTTGAAGCCCGGCATCCGATAGTTGGGAAGTTCCATTACAAAAGGCGCCGGTTCACGGTCGGGATGGATCTTCTTGGAAAGCAGGGAGACCAGGATACCTACGAGGATTGCTGACAGATAGAGGATTACCAACACGATTCCCCCGTGTCCCGGGAAGAACGCCGCCGTGAAGAAAGCATAGATAGGGATCTTCGCCGAGCAACTCATGAAAGGAGTCAGCAGGACTGTCAGCCGCCGGTCGTGGGCGGAAGGGAGCGTGCGGGTAGCCATCACGGCCGGCACGGAGCAGCCAAAGCCGATGAGCAGCGGGACGATGCTGCGCCCAGTCAGGCCGAGGGTGCGCAGCAGCTTGTCGCTGACGAAGGCCACGCGGGCCATATAGCCGCTGTCTTCGAGCATCGACAGGAAGAAGAACAGGATGATGATGATCGGCACGAAACTCACGACCGTTCCGACACCGCCGAAGATACCATCGACCACCAGGGAGCGGACGGCCGGGGCGACGCCCCAGCGGGTCATCCCCGCGTCCGTCTTACCGGCCAGCCACTGGATGCCTTCTTCGAGCAGGTCCTGCAACGGGGCGCCCAGCACGTCGATGGAAAGCCAGATAACCAGCGAGATGACGGCCAGGAAGATGGGCAGGGCCGTCCATTTCCCGGTCAGGATCCGGTCGATATGACGGCTGCGCCGGGATTCCTTGCTCTCGTGCGGCTTGATGACGGTCTTCTCACAGAGTTTCTGGATGAAGGAAAAACGCATCTCGGCCATCGCTGCGTTGCGGTCCAGGCCTCGCTCGCTTTCCATCTGGAGGATGATGTGCTCCACCATCTCTTTCTCATTCTCATCCAGCTCGAGGGCGTTTTCCACAGCCGTATCGCCGTCGATCAGGCGGCTGGCTGCGAAACGCACGGGCAGGTCGGCGCGGCGCGCATGGTCTTCAATCATGTGCATGATGGCATGCAGGCAGCGGTGCACGGCTCCGCCGTAGTCGTCTTTGTCGCAGAAATCCTGACGCGCAGGCTTTTCCTGATAACGGGCCACGTGGATGGCGTGTTCCACCAACTCTTCGATGCCTTCGTTCCTGGCGGCGGATATGGCCACCACCGGCAGTCCGAGGGCCTCCTCCAGTTCGTTGGCTCGAATCGAGCCCCCATTGCCGTAAACCTCATCCATCATATTGAGGGCCAGCACCATCGGGCACTCCAGCTCCATGAGCTGCATGGTCAGGTACAGGTTGCGCTCGATGTTGGTCGCATCGATGATATTGATGATGCCGTGGGGCTTCTGGCGCAGGATGAAATCGCGCGAGACAATCTCTTCAGCGGTATAGGGTGCGAGCGAATAAATGCCCGGCAGGTCGGTGATCCGTGTATTGGGATGGCGCCGGATGACGCCGTCCTTCCGGTCGACCGTCACGCCGGGGAAGTTGCCTACGTGCTGGTTCGAACCGGTGAGCTGGTTGAACAAGGTCGTCTTGCCGCAATTCTGGTTGCCGGCCAGGGCGAAGGTCAGCGTCGTATCCTCGGGAAGTGCATTTTCGTGTGTCTTGTCGTGGTATCGGCCTCCCTCGCCGTAGCCGGGGTGCTCGTTTTCGTGGGGCTCCGGAGGGGCCTGGACGGGCTTTTCGGCACTGGCGGGCTCAACCTCGATGCGCGCCGCGTCAGCCTTGCGCAGCGAGAGGGCGTAGCCGTGGACCTTCAGTTCCATCGGGTCGCCCAGCGGCGCAAGTTTGGTCAGCGTGACTACACTGCCGGGAATCACGCCCATATCGAGGATATGCTGGCGCAACGCCCCTTGACCGCCCACAGCCGTAACCCGGGCCGATTCGCCAACTCGTAAATGATCTAGCGTCATGTCATTACATTTTCAGACGCAAAGATAGGCGGTTGTCCTGATTGTATCAATCCCTATTAATAGGGATAGAAGTAAAGTCGTCAAACAGCCGCAAGACGAACAGCCCCTCACTACGTCTGAGGCCGATTCTATTGCGCCAAAGGCCGAAATTGAACTGCCCCCTAAAAG
>DETK01000040.1:0-29670 GCA_002361615.1 Bacteroidales bacterium UBA3290
ACTGGATGGTCCAGGAGCAGGAGCGTGGTATTACCATCACGTCGGCCGCCACAACGGCCTTCTGGCATTACAACGGGCAGCAGTACCAGATCAATCTGATCGACACTCCGGGTCATGTGGACTTCACGGTCGAAGTCGAGCGTTCGCTCCGCGTCTTGGACGGGACGATCGCCACTTTCTGTGCCGTGGGCCGCGTGCAGCCCCAGTCGGAGACGGTCTGGCGTCAGGCGGACAAATACCATGTCCCGAAGATCGCCTACGTCAACAAGATGGATCGTACCGGTGCCGATTTCCTTGCCGTCGTGGACGAAATTGTCGAGAAACTGGGCGCCCGCGCGATTCCGATCTGCCTGCCCATCGGTGCCGAAGAGCATTTCGAAGGCATCGTGGACCTGATCGCGAAGAAAGCCTACTACTACGACGGAACCAGCAAGGAGCTGGTCAACTACGTCGAGAAGCCCGTTCCCGCCGAGATGGCGGACGAGGTGGAGGAGTGGCGGGGAAAACTCATCGAATCCGTCGCCGAATACAACGACGAAATCCTTGAGAAATTCTTCGACGACCCCGACTCGATCTCCGAGCAGGAGATCATCGACGCCCTCAGGAAGGCTACCATCGACAATGCGGTGGTTCCGACCTGCTGCGGCTCCTCGTTCAAGAACAAAGGCATCCAGTTCCTCCTCGACGCCGTGATGCGTTACCTCCCTTCGCCGCTCGACAAGGGAAGCGTCAAAGGCATCGATCCCCGCACCGACCGTGAGGTTGAACGCAAGCCCCTCGCTACCGACCCGTTCTGCGGCCTGGTCTTCAAGATCGCCACAGACCCGTTCGTCGGCCGCCTGGCTTTCGTCCGTGCCTACTCCGGTCACCTCGCCGCAGGGTCCCAGGTTCTCAACACCCGCTCCGGCAAGAAAGAGCGTGTCGTGCGCCTCTATCAGATGCACTCCAACAAACAAAACCCCATCGACATGGTCGAAGCCGGCGACATCTGCGCCGCCGTGGGTTTCAAGGAGCTGCGTACGGGCGACACGATCTGTGACGAGAGCCATCCCGTGGTCCTGGAATCCATCACGTTCCCCGATCCTGTGATCGGTATCGCGGTGGAGCCCAAGACCCAGCAGGACCTCGACAAGCTCGGCATCGCGCTGGGCAAACTGTCGGAGGAAGATCCGACCTTCACCGTCCAGTCCAACCAGGAGACCGGTCAGACGATCATCAGTGGTATGGGCGAGCTTCATCTGGACATCATCGTGGACCGTCTCCGCCGGGAATTCGGCGTGGAGATCAACCAGGGTGCACCGCAGGTCAACTACAAGGAAGCGGTCACCAAGGCGTTCGTCCACCGTCAGGTGTTCCGCAAGCAGACGGGCGGCCGCGGCAAGTTCGCCGACATCCAGGTCGAACTCGGTCCGGCCGACGAAGGCGTCTCCGGCGTCCAGTTCATCGACGAGGTCAAAGGCGGGAACATTCCCAAAGAGTTCATCCCCTCCGTGGAGAAGGGCTTCAAGGCTGCCATGTCCAACGGCGTGCTGGCCGGTTATCCGATGACTTCGCTGAAGGTGCGGCTGCTCGACGGCAGCTTCCACCCGGTCGATTCGGATGCCCTTTCCTTCGAGATCTGCGCCCGTCTGGCCTTCCGCAATGCGCTTCGCAAATGCGGTCCCGTCCTGATGGAACCCATCATGTCGCTCGAGGTGGTTACCCCCGAAGACTATATGGGCGACGTCGTGGGCGACCTGAACCGCCGCCGCGGCCAGATCGTGGATATGGACTCCAAGGGCAACGCCCGGATTGTCAAAGCCAAGGTTCCCCTTGCCGAACAGTTCGGGTATGTGACGGTCCTCCGCACGCTGACTTCCGGCCGTGCCACCAGTTCCATGGAATTCTCCCACTATGCGGAGGTTCCGGCGAACCTGGCCAAGGAAATCATCGACAAACACGGCGGTCCGCGCAGATTCCTGGATGATGATGTAGATTAAAATTGTTAAAAAATTAGAATAATGAGCCAGAAAATCAGAATTAAACTCAAGTCTTACGACCACGCCCTCGTTGACAAGTCGGCCGACAAGATCGTCAAGACGGTAAAGGCTACCGGTGCTGTCGTCAGCGGTCCGATTCCGCTTCCGACGGACAAGAAGATCTTTACGGTGAACCGTTCGACTTTCGTCAACAAGAAAGCGCGCGAACAGTTTGAACTGAATTCCTTCCGCCGCCTCCTGGACATCTACAGCTCCACGCCGAAAACCGTGGACGCCCTGATGAAACTGGAACTCCCCAGTGGCGTCGAAGTAGAAATCAAAGTGTGATAAACACAAGTAAAACAGAGAATTTGCCGGGCTTCCACCCGGCAAATTTGGTCCCTTAGCTCAGTCGGTCAGAGCAGCGGACTCATAATCCGTGGGTCGCAGGTTCAAGTCCTGCAGGGACCACAAAACAAGCCCGCATCAGCGGGCCGCCGGAAGCCGGTACTTTTGCAACATCAGTTCGAATACGCAGTGTTTTTGCATAGCAAAAGTACTAAGGCTGGGAGGCGCGGGGTTCGGGGCAGCGCCCCGGTAACTCAATTGGGTCGCAGGTTCAAGTCCTGCAGGGACCACAAATAATAAGACAGCCCAAAAGGCTGTCTTATTATTTGTAGTCCCTATGGGACCTTTTATTCTGGGGCACATCCCCAGACCCCTTTACGTAGCGGGGGTGACTGTGACGGTGCAGGTGGCGGAGTGGCGGCCGGCGGTGGCGGTGATGGTGCAGGTGCCGGGGGCAACGGCTTTCACTACGCCGCCGTCGGTGACGGTGGCGATCTTCGCGTCGGAGGTTCTCCAGGTGACGGTGTCGGTTGTGCCGCCGGGCGAGACCGTAGCCTTGAGCGTCGAGGAGGCGCCGACCTTCAGTGAAAGGGTAGCAGCCGAGAGGGCGACGGCGGTGGCCGGGATGACACGACGGAAGGACACGACCTTCATGATCGTCTTGTCCTGCCACGACAGGAAGACGGCGATGCGGGAAGGATACGCGGTGTTCCACTGGCTCATCGGTCCCGTGGTGAAACGTACGTCGAAGATGAAGTCGTACGAGACATAGCCGTGCGTTGTCATGTGGGTCGTATCGGAATACATGCTGACCACTTCGATGCTGCTCACGTAGCCATCGTCGATGGCGACGGCTTCCAGCTTCGTGCCGGAGGCTTCCTGATAAGCTTCAAAGGTTTCGCAGGGGGCTTTCTGCTGCAGCGTATCCTTGACGAACAACAGCAGCTGGTAAGTGTAGCTGGTGGCCGCCTGCACGTTCTCGTCGCGGAGCGAGTAGGTGACGCTTGGCGTATAGACCCGGCCGCGCGGCAGGCGGATTATTGTGCCGTCGGAGAGGGTCAGTACGACACAGTCGGGATCCGATATGTCGGCGGATGTGAAGAAGTCGGGAACAAGCCGGCCGGTGGCGGGAACGGGGTTGCCGTCGGCGTCACACATGATCTCGGTGGGACCGTCGCCGTAGGTGATGGTCAGGTAGAGGACGCCGAGCGAGTCGGTGATGCCGATCTGGGGGGTGATGGTCTCCAGGGAGACGCAGACCATCTTGCCCTTATAAAGGAGCCACTGGTACTCTTCTTCCGACCGGTTGCGGTATGCCCAGTAGTATTTGCCGTCCGTATAGGCCTTGGCGCTCAGCAGCACGGAGTCGCGGCTGTCGAAGCCGTTGCGGATGGTCAGCACCTGGCCGTCTCCGAGGGTGATGCGCGCACCGCTGACGCCGTCTTCCTTGAACTCGGCGACCGACTGGACGAAGATCGACGAGTCGGTCTGGCTGATCAGGTCGGTGTAGGTCTTGAACAGGTTGTTGATCTCCTCGCAGTTTTTCGTGAATTGATCGACAGCTTCCTGGGTCGGAATCTGGAAACGCGTGTTGTCGGTCAGGAGGAAGGTCACATAGTAGGGATTCGACGTGTCGATGCTCGAGAAGAAAGCCGTACCGGCCTGGCCCTGGGCGGCAACCCAGGTGGTCTTGTTCCAGTAGCTTCCGTCGAAGCTGTACCACCAGACGCCTTCTTCGATCTTCAGCTGGGGGGTCCAGCTGGTGGCGCGCACGCGGCGGCCGGAACTGTCGGTCATCCAGACGGCTTTGCCGTTCGGTCCCCACTGGATGGTCCAGTAGTAGGCGTCGTAGTCTTCGTTGTAGCGGACGCCGACGATGGGTTTCACGCCGTCGAGGCCGTTCTGCAGCCGGAGGGTCGTTCCGCTGGAGAAGGAGATCTGGTAGCCGGTCATATCGAGCAACGACCAGGGTTTGATACCCGTGATATGGTCGTTCTTTTCCAGGGCGGAAACCAGCCCGGACAGGGAGGCGATGTTGTCGTTGAGGTTGGACACCTGCTGTTCCAGTGCGGAGACGTCTTCCTTCAGCTGGGCGATGCGGTTGTCGATTTCCTCATGGCAGCCGCCCAGCAGCAGGGCGCCGGTCAGCAGGATGAAAGGGATGAGTTTTCTTTTCATGTTCGTATCCTCCTTTTAGCTGGCAGGCACAATGATGATGGAAATATTCTTCATCGCTCCATAGCCGTTCGACACCAGCAGGTCGAGATGGCTGGTCGAAGGGGCGATGAAGGGCATGGGTGCCCTGACAGTAATCAACCAGGTGGATTGACTGGTCCGTTGGGCCGAAGCGTAAAAGTAGTCATGGGCGACCGGCAGGACATCCGCATTGCTGTCGGCGTTGGCCACGATGCACTCGAAACTGGTGAGTCCGCCCGACAGCATGGTCAGGGTATTGCCCGAGACAGGTGAGCCCAGGGTGACGACGAGGGCTTTGGCCATCGGGATGAAGAAGCTCATGCCGCCGTTCAAAGTCACATAGACCAGATCGTCCCGCACCTGGACCATATTCTGTACCACGGTTTCAGGCACGTCGACGTTGGCTTTGACCTTCTGGCCGTTGTAAAGCAGGAACTGGGGCTGTCCGTCTCCGTAGGCGACGGCCCAGTACCAGGCCGGATCGCCCTTGGTCTGCTGGAGCGAGAGATGGGGCGATTCAGCGTCCTGACCGTTGGCCTGGATCTTCTCGCCGTTCTCGTTGAGGATCCACTGGAAGGGATCGTTGCCGTACTGGATGGTCCAGTACCATTTGTCGTCGGAGGGATCGTCGGTCAGGCGGCGGGCGCCGATGACCGGGACGTTCGTACCCGTTCCGTTGTAGAACGAGTAGGCCTTGCCGTCCGAGAGGACGATCTTCATACCGATCGTATCGATGCCGTTGAGGATGGGGACCAGGTTGTTCACATAGACTTTTTCCGAGAAGGTCTTGGCCAGGTTTGTGAAGGTCTCGAGATTCTCATTGGCCGTAACGAGAGACTCCTTCAGTTTCTCGAAAGCTTCCATGGTCGGGGCCTTGATGACCGTTCCGTTGATCATGTTGAACTGGATGTAGTCGCCCATGTTGGTCACGCTCTCGAAGTAGGAGGCTCCGTCTTCGCCGGTGGCCTTGCCCAGGTTGCGCCAGATCTCTCCGTTGTCGTAGGTCACGTACCAGTAGCCGTTTTCGATCTTGAGCTGGGGCGAGATGGCCGAGGTGGTGATCCGGACGCCGAATTCGTCGGTGATGAACACCGGTTCGGGGTCGGAAGGATATTGTACGGTCCAGTACCAGACGCCGTCTTCTCCCTTGGCTACGCCCAGGATGGGTGTCTCTGCGTCGGTTCCGTTGTAAAGCGTCACCGGGTCGGAGTGGGTGAAGTTCAGCATATAACCGATGGTCTGTCCGTTTTCGGTGAGGGGCTGGACACTGGTCAGGAAATCGTATTCCTGCAGCCTTTCCATGGTGGTGCGCAAACCCGAGAGCGTGGTGTTGAGTTCCTCGCAGCGCGCTTCAAGTTTCTGGATGCGCCGCTCCAGGACGTTCAGGTCGCTTTCAATCTCGTTGGTGCAGCCGCCCAGCGCCAGCAGGGCCAGGACGGTCAGGAAGATATATTTGCGAAGTTTCATCGTTTATTCCTCCTCCTCCTCGATGGTGATGGTTTTGATGACGGTCACCGGTGCGGTGGACGTGGCGAAGGTGAAGACCGCCATGACCTTGCCGGTGCCGGATTGGAAGGAGCCGGGCGAGTGGACCTTGATGCACGGGTCGCCGTTTTCCAGATATTGCTTGTCGGCGGTAAATCCGCCCTGTGCCAGCAGCGAAAGGCCTACGTCAGGGCCGTTGGCCGTGTAGCGGATGTAGAAGTCCGAATTGTTCTTCATGGTGATTGATTCGCCGATGGCGTTGCCCTGGACGTCGGTGAGCGAAACCGAGTATTGCTTGGGAAGGACGAACTTGGTGCTGTCCTTGAGCATCACGACCAGTGAATCGCGGTAGTCGTTCACCGACAGGAAGACGCGCTGGACCGAATCGACGGCGTGGGGAGCCCATCCGTCGCTGACGCGGGTGCGGAGGAACTCCGTGGAGCCGTTCGTGGTCACGGTCCAGTAGAAATTGCCGTCGCTGCCGCGCTGGACGGAGAGCGTCGGGATCTCGGCTTCCTCACTCTCGGCGGGAATCATCTGCCCTTCGGGCGAGAGGACCCATTTTTCGCCGGAATCGCCGATGGAGTAGGCCCAGTAGAGATGGCCGTCCGAGTGTTTCTTGATGAAGATGGACGGGCTCAGCGAGGAGGTCCAGTCGTGGATGCTAAGGCTCCGGCCGTTCGACAGGGTGACGGTCAGGCCGGTGGTGTCGCCGGCGTTGAGGATCGGCCGGATGGAGGTGATCCAGACCAGGCGCTTGCGGGCGGCCGTCACGATGTCCATCTGGGCGGCAGCGTTGTCGTTGACTTTCTGGTATTCGTCCTGGAGCTTCAGGAACGTGGTGTAGTAGGGGATCTGCAGCACCTGGCCGTTGGTGAGCCGGATGGCCACGTAGTCTTCGTAGCGCACGACCGAGTGGAACATCTGGTCGCCGTTTTCGCCGTCGGCCTTGCCGAGCTGCGTCCAGTTCACGCCGTCGGTGGTGATGTAGAAGTAGCCGTTGCGGATGGTGATCTGGGGCAGCACGCCGATGGCCAGCATCAGGCTTCCGTCGGCGGCCTGCAGCCATTTCCAGTCTTCGTCGCCGTACTGGACGGTCCAGTAGTAGTTGCCGTCGACGGCGTATTCGCGGCTCGAAACGATTGGAACCAGTCCGTTTTCACCGTTGGTGATGGTCACCGGTTCGTGCTTGACGAAATTGATCTTGTAGCCGACGGTGGTCGTGCCGGAGCGGATCTCGGTCACGCCGGTGATCATGTCCTGGCTCTGGATGACCTCGACCAGGGCCTGGACGGTAGCCAGTTCCTTGTTCAGCTTCTCACACAGGATGGTCAGGTCGTCGACGCGGCCTTCCAGTTCGTCCAGCTTGTTGTTAATTTCGTCGTAGCACCCGGGCGGCAACAGGAATGTCACCAGGAAGAGTATCGACCAAATCAGTTTTTTCATATCGTAATGGATGTGTTTTTTTGTCATCAGAAGAGAAAGCCCGTGTTGAAATAGAGTGAGCCGCCCCGGCGGTTGTCCTGCCGGTTGAAGGCCTGGCCGTAGTCCAGGGAGATGATGAAGTTGCGGTTGAGGATGGCGCGCAGGCCGCCGCCGGCCGACAGGTGGAAGGACTCAGGTGCGCCCTTGACAAGCTGTTCGGGAATCTTGCCTGCGGCAAGGGGAACCTTCCAGGTATCCGCATCGACGGAGACATCGGTGTATTCCTTCAGGACACGGCCGCCGTCGAAGAAGATGTTGGCTCCGAAAGCGAGGTCCTGGTCCAGGACGCGGGTTTCGAAGAACTTCCAGCGCAGCTCGGCGTTGAAGTAGCAGACGCTCTGTCCTTGCAGGCGGCCGCGCATCACGCCGCGGATGGTGTTGTAGCCGCCGAATCCGTCGTGGTCCCAGCCGGGGCCGCCGAGAACGGATTCAAAAGGCAGCACGTAGAATGCGGGTTTGCCGATATAACCCAGGATGCCGGCACGGTAGGCCAGTACCAGTTTGTCGCGCATGAGCGGGAAGTACTGGCGCAGCACGGCGCTGTAGCTTCCGTAGGGTTTGTTGGTCCCCATCCACTTGGGGGCCCATTCCATGAAGGCGTCGGCCCACAGGCCGCGGCTGGGCGCGGCCTCGGCGTCGCGGCTGTCGTACGACAGGCCGGCGCGCCAGGCGCTGGTCATACCGCCGTTGAACTCGTCGGCCGCGATGAAGCCCAGGTCCTGGTACCATTCGAAGAGGCTCTTCTTGAAAGGAAGCTCTTCCAGGGCGTCACCATCGAATTCGTCGAGGATGAAGTAGCGGAAGTGATAGCCGAACTTCCAGTAGAGCTTGCCGAAGATCTTGCCCGTAAAGTCGATTTTGCCGACAGGCATCTTGCGGCTCATCTTGTAGTAGCCCGTAGGCAGGGAGGCGTCGTAATAGGATGCGTAGCCGCCGAAGCCGTAGAAGTCATAGGCCTTTTCGTCGGCATACTGTGCGGTGAAGGTGAAGCGGATGCCGGGAATCAGGAAGCGGTTGTCGTAGCTCAGGGTATAGAGCTGCGAACCTTTCAGGTACCAGGAGGCCTCCGTATAGATGGTCTGCCGCGGGTTGGGATACCAGCCTTCGCGGCCGAAGTCATAGACGCTGCCCTGGACACCGAGCCGCATGCCCATGTCCGGGTCGTAGCCCAGGATCGGGAAGCCGCCTCCCGTGAAGCCGGTCCTGGCTTCTTGCGGGGCGGCCGCTTCCTGCGCGAAGGCGCGCAGGGTCAGTGTCAACAGGACCAGTATCGTTGCGAAGCGTTTCTTCATATTTCCAATTGTCTCAAATCCAACATAATCTGCTCCTTTTGCCGGCGGAGCTTGCCGTTGAAAAGATAGCGCCAGGCCGAGGCGGTGCGCCGTACCAGCTCGAAATAGTCGTAGGTGAGCAGCGGAGCGGGGAACAACAGCACGACGGCCAGCAGGGCCCAGTACCATTTGACCGTACAGAACAGGACGATGGCCGCGATCGCCGCCAGGACGGACCACAGGATGATCATGGTCGCGCAGCGGAACGAGTTGCGGAAGGTCCGGTCCTTCGGGCGGGAGGCCAGCACTTCGGCCGTGACCCAGCCGGGCAGCGAGGCGGTACCGAGCACCAGGGCGAAGGGCAGGAACACCAGCGCACGGAGCGTGTACCACAAGGCGGACAGGAAAGGTCTGCGGGTGTGGATGGCGTGCAGGCTGATGCGTGCGCGCTTGCGCTCCTGCGCGAATGCCAGGGCCTTTTCAAAGAACTCGGCAGCTTTTTCGGGCGACTCCTCGCGGAACTTTCCGAGTTTCCCGACGGCCTCGCGGTTGGCGTCGAGCCGTTGCTGGAGTCTGCATTCAGGAATGCTGCCGCTTGCGAGCCGGGCCAGTTCCCACTTGGCGTCGTAATCCTCGTCGTCGGGGATATAGACGATGTGCTGCTTCATGCCTTCGGCCGTCCGGTTCTTGATCTCGACCAGCATTTCGGGTTCGCTCATTTCGGGATGGGCTTCCATGAGCGCCGTCACGTCGATCGGTTCGCCGACCGTGGCCAGGAGGGTGGAGCGGTAGCGGAAATAGTCGCCGTACTCGCAGCCGATCGGCACGATGTACACGTGCTGGCCGTCTTCCATCCCTTTCACGGCTCCGTAGGCAATCCGCGACAAGCCCTTGCCCAGCGGAAGCAAGCTATGCTTGGGGCGGTGCATTCCTTCAGGTAAGATGCAAAAAGGGACCCGATTGTTGAGTACCTCGATGGAATTTTCGATGGTTTTTTCGGAGTCGAGCACGCTGCGGAAGCCGTCGCGGACCCGGTTGATGGGCATAATCTTGAAGAAAGTCAAGATTTTGCGGACCATGGGTTTTTTGAAGATGTCGGCGCGGGCTACGAACACTTTCTTGGCGGGGTTCATGGCCAGCACGGCGAGCGGGTCCATCAGGGCGTCGCAGTGGTTGGGGGAGAAGATCACGGCACCGTCTTTCGGAATCCTTTCCAGCCCTTCGTACCGGATCTTCTTGAAGGATCCGCGGATGTACCGGTCGGCGATGAAGCGCACGAAGGTGTACCACGGGTCGTTTTCATATATTTTCTTCATGGGCGAAAATCCACCTATTTAAATAATAACTCGCTAAGGTAGAAAAAACCGTCGAATTTTCACAGATTTTTGTTTACATTTGTAGTATGGCTTACACCTTCATGTTCTATAACCTGGAGAATCTCTACGATACCCTGGACGATCCGTCCACGGACGACGACGAATACACTCCCATGGGCGACAAGCGCTGGACGCGCGACAAATACGAAAAGAAACTCTCCAACCTGAGCGAGATCTTCTCGGCCGTGTCCTCGGCGCACAACGGTTTTCCGGTGGTGGCAGGCGTTTCGGAAGTGGAGAACCTCAAGGTGTTGCGCGACCTGGTGGCCCAGAAGCGCATGTCGGGCGCCCACTACAAGTGCATCCATTTCGAGTCGAACGACGCCCGCGGCGTGGAGGTGGGCATGCTCTACCGTCCCGACAAGTTCACGCTGATGGGCTGCGAGCCGCTCAAGCTCGAGCTGCGCAGCGGCCGCGAATACATCGGCCGTGACATCCTCTCGGCCTGGGGCTCCATCGAAGGTGAGATGTTCGCTTTCTACATCTGCCATTTCCTTTCCCGCCGGGGTGGGGTCGCTTCCTCGTCGGGTTTCCGCCGGGCCGGCGCCGAAACGGCCCGCGACCACGCCGAGGAACTGCGCAGGCAGTATCCCGACATCAAGGTGGTCATCATGGGCGACATGAACGACAACCCTTCCGACGAATCGCTCTCGGTGCTCCTCAGGGCCCACAAGACCATTTTCAACGTGCCCGAAGGCGAGTATTTCAACCCGTTCTGGATGCTGGCCGAAGAAGGGAAGGGCACCAGTATCCACAACCACCGCTGGGTGCTCTACGACCAGCTCATCGTGTCGTACAACATGCTGCCCACCTACCCGTCGCTCAAGGGTTTCCGCGTGGTGCGGCTTGACGGCAAAAACCACTACGGCGAGATCTTCTGCCGCAATTTCATGCTCCGCAAGGGCGCTCCGCGCCGCAGCTACTACGGCAATACCTTCGACAACGGCTACAGCGACCATCTCCCGGTGCTGATCAAGATCGACAGGCGATGAAATACCGTCATTTCGTGTTCGACATCGACGGCACGCTCCTCGACACGGAGCGCACCGGCGTGCTGTCGCTCATCCAGACGGTGCGCGAACTGATGGGCGAGGAACTCCCCTACGAGAAGGCTTATCATTTTTTCGGGATTCCAAGCGCAAAAGCCTCCGGGATACTGGGTTATGACGATGCGGCGCGTTTCGGCGAGGTCTGGGAAGAGCATTTCCAGGAACTGATGCACCTGGTCAAGCCTTTCCCCGGTGTGGCGCAGGTGCTCTCCGACCTGCGGACGCGGGGATACCATACGGGCGTGGTCACGTCGCGCTCCCGGACGGAGATCAACTACGATCCGCACCTGGCGGTCCTGCTGCCCTTCTTCGAAGTGGTCATCGGCTCGGAGCAGAGCGAACGGCACAAGCCTTTCCCCGACCCGATGCTCGCCTATCTCAAAGCGGCTGACGCCCGGGCTTCGGAGACGCTCTATCTGGGCGACACGATGCACGACTACCGCTGCGGCCACGATGCGGGCTGCGATTTCGCCCTGGCCGACTGGCGGGGCAGGGGTACGCAGGGCATCCCGGCGGACTACGTGTTCACCGATGAAGCGGGCCTCAGGGCGTTGCTGGCGTTGTAGGGAGGATCAGAGACCGCGTTCCTGCATCCGTTTGTCGCGGCGCTTCTTCTCTTTTCCGTAGGAGGATTTGAGGTATTTCTGCCACTGCTCTTCCGTGAAGATCTTCTGGAAGGCATCGTCGGTGGCGGCCATCCATTTGTCGGAGATGAGCTGGAAGGTCTCCTGGTTGCTGGCGCCGGTCTTGCGCGTCTGCTCGAATTCCTCCGTCATCGCAGGGAAGTTGTACTGGAGGACCGAGTCGACGAAGAAGACCTGCACTTCGTCGAGCTTGAACGTGCGCGTCAGGTTTTCGAGCTGGGTGTTGATGATCTTGTCCATGTCGGGCTCCTGGGGGTTCTGGGCCCAAGCGGCTGGAGCGGCTGCCAGCAGGAGCGTTGCGGCGAGTATCGTGGTGAGGAAACGGTTCATGTCTTTGACGCTTGATTTGGCAAAGATACGCTATTTTTTTATCTTCGTAGGCAAAACTGAAACAAAACTCGTTCCATGAAAAGACTCTCAGCTCTTCTGGCGTGCCTGCTCCTGCTGGTGACGGCCCGCCCTGCGGCAGACGCCTGCACCAATGTGATCATTACCAAGGGGGCTTCGGCCGACGGTTCCTGCATGGTGACCTATGCGGCTGATTCCCACCAGCTCTATGGCGAACTCTACTTCCACCCTGCCGCCAACTGGCCGGTCGGTTCGAAACTGGACGTCTACGACTGGGACAGCGGCTACTACCGCGGCAAGATCGCCCAGGTGCCCCACACCTTCCAGACCGTGGGCAACATGAACGAGCACCAGCTCATCATCATGGAAACCACTTTCGGCGGCCGCGAGGGCCTCTCCAACAAGGACGGCATCATCGACTACGGTTCGCTCATCTACATCACCTTGCAGCGCGCCCGCACGGCCCGCGAAGCCATCCGCACCATCGACGAGCTGGTCCAGACCTATGGCTATTGCTCTGAAGGCGAGACATTTTCAATCGTCGACAAAGACGAGTGCTGGATTTTCGAGATTGTGGGCAAGGGGGAGCAGAAAGGCGCTGTCTGGGTGGCGGTCCGCATTCCCGACGGGATGATTTCGGCCCACGCCAACCAGAGCCGCATCCATCATTTCCCGCTCAACGACCCGGAGAACTGCCTCTATACGCCTGACGTGATTTCCTTCGCCCGCGAGAAGGGTTTCTTCAACGGGAAGGATGAGGATTTCAGTTTCTGCGACGCCTATTGCCCCGCCGACTGGGGTGCCCTCCGGGGTTGCGAGGCGCGCGTCTGGTCGGCCTTCCGCCTGCTGGGCGGCAGCAATTTCGACGATGCGAAGTATCTCGATTTCGCCTCGGGCGAGAATCCCGCCAACAAAATGCCGCTCTGCATCCGTCCCGAGAAGAAAGTCTCGGTCAAGGCCCTGGCCGACGTGATGCGCGACCACTATGAAGGCACTGCCTTCGATTTCAGTGAGGAAGCCGGCGCGGGTGTAAGCCGGGTTCCGTACCGCTGGCGCCCGATGAGCTTCGAGCTCGACGGCAAGGAATATATGTTCGAGCGGGCGATCGCTACGCAGCAGACCGGTTTCTGGTATCTGGGCCAGGCCCGCAGCTGGCTGCCCGACGAGGTGGGCGGTGTGCTCTGGTTCGGCGTGGACGATGCCGCCACCAGCGCCCTGACCCCCATCTACACCTGCATCAGCCAGGTGCCCGAGTGCTTCCGCGAAGGCAACGGTTCCATGCTCGAATACAGCCCCACCTCCGCGTTCTGGCTCTTCAACCGCGTGGCGCAGTTCTCCTACCTGTTCTACGACCGCGCCGAGCCCGAGATCCGCGCTGCGGCCGACTGCTACGAGAACGAGAACGTGAAACTGGTGGCCGAGCAGGATGCCATGGCCCTCAAGATGCTGGAAGGCGGCAACCGCGGCCAGGCGGTGCGGATGCTCACCGAGTTCTGCGCCCGTCGCTCCCAGACCTTGTTCAACACTTGGAACGACTTGAGCAACTATCTGCTGGTCAAATATATGGATGGAAACGTGAAGCGGCAGAACGAGGACGGAAGCTTCCAGGACAACGGCTCCGGCAAGCCCATCCCCGCCTCGCCGATCCATCCCAAATTCCGCGAACGCTGGCTGCGCGCCGTGGTCAAGGACCATGGCGACGTGATGGAAGTCAAGCGTTAGGAAGTCAGTCTTCCGGATCCGAAGGTTTTCCCTCCTGCATGACGATCAGGTTGTGCTGGAGGGATTCCGATTTGAAAGGGATGACGGCGCTGCGCGAACGCGTGGTCTCGTTTTCCCATACGTGGATGGTCACGGCGGTGTTTTCGTCCATCCATGCGGGGTCGGCGTGGAGCCAGCCGGCGTTTTCCGGTTCGGCCGTGGTGATCACGTTGGTAACCAGGAGCACTACCTGCGAATCGGCCGCCGCGCAGAACCACAGCGTGTCGGGCGAGATGCTGAGTTCGGGGAGGACGTATTTTTCGCAGCTCAGGAACTGGGAAGCGAAAAGCAACGTCAGCAGGACCGAAAGGAGGATCGTCGGGAGTTTGCGCACATCATCATTATTTGGGATGCGAAGGTATGAAAAAAAAATGATAATTTTGCGGTATGAAAAGATTTATGCTCCTTGCGGTACTCTGCCTTGCAGCGCTTTCCTGCACACAGGAGGCTGAGTTGACCATTGCGCCCGACGTGAGTTCCTTCCAGGTAGGCGCGGACGGCGGCCAGTTCGACGCCATCATCCTGACCAACGGTCTGTGGACCGCCACCTGTGAAGATGAGTCTGTGACCCTCAGTCCCGACTCGGGCGACTATACCCTGCCCATCCACGTGCACGTTGGCCCGAACGAGGAGCACTATACCAAGGTAATCCGCATCGCCCTGACGGCCAAAGTTGACAAGCTGACACGCACCAACCGGATCGTCGTCACGCAGCAGTGCCATCCCTTCATCATCTGTGACGAAACGGAGAAGACGGTCGGGCCGGAAGGCGACATCGTCCGTTTCGAAGTCAATTCCAACGACAGCTGGCATGCCGTGCGTGTTGACGGGACGGATGCCTGCCTGTTCGAGCCGGAGGAGGGAGGACCCAACCGTACGGATTTCGCGATGCTGATTCCTGAGAACCCGGACGGCGGCATCTATGCCGTCCGTCTGGTGCTCGACCATTCCCCTGCGACGGAGATCGTGCTTACGGTCGAACAGCTCCCCGAGGGCTGTCTCTGATGGCAGGTATCAAACTGTAACTTAAATGATAACACATATGAAAAGAGTCTTTTCCTTTGTAGCATTGTGTCTGTTCGTCCTCTCTGCCTGCGAGCCGGAGCCGGTCCTTTCGCTCGACAAGGAGTCGATTGAATTCGACCAGAACGGCGGCAGCCAGACCGTCGCCGTGACGGCCAACAATACCTGGAATGTCGTTGTCGACAACAGCGGTTTCTACTCGGTCACACCGATGAGCGGTACCGAAAACGGTTACATCACCATCCAGGTCGATCCCAATGCTTCTGCATCCAGCCGCAACGCCCAGGTGGCGGTCATCTGCAGCAGCCGTGACATGTCGGTCACCAAGGTCGTGCGCATTTCGCAGACCTGCCCGGCCGGCAGCATCCGTCTGGACGGGGTCGCTGTCAATGGAGACAGCAGCCTGCGTGAGGTTCCCGCCGAAGGTGGCACGATGGAGTTCACCCTCACGGCCAACAGCAAGTGGACCATCTCCTGCAGCGAGCCCGACGTGACCCTCTCCGCCACGGGCGGCGAGGCCGGCAGCGGCCTGAAGGTCACGGCGACCGTTCCGGCCTGCCCGGTCTTCGAAGGCCGTTCGATTCCGATCGCACTTTCTTGCACTACGCAGTCCGGCGGCGTGAACGAGACGCTTTCGTTCGCCCAGCTGGGCGGTGTCCTCGCCTATGAAGGCGAAGTCTATCACGCGGCCCTGATGGGAGACGGCAAGTGGTGGATGACCGAGAACCTGCGCTATATCCCCGCCGGCCTGACGCCGAGCGACGATGCCTCCGCTGTCAACAGCGGCGTCTGGTATCCGCTCGTGATCGACGTGCTCGACGAGAGTACGGCGACCGTGAAGTTCAGCACCGACGCTGCCGTCATCAAGGCGAACGGTTATCTCTACAGCACCGAAGTGGCCCTGGGCCTGAAACCGGGCGAGATTACGGCCGACAACGCCGGCAGCTTCGAAGGTGCACAGGGCATCTGCCCGAGCGGCTGGCATATCCCGACCAAGGCCGACATCGTAGGCCTGGTGGGCAAGACGGCCGACAAGGCTGACACCAATCCCGACGCACCGTACTATGACGCCGAACTGAACGGCGGCAACGGCAGCGCCGCGCTCCTCAATGCAGCCGGCTTCAACGCCGGTGCCTGGGGTGCCGTTTCCATCGCCAACACTGCCGCAACCAAAGGCACGGCGATGGGCGCCATCAAGGCTTATCAGGGGGGTATGAACACGGGCTACATCGCTGGTTCGTCGATGCGCCAGGTGACCACCAACGATGACGGTTCGCTCAAGAACGTCCAGTTTGTGGGTCTGATGCCGAACATGAACAACGGCACGTACAACGGCGCCTGGAACAACTACCGCAACGGCGTCTCCGTGCGTTGTGTGAAGAACAACTAAAATGCGCTGCGGACACTTCACAAGGGTCCGTTTCGTAATGCTGCTTGCCATCTTCCTGGCAGGCAGCTTTGCGCTTTTGTCTGCTCAGACGCCCGCCCGCTACAAAGTCTCGGGCACGGTGGTGGAGCAGGGGAGCGGCGAACCCGTTGTGATGGTATCCGTGATTATCAAGGATTTGGGTCTGTGGGCGGTCAGTGATGCCGACGGCCGTTTCGAACTCACCGGCGTTCCGGCCGGAACGCACACGCTCGAGTTCACGCTGCTGGGCTACGAAACCCGGAAGCTGCCTGTCACCGTCAAGGGCGACGTGAGCCGCCTCCGCGTGGAGCTGGCCGTGTCGAGCCTCTCGCTCGACGCCGTGGTGGTGACGGCCCGCGAAGGCGGCGAAATCACCTCCGCCTCCAAGATCGGCAAACAGACCATCGAGCACATCCAGCCCTCGAGCCTGAAGGACGTGATGCAGCTGCTGCCCGGCAGCATCACGGAGAATCCTACCCTTACCCAGGTGGGTGCGCTGTCCATCCGCGACGTGGGCACCAATGCCGCCAATGCGGCCGGCACGGCGCTGATCGTGGATGGTGCCACTGTTTCGAACGATGCCAATCTGCAGATGCTCTCCACGGCCACGGCGATGAGCGGCAGCGAGAGCAACGTGGCCTCCACGGCCGGCGGTGGCGTCGATACGCGGCAGATTTCGACCGACAACATCGAGAGTGTCGAAGTCATCCGCGGTATCCCCTCGGTGGTCTATGGCGACCTGACTTCCGGCGCCGTGGTGGTCAAGACCAAGGCGGGCGTGACGCCCTGGGAAGTGCGCCTGAAAGCGGACCCGCAGCTCAAGCAGGTCTCCTTCGGCAAAGGTTTCCAGCTGGGCGAGAAAGCCGGCGTGCTGAACTTCGACGCCGACTATGCCCACGCTTACAGCGACGTCCGCACGCCCTCTTCGGCCTACAACCGCTTCAATTTCCAGACAGGCTGGTCGGGGAATATCCGCAAGAAGTTCACGATCAACGCCAAGCTGCGCGGCAACTGGTCCAACGCCACCAATACCAGCGATCCCGACCTGGTGCTCGACGAGCTCTCGCAACAGCGCGACCGCGGCCTGCGCCTGGGTGTGAACGGCCGCTGGATCATCAACAAGCCGTGGCTGACGAACATCGAGTATCTGGTCTCGGGCAGCATCACCGACCAGTTCTCCCGCAGCCGTATCTATCAGGGCTCGGCGGGCCGGACGCCCACTTCCTCCGCGATGTACGACGGCGAGAACGAAGCTTTCTTCACGCCGGCCCAGTATTATTCCGACGTGAAGGTCTATGGCCGTCCGGTCGATGCTCAGGCCAAGCTGACCCTCCACCAGATAGGGAAGTATGGTCCCGTGACCAACAAGGTGCTCGCTGGCGCTGAGTGGCGGAGCCAGGGCAATATCGGCCGGGGCAAGGTCTTCGACGCCACGATGCCGCCTTCGCCTGGTTCTGCCTCCGCTTTCCGCGAACGCTCTTTCCGCGACATCCCCTTCCTGCATTCGCTCACGGCTTATGCGGAAGATAATCTGAAGCTGCCGCTGGGTGGCACGGAGCTGGAAATCCAGGCCGGTGCCCGCTTCAATGCCATTTATGCCTCCGGCATCAACACCTCCGCTTTCACGGGCATCGAACCCCGCCTGAACGGCCGCTACACGCTCCTCCGCCGGCCGTCCGGCCTGCGGGAACTGGTGCTGCGCGGAGGATGGGGCCGTTCGTTCAAGATGCCGTCGATGATCTATCTCTATCCGGAACCGGTGTACAAGGATATGGTGTCGTTCTACTACAACGACTTCGACGCCAACGGCAGCGGCCTGGCGGTGATCACGACGCGGCGTGTGGAGCCCCAGCCCGCTCTCCGGCCGCAGCAGACCCGCAACATCGAAGCCGGCATCGAGTTCAACGCGGGTGCCGTGAGCGGGTCCTTGGTCTGGTTCAACGAGCATATGAAGGATGGCTACGGCTTCTCTACCGTCTATACGCCCATGGTTTACAACCGCTATGGCTACACCTGGCGGAACGGGACGACGCCCGCGCAGGTGGTCCTGCCATCGGGTGCGGACCTGAAGTGGCGCGTGGGCGGCGTGACGGCGGGTGGGGAATCGCTCCCCTTCATTACCGATACGACCTTTATGGCCATCTCCGTCCCGACCAGCAATATCGCCTCCGACAAGTGGGGCGTGGAATTTACGCTCGACGTGGCGAAGATTCCGTCGCTCGGGACCTCCATCAACGTGAGCGGCGCCTACATGAATGTGACCACCTGGAACAACGGGACCACGCAACGGCTGTATGCCGGTACGGTCAATGGCCGTACCTATCCGTATGTGGGTGTCTATGCGGGAACGTCCACGACTTCCAATGTGACGGTCCGCGAACGCCTGAGCACCAACGTGCGGCTGATCACCCATATCCCGCAGCTGGCGATGGTGGTGACCCTCACCACGCAGCTGGTCTTCATCGATGCTACGCGTAACAACCATATCTCTGGCGGACAAGAAGATGCCTGGTACGATGAAAAGGCAGGAACCTGGTGCGTAGCCCCGGTCTATTATCTGGACAGGGCGGACCGTCTCCGACCTTTCGACCGCTCGATGGCGGACGACCCGCAGTTCCGCAACCTGATCCTGACGACGAACACCGACACGTATTATGTGCGGCAGGGCTATCCGTTCTACGGAATGCTGAACCTGCGGCTTTCGAAGGAAATCGGGCAGCTGGCCACGGTCTCGTTCTATGCCAATAACTTCCTGAATCTGCGGGGACGCGTGCGCAACAGCGTCACCCATTATCCCAGCGACCGCAACACGCCGATTTATTTCGGCGCCGAGGTCAAAATATCCATCCGGTAGCCATGAAACGCAAGTTCCTCATCCTGTTCGTCTTCTTGCTTCCGGTCCTTTCGTGTTACCGGGAAGAGCCTTCGGTGGCCCATCTGACCGTACAGTTGCGGCTCGATGAAGCTCCTGTGGCTGTCGATCTGACCCAGCTCGAGGTGCGGTTGCAGAACAAAGGCGCGGATTTCTCCTATACGGAGCATCCCGATGCCTCCGGGAAGGTACAGTTCGACGTCCAGCCGGGCAAGTACGACGTGGTGGCGTCCGCCTGGTTCAAGTCTACACGGATTGCCGTGAACGGCGCCAGCGAGGAGTTCCTCCTCTCGGCCGAGGGCCTGTGGGATGCACACGGCGAGTTTCGAGCCCCGCTGCTGGAGATTCCCCTTCACGTCGCCGTACCCAATCCGCTCATTATCCGGGAAGTCTATTTCCACGGCTGCACGACGCTCGAAGGGGCGAACTACACGAAAGACACGTACGTCGAACTCTACAACAATGCGGGTCCGGGCGGCCAGACCGTCTATCTCGACTCCCTTTGCCTGGCCACGGTCTTCCCGTATAACTCGACGACCGGCAACAATGCCTGGACCGGCCGGGATACCATCCCGATCGCCCAGATGTACTGGATGTTCCCGGGTGAGGGCCACAGTTATCCGCTTGCGCCGGGCGAATCGGCCGTGGTGGCATGCGTCGCCGCGGTGGACCACAGCGGACGGGCCACCTCGGCCCTTGCGCTCAATCGCGCGCACTTCGGCTGCTGGTCGGAGCTCCTTCCGCGCCATGAGATCGCGGCGGGTGTGATCCCGATGGTGCTCAATATGACGGGCCAGGGCAACCAGTGGGCCGTTTCGGTCCACAGTCCGGCTTTCGTGATCTTCCGTCCTTCGATGGGCGTGGCCGCTTATCAGGCGCAGGGTGCCGTTTGGGAGAACTACGAACCGGGAAAGAGTTCCGGCTCCAAATACTGGCATATCGACAAAAATTGGATCCTCGATGGCGTGGAGTGCGTGGATTCGCCCTCCTCGGCCATCAAGCGCCTGCCCGGCACGATCGACGCTTCCTATGTCTGGATGCGTTCGGGCCACTACTCCGGCAAATGCGTCACGCGCAAGCTGGACTTCACGGAAGACGGCATCAACGTCTTCCAGGACACGAACAATTCGGATGCGGACTTCATCCCCGACAGTAACCCTTCCCCCCGACTCAAGCCATGAGAACGCGCCGTTTTGTCTTTCTGACCGGGCTGGCCGTGCTGCTGGCTTTGTCTTCCGCCGCTTCGGCAGGGGCGCAGGAGCGGAACATGGCCCGACTCGTGCTGGAAGACACCACTTACGTGGATGTATCGATGGGCCTGCAGGGAGAGACCGGTCGGCTCCGCGATATCTTTGACCCCGAACAAGTGCTGGCTGGCGCTCTGGAGGCAAGCTCCCGCCGCAAGCTTGGCGCCGTGAGCCTCTACGGCCACTTCGGTTATGGATACGATTATGGCCGTGGCAGCACCTGGCGCGGATGGATCGACCCATACGAGACGCCCTTCATGCTGGCTGACTCGATTCCGGGCGCACTTTCCCTGGAGCGCTTCACCATGCAGGCCGGCGCCGCCCTGCCGCTGGACCCGCACTGGTCGGTGGGTCTGGACTTGTCCTACGATGTCGCCCTGATGGCCAAGCACAAGGATTTGCGCAACAAGAATATCGCGATGAACTTCCGCGTGGCGCCCGGCGTCCAGTGGAGGGGCGAACGGCTGGGCCTGGGCCTGGACCTGGGTTATGAGCGCAGTACCGAGCGCGTGGAGTATATGCAGGTATCCTCGAATCTGGAGCACGTGCTCTTCGATATCTACGGGCTGTGGCTCTATCGCGCGAGCGGCTTTGGCAGCGCCGAGGTGCGCCGCTTCAAAGAAAACAATCGCTTTTTCGGCGACTTCCAGCTGGATCTGGACCTGGGAGGCGTGTCCTTGGAGAACAGCCTGGGTGCCTCGTGGCTGCTGGACAATCAGTCTGAAGTGGGTTACAACAACCTGCAGTTCGGCTCGACGCGTACCCTCACCTGGAGCGATGAACTGACACTCCGCATCGGCGAGGCGCACGTCGTTGAGGCCTCTTTCTCGTTCAGTTCGTCGCAGGGCTTCCGCCCGCTGCAGCGGCAGGAACTCGATCCGGATTCCCGCATCCGGATCTGGGTGACCTGCGGCGAGCCCGTGTTCTGCTACTGGCGGCAATATCATCATGAGTCCGTCCGCTATACTTTCGGCAGGTCGTGGAAGCTGTCGGCAGGCCTCGTGGACTGGGGCATGGAGCACAGCTACACGGAGTATCCGAGGCGGTTTGAACAACACATCCATAATATGACGCCTTCGCTGTCCGCTGAGATACCTATCGGGAATTTCACGATAGTGCCTTTGATCGGCCACACGTTCAGTTATCATTCCTACACCGACGAGACCGAGTGGCAGTTGGTCGAGCCCTTGCGTAAGCAGTGGGACCTCTGGGATGGAAGCAGTAACCTGGGCGGGCTTGATGTGGCCTGGACTTCCGCGAGCGGCCGGACCTATGTCAAGGCGCACTACAGCGTCGAGGTGTCTACCGAGTTGGCTGAAGAAGGATCGCGCCACGTGGCGGGCCTGACCCTGGGCTTTGTGTTTTAATCAGATAGTATTGAAAATTAGATAGTTATATTGCATATGAAAAAGGTTTTACTGGTCGCGGCGCTGCTGCTATGCGCCCTGAACGCCTTCGCCGACGAGGGTATGTGGATGATCCAGACCATCGACCGTGCCCTCGAGAAGCGGATGAGGGCGGCAGGCCTCAAGCTCGACGGCAAGATGATCTACGACGAGGAGAAGGAAAGTCTCTCCGACGCCGTGGTGGCCCTGTCGTTCAGCTGTACGGGTAGTATGATCTCACGCGACGGCCTGATGATCACCAACCATCACTGCGCTTACAGCGACATCCACGCCTTGAGCACGCTCGACCACAACTATCTGGAAGACGGCTTCTGGGCCATGAACCGCGAGGAAGAGTTGCCGGTCAAGGGCCAGGCGGTCTATTTCCTCAAGAAGGTCTTCGACGTGACCCCGGAAGTGGACCGGCTGCGCGATTCGCTAGACGTGGCCTCGCGTCCGATGGCCATGCGGCGCGTCTATAAGCTCCTCGAGGACAAGTATTCGCTCATCTACGAGGGACAGGGCGAGCTCATCTGCTCGTCGTACTACAATGGCAACAAGTACTATATGGCGCTGTACCAGGTGTATCGTGACGTACGTTTGGTGGCCGCCCCGCCGGTGAGCGTAGCGTCCTTCGGCGGCGACACCGACAACTGGGAGTGGCCGCAGCACAAGGGCGACTTCGCGATCTACCGCATCTATACCGCGCCGGACGGCTCGCCGGCGGAGTATTCCCCGGAAAATGTGCCGATGCATCCCCGCAAGATCCTGAAGATCTCGCAGAACGGGCTGAGTGACGGCGACTTCACCATGGTCATCGGCTATCCCGGCCGGACCAACCGCTACGCCTCGTCCTACGCCGTTGAGGAGATCGTCCAGGTCCAGAACCCCATCCAGGCGACCTTCCGGCTCGACCAGATGAAGATCATCGACAAGTGGATGAACGAGGACGTGGCCGTGCGGCTCAAGTATGCCGACCGTTATTTCAGCTTGAGCAACGTGCAGGAGATCCGCGAGGGCGAGATCTACTGCTACAACCGTTTCGGTGTGGTCGAGGCCAAGCGGGCCGAGGAGCAGCGGCTCCAGAAGTGGCTCGGCAACTCCGACCTGATCTATCGTCTGGGCGAGAAATACGACGATGTGGCGGGCATCAACCAGCAGATTGTCTATTTCCAGGAAACGATCATCCGCGGCACCAATCTGTTCCGCTACGCCAATGCGCTCTCGCGCGGGGACTCGGCCATCGTCAAGCGGGAGCTCGCGCAGCTCGACATGCGGGTCGAGCGCGACCTGCTGCGCTACAGTCTGAATCAGTTCTTCAAATACGTTCGCCCGGTGTATTGGGGTGACTATCTGACGGATCTGCATACCCGCTACAAGGGAGACGTGGATGCGATGCTCAACGAAATCTTCGACGGGCATCTCTACGAGGCGCTGACTTCCTGCCGGATCACGTCGTTCAACCAGCGTCGCGACCAGATCGAGGCCGGCGTAAGCAAGAATTCCCTCGAGAAGGAATTCAAGGATGCGGTTTACCGGATGAAGCTTTCGCGCAAGGAGCCGATGTACCCGGATGCGAACTCCACGATGCGCATCACCTACGGCAAGGTCCGTCCGCTGCAGCCGCGCGACGCGATTTCGATCGCGGCGCGGACCCGTTCGGAAGGTATCCTCGAGAAATACAATGCCGACGATTACGAGTTCACGCTCAAGGCGGACTTCCGGGAACTGCTCGAGAAGAACCGCAACATTCCGGTGAACTTCCTGACGGACAACGATATCACAGGCGGCAACTCCGGCTCTCCGGTGCTCAACGCCCGCGGTGAACTGGTCGGTCTCGCCTTCGACGGCAACAAGGAATCCCTCGCCGGCGACACCTACTTCGTCGAGGCCATGAACCGCTGCATCTGCGTCGACATCCGCTACGTCCTCTGGATCCTCCGCACCTACGCCCACATGGATCCTCTCCTCGTCGAGATCCTGGAACAGTAAACGCCCTTCGTCCGGGCTCCGCTGGCTCTGGTTTTTGTTCTGGACGGCATTTTTCTGCCGTCCAAGCCAAAAACCACCCGCCGCTACGCCCTCATCGGCCGATTTCATTCGCCTGATAGCACAACTATCCAAGGTTTCTGGCGGTTTTTTTGGACAATTGCTGTCAAAACCTGCTTCTGTCCAAGATTTACGGCCGTTTCTTTGGATGGTTTTGTGGGTTGTCGAAGGAGGTTCAGGCGACGAAGGCGAGGGTGGTGCAGCTGAGGCGGAAGGAGGAGGCGAGGAGCGAGGTGGCGCAGGCGGCGAGGGTGCTGCCGGTGGTCAGGACATCGTCGACCAGGAGTAGATGATGGATGCCGTCGGCGTGGAGAGCGGCGGCGCGGCGGGGGTCGGTGCGGAAGGCACCCTGGACGTTGCGGGTTTTGGCGGCGCCGCTCAGTTTTGTCTGTGTTTTCGTATAGCGGCTTCGCCGAAGAAGATGCGTCTCGAGCGGAAGGCCCATCGCCTGTGCGATGCCTTTGGCGATCTCTTCGGCCTGGTTATAGCCGCGCTTCCAGCGTCGCAGCGGATGCAGCGGTACGGGGACGACGGCCTGGCAGCCGCTGAAGGCGCGGCTTTTCGCCAGACAGGTCCCCAGCAAGGCTCCCATCTGCCGGCCCAGGCGTTTCCGGCCGCCGTACTTGATGCCGTACAGGATCTTCCGATAGTCGCTTTCCGCGCCGAAGAAGAACAGCGCCGCCGCATCCTCCACGTCGAACCGCCGCGCCAGCCGCTCGAACGCCGCATTCTGCACGATGTCCCACTGATACGTCAACGGCAGCTCCTCCAGGCACGCCCCGCACAAATCCCGCTCATCCATCCCCAAAAACTTCCCGCAAACCACACACCTCCGCGGGAAAAACAACTCCCGCAGTCCTTTCGCCGCCGGAATCAATTTGGTTTTAAGATTATGATCAAATCCACACATATCTCTCGCCTCGATAGTTTGATGCAAGGTAGGGCTTTTTTATGAAAGGGCAAAATCGTAATTTTGCGGCTATGATCGACAGCCGGATATTGGATTTTATCGCGGAGCACCATGTGCTGACGGTGGCTGGTGCCTCGCGCGACGGGGAACTGTGGTGCGCCAATGCCTTTTATGTGTTTGACAAAGAGGAAGAAGGATTCATCATTACGTCGGAGGCCAAGACGCGCCACGCGCAGCTTTTCCTGGAGAACCCGCAGGTGACGGGTTCCGTGGTACTCGAGACGGAAGAGATCGGAAAGATCCGCGGCCTGCAGTTCGCCGGAACGGTGCGCCGCTGCGACAGCGGTCTCTTCGACCGCTGCCGCCTGAAATACCTCAAACGCTTCCCCTACGCCGTCTTCAAAGGCGGCGAAGTATGGCTCATCACCCCCGACCGGATGAAATACACCGACAACCGCCTGGGTTTCGGCAAGAAACTCCTTTGGGAGAGGGGATAGCGGCCGATGAGGGCGGAGCGGCGGGTGGTTTTCGGGCTGGACGGCATTTTTTCTGCCGGCCAGAACAAAAACCAGAGCCAGCGGAGCCCGGACGAAGGATAGATTCCCGGTCAAGCCGGGAATGACGATTTTTTTGTTATCTTTGTACGAATATGTTCGATTTCATAGACATATCATTCATCGATGTGCTGGATGTGCTGATGGTCGGCTTGCTGATCTATTGGCTGATCCGGGTGGTGCGCGGTACGTCGGCGGTCAATATCTTCCTGGGCGTCCTGCTGCTCTATGTCATCTGGATCGCTTCGCGGGCGCTGGGGATGAAGTTGCTCTCCTTCATTCTGGGACAGGTGCTGGGTGTGGGCGTGGTCGCGCTGATCGTGATTTTCCAGCCGGAGATCCGGCGCTTCCTGCTGCGTATCAGTTCGAGCACCACGGCGGCCCAGAAAGGCTTCTTCAACAAGCTGTTCCGCCATTCGAAGACCGGCGGGATGCAGTCGCGTGAGCTCGAAGAGCTGACGGCGGCTTGCCGCAAGATGGCCGAGACCAGGACCGGCGCCCTGATCGTGCTTCGGCACGGATCGGCGCTGGCCGACATCATCGACACGGGCGACGAGATCGATGCCCGCATCAACCGCCGCCTGATCGAGAATATCTTTTTCAAGAATTCCCCGCTCCACGACGGGGCCATGATTGCATCGGAAGACCGTATCCTGGCAGCCCGCTGTACGCTGCCCATCACGCAGCGGCAGGATATTCCGGCCCATTACGGCATGCGTCATCGCGCCGCGATCGGTATGTCGGAGGTCTGCGATGCCTCGGTCATCGTGGTTTCGGAGGAGACGGGCGACATCTCCTTCGTATCGGGCGGGCAGATCAAGACCATGGAAAGCATCACGGAACTTCGCCTGGCCATCGAGAATTCATACAAATAGGAGTGTTGCGTCGGGATGGTGCTGGAACAGAAAATCGGCTTTGACAAGGTTCGCGAGAAGATCGCGGCCAAGTGCGCCACGCAGTATGCGGCGCGCAAGGTGGCCGCGGAGCAGATCTCGCACGACGGCGGCGAGATCATGTTCCGGCTCCGGCTGACCGACGAGATGCGCCTGATCTGCCTGTTTGAAGACAGCTTCCCGGCCGGCGGCTATCACGACACGAAAGCCTTCCTGCTGCCCCTGCAGGCCGAGAACACGAGCATCGACCTGCCTTCGATGCGCATCCTGCGCACCAGCCTCGACACCCTTCGCCGCATCCTGGCCTTTTTCCGCGAGTGCAAGGACGACCTGTACCCCACGCTCCGGCAGATTTCCGCGTCGGTGAGCTACGAGCCCGAGATCGGGCGGCGCATCGAGGCGATCCTCGACCGCAGCGGCGAGGTGCGCGATACGGCTTCGCCCGAGCTGGGCGAAATCCGCCGGGCCCTCCGCTCCAAGGAGGGGCAGGTGTCCCGCCGGATCGGCAGCATCCTCACCCAGGCCAAGAGCGAGGGACTGGTCGATACCGAAGCGGAAGTGGTGGTGCGGGACGGACGGGTGCTCATCCCGATCCCGGCGGGCAGCAAGAAAAAGCTGCCCGGCATCGTCTATGACGAATCGGCTACCGGCAAGACGGCCTTCGTCGAGCCGCTCGAAATCGTGGAACTGGAGAACCAGATCCGCGAACTGCAGTTCGACGAACAGCGCGAAATCGCCCGTATCCTGATGGAATTCACGGAGTTCCTGCGTCCGTACCTGGGCGGCCTCATCGCTGCCTCGGAATACATCGGCGAGATTGATTTCATCCGCTCGAAAGCCCTTGTGGCCCTCGATATGATCGCCGGCATGCCGATCCTGTCGGACAATGGGGAACTGAACTTGCGCCGGGCCCGGCATCCGCTGCTGGAGGCCTCGCTGCGCCGGGAGAAGAAAGAGATCGTACCGCTGACCCTGTCGCTGAACAAAGAAAAGCACATCCTGCTGATCTCCGGCCCGAATGCGGGCGGTAAATCAGTGTGCCTCAAGACCGTAGGTCTGCTCCAGTATATGTTCCAGTGGGGTATGCTCATCCCCACGTCCGAGGTGAGCGAGATGCTGATCTTCGACAGCATCTTCATCGACATCGGCGACGACCAGTCGCTGGAAAACGACCTGAGTACCTACAGCTCCCACCTGCAGAACATGCGGGAGATCCTCACGCACGCCACGGCCTCCTCGCTCGTGCTGATCGACGAATTCGGCAGCGGCACCGAGCCGGCAGCCGGCGGCGCCATCGCCGAAGCCGTGCTCTCGCGCCTCGACGAGATGGGCGCCTACGGCGTGATCACCACCCACTACACGAACCTGAAACTTTACGCCGACAAGAGTTCCGGCGTGATGAACGGCGCGATGCTCTTCGACGGTGCCGCCATCAAGCCGCTCTTCCAGCTGCAGCAGGGCATGCCGGGCAATTCCTTCGCTTTCGAGCTGGCGCGCAAGATGGGCCTGCCGGCCGAGGTGGTCAAGGACGCCGAAGAGCGGGCGGGCAGCGAATTCGTCAACATCGAGCGCAATCTGCGCCAGATCGCCCGCAGCCGCCGCGTCCTCGACGAGAAGCTGGCCCGCATCAAAACCACCGACAAGACGCTCGAGAGCCTGACCGACAAGTACCAGAAAGAGTTGGGCGAGGTCAAAGCGCTGAAAAAGAGTATTCTGGAAGAGGCCAAAAAGGAGGCGCAGGAGATCCTCGACAGCGCCAACAAGGAGGTGGAGCGCACCATCCGCGAGATCCGCGAAGCCCAGGCCGACCGTGACAAGACCAAGGTCGCCCGCGCGAACCTGAGCAAGTTCAAGGAAGGACTCCGGGAGGAAAAACCCAGCGAGAACGACGCGGTGATCGAACGGAAGATGCAGCAGATCATCGCGCGGAAGGAGCGGGAGCGGGTGAGGAAGGAAAAACGGGGCGAGATTCCCGGTCAAGCCGGGACCCGAGCGAAGCGAGAGCCGCAACCAAAGGGAGCGAATGACGGAAGTCAAGCCGGACCGGAAGGGAAAGGGTCCCGGAAGGAGAAGGCGGCCGTCGACAATTCACCGCTGAAGGTGGGCGACAAGGTGCGGCTGAAGGACAACGACATGGTGGGCGAGGTGACGCAGGTGGCGGCCAAGTATGTTTCGGTGTCGGTGGGCAGCATCATCTCGAAACTGGCGCCCGGAAAGGTGGAAAAGATTTCCAATCAGCAGTATAAAGACAAGACCCGCAGCACTTTCCGGCCTGTCATCCACTACGACAGCGAATCCATCAGCCGGCGGAAACTCGATTTCAAGCCTACGATCGACATTCGCGGCGAGCGCCTGGCCGACGCCCTGGACATCGTGATGCACTTCATCGACGACGCCACGATGGTGGGGGTGGGGCAGGTGAAGATCCTCCACGGCAAGGGCAATGGCGTGCTGCGCGAGGAGATCCGCAAGTACCTGAGGACCGTGCCGGCGGTCAAGTCGTTGCGCGACGAAGCCGTCCAGCAGGGCGGGGCCGGCATCACGGTCGTCGAAATGGACATTTAGCTTATGAAAAAGATTGTCATCCTTGCGCTTGTGGCGCTGTGCCTGCTTCCGCTCGCGGCTTGCGACCGGACGGAAGAACGGGTCGAAGCCGTGTCCGAAACGTTTCTAAACGCGTATTACACGGCTGAATACGAAAAGGCGGCCGCGTGCTGTACGCCCGCCCTGGCGGCGCAGGTGGCAAAAGGAGCCCGCGCCCAGGAACTCGTGCCCGAACTGGCTGAAAAAATGAAAGAGGCCGTCCGTTCGACCTCTTTCAAAATTGTTTCCATTGCCGTTGACAAGGACGCCGCGCGGGCGACGGTCCGTTACGACCTCCTGGTTCCGGGCCTGGACAAGCCTGTGCCCAAGGCCCTGCAGCTACAGCTGGAAGGCCGCACGGCACTTGTCGACCGCATCGAGTAACTCCCAACCGAAGAACTGGACTTTCCGCCGGACGGTCTTCCCGTCACGGATGAGCTCGACTTCCTTCACATAGGGGTCGCGGCCCATGTGGCCGTAGGCCGCCGTGGGTTCGTAGATGGGGTTGGTCAGGCCGAAGCGCTCGACGATCGAAGCCGGGCGGAGGTCGAAGAGTTCATCGACCTTGCTGGCGATCTGGCCGTCGGTCATCGGCACGTGCGCCGTGCCGTAGGTGTTGACGAAGATACTCACCGGACGTGCCACGCCGATGGCGTAGGACACCTGTACCAGCACCTCGTCGGCCACGCCGGCGGCAACCAGGTTCTTGGCGATGTGGCGGGCGGCGTAGGCGGCGCTGCGGTCCACCTTGCTCGGGTCCTTGCCCGAGAAGGCACCGCCGCCGTGCGCGCCGCGGCCACCATAGGTGTCGACGATGATCTTGCG
>DETK01000040.1:29712-30114 GCA_002361615.1 Bacteroidales bacterium UBA3290
GATCTTGCGGCCGGTCAGGCCGGTGTCGCCGTGCGGGCCGCCGATGACGAACTGGCCCGTAGGGTTCACGTGGAGGATCATGTCGTCCTGGAACAGCGCGGCGATGCGGGGCTCCAGCCGTGCCTTGAGGCGGGGGAGGAGGATCTTCACGACATCTTCGCGGATGCGGGCCTGGTCCACGTCGGGATCGTGCTGTGTGGAGAGCACGAGGGTGTGGATGCGGCGGGGCGTGTGGTCGTCGTCGTATTCGATGGTGAACTGGCTCTTGGCGTCGGGCCTCAGGTAGGGCATCGGGGAGGGTTCTTCCCGGCGGATGCGCGAGAGCTCGATCAGGATCATGTGGGCCAGGGTCAGCGGCAGCGGCATCTGTTCCGGGGTCTCATTGCAGGCATAGCCGAACAT
>DETK01000040.1:30160-44422 GCA_002361615.1 Bacteroidales bacterium UBA3290
CCCTGGTCGCCGGCGCCCTGCTCCTGCTTCGTGGCGCGGTTCACGCCCATGGCGATGTCGGCGCTCTGTTCGTGCACGGCGGAGATCACGGCGCAGGAGTCTGCGTCGAAATGGTACTCGCCTTTGGTGTAACCGATACGGCGGATGGTGCGGCGCACCACGCCCTGAATGTCTACATACGCGTCGTGCGAAGTGACTTCGCCGCCGACGACGGCGAGGCCGGTGCTCACAAAAGTCTCGCAGGCCACGTGCGAAGCCGGGTCCTGGCGGAGGAAATCATCGAGGATTGCGTCGGAAATCTGGTCGGCCACTTTATCGGGGTGGCCCTCTGAAACGGATTCAGAAGTGAAAAGATACATAGTTTTTAGCCTTTTTTAGAGAGGTTGGCAAGCAGTCAAATCCATCCTCTTGGTTTTCGGGCGCAAAGGTAGATATTCTTTTTCAGAAACAAAAAATATTGATACCTTTGCACGGATATTCCAACGTGTATTCGATGAAAGCCGTCAGACTGCTGATCTGCCTTGCCGCAATGGCGTCCCTTCTGGTTTCGTGCCACGAGCCCGAGCCTGAGAAAGAGCCGGTTACGGTATCTGTTTCCCCTTCATCCCTGTCGTTTGGCGCCGAAGGAGGGTCAGCCGCGCTCAACGTTTCTTCCAACGGATTGTGGTATGCCCGCGCCGACGCTTCCTGGATCAGTGTCTCTTCCACCTCCGGTTCCGGAGCCGCTGCCCTGCAGGTCACTGCCTCTCCCAACAGCGGTGACGCCCGCACCGGCACGATTACCTTCGAGACCTCCGACCAGACGGCCTCGGTCAGCGTTTCCCAGCTGATGTTCGTCAAAGCCGATCCGGTCCAGAAGACCATCCGCGAAGTCCGCGCCCTCTACCCGGGCAAAGATTACACGATCACCGAGGATATCTTTGTGGAAGGCCTGGTAATCAGCGACTACCGTCGCGATACCGACGGCGGCCTGAACAACTACTCCTCCGCCAAGACCATCATCATCTCCGACGGCGACGCCGGCCTGATGCTCTACTGCAAGGCCGACAACAAGACGTTCGCCCGCGGCCAGCGGGTGCGCGTGAACCTCAAGGACCAGATCCTTTCGGTCTATGCGGAAGGCGCCATCCAGGTAAACGGGCTTCCGCTCGACAACATCCTTTTCCTGGGCACGGCCACGCCCGAACCCAAGACCATCACGGTCGAGCAGCTCCTGACCGGTGAGTATGAATGCACCTACGTAGCCATCAAGGACGTGCAGGTCCGCTCCGAATATATGGGCAAGACCTTCTACACGGCTGCCGACAAAGGCACGATCGGTTTCGAAGACGCTTCCGGAAAGCAGTTCGATCTGTTCACTTCGCAATACGCGGTCTTCGGCGCGGACGCTGTCCCTACCGGCAGCGGCACGCTCAAGGGCATCGCTGGCAAGTATTCTTCCCGCATCCAGGTAACCATCTCGGATAAAAACGATTACGCCGGCCTCACCGGTGCCCGCTACGACACGGGCAGCTATTTCTCGCTCAAGCAGACGGAAGCCTCCGTCAGCGGCGACGCCGGCTCGTTCAGCGTCCTGCTTGCGGCCAATGTGCCCTGGAAGGCCTCCTCATCCCATTCCGACTTTACCGTGACGCCCGCTTCCGGCCAGACCGGCGGCGTGGTATCCATCGCATATACGGAGAACCCGAGCACGAGCGAGTCCCGTTCGGCCGTGATCACCTTCACGACCGAAGACGCGTCTGTCAGCACGAAGGAACTCCGCTTGACGCTCACCCAGCAGCCGCTGGAGGCCCTGGTCGAGTGCCAGGTGCAGCCTTGGCTGGAGCTCCCCGCCGTCAAGAAGGAGGAGGGGAAGGGTTTCTTCAGCCACGACATGACCTTCAACGACCAGTTGGTGCGCAACTACTCATTCTGGTTCGACCTCTCGAACCGCGTCTCCCTCTGGGTGGCCTATCCGCTCTATGACGGATTGACCCGGGGTACTTCCCGTACCGACAAGTGGGATTACGATCCGATCGTCCCGCGCCGCTACCAGGGCGACGCCTCGCGCAGCTACACGGGCTACGACCGTGGCCACCAGCTGCCTTCGGCCGACCGTCTCTGCAACGCCGCGGCCAACGAGCAGACCTTCTACTTCACCAACATCACGCCGCAGAACGGCAATCTCAACCAGGGCATCTGGGAGACGCTGGAGTCACAGGTGCGCGGGCTCGTTTCCAGCTGCGACACGCTCTACGTGGTCACGGGCTGCGTGCTCACCACGGCGAATGATACCGATATCCAATATGTGAAAGATGTGCAGGGCCGCGACGTGGCGGTGCCCAAGGCCTACTTCAAAGCGGTGCTCCGCTACAAGGCCGGCGAGGCCAACGGCGGTTATTCGGCCATCGGCTTCTGGCTCGAGAACAAGAGCTACGGCAGTCAGGTCATCAGCCGCAGCCAGGCCTTCAGCGTGGCCGAGATCGAGAAACGTACCGGCTTCGACTTCTTCCACAACCTGAACGATACTTATGAAAAAGAGGCAGAGTCGAAATACGACCCTGCCGCATGGGGACTATAACAACTATTTACTATACCTAATTATTTAACTTTTAAGAGCCTTTATGAAAAAAACATTGAAGTGTTTTCTGGCTGCAGCAGCTTTCCTGCTGATGATTTTCCCGGCCATGGCACAGGTGACCACCTCGAGCCTCGCCGGCCAGATCGTCGATGAAAACGGCGAGCCTCTCATCGGTGCGGCAGTCATTGCCGTCCACACCCCTTCCGGCACGCAGTATTATGCCGTGACCAACGAAGACGGTCGCTATGCCATCCAGGGTATGCGTACCGGCGGTCCGTACGAAGTCACGATGTCGCTGATCGGTTGCCAGACCGTCGTTTTCCCCGACATCGTCCTTTCGCTGGCTGAGACGTATCAGCAGAACGCCGTGCTGAAGACCAGCACCGAGCTTCTCGCCGAGTCGATCGTCGTCGCCTCCGCGTCTTCGAAGTTCTCCACCGAGAAGACAGGTGCAGCCACCAACATCAACAACTCGCAGATCGTCAACCTGCCGAGCGTCTCGCGTTCCGTTACGGACGTGACCCGTCTGTCGCCGTACGGCGGCAACGGCATGAGCTTCGCCGGTAGCGACGGCCGTCTGGCCAACTTCACCGTTGACGGTGCGAACTTCAACAACAACTTCGGTCTGAGCTCCAACCTCCCGGGCGGCGGCAACCCGATCTCCATCGACGCCATCGAAGAGCTCCAGGTCGTGATCTCGCCCTACGACGTCCGTCAGACCAACTTCATCGGCGGTGGTGTGAACGCCATCACCAAGTCGGGTACGAACACCTTCAAGGGCAGCGCCTACGTCTATCACCGCAACGAGAACATGCGCGGTGACACGGTCGAAGGCGAGCAGATCGGCGGCGCCCGCGCCAAAGACCGTTCGACGACCTACGGCTTCACCGCCGGCGGCCCGATCATCAAGAACAAGTTGTTCTTCTTCATCAACGGTGAGTATTCCAAGGTTCCGACGGTGGTCAACCGCTGGCAGGGTTCCGCCAACGGCGTAGCCGACCCGACCAACTACATCTCCCGCACCCGTCTGGCCGACCTGCAGCGTGTGTCCGATTTCGTGAAGAGCAAATATGGCTATGACACGGGTTCCTGGACCGACTTCCCGGCCAACGAGAACAACATGAAGATCCTGGCCCGCATCGACTGGAACATCAGTAGCAAGCACAAGCTGGCCCTGCGTTACAACTACACCCGCAACAACGTGTGGAACTCGCCCAACGGTTCTTCGATGGACGGTGGCACGCGTATGTCCGGCGCCCGTATGTCGCAGTATTCCATGTCGTTCGCCAACTCGATGTATTCGATGAACAACCTGGTGAGCACCTGGTCTCTCGACCTCAACAGCCGTCTGACCGACAACCTGTCGAACCAGTTCCTGGCTACCTTCTCCAAACTCGATGACGTCCGCGGCACGAACTCCGACCAGTTCCCGTTCATCGACATCCTCGACGACACCCAGAGCAACAACTACATGGCCCTCGGTTATGAGCTGTTCACCTGGAACAACGCCGTCCACAACACCATCGCCAACGTGAAGGACGATATCACCTGGTACAAGGGCGCCCACAAGGTGACCGCCGGCATCAGCTACGAGTACCAGATGGCTGACAACCAGTATATGCGTAACGGTACGGGTTACTACCGCTACCGTACGGTCGATGACTTCCTCAACGGTGCCGCTCCGGAAGTGGTCTGCTTGACCTACGGTTATGACGGTGAGCAGTATCCTGCCGCCCGCGTCCAGTTCCACAAGGCCGGTATCTATGCCCAGGACGACTGGAACATCAACGACCGCTTCAAACTGACCGCCGGCATCCGCTTCGATGCCCTGATCTTCGACAACGGCGACCTGATGACCAACAAGGCCATCTACGACCTGAACTACTATCCGAAGAAATATGACTACCAGGAGACGCACATCGACACCGGTAAGTGGCCTACCTCGAAGGTGACCATCTCGCCGCGCGTGGGCTTCAGCTGGGATGTCTTCGGCGACAAGAGCTTCAAGGTACGTGGCGGTACGGGCCTCTTCTCGGGCCGTCTCCCGCTCGTGTTCTTCACCAACATGCCGACCAACGGCGGTCTGGTGCAGTATCAGGCACAGATCAACGCCCGCAACGCGGCTTCCCGCGGCTTCACGATGGACGAATTCGCCGGTGGCCTGGTGACCGATTCCCAGGGCAAGGCTACCATCGAGGCCCTCTACAACAAGCTGATCAAACTCGGTTATCCGAGCACGGTCCGTCCTGAGGACGGTACGGTTCCTTCCGCCGTCAACGGCGTGGATCCCAAGTTCAAGATGCCGCAGGTCTGGAAGAGCTCCATCGCTTTCGACTTCAGCCTCCCGACCTCCTTCCCGTTCACCTTCTCGGCTGAAGGTATCTTCAACAAGACCATCAACGCAGTCGCCATCTCCGACTGGAGTATGAAGGATGTGGCCGGTTTCGCCCGCTTCAACGGCGTCGACAACCGTCCGATCTATCCTGCCGGCTTCCGCAATGCCACCAAGGCCTTCGTCCTGGAGAACACCGATAAGGGTTACGGCTGGAGCGCCAGCGCCCAGGTCAACATCCGCCCGATCGAGAGCCTGAGCTTCATGGCCGCCTACACGCACACCGTGAGCAAGGAAATCACCGGTATGCCGGGTTCGGCCGCCGAGTCCGCCTTCACCTATGTGCCGACCAACGAAGGCCCGAACTACATCAAGCTGCACAACTCGCAGTATGTGACGCCGGACCGCGTGGTTGCATCCCTGACGCACCACGACAAGAGCGGCAACCACTACAGCTTCATCTATGAGGCCTGGCGTGGCGGCTACAACTACAGCTACATGACCACCAACGATATGAACGGTGACGGCTACAACTACGACGCCCTCTACATCCCGACCGAGGATGAGGTCTCCAGCCGCCAGTTCCGCTTCGTCTCGATGGACGACCAGAACCGTTTCATGGACTTTGTCCGTCACGACAAGTACCTGAGCAAGCACATGGGTCAGTATGCGGAAGGTTACAGCGTCTATAGCCCGTGGGTCCACCGCGTTGACCTGAGCTACAAGCACGACTTCACCGTGAAGTGCGGCAACAACACCAACACGCTGCAGCTCTGCCTCGATGTGAAGAACGTCCTCAACCTGTTCAACTCCAGCTGGGGTGTGAGCAAGTACCTCAACCCGGAAATCGGTTCCGACGCCCGTATCCTCAAGTATGAAGGTGTCGACGCCGACGGTTACGCTACCTTCTCCACGCCGAAGGCGGTCAGCGGCTCCACCGCTACCTTCGTTCCGAACCACGGAATCGGCCAGTGCTGGTATGCTTCTGTAGGTATCAAATATCTGTTCAACTAATTAGCAAGACTGCGATATGAAAATCAAGAATATCCTTGTTTCCCTCGTTGCCACTTTGGCTCTCGCAGCCGGTTGCAACCAGCTTGAACCCGATCACTATCTCAGTGAAGTGAAGGTATCTTCTTCCTTCGTGGCCCTCAATATGGACGGCGGCTCCACCAGCATCACGGTCGATGCGACGGAAGGCTGGTCCATCCCTACGGCTCCCGACTGGCTGACCATCAGCCCGACCTCGGGTGGCGCAGGTTCCGCGAACGTCACGTTCTCCGCAGGCAAGACGCTCGATGGCCGTACGGCCACGGTCGTCATCAACTGCGGTGGCAAGACCCAGAACATCAACATCATCCAGGGCCTGGCAGTGGTTTCCCCCGCTACCTGCGCCGAGGTGATCGCCGGTCCGGACAGCAAGACCTACCGGGTGACCGGTATCTGCACCAGAATCGCCAACACCAACTATGGCAACTGGTATCTCCAGGACGCCACCGGTGAGATCTACATCTACGGTACGGTCGATGCCACGGGCAAGTACAACTGGGCCAGCTTCGGTATCGAAGTCGGTGACGAAGTGACCGTCGAAGGTCCGAAGACCACCTACAGCGGTACGGTCGAGCTCGTCGACGCATCGGTCATCAAGGTCAACAAGAGCCTCATCAAGGTCGCCGAGATCGATCCGGAAAGCGCTGAACTTCCGATCGAAGGTGGCGTGTTCACCGTGAAACTCTCCAACAAGGGCACGGGCGTGTATGTCGATGTCCCTGAAGATGCAGCCTCCTGGCTCTCCATCTCTTCGATCGCCGGCAACACCGTGAAGTTCAACGTTGCGCCCAACGAAGGCGGCGACCGCGCTACGACGATCGTCTTCAAGACCACCGACGGCAAGAAGCAGTATTCCACCGAGCAGGCTATCTCGCAGAAGGGTGCCATCATCGCATGCCCCATCGCCGACTTCCTCGCCGCTGAGGTAGGCAATACCCAGTATCGCCTCACCGGTATCATCACCAGCGTGGCCAACGCCAGCTATGGCAACGTTTACATCCGCGACTGGTCGGGTGAGGCCTATGTCTATGGCATCGGCGCGAAGGGCGACTTCGAGAAACTCGGCCTGAAACCTGGCGACATCGTTACGCTCGTAGGCAAGCGCGGTGAGTACAAGGGCTCTGCCCAGATGACCGGCGCACAGTTCGAAGACGTGATCCCCGTGACGGAAGTCAGCATCGCCGACTTCCTCACCAAGGAAGACAGCAAGGATGTGTACTATATGGTGAGCGGTGTGATCGATGAGATTGCCAACGACACGTACGGCAACCTCTACATCAACGACGGCGCGGGCAACCGCCTCTATGTCTATGGCTGCTACCCGGGCTATGGCGCTTCCGGCGACAACCGCAAGGGCTTCCTCGCAGAGGCAGGCATCGCTGTCGGCGACCAGTTGACGATGATCGGCTACAAGGATACCTACAAGGGCACCATCGAGCTCTGCGGCGGTATCTACTTCAGCCACGTTCCGGCGAACTAAACAGCTACGCCTGAATCTCAGAAAGGACGATCCCTCGTGGGTCGTCCTTTCTTTTTGCCGCAACTTTTTTGGGTTATCCTTTTGGCCTACCCCTTTTTGTGCGCTGCAATGTACGCATCAGTCAATCAACGCCTTATGGAACCTGATCCCCCTCTTTTTGAGGGGGATCAGCTGTTGTAAACAACTGATTGTCAATTGCGTCCGTTGCAGCGAAAAAAGTGTTATCTTTGTGGAACCATGAAAAGAATCTTCCTTCTGACCTTCCTGCTGCTTGCGCTGCCGATGGCGGCGCAGGTGACGACGGCCTCGATCGGCGGCCGCGTCGTCAATGAGAACGGCCCGCTTGAGGGTGTGACGGTAGTGGCTATCTATCAGCCGACCAACGCGCAGTATTACGCCACGACCGACCGCCATGGCTGGTACCAGCTCCTCGACGTGCAACCGGGCGGCCCCTATACGGTCAGGATTTTCTATATCGACAATAAACCGCTGACGGTCAGAAACCTATATACCTATTCCGGACAGAACACCCTCATCGACGCCGATCTGGACGCCGGCACGACGCAGGTCCGTGTCGACGAGGCGGCCACTTCGCTTCGGCTGGGCCGGGATCTGGGCGGTGGCGCGGTGCTCGTCTCTCCGCTGGGCTTCGATCTGGCAAGCCAGCGGATCTACTCGCCGGTGGTCTTCGACGTCCGGCAAGAGGCGCCGCTCGCAGGCGCGGCGCAGCAGTGGACGGTGCCCACCGGCGCCAATACATTCCACGGCTCAGCCTATGGCTTTTATGGGATGGGGATTATGCCGGATGCGTATTCTTCCTATGCTCCTCCGGAGGGCCTGCCTGAAACGATCCGTCAATCGGGTCTTGGCGGTCTGACGCTGGCTTTGCCGCTCGGGAGCGAAGACTATCAGCTGTTTGGCGGCCTGGAGTACGGGACTGGCGGTTTGAGTGCGGCGGGTCGCTTTGACGGGCGGATCAATTCGGAGAATCGGCTGGAGATTTCGGGCGGCCGGCTGGCCGGGGGCCTGGGGGCCGCGGCCGGCGGAGCCGGCGCGGCTGGGCCGGAGGCCTGGGCGGCCGCGGCCTTCACCTCGCTGCTGGGCGAGCGCTCGTCCAACCGGGCGCAGGTCGGTTGGTACGGCTCGCCGATGGCGCGCCAATTGTGGCTGGCCGACGATTATACGCTGGCGGCGGGCCCGCAGCGGCTGCTGGCGGGCTTTCAACTTGCCCACCAAAACTTCCTGGCGGTCGATTCGGCGGCTACCCGTTTCGACTTCTATCTGCAGGATGTCGTACGGCTTGGTCGCCGGATGACGATCCTCGGCGGCGTACGTTTCAGTTTTCCCTTCGCTTTCTCGCCCCGCCTGAGTCTCAACTACGATCTGCTGGGCAATGGCATTCTGGTGATGCGGGCCGGTACGGCCGTCTATGGCCGCCACGGCGAAGGTACCATCTGGAAGAATCTGGCCGCAGTCGACACGCGGCTCCCGCTCGACATCCGTCTTACGCTCGAAGGCATCCTCGGCCAAAGCTGGCAGAAAGCCTTCCATATCTCCAAACGCAATGTCCTCGACAGTCACTATGCGCTGACGGCTCGCCTCGAACGGCCTTTCTCGGATAATTTCTGGGCCCTGGCCTCCTATACGCACAGCGACGGGATGCCCTTCAACTGCCTTTCCGACAACGCCATGCAGGTGGCCGCCCTTACGCAGGGCGACCGCCCGGTCCGCGACCGCCTGATGGCCGGCTTCTCCTATAAAGTCGCATACCTGAGCCGGCTGGCCACGACCCTGGCCGTCTTCTACGACGGCTGCAATTTGACCGACAACCTCTCGCCGGCCTCCTTCTCCTGGCAGAACAACTACGAAGCCCGTCTTTCTCAAGACATTATCTTCTCCGCTGCCGGCCGCGACCATACCCTCCAGCTCACCGGTTATGTCCGCCGCGGCCCTTCTGTTGTACCTACCGTCTCTACCGGAATCATCGCACCGACCACCACCTTCCTCGTCGGCCTGCGCTATTTCCTCTGATTTTAAAACAGTTGTATGATGAAACGATTGGCAACGATCCTATCTGTCCTTATGTTGTTTGGAATGGCGGCGGCTTCCTGCGGGCAGCGGGAAGAGCCTTTCCGGGCCTATGCCTGGATGTCGGGAAAGGTCAGCATGACCGATGAAGTGTTGGAAGACTATTTTTCCCGGGCTGCCGATGCCGGCTTGTCCGGTATCTTCCTGGAGTGCCACGGCGGTTATCCGGAAGTGCTGGGCGACAGCACGGCGTTCCGCGACAGCGCCGCGCTGGTAATCCTGCGCCGCGCCGTCCCCGTCGCACAGAAGTACGGACTGGAACTCCACGCCTGGATGTGGACCACCAATCGCTGCGAACACGCCCTGCTGGAAGCCCACCCCGACTGGTACGAGGTGAACGGACTGGGCGAATCGCTCGCCGAGATCGAGATGTACAACCGCAAGCACTACCGCTTTCTCTGCCCGACGCACGAAGGCGTCGCTGAGTACTTGAAAGACAGGGTCCGCGAACTCGCCGAAGTGGAAGGCCTGACCGGCATCCATCTCGACTTCATCCGCTATCCTGACGCGATCCTGCCCTACGGGCTCCACGAATCGCGCGGTGTCGTACAGGACAAAGTCTATCCGCAGTGGGACTGCTGCTACTGCGACCAGTGCCGCGCCGCTTTCAAGGCGCAGACCGGCATAGACCCGCTGGAACTGGAAGATCCCACCGCCTGCCCGGAATGGATGCAGTTCCGCTGGGACGCGATGGCCAAGTTGGCCGACGGCCTCCTGGCTGAGATCCGCGCCTGCGGCAAAGTCGCCTCGGCGGCCGTCTTCGCCACGCCCGAAGAATCAAAGAAACTGGTCCGTCAGGACTGGGTGCAGTTCCGTCACGCCGACGCGCTCCTGCCGATGATCTACTATTCTTCCTACGCGCAGCCGCGCGAATGGGTCGAGACGGCCTCGCGAGAGGGCGTCGAGGCCCTGGCCGCCGCCGGCAACATGGCACGCCTCTACGCCGGCGTGCCCGTCCCCCGCGACGGCGACTTCCGCCAGTGCATCGCCCTGGCCCGCGCCGGCGGCGCCCACGGCATCTGCTTCTTCTCCCTCGAAGGCGTCGCCCGCAACCCCGAACACTGGACCGCCCTCAAAGAAGCCCTCGCCGAAATCCAATAGCAACGTCCGACGTTCTCTTCTCCGCAAAAATTGCTTTTTTGCGGGTCACTTCTCAAAAAAAGCTTGTAACTTTGCAGTATCATACGAAAGGTGAGAGATCACTTAATAGAATTGTTACTTTCAAAGCACCTATTTTCGATAGGTGCTTTTTTGTTTAACCAGATGCGCTACTTGCTATCGAGGGCCTTTCCTTCTCACCCAACTAACAATTCGTATGAAAACCGTAACAATTAAATTAAGTGAAAGATCCCTTCGTGTGACAGTCAGCGAGGATCAAGCAAAAAAGGCTTCTCGGAAAGAGAAGCCGAATTTGGTGAAAGCTTATATTCTGAAGGAATGGACTCCTGACGAGTAAAGCCACAATCTTCCGCCATCTGGTGGGGCCGTCTGGAGACAGGCGGCCTTTTTATGGTTCCGTCTTTCGCTACTGCCTGTTCCGCAAAAATTGCTTTTTTGCGGGTCACTTCTCAAAAAAAGCTTGTAACTTTGCAGTGTTCATTTGTATAGCGTGAGTCTCGCTGAGAGGTATTACGACTATTAGAAGCATCTATTTCGATAATAGATGCTTCTTTCTTTCATAACCAGATGCGCTACTGTAACCCGGACGATCTCTACTGCTCACTTAAGATTATACAAATGAACAAAGTTGTTATTACTATCAGTGAGAGATCCTTTCGCGTAACAGTCAGCGAGGATCAAGCAAAAAAGGCTTCTCGGAAAGAGAAGCCGGAATTGGTGAAAGGTTATATTCTGAAGGAATGGACTCCTGACGAGTAAAGCCACAATCTTCCGCCATCTGGTAGGGCCGTCTGGAAACAGGCGGCCTTTTTGGCCTAGAGCCAGCGGCGGAGTTCTTCGATGTGCTCGGGAGGGGTGGCCCAGCTGGTGGCGAAGCGGATGGCGGTGTGGTTGGCATCGACGCGGTCCCAGAGGTCGAAGGCTACGTGTTTGGCGAGTTCTTCGAGCTTGCTGTTCTCCAGCACGACGAACTGCTGGTTGGTGGGGGAGTCGATGAAGAAGGTGCAGCCCTGTTCGCGCAGCATGTCTTTCAGCCGCATGGCCATCTCGATGGCGTGACGGCTGATGTGGAAATACAGGTTGTCGGTGAAGAGCGTGTCGAACTGGATGCCCAGCAGACGGCCTTTGGCCATCATCGCACCGTGTTGTTTGGTGATGGTGTAGAAGTGTTTTGGGGCGTTGCCGTGGGGGAAGACCACGGCTTCGCCGCAGAAGCAGCCCACTTTTGTGCCGCCGATGTAGAACACGTCGCTCAGGCGGGCGATGTCGGGCAGCGTCAGGTCGCAGGCCGGGCTGGTGAGCCCGTAGCCCAGCCGGGCGCCGTCGATGAACAGCGGCAGTTTGAACTCCCGGCTGATACCGGAGATTTCTTCCAGTTCCCGTTTCGTATAAAGGGTGCCGTATTCCGACGGGTAGGAGATGTAGACCATCCCCGGGAAGACCATGTGCTCATAGTTGGGATCGGTCGTGGCGGCCACGAGATAAGCCCGCAGTTCGGCCGGGTCCATCTTACCCTGATGGCCGGGGATCGTGAGCACCTTGTGGCCGGTGTATTCCACGGCGCCGGCTTCGTGGACGCCGATGTGGCCTGTTTCGGCTGCGACGACGCCTTCGTAGTCACGCAGCATGGCGGCGATGACCGTCGAATTGGTCTGCGTGCCGCCGGTCAGGAAAAAGATCTCGGCCTGAGGCGCTTCGCACGCCTGGCGGATCTTCTCTTTCGCACTTTCGCAATAATGGTCCACGCCATACCCGGGCAATTGCTCCAGATTGGTCGCCCCCAGACGCTCCAGGATCTTCGGATGCGCCCCCTCGGAATAGTCACAAGTAAAGGAAATCATGGTCTCACCTATTTTATGGGATTATCCAGCACAAACTTACAAAAATAATGCGACTCTTCATCCCTTTTCTGAGCCCAGCCTTTTTGCGACTCTTTTCTTCTTTTCACAGGTCACCCCTTCTTCGGCTCTTTATCCCTTTTCAGTTTCATCCCTTTTCAGTTTCGCGACACAGACGGTTCATTCATCTCGTCTGTGTCATGTAAGGAAAAGGGACAAACACGGTCCAAAACAGTGCATGACACAGACCAAGTGGCGCGTACGTCAGTGTCGCGAAGCAGGCAATGGCACAAGGAAAGGCCACGGCTCGTTCCTCCGGCGTATGACAACGACATGACACAACAGTGCAGCGTAAAAGTGCAGCGCAACAGTGTAGCGCAACAGTGTAGCGCAACAGTGCAGCGTAACAGTGCAACGTAAAAGTGCATCGCAACAGTGAGGCAACGGGGCAACAAAGAACGACTTGGCAACGGAGCGGTGAAATAAACGTCAGCCTGTCATTCGGGGAGCATAGCGATGACGAGCGTCAGTAATTCAAGCAAGCACAACGTTTTAGTTGCGGAACAGTCGTTCTCTTATTGTAGATACGCGGGATATCTTGCCAGAGCGTATTACACAGATCGTTCCGCTGGGTTAGGGACAACTGGTAGACGGACTTGACCTGTCCTCCTTTGAGAATTCTGGGGATGTATACGGTGTCGATGAGCTTACACAGGTCCATATCTTTCATTTGGTTTGTATTGACCCGCCCGTTTTCATTTCGCAGAAGCTGTTCTACATCGATACCCCCAACACCTGTCTCTATCAGTTCGAGGGTGATGATTGGCGTGTCTGTCCCGTCGCTTCTCTGTTGCTCATTCCATTTTTCATCGCTGAGTTTGTTCATCTGAAATATGTAGTTCCTGGGAGTGATATAGACTTGTTCCACGTAAGAAGTATCAATAATGTCTTCCTGGAACAGCATTCCGGAATCTGTCATGCGGACATTCGCTGGAATACTGGAGCGGTCAGGAAGGTATTTGTACCGCTGGTCGGCTGGCATCAGCCGGCGGGTATCTTCTTTTCCTAGTTCTTTCCTGAAAAATGCGTTCGCCGAACAAAAAGGGTAGTCGAAGGGTGTCGCAGCAATTCCGTGTTGCAGACCCTGTCGGTTGACGTAGTTGAGTGCGACTAAAAGATGGAAAGCGCCCTCTATGGCCAGCATAAAGGGTTTTTGCTCACCAAGGCGCCCCTTCCGCCCGTATCGGGCGTTGAAGTACCGTGTGTAGGCATAACGCTCGGTATGTATCAGCGCCTTACAGTCATCGGTTTGTGCTATTCCGTGGTGATGCGTGGACATCAAACCGTCGGCTAGAAGCCGGGAATCTGTCTCCAGACAAGCTTCTGCCAGACAATTGAAACCCCTGCCCAAATCCGCCTCGTCCCTGTAGATGACCTCATCATGGGAGGCTAAAGAAAAATGAACAATCTTTCTCATTGCTTTTCTAAATCAATCATGTGTATCTGATGTGTCGGTTCTGCTGATTATGTCTATTCTGAAGGTTTTATCTTGTTTTCGGTTCTGCTGATTTTGTATATTCTGAAGGTTTTATCTTGTTTTTCTTTCGCGACACAGACGGTTCATTCATCTCGTCTGTGTCATGAAGGGGATTCGGGCGAATCTGGCTAAAAACGGTGCATGACACAGACCAATTGGCGCGTACGTCAGTGTCGCGAAGGAGTCAACGTCGCAAGTCGGCGAGCTGTTCAGTGACGCAAGTCGGCGAGCTATTCAGTGACGCAAGTCGGCGAGCTG
>DETK01000040.1:44507-100921 GCA_002361615.1 Bacteroidales bacterium UBA3290
GTTCAGTGACGCAAGTCGGCGAGCTATTCAGTGACGCAAGTCGGCGGGTGGTTCAGCGGCGCGGTCACACACGGCAGTTGGCGACAGCGTGGGTCATGGATGCGGCGCAAGGATGCAAGTGCAATGTTTCGAGCCACAAGTGCGGGTACGAGCGTGAGGGGCGAAAAGGGCGAGATAGGCGAGAGGGGAAAGATACGGTCTTTTTTCCGGAAAGTGCCTGCAAAAAAGCAATTTTTCTCAAGAGGTCGACGAGAAGGGTATCGATAATTGTTGTAACTTTACCAAATCTGTCGAAGAAATAACGGACAAGAACAAAAAAGAACAATAAAAGCATGAAACGAACCATTATCTTCGCTTTGGTGGCCGTTGTCGGCCTGATGAGTTCAGCTTTGGTGGCGTGGGGACAGGAGAGCCCGCGCTGGCTGCGCAAGAATGCCATTTCTCCTGACGGGAAGCAGATCGCTTTCTCCTACAAGGGCGACATCTATGTCGTGCCGGTGGCTGGGGGAAGGGCGCAGCAGCTGACCAGCAATCCGGCTTACGATTCCGACCCGGTGTGGACGCCGGACAGCAAGTGCCTTGTCTTCAGCTCCTATCGTGAAGGCAGCAAGGATATCTTCATGGTAGCGGCCGAGGGTGGCACGCCCAAGCGGATAACCAACTATCCGGGCAACGAGACGCCGAAGGCTGTGCTGCCCGACGGGCGCATCGCCTTCACGGCGAATCTGCAGCCGGACGTCCGTTTCGACGGCTTCCCGGGCGACGCTCAGGTCTGGGCCGTCTCGCCCGACGGCGCCAACCCTACGTCCGTCCGTCCCGATCTGCTGACTTCCGTCACCATGTCGGAACTGAGCGTCCGTCCCGACGGCGCCATCCTCTACGAAGACTATAAGGGCTACGAAGATCCGCTCCGCAAGCACCACACCTCCGCAGTAACGCGTGACATCTGGCTGTGCAAGGACGGCGTCTTTACGCAGCTGTCCCGTTACAACGGCGAGGACCGCCAGCCGGTCTTCGCCGCCGACGGCGATACCTATTATTATTTGAGCGAGGAAGGGGGCAAGACCATCAACCTGCGCCGCAGCAGCGTCTCCAATCCCGGCAAGTCGGTGCAGCTGACCAGCTATGAGAAAGATCCCGTGCGCTACGTTTCCGTGGCGAAAGACGGTACGCTGGCCTTCTCGCAGAACGGCGACCTTTACACGATGAAGGAGGGCCAGCAGCCCCGCAAGGTCGAAATCACCGTCATCCGCGACGAGAACGAGCGCGACATGGTCAAGATGAATTACACGGGTGGCGCCACGGCGATGGCCGTCTCGCCCGACGGCAAGGAGATCGCCATGGTCATCCGCGGCGACGTGTTCGTGACCGCCGCTGAATACAACACCACGCGCCGCATCACCAACACGCCGGAACAGGAGCGGGGCGTGAGCTTCTCGAAAGACGGCCGCGAGCTCTACTACGCCGCTGAAAGGAACGGATGCTGGGGCGTCTGGCGCACCGTGCTGACGGAAAAGAACGACAAGCTCTTTACTTACGCCGTCAAGACGAAGGAGGAACTCTTCTCCGAGCCGGGCGAGACCAGCTTCCAGCCGGTCGTCTCGCCCGACGGCAAGTGGGTGGCCTATCTGCGCGACCGCACGGAACTCGTGGTCAAGCCCACCAAGGGCGGCAAAGTCAAGTCGCTGCTCAAAGGCGCGAACTACTCCTACCAGGACGGCGACCAGTATTTCTCCTGGAGCCCCGACAGTGAATATCTGCTGACGACCTATCAGGCCGACGGCGGCTGGAACAACGCCGACATTGCCCTGATCGAGGTGAGCACGGGCCAGGTCACCGACCTGACCCGGAGCGGCTACTCCGACGGCAGCTTCCGCTGGGCCCTCGGCGGCAAGGCCATGACCTGGGAGTCCGACAAGAACGGTTACCGCAGCCACGGCAGCTGGGGCGCCCACGACGACATCTACATCATGTTCTTCGACGGCAAGGAAATGACCAAGTTCCTGCAGGACAAGGAAGACGAAGAGGTGGAGAAACTCCTCAGCGGCAAGAGCGAGAAACAGCTGGCCAAAGAAGAGAAGAAAGACAGCCTCGCACAGGAGAAACCCAAGAAGCTGGAACTGCTGCTCGAAGGCCGCGAGAACCGTGTCCGCCGCCTGACGGCCTCCTCGGCCGCCTACGGCGACCACTATCTCGCGAAAGACGGCCGCAAACTCTACTACGTGACCCCGCTCGAAAGCGGCCAGGGCCTTTGCGTCAAAGACCTGCGGGAAGGAAGCGTGAAGGTGCTTGCCCGCGGTGTGACGGGCCGTATCACCCCCTCGTCCGACGGCAGTTCGATCTTCGTATTCTCGGGCCGCGGCATCACCAAGGTGACGCTCGCCAACGGCCAGACCAAGCAGATCAGCTTCTCGGGCGACTTCGAGTTCCGTCCCAAGGCTGAGCGCGAATATATGTTCGGCCACATCTGGAAGCAGGTCAAGGAGAAATTCTACGACCCGAACCTCCATGGCGCCGACTGGGACTACTACCACGACAACTACGCGCAGTTCCTGCCCTACATCGACAACTACTTCGATTTCCAGGAGATGCTCTCCGAAATGCTGGGCGAACTCAACGGTTCGCACACCGGCGCCCGCTACCGCCCCGCCGGCGGTGAGTCGCTTGGCCGTCTCGGCGTGCTTTACGACCTGGGCTACGCCGGCGAAGGCCTCCGCATCGCGGAGGTCCTCCCCGGCGGCGTGCTCAACCTGGCCGACAACGACATCAAGGCCGGCGACCTGATCGTAGCCATCGACGGCCGTACCATCGCCCCGCGCGAGAACTGGTTCCCGCTCCTCGCGGGAAAGGCTAACAAGAAGATCGTTGTCACGGTCCGAACTGGCGGAAAAGATAAAGACCTGGTGGTGAAGCCCGTCGCCAACGAGTCGGGCCTGCTCTACAACCGTTGGGTCCGCCAGCGCGAAGAGATGGTGGAGCGCCTCTCCGGCGGCCGCATCGGCTACGTCCACGTTCAGGGGATGGATTCGCCCTCGTTCCGCGAGGTGTACTCAAAGGCCCTCGGCAAATACCGCAACTGCGACGCCATCGTCGTGGACATCCGCCACAACGGCGGCGGCTGGCTCCACGACGACCTGGTCACCCTCCTCGGCGGCAAAGCCTACGTCGAATGGCGCCCGAGGGGCCAGTACATCGGTACCGAGCCTTACAGCAAATGGACCAAACCCTCCTGCGTCCTGATGAACGAAGACTGCTACTCCGACGCCTCCGGCTTCCCGTTCGCCTACAGGGCCCTCGGCATCGGCAAACTCATCGGCATGCCCGTCCCCGGCACGATGACCGCCGTCTGGTGGGAAACCCAGATCCACCCGCAGATCGTCTTCGGCATCCCGCAGGTCGGCGGCTGGGTCCCCGAGAAACAGCGCTACATGGAGAACCTCCAGCTCGAGCCCGACATCCGCGTCACTAACGACCCCGCCTCCCGCCTCCAAGGCCAGGACAAGCAGCTCGAAGCCGCCGTCGCGGAAATGCTCCGCACGGCAGGAAAATAGCCCATCTTCCCCAACTCGACTGCGGAAACTCGGTTTTTTACCCCACTTTCCGCAGTCGAGTTTGCGATTTTTAGCGAAAAACACCCAACTCGACTGCGGAAACTCGGTTTTTTACCCTACTTTCCGCAGTCGAGTTTTGATAAATGAAATAAAAAGACTATCTTCGCTCGACGTAAAACAACGGATCGGATATGGACAGGAACCTGTTTATCGGCCGGGAATATGAAATCCGGCAATTGGAAAAATATAGGGATTCCAAAGAGTCGGAATTTGTCGTCGTGTATGGCAGGAGACGGGTAGGGAAGACCTATTTAATCAAGGAATTCTTCGAGGATACCTATGATTTCAAGGTAACCGGCCTATACAATCAGCCGAAGCAGATACAACTCAAGAATTTCTCCCTCGCGCTGCTGTCGTATGGTGCAAAGTTCAAGGCGATGCCTTCAGACTGGCTTGAAGCGTTCGAGGAACTGAAAAAACTGCTCAAGGGCATCCGTGAACCGCGCAAGAAGATAGTCTTCATCGACGAACTGCCTTGGCTCGACACGCGGCAAAGCGATTTCCTGGCGGCCTTCGAAGCGTTCTGGAACGGATGGGGAGCCCAGCAGGACGATTTGATGCTGATAGCGTGCGGATCGGCCACGACATGGATTACCAACAAATTGCTCTCCAACAAGGGCGGCCTCTTCAATCGTGCGGCCAGGCGCTTGTATCTCAAGCCGTTTACTTTGAGAGAAACGGAGCAATACCTTATATCAAGGGGAATCCGCTGGAGCCGGTACGATATCGTGGAGTGCTATATGATCATGGGCGGGATTCCGTACTATTTGAAACTGTTGGATAGGGAGTTGTCTTTCTTTCAAAACATAGACCAGGTCTTTTTCAAGGAAAAAGGACCGCTATGGGATGAATTCGACCATTTGTACGAGACGCTGTTCGGAAAGGCCAAGGCCTATCTGAGAATCATCGAAGCACTGTCGCAAAAGAAGTCGGGTCTTACGCGGAAGGAACTGATCGCGGAGAGCGGACTGGAAGACAACGGTTTTCTTACCGAAATGCTGAAGAACTTGAAAGACAGTAATTTCGTAAGGGCATACAATACGTTCGGAAAAAAAGAGAAGAACATTGTTTATCAGTTGGCTGATTATTATACGCTCTTTTATCTGCGCTTCCTCAAAGGGAAGGAGAATCTGGACGAACACTTCTGGACGCACTATATGGACAATCCGGCCAAGAGCGTCTGGGCAGGACAGACCTTCGAGCAGGTGTGCAAGGACCACATCGTCCAAATCAAGCAGGCTGCTGGCGTCAGTGCGGTCCTGTCGGACATTTCTGCATGGTCCGGCTCGAGTGAGAGCGGAAAGGCCCAGATCGACCTGGTCATCGACCGGCGCGACCGGGTGATCAATATCGGAGAAATCAAATACGCCGTGGATGAATTCACCATCGATGCGGAATACGAGGAGAAGCTCCGAAGGAAGATGCGTATTTTCCGGGAAGCAACCGGGACGAAGAAGGCGCTCCAATTATTGATGATCACCACCTATGGTCTTCGCCGCAACGCCCATAGCGGCCTCGTCCAGTCGCAGGTCCGGATGGATGATCTGTTCTCGTGGACAGGGGAGGTTTAAAAAAATTGAGGGGGGGGGGGGAAAAAAGTTAAAAAAATGTTGATATTTGACAAAAATGCTGTAATTTTGCTTTCTGTTAGTAATAGTGCCTAATTGGGCGCAACTATATTTTATTGGTAATGAAAGCATTACGGTTTAAATGGATGATGGCGGTCCTCTTGGTTGGGCTGACCGGGACGACTTTGCGTGCACAAGACAGCGAAGTTATTTTCGAACGCACCATTGGCGATGAGGTCATGACGGTAGCCGTCCAGCGTGAAGCGCCGGTGATTCTCCGGCAGCACCCGGTGCACGGTTTCGCCCTCCGCAACAACCTGGCCTACGACGCCATCGGCACCCCCAACCTCGGCATCGAAATCCCCCTGAGCGACAATGTGAGCATCGGCGGAAGCTTCGGTTTCAAGAATTGGGACCGCATCCTCTTCTGGGACAAAAACCAGGACAATCCGGCCAAGTGGCGCAACATGGTCATCATGCCTGAATTCCGCTACTATCCCGCCTTCATCGGTTCCGGCCACTTCTTCGGTGCAGACCTTATGTATATGCACTACAATGCCGGCGGCCTGAAGATTCCCTTCTACAAAGAGTTGGAAGAACATCGCGTCCAGGGCAACATGTACGGCATGGGCCTCTTCTACGGCTATTCCTGGTGGATCGGCCGTCGCTGGCGTTTCGAGGCCGAAATCGGCCTTTCGGGCGGCTGGCGCAGCGAGCGCGTCTTCGAATGCGCCTGGTGCGGCAAGGATCTGGGTACCAACAAGGGCATGGTCCTCATCCCGAAAGTCGGCCTGAACTTCGTTTACACGATGGGTAAAATCGCTAAAGATGAGTAGATTGCGGCCCGCAATAATGACAAGAAAAAAAGCAATAATCAATAACACATTTTCTAACAAAACCATGAAAAAGTTCTTCTTTTTTCTGAGTGCAATCGCACTTCTGGGACTCGCCTCCGCCTGCGTTGAGCAGCAGGAAGTGAATCCGAACTACAATCCCGAAACCCGGGAGGTAAACGCGAACTTCGTGTTCAACATTGCCACGAACGATTCTCCGACGACGAAGATGACGGCCGATGATGTGCAGTACGTCGTCAGCAGCGCTGCCAAATTCCGCGGTATCAACAATGCGCACCTGATTGCTTTGACGTTGGGCAACAATACCAACAAGATCGCCGTCGGTGGAGAACCTGTCACCAAGTCCTACAATCTGCAGGAAATCCTTGCTGCTGGATCCCTAAGGGGTACGGCTACGACGGGCGACAAGGACAAGTCGCACCGGGTCCTCGAGCTGACCATCCCTACGGGTGTCAACAATTTCGTGTTCTTCGGCAAAGCCATCAAAGGCTCGGGTGAGAACGTGGACAACGAGCAGGGTAAGATTGTCTTTACGGTCGATGAGAACAGCGCTGCCAACACGCAGTTCGAGCTGGTTTCCCGTTACGATAAGAAAGTTGATTTCGAAGGTGCCCAGCAATTGATTGCAGCCGTTGTCAATAACATCCTTACCAAACCTACGGCCAAGTCTGGCAATACGGATTACTACTGGAAGAATTATGGTGTGTATAATTCTCAGGCCGCCCAGGGTGAACGCTGGAAAGTCAATCCGCAGAGTATTACCGACCGCACTGTTCCGGCCTCCCCGCTGGCCGAAGTCCTGGGTAACATCTTCTGCTCTTTCGTCAATATCCGTCCCGGCGCCGTACGTGCCGGTTCAGGCCAGAGCGTGGTCCGTATGATGGGTGATATCGCCGTTTCCCTGGGTCAGGTTGCCAAAGCGACTGCGACCACCACCGGAGAAGAGCTGGCCAAGGGCATGGCCCGCGCGATCCTCACCGAAATGAACAAGTATTTCTACATCACCAAGCCCGTAAATGCAACTGTTCCTGAGGAATATAAAGCAACTGACTTCATGGCTTTGGATGCTGACTTCGAGAATGTCGGTACCGATGCAGAGGATGTAAGATGGCGTCCCGCCGATGAGGTCAAGACCAACACGGGAATTACGATCAACAACGTGACCGTCACAACCAATTTTATCCGGTTCTTCCCGACGGAATTCAACATGCCGATGGGTGCTGCCCAGCTGGTCGTTGACGATGAGGCGAATGCAACCTTCAAATATGCCGCAAATCCCTCCACTTTCAACGGTGCCATGCCCAGCGGTATTGATTTGAACAAGGTCATGTACCCTGCCGAGCTTTGCTACTTCGGCAACAGCCCGCTCCGCGTGACGGACGAGACGCTCGATGAAAAAGATTATCCTGACGGCGCCGGCAGCGGTGAAAAGGAGTGGCTTGCCGATGCTTCCTGGACCGGTAAGAACTGGTCTGGCCGTGGAGCCGAAGTCCTCTCTTCTTCCCGCTCTGTCGCAATGGCCGACAACATCAACTACGGTACGGCACTTCTTGAAGCTACGGTGGGCTATGCCAGTACGATTGGTCAAGCCAATCCGCTTATTGACAACACGCAGAAATTCTTCCCCGGTGAAAACCCCAGGATCAACCTTGCCAACCCTGGCGCAGGCCTGTTCTACCTGACCGGCGTGCTGATCGGCGGCCAGTACAAGACCATGGGCTGGAACTACATCGCCAAGGCTGACCTCAAGGACAACGCCAACTATATCATCTACGACAAGATTGCCGACCCGATCCAGGACAAGCTGGGCGCTGACACCAAAGCCATCCAGGTGCCTGCGAACGGAGGTGTTTCCGCCAAGAACTATACGCTGGTCTGGGATAACTACAACAATACCGACGGCGAGCAGGACAAGGTCCTGGTCGCACTCGAATTCGTCAACAACACGGGTCACGACTTCTGGGGTGAGCACAACATCATCCGCAAAGGCGGTACCTTCTACATCCTCGGCGAACTGGATCTGTCCAAGGCGACTGCCCCGACTGCTTCCAGCGACGGTGCTGCAGCAGCTCCTTTCTGGCCTGTAGCTCCGGACAACTATGTACTGCCTCCGTACAACACCGATGGTACTTCGAAGGAAATCAAACGCGTGTTTATCCAGGATTACAGGACGGTTGCCAATTTCAAGATCGGTCCCAAATCGCTGCAGCACGCTTATGTGACGGTGCCCGACCTTCGTTCGAGCCAGATGTCGCTCGGTCTGTCGGTTGACCTGCAGTGGCGCCAGGGTGACACATTCGACGTCCTCCTGGGTGGCGAATAATCAATTTTGAAATAATATTAACCAACCCTTTCACACACGTGAAAAGAGACTTTTTCGGAATGGTTTTGAGGCGGTCGCTGACCGTCGTCGCGGCCATGGCCGGCCTGGCAGGGGCATTGTCCCTGCCGGGCGGCTGCGGCCTGATCGACGAGGACCGCGTGGACTGCCCGGAAGAGATCACCCTGACGTACTCGCTCGACCTTATCACGAACAAGGACGAGGAGATGGACCTGAAGCTGGGACGTGAGAAGGACATTCCGCTGCGTCTGGCGCTGGAAGACTACCTGAAGGGGATCTTCGTGGACAAGGCGCATGACGTGGACCTGTCGTTCTACAACCTCCGGCAGGCGGGAGACCGTACGGACCGCATCACGGAGATCATCGACGCGGGGCGGCGTGAATACGACATCCGTCTGGTGGCGTCGGACTACCAGCACCTCGGGGTGGCGAACCTTTCCGGAAATGGTCCCGTGATCCTGTCGGACGACGAGAAAGCGGAGAACGCCGAATTAAAGGAGGACGCCCTGGCAGCGACGCCGGTGGAATCTCATCGCACGGGTATCTTCACGGCGCGCAAGCGGATGCTGATCCGCAAGGACGAGAGCCAGCACTTCGACGCGCACCTGTACATGGCGAACGACGCCGCCGCGTTGATCCTGAACGTGGACTCGTGCGTGTTCCGGAGCATCCGCGCCGACTTCCAGGGTCTGGCTGACCGCTTCCGCATCAACGACAGCACGTACTTCTGGGACCGCCAGATCCACGTGGCCGCCGACCTGGTGGACGTGGAGCCGTATCTCCCGAGAGTGTCGGGCAACGGCCCCTCTTACATCTGGGCCTACGACGACTACTGGGAGCTGTGGGAGCGGACGCCGGTGATGCTGTGCGCGGTCGGCTTCCCGAGCAGGAACGTGGGCACGGCCGTCATCGGCACGACGCCGTACATCTGGGCGATCAACCTGTACGTGGAACTGCTGGACGGCACGACGACGCTGAGCCAGCTGTTCATCGGCGAGCCGCTGCCGGCAAGCCACCTGATGATCATCAAGGGCTGGCTGGATGCCGACGGCAGCTTCAAGTCCCGTCCCATGGTGCCGATCAACCCGGAGCCCGACCCGGGTCCGGACGGTCCCCATCCCCCGACGCCTCCTACGCCTCCGGGCTGGGTCGATGCCGTAGTGGGCGTCGACGTCCAACTCAACTGGCGCGAAGGGAATATCTTCTATCCGGAGCTGTAAACAAGACAGCATTGCAAACAAAGCCGTAAACGAACGAAAGCATATATATGATTCGGAAACTCTATAGATTACGCACGGGAGTCAAAGCCTTGCTTTTGACAGTGTCGGTGCTGTCAGCCCTGCCGGTCCTGCCGTCGGGCTGCGTCACGCCCCTCAGCGATGACGAACGCTCCGCCTTCACAACCAGGGAACTGACCCTCCGGCTGTACCTGCCCCAGAACGTCCCCGCGACCAAGGCGGAAACCGGCAATGTAGATGGCGTCTCTCCTGAATCCCGGGTGTATGGCGTGCAGGTATGGATGTTCAACCACTATGCCGCGGATGTCACCACAGGTGACAACGAAAAGGCTGTTGCCTACAGCGAAGCAAGCAACATCAATAGTGGCTCCGGCTGGACCAACGATCCCAAAAATCTCGCCGGCAGCGGTTACTATCCCGCCGGCCGCTGGACCGACGGTTCCATCTATGAGATTCCGCTTTCGATTCCCGGTTATGTTCTGGACCGCGCCGATACGGACATGCGTTTTGATTTCTACGTGCTGGCAAACGGCTCTTCCATCGGAAGCCCGGCTGCCCGCACGATGACGCGCAAACAGATCAAGGACCTTGTTTTCGGTAAAGACGGCTCGACGGACTACTTCGGTGCTACAACGCCGAAAACAGGCACGACACCGATCCTCGCACTGGGACAGAATGGCCCCGGTCTTCCGATTTCCGGCTTCTTCAACAAGGGCGCTGATGATACGGGTACGGCGGCATCCGGCGTGGACCTGAGCTTCCTCAAGCCGGCCACATTCAAGACACTTAACTTGGAGCAGATTCGCGCCAAGACCCCGGTCGTCCAGCTTGAGCGCGCCGTCTCGAAAGTCCGCTTTGTCTTCGCGATGCCCACGCTCCCTTCGGGTACGACGACCTCACCCAATCAGATTGTCAGCATCAAAGTGGACGGAACGGTTGTTCCCAATGCAACTTATGTATTCCCTCGTGAAGACGGGACCCCGTTCCAGCTCCCCGGCACACCGGCCTATGGCACTTCGGGGACTGGTGACGTTACCGTTGCCGTCCCGGCTTCGATCGGACAGATTATCGACCCCAACTACCTGCGCAGCACCTGCGATTCCACTTTCACTATCGGAACGAAAACCTACGGCGAACCCAAGAATATGACCGCGCAGGAATATGACTCTTTCCTCAACGATGCCGTATCGGCCGGCAACGCAACGGAAAGCTACCTCTATCTGAGAGAGAGCGACCGCCCTGTCAAAGGGACCATCACCTACACGGTCGATGGTGGAACGACGACCCAGACAGCTTCGTTCTATATGCCTTCAGACGCAGCCGGTGCCGCCAACACCAACTTCCACCGCAACCACTCGTGGATCGTGTATGCTTACTTCCAGGGAGATGGCCTCTACATCCGTCCGGTGGTGTTGCCGTGGGTTGACGAAGTGTTATACAAATACGAACAGCAAGGCTCTGCCGTGGTAGCCGTGTCAAAGAAGAAGGAAGCACTCTTCGGCTACGGCTGGACTACTTCCAATGACAATACCTGGTGGCGGGAGCATCGGAATGACGATCCTGCCGTCAATACGGAGTGGTATTTCCGCCATCAGGACGACCCTAGCACCTGGGCGTATGACTGGGTACATTCACAAATTGTGTCGGCACCGGGCCGCAATGCGGCAAATGTTCCGATTTATGCCAACCGAATTGAACTGCGTACTTCCGGATTCGATTCCGGCACTACGTTGCACCTGAAACTCAGCAATCCGGACAACTTCTACATCGTGACGTATAGCCTCGCCAGTTCGCAGTATGTCGTATGGACAGAAGACTTTGCGGGCGTGGAAGGTAGTGGTGTGCCGACAGGTTGGACGGAGGACGAGGGGGCAGAGGTGCTTCGCAACGGAACGAGCTACTTCTATGTCGTTCCGAAGGCAGAGCCCACCGCTTCCTCGATGGAAGATAGTCGGAAAACCGGCTTGTATCTCGTGTCGATGACGACCGGCGGTACGGTGAGCCAGATGATTCCGTTCAACGCCGGTGCTTTCCCGGGTTCCCAGACTAATACGGAGATTTATTTCTACAGTGTGCCCGTTAACACATTCAAGGGCTATTATACTTCCCGCCCTGACGATATTAAGGTATTTACCTACGATGAAAACGCTACGCCCGACAAGGCGCATGAGGTGATTCTGCCATGATGAAATCGATCAGACATATTCTACTTGCAATCGTCAGTCTTGCCGCGCTGACCCTTTCCTGCGTCGATCCGTTAGAACCGATCGTCCCGTCCGGCCAGGACACAAGTTTATCTGATGCACTGATCCTCCGTCCGTCTGTGCTGGGCATCACGCCTGTCACTAAGCATGGTGGCGTATCGGACCGCGGCGAAAACGCTGTCCGGCGCCTTGATGTGTTCGTTTATGAGATAAAGAGTGATGGCCCTTCTTTCCATAAGCACTATAAGATTGGCGACGGCACCACTGACATTGCGACCAATTCCGACTACCGGCTTGAGACGAACTGGCGTACGTACTATGACGAGGACAAAACCTACCGTATCTACGTCATCGCAAACATCAATGCCAATAAATTCAACGACACCGAACATCCCGAAAACCCGACAGATGCCAAGCTTGAAAATATCACGGAACAGGATCTGAAACTTCTGGTTTCCGAATCGCTCGAGTCGATCCGCACGCAGTACAACACGAGCTACGACATCGTCCGCCTCAAAAACCCGGATGGGAGCGATCCCGATCCGCTCATTCCGGATCCGGATATCAACGGTGTCAAAACGTACGACCACCATATTGGAAACAAACTTTTCGTTATGGACGGAAAGATTGATTCCTGGTCGCCTAAAGCCGGTTCAGCCAAGCAGTACTTTACCCCTGACGCCACTCAGCAGAATCTGGATTTCAACCTGAGTCGTGCTGCCGCGAAGTTCGGTGTCAGCCTCAAGTTCAGCAGCAAGTTCACGGAGCAGGGAGAAATCACGATTGAGGATATCGACCAAGGACGGAAATTCCGCGCTTATACTTCCTGGTACGACCCGGAAACGAAGCTCAAGCCCAAGACCGCTATTATTCTTGCGGTTGGTACGCTTGTGCCCGATGCACAGGGTAAAGTCTATGAAACTAGCGCCGTTGAAGGAGGCCCCCGCATTAAATTCGCAAATATTCTGAAATCCACCTATAACATCGCACCGGAAGGCAAAACTAATACATCGGTTCCATCTGCCACTCAACAGAACACCCTCCGCGATGAGAATCTCTGGGACAGCCAGGACTTCTTCCATTTCTCCGACCGGACGCCCGACGGAAACGGTGGTTACTTATATCCGTACCTCGACACTACGTATAGCTACGCTTTCAGCTGGGATCCTTCCGAAGGAGCTGAGAAGGCTCCGGCGCTGTCTATCAGTGTGCTGTACACCACATATATTCAGAATTACAACGAAGACGGCACTTTTAATGGAGGAGCAACGGGCGATGACGGCGTTATGAACTACTACCGCATCCCTCTCGTGGACCTGAGCAAGACCAATGAAGTGAAGCGCAATCACTTCTATCAGGTCGATGCCGAAATCAGTTCCATGGGCACCTCCACTGCCGACATCAAACCGACCGTGGTCAACCTGAAGTACAAGGTTATTCCTTGGCCGGATGCGGCAGACATGGTGACCGAGGCGCAAACCATCCAGCTCGAATACTTTGTGGCAGAAAAATCCTACCGTCTCCGCGGTGACGGCGAAGAAGTTACCTACCTGCAGTATTTTACGCCGAAGAGCGACCCGATAGGGACTACTGGTTACAACCAAGCTACGCCGAAGATTACCAGAGTAAAGGTCTACTACAATGATCAAAATGGAAATGAACGACCTTTGTATACTGAGTGGACGGGAAGTGCTTATGAATGGACAGCATCTGATGGCAATGTGAGTATTAAAGTAAAACCGAGTAGCACTCATAATGGTGGTGGTAACTTCCAGGTAACCTCCACATCATTGGCAAACCGTGCGGTAAAATACATCGAATTCGATACCGAAGTTGACTTCGGATATCTGTATACGGATAGTGGTAACCATAAGGTTCCTCAAAATAACATCGTCGTTACTCATTTCCCGCTCGACAACATCCAGAGCATCTCTGGTGCTTGGTCTTCCCGATGGAGTGAAAGTTCTTCTTCTTCGACACGTAGGATATACAGCTTTAACCCCACTAACGACGGTTGGGATTCGTATGACGGATATGAGGATGACATAGAGTGTACAGAAAGTGAGTACAATTCTGCTGATCCAAATCATCGGAGCACATCTACAGGAACCAGGACTACAACACGCGCGAATTTTCTGGCGAATGTGACAACTAACGAAAACCGAGCTGCTGCTAATAGTGAAGCAAGTTCAGTAAATAATTATTGGGGAACAAGTCCTTCTGTTATTGGCTGGCAATGGGATAATCCGGGAATAGCGACTACCTCAGATAATTGGGATTATTATGTTTCTGCCACCTATAATGGGTATACATATTATCAAACATACAAATACGATAACTACTATACTAAGGCCATAGTTTACCGCGCCCGCCGATACTATCGTAATGTGACTGTGAATGTTCCTACAGTACGAAATAATTGGGTGAATTGGGACGAACATACTGGTTCTACGTATCAAGATAATTCTTATAACACCTATCAAGGTCTTGCTTATCGTTATACGGCCAAATATTGGGGTGGTTATTACTCTCAGGGAGATGCCCATGGCTTCAGTCGCGATCATGTTTTCAATATGTCGGGTAATAATAGTGGAGTTTTGGCGAATTATAATAATTATCAAACAACCGAAAGCGACCTGTTGAATAATAATCACATGTACATTATTCAGATATCCAAAGCTGAAGAAGGTGTCATTCTTGGTCGTCCTACTTTGAATAACAACAATCAGTCGCAGGATAATGTTGTTTCACCTGCTTTCATGATTGCATCTCAGCTGGGTGCCGTAAGTACTTTTGATAGCGGAACAAGTGCGGCAACTCATTGCCATACTTACATGGAAGTCGATAAAAAAGGGCATCGCTTTGTCAACTGGAGGTTGCCCACAGCTGCGGAAATTGCTTATATCGTTAGTTACCAGGCGAATACAACTATAACTTCTTCTGGTGTCTTTGAGGCTGTTCTTACTGGAGTGTCCTATTACACTTTGGACGGCAATTTAACAAATACGAATTATCCTGGCGCTTCGGGAGAGCAACGTGTCCGCTGTGTTCGCGACCTGACGCCTAAGGAAGTGATAGAATTGAATGAAACGGGAACCATCACGGATGCTTCTTATTGATGACGGAAAAATGAAGAATCGACACACATATCGCAAATTATTTGCTCTGGCGGTGCTGCTGATGGCATGTGCCGCCTGCGTCGAGCCGATTAATCGGCCTGTGACTGATGGAAACGATGACCTCTATCAGATTTCCTTCCGTATCATGACGCAAGACGACGAAGTCCGCACCAAAGCAGGCGGTCCGCTTGGCGTGCAGGATGACTACGTTTTCGATAAGCTCTTCATGTACTGCTTCGATGCCAATGGTCGATATCTGGGTCGTTACGAAGCCACGCTTGCCACAAAGGAACAGAAAGAATACACTGAAACCCAGAACCCCGGCGAATTCAATGGTGAGATTCCTCCGGCCACGGCCCGCATCCACTTCGTTTGTGGTCCCGATCGTCCGGTGGGCGGTGACTATTATGGCATGACAGAAACAGAAGTGATGAATGCACCCGGTCTTGTGTACAGTGAGGCGGGTGGTCGTATCGCCTATTGGGGCTATCTACGTCGAAATTCTGCTGCCGAGTTAGCTGATGTTTTCAGCAGCTCTACCACCGAACTTGTATGGATGGTTCGCGACCGTCTTTGGATTGAATCAAAAGGTGTATTCAACAACTCTGCTTCCGGTTTTTATAAGGAAGGCGAAGCTACTGGTATCGACGGTCCCCGTTGGGTAGTCTATGGCGGCTTGAATCGGGGTTACATCGCAACAAAAGGCCTTCCTGTTCCAAAGACTGGGTATGATGAAACTGCTGATAATCCTTTTGGTTCCTACACTTTCGATGGTAATAACCCTTATCAAGAACTGCGGCACGTTTGGTCGTCATCTCCTGCCAAGTTTGCCCTCTCCTCTGTGGTCACACCCTATCCCGAGAGCGGAGGCCGGTTTACGAATATAGGTGAAGGTGATATGGTTCCGTTTGAACCCAATGTTCAAGGATACCAAGACATGTATCTCTTCGATGATGCTTGCGCTGATAATTACACCAGCAACACGGATCATGTGTCCCGTATTATCATTAAGGCCACGTTCAAGGCTACGGGCAATAAGAAATTTTTCCCCATCTGCATTACGGACGGTTATGCTTCAGAGCCGGTTCAATTGATGCGCGGTCACCGTTATACGCTCAACCTCGAAACACTGCCTGAAGCTAGCGGCTATGATACTTTCGAAGATGCTGCCAAGGCTAAGACTTTTGCGAATGGTGCCCTCGTCGAAATCGATGACAAGGTTGTAGAAGTGTCGGACGGTCAGTTCGACATGCGAGTCAATTACGTAATGAAGTATCCGCTTTCCGGCGAAACCTTCAATAGTACGGCCGTGCTGTTGCACAAAACGACGGCAGAAGACGCAGAAGACGCCGGCGCCGGTTCAGTGGCCGTTCCTTTCTACGTTGGCAAGCAGAATTCAGGTGTCGGTAGTAAGGATTTCTATTTCAAAGAGAGCGACTGGATAGATCCCGGCGACGGGGCAAGCAACACGCCTGCACACAACTCTTCAGGTACTGTTACCTGGGGTAGTAATAGAATATCCACCGACGAGGATAAGAAGGTGAATATCGGTGAGAACCTTAATACGACGGTCACCTTGCCATTGGCTTCAGTGGAAAATGACAAATTGAAGGAGAGCACTTTCAACTTGAAAGGCTATTACATCGCTGCTGCTGCGCAGGGGGTAGAGCAACAGGTACATCATATTCTGATGCGCAATATCGATGTCTATACCATCGATCAGTTCAGGATTCAGGAGGCGTATACAAAGTCAACGCAAGGAGGCGATGGCCACAATGCAGACGGAACGTTGGAATTGATCCGTAATACAGATGGCACCTATTCCTTGAAATTTAAGATCCCCACCGGCTCTGGCACAACAGGTGATCACGACAAGTATCCGGATATTCTTTACCCGCTGCAGATCAAGCTTGCTACGCGGACCCTGCAGCCATACGATATTCATTATAGCGGGCAGAATACGTCGAATCCTGTTGTTTTCGGTGTACAGGTGCGTAGTACAGAGCCTGGTAAGGAACCTGCTTATCTCACTGCACCCACGGGCACGACTGCTGCTCGCCAGTGGAACTACCAAGCAGCAAACAGCTACTGGAACTATTGGTACACATACTCCATTACCAGCGCACCTTCAAATCCGGAAATCACGATAGATTTGAAAGACGTCCGCAACGCCAGCACTTTCAGCACAATCCCCAGCAACGTTGGCCTCTTCCTTTACATTGAATTCTTCGGCAAGGCCTCTGCTGTCAGCTATAATGTGGCACATGTGCCTGTAACAAGTGTAATCGTTAATCCCGCCTCCGGTACTTCAACTCAGGGCCACGCTACGAATAATCGTTATCAGATTCCCCGCAGCACCAATAATTCCACATCCACGCTGCAGTTGAAGGCTACTGTGTCGCCGGACAATGCAACCTACAAGAATGTCAAATGGGAAAGCAGCGACACGAGCCGTGCAACTGTCGATGCCAATGGTTTGGTGACGCTTGGCACCTCAGGGAATGTCGATGTCAATATTACCGCAACAACCGTTGATAAAAATAATTCCGGTAATACAGTCTCCAACACATTCTATCTGAGAGTGACCAACAATTAGCGCCTGCGCGTCTTAACTGTACAAATGTCAGCGGCTCCAACCCCACAAGTTGAAGCCGCTGATTTATTAATGTTTCACTGCTGATATACGTAAGCCTCCGGGCAACTGCATATTGACAGCGGCGTGAAGTGACGGTAACTTTGTGACAAAAACACAAAGTCATGATGACCCGCGAACAAATCTTGGAAATAGACCGGTATTGCCAGGAACACGGTATATCTCTTCAAAGTTATTTTGACGAGCACGGCATAGCCCGTCATCAGTATTTCATCTGGAAGCGCAAGTATCGTCAGCAGGATGAGCAAGCGCCTGATTCCGGGGCCTTCGTCCAGCTTCAGCCTGGAGGTGCGTTTGTTCCGTCGAAGATGCCTCCGGCCAAGACCTCGGGGAAGGCGAAGGCCGTGAGCGAGAATCCGGAGAGCTATTTGACGGTGGACATCCGGACGGCGTCAGGGACGGCGATGCGTATACAAGGAAACATGACAGCTGCGCACCTGCGTGAAATAATCTCTGCGAAGTGATGTTCAGTCTGGACGTGAACTGCCGGTATTGGCTGTACGACAAGCCTGTCGATATGCGCAAGAGCTTCAACGGGCTGGGCGGCATCGTGACGAACGCGATGTGCGGGAACCAGCGTAACGGGGATGTCTATATCTTCATCAACGCCAGCCGGAACATGATGAAGATGCTCCGGCATGAAGAAGGCGGCATGGTTCTCTATGCCGTCCGCCTGGACATGGGGAGGATGAGGGTCCCCGCAGTTGGTGGAGAAGACGTGATCTCATCCTCTCTCCAGTACGAAAACGTCATCGGGATGGTGCGCTCAGCACTCGACAGCCCCTATGTGAGACGGATGAAATTGCTGGCAAAAAGTTACTGAAAATCAATAAAATAAGTTGTTTATATTCTTGCATATCTGACATCTTTTTCGTACCTTTATACTTAGAAAGAGATACGGAAAATGTCTGAAAAGGACCAGGAAATAGCGTCGCTCAAAGCGCAAATCGCCCGTTTGGAAGCGGAGCGCAACGCCCTTGCCGCAAAGAAGAATGAGCTGGAGGAAGCACTTGCCTCCCTTCAGGCCCAGAACGCCTGGCTCCGCCGTAAGGTCTTCGGAAGCTCGATGAGCGAGAAGCATCTTCCGCTTGACCCCAACGTCCTTGAGCCCACCCTGTTCGACACGCCGCTCCCGGAAGCGGAGCAGAAGAAGCTGGACGAGGAAGTCCGGCAGATGGACGAGCAGAACGCCAAGGCCATCGAGGTCAAAGCTCACAAGCGTGAAGTACGCAAGCCTGTCCTCGCCGGCAACCTTCCCGTAAAGGAGAATCACATCTATCCCGACGGCGTGCAGGATAATCCCGACTACGTGGAGATCGGCACGGAGGTGACCGACAAGGTTGCTGTCATCCCCGGGCAGCTGTTCATCGACAGGACTGTCCGCCACAAGTTCGTGCTCAAGTCCAAGCTTCAAATCGAAGATCCCGACAGGCAGGCGTTCCTGATCGCCCCGCTCCCGGACTCGGTAATCCCGAAGGGGATGGCGGCCGACAGCCTGCTGGCGGACATCTTCATAGGCAAGTTCGTGTATCACCTTCCCTTCTACCGTCAAATCCAGAAGTACAAGGAGATGGGGGCGGTGTTCAGCGACGCCACCATCGGCGACTGGTTCGCGGCGGTCTGCACGAAGCTCCGGCCGTTGTATGACGCGTTGCGGAAGGAGGTCCTTCAGTCAAAGTACATCCAGGTGGATGAGAGCACGATACCTGTCATCAAGGAGGAGAAGCCGCGCAAGGCGGCCAAGGAATACATGTGGGCGGTCCGCGACGCGCTCGGGGGAGCCGTATACTTCCACTACGACCACGGCTCCCGCAGCGGGGAGACCTGCCGCAAGCTTATCGGGGGCTATGTCGGAACCATGCAGACTGATGGTTACGAGGTGTATGAGGCCTATGAGAACGCCCCGGGGAAGCGGTTGATCGGATGCTGGGCGCATGCGCGGCGCAAGTTCGTCGAGGCCCTGGACGAAGACAAGAAGCACGCCAGCGAAGCGCTGGTGTATATCGGAAAACTCTACAAAATCGAGGACGAGATGCGGGAGGCCGAGTTGGATGCGGATGTCATCAGGGAGCGGCGGCAGAAGGAGGCTTACCCCATCATCCAGGACTTCGAAAGGTGGCTGGACGCAGTGAGTACAGGAATGAGTTCCAAATCACTGATCGGGCAGGCTGTCTCATACGCCTATGTCCTCCTGCCACGGCTCAGCCGCTATGTCCTGGACGGACGATATCAGATCGACAACAACGGCATCGAGAATGCTATCCGTCCGCTGGCCCTGGGCCGGAAAAACTATCTCTTCGCCGGCAATCACGCCGCCGCAGTCAGGGCCGCCATCGCATACTCCTTTATCGCCTCCTGCAAAGCCGTCGGTGTCGACGTCCGCACATGGCTCGTCGACGTCCTCGGACAGATCCCCTCCTACAAGGGCCCTTGGCGGGATCTTCTGCCTGCCCACTGGCACAAGGCAAGATAGTGTACCAAAAAATGTGTCTGAGTAGGTAGAAAGAAAAAAGTCTGTAATTTTAAAGAACAATTAATCACGACAAAAATTGGATCTTTAAAACGACAGACTTATGATTACACTTACAAAGGAACAACTTTCTGAGGTAATGTGCAAGCATGCCGAGAAAGAAAATGGAGTTAACGATCTTCTTGAGATCATGTTGGAGAGTTTGATGGTGGCAGAACGGGGCGAGTTCTTGCAGGAACAAGCGGACAGGAACAAGGGGAACGGCTATCGTCTGGGGCACACATACGGCCACGGTCGGAAGCTGGAGTTCAGGATACCGCGGGACCGGTTCGGCAACTTTCATCCGAAGATCCTGGCGATACTGAAGGACCAGGAAGAGGAGTGCGAACGGCTGGCCGGCAGCCTGTATACCAAGGGGTTGACGCAGTCGCAGGTGGGGCAGGTCTTTGACGAGATATATGGCGAGCACTACAGCAAGACGAGCATCTCGAGGATGATTGAGTACGTCCGCCGCGACGTGTCGGAGTGGCTGGAAAGAGGGCTGGACGAGTATTATCCGATTGTGTTTGTCGACTGTGTACACATCAAAGTGTTCCGTAAGAAGCGGGCGGCCACGGAGGCGTTCTACGTGATCCTGGGCGTGAACGAAGACGCCACGCGAGAAGTTCTGGGCCTTTATAACAGCCCGATAGAGAGTGCCGCAGGATGGGCCAATATGTTCGATGACCTGCGTGAACGCGGTGTAGGGCATATCGGATTGGTGGTTGCCGACGGCCTCTCCGGATTGGATAAGGTTATCGGCGAAAAGTTCCCCGGAACCGCCTTCCAGCGTTGCACGACGCATCTCAAGCGCAATATGCTGGCCCGAGTACGCCACGGCGACAAGAAGGCCCTCGCCGACGATATGCGCGAAGTGTTCCGTACGGGAGACAAGAACTACACTGTGCAGCAGGGCGTAGCCGCATGGCGGGAGATGTGCCTGAAGTGGGGCAAGGATTATCGTTCTATCCGGAACCTGGCCGAAGATGAAGACATCGCGTTCCACTTCACATATTTGAACTATGCGCCTCATATACAGTCGATGATATACACGACGAACTGGATCGAGCGGCTCCAGAAGGACTTCAGACGGGTGACACGGATGCGGGGCGCAATGCCGGACGAGCTGTCGGTCATCGTATTGATGGGCAAAACAGCGATGGACAAGGAGTCTTACCGAAGGGTTATTCCCAGAATGAGAGAGGAAAAGGGTCTCTTCCCGAACGGTTAAGCTCTCAGGGGCTTCCAGGCCCCTGCCGCTGAGGCAGACCCCCGGGAAGTTTTTCATCAGTTGCCTGATTGGCTGGAAAAATGTAAATTTGTACGTTCTTTAAATTGCAGAGTCCGATCTGGACACACTAATTGGAACGCTACCCAAGGCAACCACTGTCAATCACTGATCAATTACTAACGACCGGTAAGGGGTTACTAACCTAAACTTAAGGTTAGTAAATGTTACCACGTGCTTTATCGGAGCCTTACGACACATTTTTTGGTACACTATCGAATCAATGGCAGCGGACTCTGATTGGTGCATAAACAAACCTAGCCGGCCGGCAGAGGATTCTACCTCTGCCGGGCCGGCTAGCTGAAAAAGTCTTCGGTTTTTCTCTAGAGTGAGATTGTAGGGTTCAGCGGGTTGGGGTTGTTATTGGGCTTTGCCGAATTCGATTTCGAAGGTAGCGCCAGACTTCCAGCTGAGGTCGACGGAGAGGCCGAAGTACATCTGGGTAGGACGCAGGTCCGGAATCGTGGCGTAAGCCTGCTTCAGGGCGTTCGGGCCGAGCGTCATCTTCATGATCGTCATGAAGTCCTGGATGAAGACACGCGGAGTGACCGTCATGGCAGCATTGCCGTTGTCCACGGCCACCGGCGGGATGCGATAACCCTTGTCGGCAAGCGTCTTGTAGTCGCCATCGGTCAAAGCCGTAATCTGATCGGCCGTCAGCTTCATCGAGCCGGCCAGATAGAACTTACCACCGTCGTAGATGATGTTGTCGCGGCCGTAGAAGTCACCGGCGTGGTTCTCGAGCTCGATGGCGAAGTACACGGTTTCCTGATCGGCCGCGGCAGAACCCGGAAGGTAGTTGTCGAACACCATCGTGTAGAACGGGCTGCTCTCGGTAGTCGTGACCTTGTTGTCAGCGAAGGCGTGGTCGTAGATGACACCCTTGCGGTCGGCCTGTGCGCCGGCGACAAAGTTCCATTCCACCTGCTTCGGCTGGCCACCGATGAGGATACCGGTCACCTTGAAGTACTTTTTGCTGCCGTCGATTTCGATGTCCTGGTCGGTCACATTCGGGACGACATTGGCGCGGTTATCCTTGTAGGAGGTAGCGCCCATCTTGACCGTGAACTTGGCAAGGGCGTTGCCATAGAGCACGTTGTTGTGGAGGGCGACGGCGCGGGTCTCCTTCGTGACGACGCGGTTGTCGGTATTCGACCAGTCAAGCCAACCATAGGTCTGGCTCCACTCGCTGTCAGTGTTCCACTTGGTCCAGTTGGCCGGGTAGAAGCCCGGATTCTCTTCCGCACCCTCAGTATTCGAGATACGGAGCGGGGAATCAGCCCAGTAGCAGAGCTCGGCTGGGAACATGATGTCCTTGTAGTCAACCGTGTTGGCATCCATCGTGTTGCTCGGGTTCACCCAGGCAAAGGTCGGGACAGCGGCGGCAGCGGCATCACCAGCGGTAGCGTTCTGATCCTGCGAAGCGGCAGGCGTGGTGCACTTCACCTGTGCGGCACCATCGGGAAGACCGAATTCCTTGAACGGGAAATCCAGCAGAGCAGTATTTTTGTAGGTCAGCGTATAGTTGCTGCCGTTGGTGCCGCTCGCAGTAAAGTTCTGTTCAATCGCAGCAATGATCTTCTGGCAGACCTTATACTCGGGGGATTCCGTGTTGGCATTGGCAGCATCGACCGGAGCGTATTTCACAGCGATATTATACATATCCTGCATCGTGCGCAGCACGGCCGGGCCGGAACCCTGACGCAGGGTCTCGTTGGTCGTGAAGTAGTTGTCGTAAGCGGTCAGCAGCTCGACAATGTCAAGGGCCTTCCAGTCAGCAACGATATCCTGGAAACCATTCAGGATCGCGAGGATCGCAGCGGCGCTCGTGCTGTTGGAGAAAGCATCGCCCTGGGTCGCACCCGTGGTAGCACCCGAAGCGTTGCCGGAAGCCGTCTGCTCAATGATCGGCACCAGCTGGAAGTTCGTCGTGGCCTTGTCGGCGGTCACGGTGAAGACAACCTTGTTGTCGCTCTTCGCGGAACCGGCGGTACCCTGCTCGTTGGCCTTGGCTTCCTTCGCCTTAGCATAGAACGTCATGTTGTCGACACCCGTGGGGATCGTCAGGTTATAGACGCGGCGGGACTTGTCGGCATCGATGGCGCCAGCCTCAGTGAGGTTCTTGTCATTATAAGCCGGCGTCAGCGTACCGAGATTGTAAACATAGTTCTTCAGATAACCGGCATCATAGCCCTTCGACATGAGCAGCGTGAGGTTGTCCATGCCGCGGAAACTGGTACCATCCTGCACATCAGCAGCAGATGCTTTCGTCTGCGCCTCCGTAGCGACATTGATGATGAAGCTGGTTTTGACATCGCCGCGTTCGGCGTTGAAGCTCGGATTCACCGACTGCTGCTCAAAGCAAGCAGTGGCAAGTCCCATCAGTGCAATTGCACTCAGAAAAAAGAAGATCTTTTTCATTTTAGTGATTTGTTTATTGTTTGTATTTGTTTGTTGTTTTCTTAAATTATTAGTCTGTTACCCAAATGTAGAACGTATCTGTTTTGCTCCCATCAGCAGTAGTAGCGGTAATATTTACAATTCTTCCAGCTGTACCCCCTGTCCCGGCGTTAGTAATTGTCACCAAGCCATTCGAATTCACTGTCGCACGAGCAGTTTTACTACTAGACCACGTAACAGACTTGTTTGTAGCGTAATCAGGGTTTACCGTCGCAATCAACTGAAGGGTCCTTGTGGTCTGATTAGTACTGCGAGCAATACTATACCTATGATCAGCATCATGCCCATTATCCTCTTGTCCTGCTGCCGGATTTTCCGCAGAAATCGTAACGCCCCGCACAGGAACAGCCTGATAAGGCCCTTCATAGCTTACCTCCTTTGCATCACCAAAGAATTCAATGTAGAGATATAATCCAACATCTTCGGGACGATTATCTTCGTCGTAATTAGGTCCACGAACATCCTTGAAATTGATAATAACTTCAGGGCCTTCGATTTCCTTACCATTTGCATCTTTCGGTACACTTGTAATTGCATATGAATACCAATAATCCCAATATTTGGAAGGACTCTGGTAATTCCATTTATCAGGATCAGATGTTTGAGCGTTTACACCATAATTACCATCATGCGTTTTCTTAACTTGAACACCAAAAAGATTACTGGAGACAGAAGCACCGGAAGTAATCATTGTCGGCTGTAACGTTTTTGAGGCAATTTTGATATTCATTGGATAGAGGCCAGAGGGATACTTATCATGGTCACCCGAAGCAGTGGATCCAGAAGGTAATGTAAATCTTAGCTGGTACTCACCGGGGCGATTAGCTATGGGTTTAAGCTCCAAATTATGATCGGCATTACTATAATCACTCGTATATGCCTCTTGAAGTTTAAACTCTGTGATCGTATAAACCTCGATATTACGCATCAGAACATGATTCTTTGTTCGAGTAGTACTACCTACAGTTTCTGTTGTTTGATAATAAGAGTATATCTTAAAGAGGCTTTGCTTTAAATGCTCATTGACACCGGCGGAAAGAGGAAGCGTAACTTTTGTATCCAATGGATTTGCCTTTGAAACAGCGACAGATTTATACTCGGTCTCATTATTCTCTGTAACCGTTTTAATCTTTTCTTGTTCCCACGTAGCGTCCCTTTTATTATTATCACTTACAGGCAATGTACTATTATAAGAATAAACAGCCGTAGTACCCGGTTCTTGCTCCTCCCAATCACTTTTCGTAAAATAGAATTGCCTGGCCGGATGCGCAGTTACATCATCTGTAAGTTTGCTCAATAGAAAAGGAACATCAACAGATTTTGCGTTTTCATCTTGAACTAGAACAGTTGTACTAACCCGTTCGTCTTCTCCAAGAATATATTTAACTTTCAAGTTAAACTCACCATCTGATACTTCGATAACTTCTTGTTCGATATTAATTAACTGGCCATTTGCAAACGAGTTAGCATCCGCCGCTTTTTGAAAAGTATCATAACCCATAATCTCAGGCAGATAACTCAAATTCATTACATATCTATGCCCTCTCATTAAGGGAATTTGGTCATCAGAGTCATCTTTAGTAAAGCATAAAGGGAAAAAGCGTTCTTTTGTATCAGTCGGATCAGAATTATAACGCTCCCCTTTAATCAATACTCTCACGATAATACGAGTCGTCTTGAAGGGGTCACTTGAAACAGCATCATCAAACGCAAATAAGGGGGAATAATTAGGGTTATCAACTTCTGCGTTATCTACCGTTATTTTTTGTTCAAAATCAACCATATCCCCTAGAGCCGTAGCAAAACGATTGGGATAATGGATATTCGGATCTATACGAACGCCATCAGGATAAGGAGTAGCCATCGTAGAAGTCGGGAAGAAGGAATCGTCGTAAGTGACCTCCGAATATGGACTATCTGGATTATTTTGTGAAGTATTACTCTTGGGGGCTATGAAAGAATGATTCAACCCATCGTAAATAACCCATTTGATAGAGCCTTTGACAATATGCTGGTAATCTGCACAAGTACCTCCATCAATCCGCAAACGGTCTCTCAAAAGAGGAATCGCAGGTATACTCCCGTTTTTAAAAGCACTCATCAACGTTTCTGCATCTTCTCTCTTCACGTATCCCCAATAAGCAGTAGGTTCCGTCACAGAGCGGCAGATACCAATGTCAGGATTGTTCATGATCTCCAACTCCGTCAAACCGAGATGGTCATTTCCAACAGGAATGTCTGCATTAGCGACGAAATGAATTCGGGCAGTAGCTGGAGGCACATCACCTGTAAAGCCAAAAGTATTTTCAGCAAAAACAGGATTCTGGGTAGATTCTTCCTTGTTTTCTGCTAATGTTTTTGTCGGGTATCGACCAAGAAAGCGACCATTAGCATCAAAACAGTACATGAAAAGACTCGTAACAATTACATCATCGCCGCTGATCAAATCGCTTTTCGTAGAAATACCATTATTCTCTGTCTTTACTTGAAAACAAATGTGTACAAGCCCTTGATTATTAATGGTTGACTCCGAAACAGGTTCTACGCAACCTGTTAGGGCTAGTGCCCAAATGGCCAGCCATACGAAAAATATATGCTTTCTTTCTTTCATAGGTATTCTCATCAATATGAGGCCGGGGTGATGTTATGTATTTTATTAAGCTCTGCCACTTCTGCAGGTGTCAAATCTCGGATACAACGAACGTAATTAGCTGTATCCCAGGTATCGTAAGGATAATTAGAAGGAGCTGTTCCTCCATCCAAAGTATAATAATTCTGACCTGTCAACACATATGTAAAAACCCCCTGCCCCTGAATATTTTGATTATTTTGATAACCTGCAATATATGCGATCTCCGACTTTGTCGGTAATCTCCAATTAGCATAACGGCGTCCATTATCAGCAACTTCCATGTAACCAGCACAGTGATCTGCAGCTTGTTTGCCTGATGTAAAACTACTAGACGAAACCGCCCCAAGTTGAGAAGCAATCATAAAAGCAGGAGAAACAACATTATCCGGCGACTGGTTATTTACGATATTTGGACGACCAAGCACGACAGAAGGATCTGCTTTTGATATCTGAATAATATACATATGGGTATTATTACCCGCGACACCACCACTTTGGTTACTTATTGAACCGTCAGTGGCTAACCTACGTATGGTAGTAGTATTACCATTATATAGTACTTTAGCTTCAAAATACGAATCTTCGTTAATCCCACTTTTTTGGGGAGAATAAGCCGCCCAAGTCCCAGTGCCGGGGTAACCATTAGTAGATTTATAGTAATGTGTCTGCGTTCGATAGAAAGTACTAGCCCTCCAAACAACATAATATCCGTAATAATCTTCTTCTATCCAATAATAATAATTACCCGATTTATTCGCGTTTTCAATTGAATAAAAATTATTAATAATATCTTGTGTGTCTGATGTACCGAACATATTTCTCAATTGAGAACTGTTGTAATTACTTAAGTAATTTCTTATCTCAGCATTTGATCCATTATCGATTCCATTTTGGATAGCGTCTATATATTCGTCATAAGTGCAATTAACATTTCTGGTTCCATCAATCTCATATCGATCCCATCCTTCCGGAGGAGTATATGCCCATTCCTCATCGCCGGTACGTGTTCCTCCCTCATACGCACCATTCCATCTAGATGACCATTTCCCTTGAATACTCTGAATATTATCAAGCGGGAAGTGCTCAATTTTAATAGTTTGCTTTTTCTTGTTCGTGCTCGAAAATGCTACTTCCAAATCAAACTCAATATATTTGACTGCACGGCTTTTCAAAGCATCAGAAATAATCGTTACTTTACCACCACCATTTGATTGATGATCGATGGTTAATACAACATGCTCTGTACTGGTATTTCCAGTCCATTCATATACCTGAAGATTAGTAGCATTTTGTAAATTTCGTTCATTACTCTCATCCGGTCTATAATAGACCCTTACTCTCGTTATTTTTGGCTCATATAGATAGTGTCCCCCTACTATATCACTTTTAGGCGTAAAATACTGAAGATCGACGGTTTGGTTTTCTTCTCCGCGGAGTGTATATTGTGTTTCTGCAACAAAATAGAGCAACTGAGTTGCATCAACCGAAGTCTCCTGATCAATCTGAGCCGGCCATGGGATAACCTTGTATGTCAAATTAACATTCGTGGGGATAATGTCCTCGATAGTTGCACCTTTGGAATTAATCAAGGCATTAACAACATAGCAGTTGTTGCGCTCAATTGATGTGGCAACAGAAGAACCACCTGCGCCAGTCACGTTGACAAGAGGGATACGATAATAATTCGTTTCTTCTTCTGTTTCTTCTTCCAATAATATATTACTACTATTATATTTCTTAGTAGTAGTCGAATAAACAATACTTACAGCCAAGGCTGGGGCTTTCTCAGCAGCGTCAGCTTGTTCCCATCCAAAAGCATAGCTGTATGTAATATCTTCAAAGGGATAAAGACTATTAAACGTTAAATGTCCTTCATCATCGTAATTATAAACAGAAGAAAACCGATAAAAGTCTTGACTATCCCAGCGAGATGACTCTCCCAAGGTATTAGCATTATTCGCTGAAGGTGTAAAGTCGTAAGTTGATTTAGCAAAATTGGCAAATTTATACCACGCTTCACCAACAGTCGTTTCGACAACAGTCTTTACACCATCTTTTGTCTCTTCCTTAATAAACTTATTAGTATTATCTTCTCTACGTCCTAGTTCAAGCATGAAAGATGGACTAAGATCTAGTTTAACAATGAATTTTGCAGCAGCTCGGGATAAATTAAAAATATAATTTGTCGTAGTAGAGCCACTGCCCTCATCAGTATGAGTGGCTACAGCATTATTGAAAAACTGCTGATTGTCGTAAGCTTCTCCTGTTTTTCTAGGAGTCCAACCCGTAACCACACCGTCCATCAAGAAGGTATTCGTTTGAATGTGGGGATTTCTCCATCGATCATCCTCTGCGTTTGGACTCTCCGGGAAATCAGCTTCAACACCATTGGCAAGCCGTACTATGTCATAACAAGCATTGCCGTATCGGACGGGGTGAGATATCTTTGACGTAGAAATCAAAGCCTTAAGTTCACCCTCTGTAGGTTTTACTGGTAAATCGCTTTCGCGAACATTCGTTGCTAAGTTAGCAAGTACATATACTCGGAAGCTATTGCCCTTATACGATACCGCTTCTCCATCAACAGTATAGGAAATATCCCAATTAGTCTCCAATTGATAGGTCTCACCTGATTGAATAGGACTATTTCCGGTTTTAGGTAGATGGTATTTAGTAAAATACTTTGTCTCTACGCCACCTCCTTCAATAGGCTTCTCCCAATAAACGAAGATATCCAGCGTATTAATAATACTCTCATCGTGTAAACTACCTCCTTTCTCATCATTAATATTATAGGCTTTCGTTATAATGGGCATACCCTCAATGAAAGGGGTAAAACAGAGTCCTTCTCCAATCAAACCATTATTCCTCGTAGACGGAACAGGTTCCAACGGTTCGACGCAGGATACCGTAAAAGCGGCCAGAGCAAGGGCTGCCAGCAGAGAATATTTTATCCTTTTCATTATATTATCACTTCGTGTGCCGGGGTAGGGGCATTTGCTTCGTAAGTATATGGCTTGATATTATCAGGCCGTGATATGTAATAGCCTATAAAAGTATCAACAGGTACACTATAAAAGAATATTTCCGTGTTATCATTTGAGCCCGGGAAAAGACCTGAGTTGAAAGGGAGTTTCTGACTACTGCCCCCTTCCGGAACAACGGTTAAATAGGCTGCTGTCATTTTTGCTTCATGACCGTCACCATTTTTAGGAATGACATAAAAGTATGTGGTGCCATTCGTTTTTACAAGAGCTCCTTGTGTAGCACTTGTCGTCCTTGTTATAACACCTGTGCTCAAATCATAAGTGATAATGTCAAAGTGAGTATCATCTGTTAGTTTCAGATAAAGCTTGTCCGTACTAGCAAAACCATTTGTTACAAGCTCGATTCGATTCGCGTATATGGGGAGCCCCGCCAGATTTGTACCGGGAGCAACTACCATTTGTGAATGGAACCAATCATGCCATGCGTAGTATGAATTATTGTCGTTTGGACGAGTTAGATCATATTCATTGCCAGAGCTCCAACTCTGACGACGGAAATACCATTCGGTAGTAGTCGGTGATACATACAAATCGTTTTTATTGCAAACGCAAACAACATCATCAACTGTAGTATCGTCACTATAAGATGTAGTCACTTTAACCCAAACAAAAGGATTATTTACATCCCAAACTGGACTGCCGGAGGACCATCCGCTTGTAGGAGAGACAGAGTCACTGGAACTAACAGCATATTGTACAGAAATCCCTGTCACATTATAAGTAGTCGTTGTGTTAACCACTTTTGGACCTTTTGCTACCACAGGCGAATATAAAGTACGACCATCACTTAATGAAATCCCTGTTCTTACCCAAAAATATTTGTTTGTTGTAAAGTCGGTCGGGGTAGTCGTTGACCACGCTCCAAGAGTAGAATTATCGGACCAACTATACTCCGTAACTACTCCCGTATAATCAACATAATTCCATGTATTATCTATAGAAGTCGTATATCCATAGCCGAAGAGAGCTTCGGACTTTGTCGAAATTTTAACGACGGCTGTACCGGGTGTAGTAAAATTGAACGTACCTCCATTCACCCAGGGCAAAGCAACGGGTGTAATGTAAAGACCATCGCCCTTGAAATAGGCATACACAGTCCAGTAGTGGTTGCGGTGGAGGTTGGTTGTTTCAGCGTTGTATGGAATCCTTCTTCCCGTCTCAGGGTCATACGAAACAACATCGGCCATATCAAATTTGGCCGTCTTCTCAACACCATTCACTTTGTAATAGATCGTGCCCGTAATACGTCTGTCACTTTCACGGAAGTAAACCAATTTTGCCGTAGAGGCTTGTATATCACTGGTAGCACTTGTTAAGTAGTCCTCGTAATCCTGGGCCTTCATACTCAACGGAGCAGGTGTATTCTCATCAGGTGCAGAAGGGTAATCACTTCGGAGAAGCTCTGGATCTGTGACAGCAATAATATCATCCGAAGACAAAAGAGGATTTGTGCCTTCGCCAGCAAGGATGGTTCCGCCGCCATAAGAGGACTCTTCCGTACTCGGAAGTAAAGAACCTTGAGTTCTGGGGAATGCATACATCGAGTTGGGAATTAATTTACCAACAGGCTTACCCTCATCAAGAACAGGAAGTCCATTACTATCAATCTGTCCTATTACGATTTTGGTAATCTCTCCTGTCATATTCTCTGTCTTCGCGAAAACGAAGCGAACTTTCGCCACAGCACGCTCGAGCTCGATGACACCGATTTGGCTTTTGAACACATCGTTGGTCAGAGTGATTTCACCGTTGTACGCCTGCTTCAAAAAGGTTAAATCAACGTTCTCTTCGACTGCCGATATAGGAAGGCCAACGTACTTATTATCTATCTTAGGAACTTGAATTGTAGGATTATCTCCTGTTCCGAAATTGCTGGAATTCTCAACGCCAAAAACTAAATCTTTCACTGCAGCGAGGGTAGTTGGCTGAGGCTTTGTCGCGAAAATGGACCGCCAGTTGGCCAATATATAAATGTCTACTAGAGGTTGATAGACAACATCAGGATTATAGTTAGAATCTCCCGGCTGCGGTCCTAGAATAAATTCCTTAGGGAGAGGTACTTGAATTTTATGGGAAGCTTGCCAATCCGCATCAACTTTAGGTATAGATTCAGTATAACTCGGATTGAACTCAAAGGCGGGTGTAATGTTGTCTTCGTCGACATAATTCAACAGTTTCGTGGTACCGTGTTCGAACACCCAAACCTGAACATCATAAAGCGTGGATTCAGGATTGATACTTGCCACATCACCAGTCTGCGCCTTTGTTGCAGCCTGCATTGCTCCAGGAACATGTATCCAGAAGGTCAGCGTGGGCTCTTCGGGTTGGGGTTTGAGCGAGTCGTCGAGCGGGTCCACGCAGCCGCCCGTAGCGAAAGCCAGGAGGGCCATCGCCATGATCGCCATGATCCTATATGTTTTACGACGCATTCGGTTCTGTCGTTGTCTTCGTTATAATTCTTTGCTGCAAGTTTCCCGTTACAGCTCGGGTTCGAAGGTTGCACCTTCTTTCCAGTTGAGGGTCACGTCGACGCCGACCACAGCATCGACCCAGCCCGGAGGCGTAGGCGGAGTCGGAGGATGGGGACCGTCCGGGCCCGGGTCGGGCTCCGGATTGATCGGCACCATGGGGCGGGACTTGAAGCTGCCGTCGGCATCCAGCCAGCCCTTGATGATCATCAGATGGCTTGCCGGAAGCGGCTCGCCAATGAACAGCTGGCTCAGCGTCGTCGTGCCGTCCATCAGTTCCACGTACAGGTTGATCGCCCAGATGTACGGCGTTGTGCCGATGACGGCCGTACCCACGTTCCTGCTCGGGAAGCCGACCGCGCACAGCATGACCGGCGTACGCTCCCACAGCTCCCAGTATTCGTCGTAGGCCCAGATATAGGAAGGACCATTGTTCGATACTCGCGGGAGATATGGCTCCACGTCCACCAGGTCAGCGGCCACGTGGATCTGGCGGTCCCAGAAATACGTGCTGTCGTTGATGCGGAAGCGATCGGCCAGGCCCTGGAAGTCAGCGCGGATGCTGCGGAACACGCACGAGTCCACGTTCAGGATCAACGCGGCAGCGTCGTTCGCCATGTACAGGTGCGCGTCGAAGTGCTGGCTCTCGTCCTTGCGGATCAGCATCCGCTTGCGGGCCGAGAAGATGCCCGTGCGGTGCGACTCCACCGTCGTCGCAGCCAGGGCGTCTTCTTTTAATTCGGCATTTTCCGCTTTCTCGTCATCCGACAGAATGACGGGGCCGTTGCCGGAAAGGTTCGCCACACCCAGGTGCTGGTAATCGGATGCTACCAGGCGGATGTCATATTCCCGCTTGCTGGCATCGATGATCTCGGTGATGCGTTCCGTCCGGTCGCCGGCCTGGCGCAGGTTGTAGAACGAAAGGTCCACGTCGTGGGCCTTGTCTACGAAGATCCCTTTCAGGTAGTCTTCCAGTGCGAGACGGAGCGGCAGGTCTTTCTCCTTGCCAAGTTTCTGGTCCATCTCCTCGTCCTTATTGGTAATAAGGTCGAGCGAGTACGTCAGGGTGATCTCTTCCGGGCAGTCCACGCGGTCCTCGTCGATCAGGCCGCAGCCGCCTGGCAGGGTCAACGCCCCTGCCAGGCCGGCCATGGCCGCGACGACGGTCATCGACCGCCTCCAAACCATTCCGAAAAAGTCTTTTTTCACGAGGGTGAAGAATTGATTTTGGTATTCAGGTTAGATTACAGTTCGACGTTAAGGGTAGTACCAGTTTTCCATTCGAGGTCGACGGAAAGGCCAAAGTACATTTGAATCTTCCGAAGATCAGGAATAGTAGCATATGCATTCTTCAAAGCATTCGCGCCCAGCGTAAGGTTAATCGTCGTAGTAAAGTCCTGAACGAAGATACGAGGGGTTGAGACCATAGTAGCAGTAGTGGGATCTACCGGAGGTATACGATAACCAAGGCCAGCCAACTTATCAAGCTCATCCTCAAGATCGTCCGTGTTGACAGGATTCGGATTCGTTGTAGTAGCCACAGCGTTCAGATTTAACGTACCCATCAGATAAAACTTTCCGCCTTTATATATGATATTGTCCTTCCCGTAAAAATCTTCAGCATTATTTTTGAGTTCAAGGGCAATGACAACAACATCCTGAGCTTGATTCCCATCATTACTAGCACGTTTTATATAGTTGTCGAAGACCATTGTGTAGAAAGGATTTGTTGTGTTGGCATTGGTCGTAACAGCAGCATGATCACCAAAGGAATGGTCATAAATAACACTCTTGCGCGCAGTACTCGATTCATCGACAAAATTCCAACCCACCGTCTTCGGCTGTCCGCCAATCAAAATACCTGTAACTTCGAATTTATTGTCAACTGATATGGATTTATTCTCAAGCCCCTGAACAAGTGCAGCCCGGTTGTCAGGAAGTGTGGCACTACTTAATCTAACTGTCGTAGCAGCCAAAGCAGTACCATAGAGCACATTGTTTTTGAGTGCGACGGCGCGAGTTCTACTCGTCACAACGCGGTTTGCTGGAGTACTCCAATCAAGCCAGCCGTGGCTGTTCCAACTATCACTGGTATTCCAGGCACTCCAGGTTTTCGGATAATAAGTTTCGTCGCCTTCAACACCCTCGGTGTTTGAAATGCGAATCGGAGAATCAGCCCAGTAGCAAAGTTCAGCCGGATAAACAAGGTCTTTATAGTCAAGGCTTTCAGCCGTACCCATCAATGAAGTTGCCTTGCTCGGTTCTACCCATGCGAAGACAGGATTTCCATCAGTAGCGCCAGTGCAGGTGACTTGAGCAGCTCCCTCGGGAAGACCCAGGTCAGCAAGGGGGAAGTCCAGAAGGTCAATATTATCAGGATTATATTCTAACTTTGTAAGAGAATAAATGGGATTTGCGGTTGTTCCCGTGTTTGTAGTTGTTGCTGTAAAATAATGATCAAGGGCCCCTTTGATAGCAACAGAGAGATCATCTGTGCGATTCAAAACTATCTTGTATAAATCTTCCATGGTACGCAATACGGCCGGGCCAGAACCCTGACGAAGGACTTCGCTGGTCGTGAAGTAATGCTCATAGGCGGTTTTCAATTCGACATCATTCGAATTAAACCAATCGCTGGCAATAGTCGTCGCAGGTGCCGTCTCCGTTGCCGCTGTATTCTTGAAAGCATTCAAAATAGCCAAAATAGCAGTAGCGGAAGTGTTGTTGGTTGTAAATACAGTCTCATCGGTTGTGATCGGCACAAGTTCAAATTTTGTCGTGTTTTTGTTGGAAGTAACGGTAAAATTCGTCTTATTATTACTACTTGTACTTGAGGTCGTCTTCGCCTTCGCATAGAACACCATGTTATCTACACCGATAGGAATGTTCATATTGTATACACGACGGGAGTTATTTTTATCAATGGCACCCTCTTGTGTTAAGTTTTGCGCCCCGAAGATTGTAACCGGAGCAAAATCAGCAAGATTATAAATATAGTTCGTGAGATAACTCGTACCATATCCTTTGGTCATGAACAACTGAATGTCTTGCATACCGCGGAATGTTCCATAAGAAATGTTAGTTCCGGTATCATCTGTGGTAACAGTAGTTGCCTGAACTTCTGCTGCAGTGGCTTTTGTCTGCGCATTCGTGGCGATGTTGATGACGAATTCCGTCTTCACTTCGCCTTTCTCAGCATTGTAGTTAGGATTGTCGGTCGAGATCTGCTCAACGCAAGCAGATGCCAGTCCCAGAAGAGCAATCGTGCTCAGAAAAAAGAAGATTTTCTTCATGGTTGTTGATGGTTTGATATTGTTATTTTGTTTTCTCTTTTTTACGGGATAGTCACCCTCTGGACTGACCGGGGGGTGACTAAATGGGATAGATTATGTATTTATTGATTAACTCACAGTATTCTAGTTAGTTACAGGGATGGAGTAGTTCTTGCCGAAATACTCGACATAGAGGAAGAGGCCTACATCTTCAACGGTAGCATATTTGATGTGGTCGCGGACATCTTTGAAGTAGATGTTTACGATACCATCTGTGGGATATGCCTTAAGATTGTACGTGTACCAGAAGTCCCAGAAGTTGCCTCCCTGCTGGAAGTACCAGTGAGACATGTCACCGGTAGAAGTCGATGAGACAGGGCTATTATAATCTGCCTCGAAGTTCCCAACCGTAACAAGGCCAGATGTACTCTCGACCGCAACACCAAACAGGCCGTAGTTGGTTGTACCCTGCGTAATGCCGTAGGCATTCAGCGTGTTGGTGGTGAATTTCACGTCAATTGGATAGAGACTCTCCGGATAGATCAACTCGGTAGGATCCGGGCTGCCATCCTCCAGGAACTTCGAATGTTCCATCGGCGGAAGCTGGAAGCTCAGCACATAATCATCACCGGCTTTCTTCAGCTTAGGATAGAGCTTGTAGCGGAACTGGTCGATGACATAGACGTGGATGTAACGGGTCAGACCGGTATCCGTATGTTTCACCACGATCCATTCATCCTGGAGGTTTTTGGTAAGTTGGCCTTCAATAACCGTAGCGGTGATCGTGAACTGCTTGGTAATCGGATTGTATGTAACAGGGAGGTCATTCTCGCAGAAAGTTTGCGCTTTTTCCCATTTCACCTCAAAATCTGCAGGATCCGTCGAACCTGATGTATTCAAATCACCGACCATGCGGAACACGAAATCCATCGTGTGGCTGCTCTCAGTATTGAGAACAATGGACGTGCCTTCGTTGGGAAGTTTAATCTGCAGAGCATAGGTATCATTGTTGATATCCGGTATCGTACGGTCGACCTCTACGTCGGCATTAACGAACTCCTCACCGTCAATTGCTTCTTTCAGCGTCTCATAGTAAGCAACATCGGGGCTCAACAACTTGCATTGGATATAATAGGTGTTGTTGCGGACGATATCGTACTTGACCTGGTCGTCGTCGTTGAGACGGAGCACATGATACCGTGTCACAGGCGAGCCGTCGACCGTATAGGTCACTTTCAGGATTACCTTGATGTTATCTATATCTGCGTTGTCGTCTTCGAAAAGGAACTGCGGTGCTCCGAAAGTAGAACCAGAGGGATACGGATACGCCACATCGAATTTTTTGTCATCGTTATCAGTCGCGGAACGCCAGAGGCTGTAGCGACCAGAGGTCTTGTATTCATGGATTCCAGCCGTGGAGATCACAAAAGTATGACCTTCCTTGGTGGAATTCCCATAGTATCCGGTATTGCTCCAATTATCCTCTGCCGGCGCCAGGTAGCCGCGTTCACGGCCATTGTGGATCAGCCACTTAATCTCTGTAACGGGCACATCTGCACCGGTAGGATCATACGAAAGTATCACTCTGGCGCGGTCACGAATCATATATACAACGTGATTAGTCCCTTGAGCCGGCTTCAACCAGGTACTCATGGCCTCGGCATTTGCCTCGCTATGATATCCCCAGTAACAGATTTCCTGATGGTCGGCATCATTATAAGCAGTTGACAACTCCATTGAATTCATGACCGTCTCCTCAGCAGTACCATTGCTAAAAGAAAGAGGGATAGCCAGTTTACGATTAGCGATGAAGTGGATGCGAGCTGTACCTTGTGGGACTGAGCCTTTAATGATACCTTTATCGATAAAAGGAGGATAAACACCTTCTGCTGTGGGACCTTGACTCGTCACATCAGCATTACGGATACCTAAGTACTGACCATTGGCATCGAAGCAGACCAACTGCATGGTATGCACGACCTTCTCCGTGCCGCTTACCTTGCTTTTTGTCTGAAGGGCCTTGTCCGCCATGCTGAAAGTAACCAGCACCGGAACCTCATCTGTCTCAGGGACATCAGGAACCAGTATATTGCTGCAGGCAGAAAGGCCAAAGGCCAGACCCACTATGAATAATATCTTGAAAAAGTATTTCATATCCTAAAACATATTCATATTGATTACCTGTACTTCTCCTGAATCTTGTCGAAGCCATTGAGACGATCGACTTCTTCAGCAGAGAGGTCACGGACACAGCGGAGGTAAGATTTATCTGTTGAAGAAGAATAAGTTGGTTCCTCTGGTGTCGCTTGCCATGCTCGCTGAGCACCTCCTGCAAGATCCCAATAATAATAACCTGTTAATACCGGGGTAAGTACACGATATTGGCTTGGGACAGTAACACTACCAATAGTACCATACTGATACTCAGTAATGACTTTAATCTCAGCAGCTGTAGGTAAACGCCAACCAGTATAATAGGTTCCATCATTTGATACTTCCATATAGCGACTACAATGATTAGCAGCGTCAGTCGCATTTCCTTGATCTGTACTTCTCCCAGAAAAAGGAGTTACAGCGCCAAGTTGTGAAGCAATCATAAAAGCAGGAGACACAACATCATCATCAGACTGGTGAGTGCTAGAATCAACATACGGCCTGCCAAGAATATATTTTTCACTGGTTGAGGATATCTGAATAACATACATATGATTATTGGTCAAACCAGTGTTAGTATTACTATATCCCGTCGTAAACGGTGGATTATTTCCATAATAACCTGTTCCGTTTTCTACTATGTATCGAATATTACCATTAATAGCAACTTTAGCAATAAATCTGTTTAAGTTTTGATTCTGACCAAGATATGAATACTGATATCTTCTCGCTGAACTATGACTTTCCCTATCTTCCCAATTAACCCAGTCGCCAGTGCTAGGTATCGGCAAATTCAAGGTATATTCAGTGTAGGTATATGTATGTGTATAAGTTGCCCTATAGTAGGAAGAATATCTCCAATAAGTTCTATTACCAGGCATCCCCGTACGGTAATCGTAATCAGATTGATACTGATTGGAACTCTGAGGATTTTCTCCCCAATAGTAATAGGAATTACTTAATCTCGCGTTAGCCTCGCTGTTAGCACCTTCTCGTTGATATTGCTGTACATTATTCGTAAAGACATTTCTTAGTATAGGCTCCACTGTTCTATTATACCCAGATATGCCTTGGTTCGCATACCATGTGGAATAATTAATGAGTTCAGTGTCCGTCTTTTCTTCCGAAGAGTAGGAAATACCATACTGCTCAGCCAATGCCTGTGCTTCTGCCAAATTCGCGGTTGTATATTCAGTTGTCGAAGTGCTTGCATCAGCATCATGATAGGATGACCAACTACCTTCTATACTTTGGATATTATCCGTCGGAAAATGGCGGATGATGATATCTTCATACATGGTCTCGTTGTCCCCATCGAACGTCTCAGTCTCATCTAGATAGACACGAAGACGGATATACTTGATACCTTTATTGTTGAGAGCTGTCGATGTAACGGTGATCTTGCCCTTCGAACCACTGGTACCTTCCGTGCTCTGAACAATGTCAACACCCATCTTGCTCCAGTCAGTACCGCTATTATCGTTATAGGTTGTGGTGAACTGACCCCCAGCATCATAGAACCAGGCCCGGACTGCATTGTTGGCATTATTAGCCACAACACCTGTCTGGTCTCCAGCGGCATTATAGGTGAACAATTTCCAATTTACCTTGGTACCCGTCGCCTTGGAGTAGTTCAGGACAATGCTCTGGTCGCCGTCGCCACGGAGGGTATAGACCTTCGGGTTGACGTTGAAATAGTAGTGCTGGACGGATGAGACGTTGTTTTCAATAACATCGCTGTTGGTCTGATCGTTCCAAGGCAGGACAGCATACTGGATATCTTCTGTTATGTCTGCATCTTCCTGGGTTGCGCTACCGCGGGTGGCGATGGTGGCATTAACCACGTAGATGTTGTTGCGGCCGATTTCCGTTACCGTGCTCTTTACAAGCGGAATACGGTAGTAGTGGTAGTTGGTGACGGCATTGGTGCCCGTTCCCTCGGTAAACCCGATGGAAATGACCAGCGAAGGTGCTGCGGTAGCATAATCGGCTTCGGCCCACTTGTTCGGATAGGAGTAAGTCGTAATGGTAAAGCTCTTGCCGTCAGCACACGATTCGTTGTGGAAGATGTTGAATCCACTGTTATGGACCTCGACGCCAGCGCCCTGGGTTTCAGGGGCGAAGACAGGAGCGCCGAAAGCGAAGTTGTAGAATTTCCACGCCGGAGAACCCGTGATAGATACGCCTTCGTTGCTGAGTACCTGCAGAAAGTCTGCATCGAACTTCACGTTCAGGACGAACTTTGAGGCGGCGCGGTTGAGCGTCACGTCGAAGACCTGATCCGTCTTCGCCGGGTCCGGTGTCCAGTTCTTGATGACGCCGTCCATCATAAACGCCTTCTCGCTGGTGAGAGCGCGGGCGTCTCCGGGGTTGGCATCGTACAACTTATAGATATTGCCCGAGGTCGAGTTACCCTTCCAGCCGATAGTGCCATCGGCTTGGATAACCGCAATCCCGTCGGTCTTTTCGTCAGCAACCAAACTCTTCAGGACCTCGACATTGAATTCCGTCAGGTCCTTTTCATCCTTGGTCTGCGTATTGTTGACGGCAACGTAGATATTATACTTCTCATCAATCGCAAGGCCTTCCTGGCGCCAATGTTCGGCCAACAGGTTCAGCTCTTCCGTAATAGGCTTCTCTGCGGAAGCAACGAGATGATATTGCTTGATGAACTTGCCTTGGTCTTCGTTGCTCACATGCTCCACGAAAACGTCGAGGGTGTTGAGCTGCTTCTCTTTCAGATCCACAACGGAGGCGGCACGCGTAACAAGGGTTGCTTCTGAAACCGTGCCTTTTACGGACAGCTTTCCATTCGCACCGAAACTGTTGTTCAGCTCCTGACGCTCTGCGACACAAGCCGACATGGCCCCGATCAACACAACTGTCAAGAAAGCACGGATAAGATATGTAGTATGCTTCATATTCAACATTTAGTTTTGAGCAGGGGTAGGAACCAGCGGATTGTTGTAGTCCTGGTAATACATCTTCAGCTTGCCAGTGATGTTATACTGGTCGGCGGGGAAGTAGTCAGCCCAGATTTCGGAGCTGTCGTCGGAATAACCCGGCAGCGCGTTATAGTTGAAAGTAACCTTCTGCGGTCCTACGACAGGGTCGTTGTAGATCAGCGTAACCTTCGCCACAGGATTGGCAGGCGTCACACCGACCTTCGGAACAATGTAGAAATAGGTGTAAACGTTGTCACCGGCGGCGATGTTCAAGACCCCATCTGTGCTTGCTTCATAAGAGGTTACGACACCAACCGTATTCTTATTGGCACGGATGATCTCAAAATCGCTGTTGTCTACCTTAAGGTCGAATGAGCTGCCGGTAACGCCTGTCGTGACGAGCTGGATCTGGGGAGAGCGCAGCGGACGGCCAGCGATCGGTTCAGCCGTTGAGGTCTCAGTTACCCTGCCATCCGATACCACCATGTGGCTGCCTGCCCAATTCGTCCAGTTCGTATAATCCTGATCAACGGTATCGTAGCGATACAACCAGGAGTCGAACAGACGCATGTTGGTGTTCATCTTTATGGTATAGTCCAAACGATCGATATCGTTCCAGTCGGCGACCGTAGGTTTGACGTAGAGCTTGCCGTCAACCTCGAAATACGCATACACCGTCCAGTAGTGGTTGCGGCGGAAGTTGTTGTATTTGGTGTCGAGGTTGCCCATGGTGAACGGGGCGGCATACTCCGTGGCGTCCGCATCGTTGGAAAGCTTGTAGTAAACAGTGCCGGCGATAGCCTTGTCCGTTTCGCGGAGATAGACCACAACTTCCGTGGCTTTCGGCGAATCGGCATCGATTGCTTCACGCAGGTAAGTGTCGTATCCCTGGGCGGTCTGGGCATAACCGGAAGGCTTCTCGGTCTCAAACCATTCGCCGCTGAACACCTTGGGATCCTCGCACTGGCCGATGGCTTGTGCGGGGAGCAGCGGTGCATCGTCTGCACCGGTAAGCAGCAACGCTCCGCCGTAGTTTGTACCGGTCGGAAGGAGCGGGTCGGTGCTTTCAAACACCCAGTTCTGTTCAGGAATCAAACTCCTGTTCACTTCAATTCGGGTGATGGAGACACCCTCAGCATCGGTCGGGCGAGAGACCACGAAACGCAACTTCGAAACCGTGCGTTTGAGCTCGATCACCTTCAGGTTTTTCTCGAACAATTCCTGGTCGATCGGTTGATCCGCTTCGTAGGCATCTTTCAGGAACTTCAGGCTTACACCCTTTCCATCTTCCCCCTTATAAATAGTGGAGATGGGAAGACCCGTCGCGGGTACGGCACGCGTGGGGGTCTTTACACCGAAGTTGCCCGCTGCGCTGTTGTACACCATGTCGCGAACCGCGGACAGCGTGTTGTCAGCGGGCTTGGTCGTGAAGACCGAACGCCAGTTGGCCAGGATATAGAAGTCGATACGGGGGTCGCTATCCTTCAGGTAGTCTTCAGGAATGGGCATCGACATTTTGTAGCAGTCGCTCCAACTTCTGGGAGTCGTGCCGGAATGCTTCCAATCGATGTTGGAAACAGTAGCAGTGCTCAAAGGCGCCTCGTCGTCGCCCGCTCCATGGCGGAACGCCCACACCTGCACGTCTTTAAGCGTTGATTCAGGGCTTAGACTGGCCACGTCGCCCGGAAGGCCCTTGGTGACCGGTTGCTGCATGCTGCCCGGGACATAGATCCAGAAGGACACACTCGGTCCTTCGGGCCGCAGCGAGGGATCGAGCGGTTCAACGCAGCTGCCGACCCCCAAAGTCAGCAGCGCAAACGCCGCGATCGCCAAGATATGATGTATTGTTCGACTCACTACGAATCTATTTGTTGTCGTTGAAAACTAATTCTAACCGTTACCGTCGATACTAGATCGACGGCGTGAATATCGGACCACCCTGCCAGTTGAGCGTCACGCTGACACCCACCACGGCGTCGACCCAGCCCGGAGGCGTAGGAGGCGTCGGGGGATTCGGTCCGTCAGGACCGGGGGTCGGCTCAGGATTGACCGGCACCGAGGGACGCGACTTGAAACTTCCGTCCGCATCCAGCCAGCCCTTGATGATCATCAGGTGACTTGCCGGCAGCGGCTCGCCGATGAAGATCTGGCTCAAGGTGGTCCGGCCGTCCATCATCGTGACGTACAGGTTGATCGCCCAGATATACGGGGTCGTGCCGATCACGGCCGTACCTACGTTGCGGCTCGGGAAGCCCACTGCGCAGAGCATGACCGGCGTCCGTTCCCACAGCTCCCAGTATTCGTCGTAGGCCCAGATGTAAGAAGGACCGTTGCCCGATACTCTCGGGAGGTACGGTTCTACATCAACCCGGTCGGCGGCCACGGCAATCTGGCGGTCCCAGAAGTACGTGCTGTCGTTGATGCGGAAGCGGTCGGCCAGGCCCTGGAAGTCAGCGCGGATGCTCTGGAATACGCACGAGTCCACATTCAGGATCAACGCGGCAGCGTCGTTCGCCATGTACAGGTGCGCGTCGAAGTGCTGGCTCTCGTCCTTGCGGATCAGCATCCGCTTGCGGGCTGAGAAGATACCTGTACGATGTGATTCTACGGTCGTCGCAGCGAGGGCGTCTTCTTTTAATTCGGCATTTTCCGCTTTCTCGTCATCCGACAGAATGACGGGGCCGTTTCCGGAAAGGTTCGCCACGCCGAGATGCTGGTAATCGGATGCTACCAGGCGGATGTCATATTCCCGCCTGCCGGCATCGATGATCTCGGTGATGCGTTCCGTCCGGTCGCCGGCCTGGCGCAGGTTGTAGAACGAAAGGTCCACGTCGTGGGCCTTGTCTACGAAAATCCCTTTCAGGTAGTCTTCCAGTGCGAGACGGAGCGGTAGGTCTTTCTCCTTGCCAAGTTTCTGGTCCATCTCCTCGTCCTTATTCGTGATAAGGTCGAGCGAGTACGTCAGGGTGATCTCTTCCGGGCAGTCCACGCGGTCCTCGTCGATCAGGCCGCAGCCGCCCGGCAGGGCAAGAGCCCCTGCCAGGCCGGCCATGGCCGCGACGACGGTCAGCGACCGCCTCAAAACCATTCCGAAAAAGCCTCTTTTCATAAGAAAGGGTAATGAAATGAGGATCGATTAGTTGCCGGCAGTGCCGGTGTTATCGTTATTGTTCGTAGGGACACCGAGCTTCAGGTCGAAGACCGGGCCGGCGGACCATTCGAGGTCAACGCTCAGGCCGAAGCACATCTCAACCTCGCGGAGGTCCGGAACCGTCGAATAGGCATTCTTGAGGGCATCCGGACCGATGGTGACGGTCACGTCCGTAGCGAAGTCCTGCATGAAGGCGCGAATCACTTCCTTGTTGGAGCCATCTTCATTGAACGGAGGGAAGCGGAGGCCGTTGCCGTCGGTATTGACGGGATATTTGACTTTGGTAACGTCGACATCCTGACCATTCACGTCGAGTTCTGCGAGCAGATAGAACGTGGCACCGTCGCGGACGATGTTATCACGGCCCCAGAAATCGACGCCAGCGTGGTTCTGCAGTTCTAGAGCGATATAGATCGGCTCCTGGTCTTTCGTATCGGCACCGAACTTCAGGTTGTCGAACACCAACGTGTTGAACGGGCCGACCGTCGTCTTGGTATCGGTCGGGAGATCGACGGGTTTGCCGTTCTCCAGGAAGTTATCATAGATCACGTAGCTGAAGTCGGTCTGGCCCTGAGGTGCCCAGGTCCAGGAGACCTTGTTGGGTTGGCCGCCCACGAGGATACCCGAGAGGGTGAAGTAGCTGTCTTTGCCCAGCGTGATCTCCATGTCTTCCTCATTCATCTTGCGCTCTTCCATGATAGCCTTGCGGTTGTCCCTGAGGGTGGCCTCGTCGAATTTGATCGAGGTCTTCAGCAGGGCGGTACCGTACTGGATATTGTTCTGCAGGGCCACGGAGTGCGTGCTGGCCTTGACCGTACCGTTCTTCTCCCAGGTGCCGCCCCAGTTGTCGGCGGCCCAGGTCGTGACCGTGCTCGGATAGTCGCTCTCGGCGACTTCCGCCTCATTCACGCGGAGCGGAGAGCTGACCCAGTAGCACAGTTCGACAGGGTAAGCGATCTTCTCGGGCAGCGTGGCGCTGCCTGCGCCCATCAGGTCCGTGCCATCTTCAGTACCTAAATAATAGAAACCTTCATTGGGGTTGTAGCCCAACTGGGCGACACCGCTGGGAAGACCCAGGTTGCAAGGGAAGTCGGCAAGGCCGTTCTTTAAAGTCACTTCGTTGTTATCCGTAACATCAATAAACGGCAACGACAGGATATTATCGACGATGTCAGCTGCGAGAGCCTTGGATTCATCGGAAGCCATGGGCGGATACTTACCATTGATAACACCCTGGCAGGCATCATAGATATCCTGAATCATGCCCTGAACGGCAAAACCGGAACCGTTGGTGTTTTTGGCATCAGCGATAGCAACCATATTATTATAAAACTGAGAAAGAACATGGTCTTCGTCTTCTTCAGCGAAGTCAGCCCATGTTTTTTCCACTTTATCAAACGTGTATTTAGTCACGATAATGGCATTGAGAATCCCGCCGAGTGCAGTTGCGCCTTTAGAGAAATCTGTCAGGTCAACATTCACGCCTTCTCCCTCGACATATTTCGTACCGAGGACCGGCCAGATGTCGAAGTGCGTTTCGTCTTTCTTCACACCTACGCTGTAATAGATCTTGCCTTCGCGCGGCTCCTTGTTATCCGTAGCCTTGGCATAGAACACCATATTGTTGACACCGGTGGGGATGGTGATGTCATAGAACTTGCTCGACTGCGTAGCCGTGATCTCTTCGACACCAAGGGTGCCGAGATCATAACGGTATTCCCTCATGAATTCTGCGCTTTCGGAAGAAGGATTGTCCTTCACGACGAACAGTTTCATGTCGTCCATGCCGCGGAATTTACCATTGACTTGAGCGGTTGCATCGCTGGCTTTGGTCTGCACCTGCGTGGCGACGTTGATCGTGAACGCCGTCTTCACAGAATTGGAGGCCGGATCAAAGTTAGGGTTCACTTCAGCCTGCTCCACGCAGGCGACGGTGAGTCCAAGGAGTGCAATCGCACTCAGAAAAAAGAATAACTTTTTCATGGTTTTGTTAAAAGTGATGTTATTGATTATTGTTTCTTTCTTTCAAATTATTGCGGGCCGCAATCTTTATTTGTCCAAAAAACTTCGGGTATGTCACAAAGACTGCCGGCGGTGCAGTCTCATTAGACTGCGCCGCCGGCAGGAGCGTGCGTCGGGCAAAGTTCGGGTTATTCGAGCAGCTGGACCAGCTCTTGTTTGCGCTGGTCCATCAGGTGGGCGTAGATTTGGGTGACCTTGACGTCGCAGTGGCCGAGGAGTTCTTTGACGTCGTAGATCGAGGCGCCTTTGTTGATGAGCATCGTGGCGAAGGTGTGCCGGGCCACGTGGGTTGAAAGGTTCTTGTGGATGCCGGCACGTGAGGCCACGACTTTGATCTGGGCGTTGAGGTTGGCGGTGGCGGCAACCAGCCGGCGTTCGTGTGAGAATTCACCCTCGAGTGGCGGCAGGCGGTCCAGCAGCGGGAAGATGTAGGATTCGGGTTTGGAGAACAGCGTGCGGTACTTCCTCAAGACGCGGGTGACGCTCTTCGTGATGGGGACTTCGATCTTCCGCTTGGTCTTCTGCATGCGGATGCGGATGAACCCGTCCGACACATCGCTCCAGTGGAGCTGCAGCAAGTCGCTGATGCGCAGGCCGGTGTGGCATTCCACATAGAAGATGTCGCGGGAGATGTCCAGCTCGCTGCCGGGCTTCAGGTGCAGGGCCATCATCTGGGCGAGTTCGTTGTCCAGCAGGTAGGTGCGCTCGCTGTATTCGCGCGTGACGCCCAGTCCGACGCAGGGGTTTTTCTCGACGCCGGCTTCGGTGAGGAGCGCCCCGATGATCTTGAGGTTCTCACACACCGTGTTGCGGCTGTTTCCCATTTTTTCAAGGAGATAGTCGCGGAAATCCGCCATCAGGGCCGGTGTGGCGTCCTTGACGGCAAGCGGTTTGCCGCCGCGGTAAAGGGAGAGTTTGCGGAGGACGGCCCGCGTGTTTCTGTAAGTGGAATAACGGCCTTCGGTTTTCAGCTGGGCCAGCCGCTTCTCGCCGAGCGCGAACACGTCCGTCCGGTCGGGGCGTTTGAAAAGATTCTTCAAATCTATCATTATCGTATGGTTTTTAGGATGATTCCACCAAATTACGCGGAATAAAATATATTTGAAAGATTTCGGGATTTTTTGGGTTTTGGGGATAGCCGTTCGTTAAGATCCGGCGTATGACGTTGGCCGGTGCGGTACCGCTGAACTGGCCGCCCCGGTTGAAACCCAAGGTGACCAACGGTTTTCTTTATTCCATTTTCCTGCCGCGACACAGACGAATCACTCTTCTTGTCCGTGTCGCGCGCAAAAAAGGGGCGATTTCGCCCGAAAACCCCTCGCGACACAGACGAAGCAGCGCTCTCATCTGTGTCGCGGAAAGACAGAATGCACGCAATGCCTACCAGGCCCCCGCCGATTTTTGTGTGAAGCTTTCCGCTGGAATTCGCGACGGATTTCGTATCTTTGCCAAAATATACTTGATCCAGCGCATTATGATGAACGAGAAGATTGTCATGGAGGGTTTGACGTACGACGACGTACTGCTCATTCCTGCCCGTTCCGAAGTCCTTCCCCGCGAGGTCGATATCCAGACCCGCTTTACCCGCGAGATTTCGCTGCAGGTGCCGATCGTGTCGGCGGCCATGGATACGGTGACCGACGCCAATCTGGCCATCGCCATTGCCCGGGAGGGCGGTATCGGCGTGATCCACAAGAATATGCCCATCGAAATGCAGATGGAGCACGTCCGCAAGGTCAAACGCGCCGAGAACGGCATGATCTACGATCCGATCACGATCGACGTGGAAGCGACGGTCGGAGATGCCCTTCGGCTGATGAAGCAGTACCACATCGGCGGCATTCCGGTGGTCGATCCCCGCAAGCACCTGATCGGCATCGTCACCAACCGTGACCTCCGTTTCCAGGACGATCCGGCCAAGCCCATCCGGGAAGTGATGACGTGCGAAAGCCTGATCACCGTCGGGCCGAAGACCACGATTCCCGAGGCGACGGAAGTGCTTCGCAAGAACCGGATCGAGAAACTCCCGGTAGTGGACACCGACGGCACTCTCGTCGGCCTGATCACCTACCGCGACATCACCAAGATCAAAGATAACCCGAAAGCCAGCAAGGACAGCCTCGGCCGCCTGCGCGTAGCGGCGGCCGTGGGCATCAACTCCCACAGCCTCGAAGACGTGGAGCGTCTGGTCAGCGTCCATACCGACGCCGTGGTGCTGGACACGGCGCACGGTCACTCGCTGGGCGTGCTCAATACCATCAAGAAAGTCCGCGCCGCCTTCCCCGACCTGCAGATCGTGGCGGGCAACATCGCTACCGCCGAGGCCGCCATTGCGCTGAAGGAGTGCGGTGTTGATGCCGTGAAAGTGGGCATCGGCCCCGGTTCCATCTGCACCACCCGCATCATCGCAGGTATCGGTGTGCCGCAGCTGACAGCTGTGATGGAGACTACCCGCGCCCTGGAAGGTACCGGCATCCCCGTGATCGCCGACGGCGGCATCCGCTACTCGGGCGATATCGTCAAGGCCCTGGCGGCCGGCGCGAGCACCATCATGGCCGGCTCACTCTTCGCCGGCGTGGAGGAAGCCCCGGGCGAGGCCATCATCCTCAATGGCCGCAAGTTCAAGTCGTATCGCGGCATGGGCTCGCTCGAAGCCATGCAGAAAGGCTCGAAGGACCGCTACTTTCAGGATATGGAAGAGGATATCAAGAAGTTGGTTCCGGAGGGCATCGTGGCCCAGGTCCCGTATAAGGGAACGCTGGCCGAGGTCATCTACCAGCTGATCGGCGGCCTGCGCGCCGGTATGGGCTACTGCGGCGCGAAGAACCTCGAAGCGCTGCGCCAGGCCAAATTCGTGAAGATCACGGCCGCGGGCATGGTGGAAAGCCATCCGCACGACGTGACCATCACCCGCGAGGCCCCGAACTATTCCACGCGCTAGCGTTTGGCGCGGGACTTGCTGCTGACGCATCTGTCCGCGGCCCTGGCCGCGGCATTTTTCCCGATAATACTGTAAGAAATGAAGAAGATACTAACGCTCACCCTGCTGTTGTCCGTGCTGCTTCCGGCCCGTGCCCAGAAGTACGAAGGCGTGGTCGAGAAGACCGTGGCGCTGATCGGCAACGACATCGTCATGCTTTCGGACATCGAGGCCGAAGCCCAGATGCAGCGGGCACGCGGCCTGACGGTCGACAAGAGCGCCCGTTGCGAGATCCTCGAAGGATTCCTGGTCTCGAAGCTGTTCCTCACCCAGGCCAGGCTCGATTCCCTAGTCGTGAGCGAGGCGCAGGTGTCCAATATGCTCGACCAGCGTATGAACGAGGTGCTGACCACCCTGGGCGGCGAGCAGAAGGCGGAAGAGTATTTCGGCAAGCCGCTCTACAAGCTGCGCCAGGAGTGGCACGACGCCCTGTCCGACCAGTCGCTGATCCAGGAGATGCAGCGCAACGTGGCATCGAACACCCCGAAACTCACCCCGCGCGACATCAAGAAATACGTCGAAGAGACCCCGGCCGAAGACCTGCCGATGGTCAGCACGAAATACCGCATCCGCCAGATCGGCATCTATCCCGACCGCGAAGCGGCCGAACTGGCTGTGAAAGAGCAGCTTGTGGGCCTACGTGAACGCGTCGTCAACGGAGAGAAGTTCTCCACGCTGGCGCGCCTCTATTCGCAGGACCCGGGCAGCATGAACAAGGGCGGCGAGCTGGGCATGGCGTCGCGCTCGATCTTCTGGCCCGCGTTCTCCGATGCGGCCATGTCGCTCAAGGTGGGGCAGGTGTCGCAGGTGGTCGAGACGCCCGACGGCTTCCACATCATCCAGCTCATCGAGCGCGACGGCGACATGTTCAACGCCCGTCACATCCTGATCAAGCCGCAGTACACCTCGGCCGACCGCGACCGCGCCTTCCACAAGCTCGACTCCATCCGCAACCTGGTGGTGCTCGACAGCATGTCGTTCTTCGACGCGGCCCGCTCCTTCTCCGAGGAGCGCCACAGCGCCACGAGCGGCGGCCTGATGGCCGACGAGTACACGGGCTCCTCGTATTTCGAGAAAGACCAGCTCAAACCCAACGACTACAACGTGCTCCGCACGATGCAGGAAGGGGATATCTCCGAGCCCTTCGAATCGCTCGACAACGAGGGCCGCAACGGCAACACCATCTACAAGATCCTCTACCTGGAGAAAGTGATCCCGGCCCACGTGGCCAATTTCCAGGACGACTACAACTCGCTCATCGACGAGGTCAACGCCAAGAATGCCCAGAAAGCCATCGACGATTTCATCGCCGAGAAGCAGAAGAGCACCTATATCGTGATCGATCCGATGTTCCAGGGTTGTGATTTCCAGCGGAAAGGCTGGATCAAGTAAACGTATGCGAGGAATCGGCCGCATAGCGACGCTCCTGCTGCTGCTTCTGGCGGGCGGCTTCCCGCTCCTGGCCCAGCAGAAGAAAGCGCCCAAAGACAGCCTCTTCCGGCTCATCCAGGCTGACCGTGCCGAACAGTACGAAAGGTTCGGCATGCAGTACCGCCTGGTCCAGGGGCATGCGCGCTTCCTCCACAACGACACTTATCTGCTCTGTGACTCGGCTTCCTGGAACGTAGATGCCAAGTTCATCGAGGCCTTCGGCAACGTGCAGCTGATCCAGAACAAGACCATGCTCAAAAGCGAGGAGATGCAGTACTGGATCGACGAGAGCCGGGCCCAGTTCCGCGGCCAGATCGTCGAGCTGATCGACAAGGACGGCAACACGCTCCGTACCGACCGCCTGACCTACAACACGCAGGACAGCGTGGCCGTGTTCGAGTACGGCGGCGCGCTCAAAGACAAGGACGGCGGCATCATCGAAGGCCGCAAGGGTACCTACGACGGCAAGGAGGGGCTCTTCTCGTTCGAAGAGCGCACGGAACTCTTCCTCGATTCGATCGAGGTCAAGACGCAGTCGATGCGCTACCTCTCGGAGGAGGGGAAGGCCTATTTCGGACGGAATACCTACGTGTGGCGCGGCAACGGATTCCTGCGCGCCGATGCGGGCTGGTATGACCGCGCGAACCAGATGATCCACTTCTCCGACCACGTGTTCATGTTCGACCCTTCGTACGATGCCTGGAGCGATATGCTCTACTACAACCAGGCTACCGGCGCGGTGGACCTCTACCAGAACGCCCAGGTGCTCGACACGGTCAACAAGAGCGTCTATCTGGGCGACCACCTGCAGTATCTGCCGGCGACCGATTCGCTCTCGCAGCGCGGGCTGCTGACCGGCGACCCTGCCATCGTGTATTACGGGGAGAACGAGAATCACGTCGTGGATACGCTCTATGCGCGGGCCGACACGTTCTATGTCTATGCCGTGCCGCGTTGCGATGTGCCCAAGGAAGAAGTCAGTGCCGCGGAAAGGCGGCTGGAAGATATGCTCTATGACGCGCTTTCGGCCAAGCGTACGGAGGAGGCGGAGGCCCGCGAGAAGGACCGCATCGAAAAGATGCGGCAAGTGGGCAAGCTGCCGCCCGAATGGGTGGAGCGGGCGAAGCAGGCCGAAGCCGATTCACTTGCCGCCCTGGCCCGTCTCGACTCGCTGGTGACCGCCGGTGCCGTCGACTCCCTCGTCGCCGCCGAGAAGTCGCTCCGCGCCTCCCGCACCGCCGTCGATTCCCTAATTAACGCGGTCCTCCATCCCGTCATCGAAGAACCAGACGATAAGGACGACACCCCGGACGCGCCTCAAGCCGTGCGTGATTCGTCGTCCGTCGTCCGCGACTCGACCGCTGTCATTCCCGGCTTGACCGGGAATCCCGCCGATTCTACGGGCGTCTCGACCAGGAATCCCGCTGACTCGACCGCCGTCATTCCCGGCGACTCCACCGCCGTCAATCGTCCTCCGCGCGACACTACTCCCATCCGTTACGTGCTGGCGTGGAACAATGTGAAGATGTACCGCAGCGACATGCAGGCCGCGTGCGATTCGATGGTCTTCTCGGAGCTCGATTCGATAGCCCGGCTCTATGGCGAGCCCGTGCTTTGGAACGAGGTGCGCAACCAGCTCACCGCGGATGAGATGCAGCTCCTGATGAAAGACGGTACCTTCTCCCGCGGCAGCATGCTGACCAATGCCTGGATCATCTCGAAGCAGGACAGCATCCATTACAACCAGATCAAGAGCACGGAGATGCTGGGCTATTTCTACGACAGCAAACTCTATCGTTTCGATGCCCTGGGCGGCGTCTCGGCCATCTTCTACATGGCCGATGAAGATGTCATCACGACGGTCAACCTCAAGGAATCGCGCTCGCTGACGGCCGCACTCAAGGACGGCCAGGCGCAGCGTCTGCTCTATATGGAATCGATCAAGAGCGACGCGTACCCGGTCGGTGACGTGGAACCGGAGAAGCAGCGGCTCAAGGGCTTCGTGTGGCGCGGCGACGAGCGCCCCGTCTCGCGCGAAACCATCACCGCACGGGAAGTCCGCACCTCCGAGCGCAAGCAGTATGAGCATATGCAGCGCCCGCTCTTCCGCGAGACCAACAAGTATTTCGACAATTACATGAACGACCTGATCGAGCGTCGCAACGAGGAGAGACGGGCCGAGGCGGCCCGCAGGCAGGCCGAAAAGGATTCGCTCGAAAGGCTCGCCTATCTGGCCCAGGTCGAACAGCAGGCCATCGCCGACTCCCTGGCCGCCGTCGCCCGCCGCGACTCCCTGATCGCCGCCGGCTTCCCCCTCGACAGCGCCGGCAATCCCATTTACGCCCTCGACAGCCTCGGCAACCTCGTCCCGGCCGTCATACCCGGCACGCCCGGCGACACCACTACCGTCATTCCCGGCTTGACCGGGAATCTCAACGGAGCGACCGGCAATCTCCCTGACTCCACAGCCATCGCCCCGAAGGAGAACGTCATCCTGCCGCAGCCCGACCCGACGCGGCCGACGCGCTCGCGGCGCGACAGCACCGCCGTCGCGCCCGCCCAGACCGACGAAGTGACGCCGGCTTCGCCCGAGACGGTCGTCAAGACCGAGAACCTGACGCGCGCTGAAAAACGCGCCCTCCGCCGGGCGGAGCGCAAGGCCAGACGCGAAGCGCGCCGGGCAGCGCGGCTTGCGCGGCGCTTGTCCCGGCGCGACAGTGCGTCGAACGATTAGCGGATAACTATTCTTCTTTCGGTTCCGTTTCCAGACCGATGCCTTTGAGGAAGCCGCCGATGCTGTCGATGGCATCCTTGAAGAAATCGCCCATGGTATTGATGCCGGCCTTGGTCAGGATGCTGGCGTAGCGACCGATGGACTCGTTGATCATTTTCTTCTCGTCGGAGTTGAAGGAGCTCTTGTTGTCCTGATACTCTTTGACGAGTTTTTCGAAGTGTTCGTTGGCCTTGGTCCAGTCGTCTTCCGAGAAGTTGGTGTAGCGCTTCTCAACCTGGTTGACGAAGATCTCAAAACGCTTGGGGAGCGTCTCCTTACAGGAGGAGAACACGAATGCGAATGCGGCCGTGATGGCGAGCAGTACGAGGATTCTTTTCATGATATGCGTATTTTAAGGATTCCTGATAGTACAAAAATAAGGATTTTTGGAAAAACTACATAAAAATCCTAACTTTGAAAGAATTAACCTGGACTTGAAAATGGCTTCGCTTCTCGATAATCCTTCCTTGCTGGCCTTCCTGGTGCTGGGCGGGGTAATCCTCTATATGATCGTGACCCTGCGGATCATCCGCCGCAAGCCTGCGCTGCTGTGGATTCCCGCACTCATAGTCGCCGTCCTGGCGACGCTGCTTTATTGGGACGCCTTCGGTTCGGTCGGCGTCCGGAACTGGTTTACCCGTTTCAGCCTGTCCGTGGTCACGGCGCTCGACCTGTTCCTTTTCCGCGCCTTTTCGTCGCTGGGCCTCGCGCCTTACTACTATGTGCAGGCTGCCACGCCGCCCGAATCGGTCGGCCTCGTGCAGTCGCACCTGGTGCTGCTCTACGGCCTGTTCTACTGCGCTATTTGGACGACATCCATCCTGACGGTCCATCTCTTCGCCCGCCGCTTCGCAAGCCGGCTGTGGCTGCGTTTCCATCGTCCTTCCGGGAAACGCAGGCACGTCTTTTTCGGCGAGAATGCCTGCGCCCTGACCCTGGCCGCCGACCTGGCCAAGGAGAAAGAGAACCAGATCCTTTTCATTGTCTTTCCCCAGCAGGATGCGCTTCCGGCCAAGCTATCCTTCCTGCAGATGCTCCGCGGCCTGCGCCCCGGCACCGTCCGGACGCAATACATCCGCCAGCGCGTACCCGGCGCCGTGGTCCTGGCTGCCCGCCAGGCCTTGAAGGACTGTCCGGGCGAACACCTGTTCCGGGAGATGGGCCTCGCGCCGCTCGACAAATGGACTTCACACGAGAGCACTTCGCTCTACTTCCTCTCGGACGACGAGCCGCAGAACATCGCCACCGTGGCCATGCTGCCGCCTTGCACCGGCCGGATCTACTGCCGGGCCGACCGCGGCACGCTCAACGACAACCTGGCACTGGTCAGCGAACGCGATGTCAAGCTGGTCGATGAAGCCTTCCTGACCGTCAAGCAGATGAAGATGGATCCGGCCTTCTACCCGGTGAATTTCGTGGACAAGGCGCTCGATGAGGCAGGGGAGCCCGCCGGCTGGGTGCACGGCGGCTTCCACGCCATGGTGCTGGGCCTGGGCGATATCGGCCGCGGCATCCTTTCGTTCCTCTATGAGTTCGGCGCTTTCGTGGGTGAAGACGGGGAAGCGGCGCCGTTCTGCTGCGAAGTGGTGGACCGCGGCGCGGCCCGGCTCTCCGGCACGTTCCGGGTGGAGCATCCCGCCATCGCGCCGGAGAAGGTGCGCTTCACCTCGCTCGACATCGGTTCCGACGAATTCTGGCGCCATTTCTCCGCCAGTCTCGATACGCTCAACTACGTGGCCATCGCGCTGGGCGACGACCAGCAGAACGTGCGGCTGGCCCTCGATATGCTCGAAATGCTCTGCCACAAGGAGCTGCGCCGGTTCCCGGCCATCGTGGTCAAGCTCTCTGAGCCCGGAAAATACCGCAAGGTGCTCGACTTCTACACCCGGAGCCTGGGCGTGGACTGCGTCCGTATCCTCGGCGGCCTCGACGCCTGGACCGAAGCCAACATCATCGACGAGACCTTCGAGCGCCACGCCCGGGCCTTCTACAACGCCTACTGCAAAGCTTCCGCCGAACCCGTCCTCTGGGAGGAGCGCATCCGCAAGATCGAGGCGGCGCCGACCTCGCCCCTGTGGAAGAAACTGGAGATGCGGCGCAAGGTCGGCCAGGACTATTCCGATTACATGCACCGGAAAGTCAAGGCGGCGCTCTGTCCGCCGCGGATGTGGCAGGATCCCGCCGTGGCGGATTCCATCCCCGTCGTGTATGCGGGAAGCCATAGCAGCGATCCCGCAGCCACACCTGTTCTGACCTACCTGGCCATCGGCGAACACCTGCGCTGGCAGGCCGCCCACGAAATGGATGGCTATCGCTGCGGACCCTCGAAACGGGAAGACCTGAAGATCCATCCCGCCCTGCAGGACTACCAGTCCCTGGCCGAGGATGTCCGGCACTTCGACTGGATCGTGGTCAAGACCACCCTCCAGCTTCTGCATCAGGAGCAGCAGCATTGACAATGTGCTGGTTTTTTGTTATTTTTGCAAAACACGGAAACTTAACTTAGCCATGAACTACGATGTTTTTATCAGTTATTCGCGGAGAGATTCGAAGATAGCTGAAGAAATCTGTTCGGCGCTGACCGATGCCGGCCTGACCTTCTTCATCGACAAGGAGGGGATCGAGGCCGGTCAGAATTTCCCGGAGGTGCTGGCCGACGCGGTGGATTCGTCCACGGTGTTCCTCTTCCTGGCCAGCCAGAACTCCTTCAAGTCGAAATTCACCCGCGGCGAGGTGACCTACGCCTTCAACCACAAGCACAGCGGCACCATCATCCCCTACATCATCGACGGCAGCGAAACCATGCCGCCCGACCTGGAACTGATGCTGGGCAACTTCAACTGGCGCCGCAAGGAACTGTGCCCCATCCGGACAGCCCTGATCGAAGACATCCGCAAGGCGATCGAGCACCCGGAGGAAGGGACCGTCGGCGGCCGTCACGTCATGTCGCCCCGCAAGAAGAAAGCCCTGATCGGGTCGGCTGTCGCCGTCGTGGTTCTGCTGGTGATCGCAGCCGTGCTGTTCGCCCTTTCCAATAACCGCGACAAGCAGGACAACAACGAAGCGCTGGCCGCTTCGCGGCACTTCGAACAACTTATCAGCGAGGCCGATTCGCTGGTCCGCAGCGCCGACTTGCAGAAAGACGCGCCCACGTCGCTCGAGACCACGGGCGAGCAGATCGCTTCCCTGCAGCAGGCCTGCCAGGCGCTCGACAGCGCCATGGCCGTCCGCGACCGTTATGAAGACAGCCCCTTCAAGGGCCTGTTCGGCAAGGAGCTCGACAGCCATTACGCCGCGGCCCGTACCCGGCTAGATTCCATCCATTCCGCCTGGGCTGCCTACGCCCGGGAGTCTTACGAACTCTACAAGATATCGCACCGCGATTCGGAGCGGGAGAACGTGCTCTCCTGCATCCGCTACGCCCTGTCCATCAAACCTGACGCCGAATTAGAAACCATCCAAGAAAACTTGAACCGATGAAAAGACTGATCACGCTGTTGTTGTTCATCTTCGTGGCAACGACGCCTATCTTCGCGCAGAAGTCGTTCGACATGCGCTACAACGAAGCAGTGGAATACTACACGGGCAAGCAATACGACCTGGCCATCAAGACCCTGGACGCCGCCAAGAAAGCGCCCGGCGTGACGGCCGACCAGAAGGCCAAGGCCGACCGCCTCATCCGCCAGTGCCGCTC
>DETK01000033.1:0-88989 GCA_002361615.1 Bacteroidales bacterium UBA3290
CCGCCGCCCATCGACAGGCCGGCGATGGCCCTTCCGCTCTTCTTGGGAATGGCACGGAAGTTCTTTTCGATGAAGGGGACGATTTCGGTCACGAGGCTCTTGACATAGGCATCCTGGTTTTCAGGGGCGCGCCAGTCGATCTGTTTCTCAGGGATGTTGAGGGTACGGGCTGCCTGCTGGCCGGGGTTGCCGTTGGGCATGACCACGATCATCGGCTCGGCGAGACCCTTCTCGATCAGATTGTCGAGGATCTCGGCGGCACGGCCCATCGACGACCAGGCTTCCTCGTCGCCGCCGGCTCCGTGGAGGAGATAAAGGACCGGATACTTCTTCTTGGGATTGGCCTCGTAGCCGTACGGGGTGTAGACCGTCAGGCGGCGGCTGTAGCCGAGCGACGGGCTGTCATACCAGGGATGGCTCACCGTGCCGTGGTGCTTGGCCTCGTAGTAGTTCTCGCTGCGCTCGCCCGGAATCAGCAGCATCGGCAGATAACGGGTGCCGTCGCGCTGGACCAGGACGTTCTGCGGGTCGTTGACGGCCACGCCGTCGACCAGGAAGTAGTAGGTATAGATTTCCGGGGCGGGCGTCGGGATCTTGACAGACCAGACGTTGTTCTCGCCGCGCTGCATGTCGATGGTGCCCGTCCAGGGATTGGCCATCCAGGAGCCGCTGAGTTTGACGACGGTCGCATAGTCGGCCTTGAGCCGGAAGGTCACGCTGTCGGGCGCGATTTCAGGGGAGATGACAGGTTTCTGGCCGCCGAAAGCGAAGTTGGTCAGTTCCTGTGCGTGCAGCGTGCCGGCTGTCAGCAGGCACATCGCAAGGAGGATGAAGATCTTTTTCATGACGATATTGGGATAGGGTAAATCGTTGTCGGAATAGGGAAGGAACCGTTTCCTGCCGGATTGACAGGTCATTTCCTGTACTTGCGGGTCCGGGCATCCTTGATGACGCCCGACCAGTTCAGGCCATAGGCGAAATCGTAGCTGTGGCCGTCGGTATCGACGTGGCAGCGCATGTCGTGGGGGACGTCTTCCTGCTGCTCTTCCACCGTCCGCATGTCGGCGGGCAGCTGCATCGGGAGCAATCCCTTGGGTTCGGCCTTGCCGGATACCAGGTCGAGTACCGCCTGGTTCTGGACGCCGAAATGGACAAGAATGGCGTCGGCATAGGGCTCGAACTCTGCGGGGACAAACGGGCGCGTGGCCGAGATGACGACGACGACCGGCTTGTCACCCATCAATCTGCGCGCATCCCGGACCAGGACCAGGTCGTCCTCGTTGTCGGTCTTGATGGTCTTGCCGCGGTAGGAGCGGTTGGTGAAGCTCTCTTTCGGGTCGCCGCCGGCGAGCGATTCGGCACGGGCGAAATCGGCGGTGTAGGGGAGATACTGAAGGCTGATGGGTACATAGCCGTTGCCGCCATTCTCCCGGTCTTTCATACTATAGCCGGTGCCGGAATAAGGCTCCTGGATCAGCACCAGTGCAAAATCGGCTTCAGCCGGATTATCGGTCCATTCATAATACTGCTCGACGAGTTTGCGGTCGACGGGCCAGTCCCAGTAGTCGGGGTGGGCACCGAACAGACCGAAGCGGCCGGCGAAGGCCGGATAGTGCCGTTTCGGCACGAAGACCTTTCGTTTCCCTTCCTGCCCGGATTTTTGCGGCAGTGCCTGCGCGTGATTCTTGAGCATGACGACGGACCGCAGCTGCGCCTGATAGCCTTCCTGCATGAAACCGGCATTGCCTACCACAGCCGATGCCGTAGCCGGATCGACGTAAGGATTCTCGAAAAGGCCCGTGCGGAAAACGTTCATCAGCAGGCGTACCGCAGACTGTTCGAAGCGCTCGCGGGCTGCATCTTCGCCGAAGTCCCGTACCCACATCCGGTAGGCTTCCAGTACGGGGCCCATGTCGTTGTTGCCGCCGAACTGGTCGACGCCGGCCTTGAGGACTTCGTAGTGCCGCTGGGCGACGGAAAGGGTCTCCCGGCCCCAGCACTTGCCGTCGAAGCTCTCAATGCTGCGGTTGTTGGCCGTGACACCCCAGTCGGTACATACGACACCTTCGAACCCGTAACGGTCGCGCAGCAGGTCGGTGATAAGGTAATGGCTGTAGTTGTTGCCCACGTTGTTCCCTTCCGGATCGATGCCGTAGGAAATGGTATAATAGGGCATTACGGCCGTGGCAGAGCCGGTTTTGCCCCGCAGGCGGAAGGCGCCTTTGGTGAAGGCCTGCAGATGGGTCTTGAAGTTGCCGCCCGGATAGACGGCGTATTTGCCGTAGTTGAAATGGGCGTCGCGACCGCCTTCTTCCGGACCGCCGGAAGGCCAGTGCTTGACCATGGCGTTGACGCTCTCGGTGCCCCAGCCGTCGCGGGAGCCGTCGGTGGTCTGGAAGCCGTCGACATAGGCGCGGGCCAGGTCGGTGTCCAGGTTCGGATCTTCACCGAAAGTGCCGTTGAAACGGTTCCAGCGCGGTTCCGTAGCCAGGTCGATCTGCGGGCTGAGCGCCGTGGCGATGCCCAGGGCGCGGTATTCTTTCGAGGCGATGTTGCCGAAAAGGCGCACCAGGTCGGGGTCGAACGTGGCGGCCAGGCCCAGCGGCGAAGGCCACAGAGAGATTTTTCCTCCCGAGCCGGCGTTGAATTCAGCCGTGGCGCTGGTTTCGTTGCGGGGATCGGAGCTGTTGTTGGCAGGGATGCCCTTGCCCAGTGCTTCGACGAAGGCTTGCACGTTGTTGTTCCAGCGTGCCGCCACTTCAGGACTTTCAACCGTGGTCACCAGCACGGCGCGCAGGTTGTCTTCAGAGAGGAATTTCTTCTGTGCATCGGTCAACTGGTCCGAAGGAACGGCCTGGTGGGCGCTGTAGAGCATCAAACCGGCGATTTCTTCGATGGTGAGGCGGCTGGCCAGGTCGACAGCCCTTTCATAGGCCGGCCGGCGCCAGTTTTCATAGGGGTCGAGTTCTCCGTTCCGGTTGAGGTCCTTGAAGGCACGGCCCTGCACGGAAAGGATAGGAGCCGTGGTGTAGCCCAGCGTCGGGCCTTTCTTCTGGACAATCAATTTGTAGCCGTCCGCCTGCTGCTCCTGCCACTTGGGACCGCAGGCGCTGATCAGGACGACCAGCGCAAATAAAGGAAAGAGTTTCTTCATAGGTGCGAGGAGGATAAGGTTTTTCCTGTTACGAAGATACATTAAATTCTTCAAATCCCGAAATGCTTCGAACAGTCTGACAAATAATTGAACGAGATCAAAAAAAGCAATGGAAACAAAAAAAGACCGCTGACGGCTTACTGTCAGCGGCCCTTTACCAAAGAATTACCAAAACACTTAAATTTTCTGTTGCAAAATTCGCTTCTTTCCGGCAGGGAGGCAATACCAATATGTTGGTATTTTTTCTATTTTTACCGTCAAAACAGCTAGCAACCAGATACGATGAAAGAAATCAACGCCATCGGCATCCTGACTTCGGGCGGTGACGCGCCGGGCATGAATGCCGCCATCCGTGCCGTCACCCGCTCCGCCATCTTCGCGGGTTGGAAAGTCTTCGGCATCTACCGTGGGTATGAAGGCCTGATCAACGGCGAAATCAAGGAATTCACCAGTGAATCGGTGAGCAGCGTCATCCAGCGGGGCGGTACGATTCTCAAAACGGCCCGCAGCGAAGAGTTCCGTACGGTGGAAGGACGCAACAAGGCTTATGAAAACCTGCACAAGCACCATATCGACGCACTGATCGTCATCGGCGGCAACGGCTCCCTGTCCGGCGCCGAAGACCTTGCCCGCGAGCACGACGTGACAGTGATCGGCCTGCCCGGTACCATCGACAACGACCTCTACGGCACCGACTCGACCATCGGCTATGACACCGCACTCAACACCATCGTGGACTGCGTGGACAAGATCCGCGATACCGCCACGAGCCACGACCGCATCTTTTTCGTCGAAGTGATGGGCCGCGATGCCGGTTTCCTGACGCAGAACAGCGCCATCGCCGCCGGTGCGGAAGCCGCCATCATCCCGGAAGACCGGACGGACATCGACCAGCTTGCCCAGTTCATCGGCCGCGGCATCCGCAAGAGCAAGAACAGTTCCATCGTGCTGGTATCGGAAAGCAAGAAGGACGGCGGAGCGATGCACTACGCCGAACGCGTGCGCAAGGAGTATCCCGAATACGACGTGCGCGTGACGATCCTCGGCCATCTGCAGCGTGGCGGCCGTCCGTCGGCCTACGACCGCATCCTGGCATCACGCCTCGGCGTGGCCGCCGTGGAGGCTCTCAAGGAAGGCCAGCGCAACATCATGGTCGGCGTCAAGAACGACCAGATCGTGTATGTCCCCATCAGCAAGGCCGTCAAGATCGACAAGCCCCTCGATCCGGAGCTGATCAACGTCCTTACCGTCCTGTCTATTTGATGATATGCACGTCGCGCTGCGGGAACGGGATTTCGATTCCGTTCTCGCCGAGCGTCTTGTAGATCAGCTCTTTTGCCCGCGCTATGAAACCGTAGCGCTCTTCCACCAGTACATACTGTTTGAGGGCGATGTCCACGCTGCTCTCCCCGAAATCGTCGAAGGCCACGGTGATGCCGCGCTTCGGATCGACGATGTTGCGGCCGTACTTGTCTTTTGTCATCAGTCCCTGGGAGGCTTCCAGCAGGATCGCGCGCAACTTGTCCACGTCGGTGCCGTAGGGCACGCCGACGCCGACCTTGATGTATTCGTAGGCGCTGCTGCGCGTCAGGTTCTTGAAGTTCTTGTTGAAGAGGGTCGTGTTGGTGAAAGCGATCAGCGTGTCTTCGACCGTCTGGATCTGGGTGGTCTGGTAGCTGATCGAATTGACCTTTCCGCGGATGCCGTCGCACTCGATGTAATCACCGACCCGGAGGCGGCCCGACATGAGCTGGATGCCGTAGATACAGTTGTTGAGGATGTCCTTCATGGCCAAACCGAGACCGGTGGCCAGACCGGCTGCTACAATCGAGAGTGCGCCGACCGGGATGCGGAGCAGGATCACGGCGATGACGATGTAGCAACCCCAGACCAGGATTCCGATTACGTTGTCGGAGAGGGTGAAGTTGATTTCGTTGGCGTGGACGTAGGTCTTGCCTCCCTTGGTCAGGACCCTTTCATACTTGGCCTTGCGGTAAACAGCCCTGAGCAGGTAGCACAGGTAGCGGAACAGGAAGAACAGGGCGGTCACCAGCACCAGCTTATAAAGCGACAGGTGCAGGATGGCGTTGCCTTCCTTGTCGGAGAGGTTGAAGAACGGCTTGAAGAAGATATCCTTGCAGATCTCCGTCAGGTCGAAGACGCCCGAGGCCATCCACAGGCAGAAAGGAATGGAAAGGACGATCAGGATCGGCAGAAGCGCCTGCTTCACGAAGTCGAACAGCCAGGTTACGGCGATGAAGGAGTCCTTGCGGCTTGCATCGAAGACCGTGTGGCTCTTCTTGTATTCGAGCCGGCGCTGCTTGATTTTCCGCTCCTCATACAGGTCCAGCAGCACGTAGATCGCGGTAATGGTTTCCAGGGCGGTGAGCTGGAACAGCCACCAGATGAAGACCTGAACCGCAAGGAGCACGTAGCCCGACCAGGAAACCACTGTCGTACCAAACATAACGGCGAAGGAAATCCAGCTGTAGAGCATATCGCCGCGGGCTTCTTTGGTGTTGCGTGCGCGGCGGCAGAGCACGTACTGCCAGATCGTGAAGCCGAGGATAACAGGCGGGAAGATGAGGTTGACCAGGCGGTTGGGAATGAAGATGATGCGGAAGATGATCACCAGCAGTCCGAGCAAGGCGACCGGAATGTACAGTTTCGAGACCTTCCGGATATGCTCGGCCGGAATCCGGATAAGCAGCGATACCAGGATGGCGGCCAGCATCCACGCGAAGATGAGCAGCAGTCCTGATGCTTCCCGGAAGAAATTCTGGTGCACCAGCTGCGAGGCGATCATCACGGTCAGGGCGAAGATCACCACGCCGCTCAACAGGGTGGCCAGCGGGCTGCGCTGCCGGAAGTCCTCGGTTTGGAACCACTTGACTTTCTTGCGAAAGCCCCAGACGCCCAGGTTGCTCAGCAGGGTGGCCAGCAGGATGTAGAAGACGATGAAAGAGATGAACCCCAGGATCACAGGCCCGCGCCATTCACTCTTGCGCAGGGCAAGGGCATCGGTGCTGCTGTCGCCGATGCCGTATTTGCGGCGGGTGTCCTGGGTTGCCATCCGGACGTAGCGGGGCAGGGAACCGATCACTTTGAAGTAATTGTCCTGACCGTCGATGAAAATGCGTTTGCGGATGAGCCGGTATCGGTTCCGGGCGTAGTCGTAACTCTCTTCCAGCCGGCTGCTCATGGCTTCATAGTGGTCGCTGTCCATGATGATGCGGTCGCGGGCGGTCGTGTACATCTGCAGCAGGTTCAGCGTGTAAGCCAGACAGGAGTCGCGGTCCTCGCGGCCCTGTTCGTCGAGATAGAAGGGTTCGTCGTGACCTTCTTCGTGAGCGAGCATGTCCATCAAAGTGCGGGACGCCGTCTCCACGTGGTCGTGGTGCGCGTGGTCATGCTCGGTGCCGTCCATGTGCGAGTGGCTGTGCATGTGGCTGACGTGCTCGTGTTCTGCCGTGCCGACGATGTCGAAGCCATCCTCATGGTGATGCAGGCTTTCCCGCATCAGGATCGTGTCCATCACAGCGGAAAGGCTGTCGGGAATCAGGTCGATCTTGTCGAGGATGGGCGGGAGGCGGCGCAGGGCTTCGGCCAGATGTTCATAGCGCTCGATCTCGAGGTTGAGGCGGCTTACGATTTCGTCGAAGGGCATCCGCTGTTTCGTATAGTCCTCATATTGCCGGGTCACTTCTTCCAGGGCATAGGTCATGTCGAAGGTGTAGTCCTGATTCTGTGAGTAGAGGATCAGGGCCAGCTCGTTGCACTTCTGGGTCATTTCGATCAGGCGCTGGTGCTGCAGCTCGTTGCTTTGTCCCAGACGGGCCTGCATGCTCTCCATCTTGGCGTTCTCCTGGTGGAGTTCCGAGCGCAGGATGCTGAGCGTCTTGGCGAAGTTGCGTTCGTTGAAGACGGCATAGGCGGGAAGCGCGAGTACCAGGACGAGCGAAAGGGCTATGAGGATTTTCTTTTTCATGGATTTGCAGGTTTTGCGTCCTGCAAAGATACAAAATCGAAAGATTATTCTTAAATTGCAGGGTTAAAACTGGAGAATATGCGTCGTTTCCTTCTTCTGTTTTCCTGCCTGTACCTGCTGGCCGTCTCCTGCGGAGGCGGTAAGATCATCGATCCGGCTTCACTGCGTGGCCTCTCCCAGACCGAGTTGCAGCAGATGCGGGAGGAAGTCCTTGCCCGTCACGCCGACGGAAGCGCGCTCTCCGACAGTGAAACCGAATACGTCGAACAGATCCGCGAACAGGAACGCCGGCTCGAAAACGCCTGGGTGTTCGGGGAATGGCGGGAGCGTCACGGCGCCCGCCTGATCTTCCGCGATGACGGGTCCGTGAGCGTCGGCGCCCGCGGCGGTGCGTACGATGAGTTGGGCGTCTATAAGTTCGTCTCGCCGGAGGTGCCTTCGTTCGAATCGACCTGGACGCTGATTTATGACACGCAGGGCAAGCCGGTGGTCGTCGTCGCCGGCCCTGGCGATACCGATCTCATCTATCCATTCGGCAGCAGCCGTACTTCCGTCCGCGAGCGGGCGGGTGATCTGCAGGAATCCTCCGAGACGGGCTGTCTCTTTTCCAAAGTCCAATAAATCCATCAAGATATGAGCGCAAACAAATTCTTTTCTTTTCTGGCCGGTGCCGCCGCAGGTGCGGTAGTGGCCTGGCTGCTCTCCTCGGAGAAGGGCAAAGAGACGGCTGAAAATCTCAAGCGGCGTGCCGCTGAGGGCCTCGACTGTCTGGAAAACAAAGTGGAAGATATCAAGGCGAAGGCCGAGGCTACGGCCAGGGCGGCTGCCGAAACCGTTAAGGAAGCGGTAGGAGGCAATCAATGAGCGACTTGAAGGACTATGTCGATCTGAAGTCCGACGAGCTCAAGCTGCGTACCACGGAAGGACTCTCGGTAGCGATGGGCCGCCTGACGGCCACGCTGCTGCTGGTCGGCCTGCTGGTCATCGTCCTCGGCCTGCTGGCCGTAGTGCTGGTCCAGTGGATCGGGCAGTGGACGGGATCGGTCGCCGTCTCCAGTTCGATTGTCTGCGGCGTGTTCGTCCTGGTGATGCTCGTCGTCTTTTTCCTTCGCAAGCGGCTCTTCCGCGACACTTTTGTCAAACTCTTCATCAAGGTGTTCTATGGCGGGGAAAAAGAATGACAAAGGCTTTGCCGACATCCGGACCTACGCGGAACTGGAAACGACGCTCCGGATGCTCCGTCGCCAGGAGGAAATCAACGGTTTCTCCCGCGGCGTGTCCAACTTCGTGAGCGGCGCCGGCTTCCGTCTGCGCTGGACCGATGTGGCGCTCCTGCTCATCCGGGCGGCGAGGAGGCGCCTGCTCAGGTAACCATGCTCGATCCGCGCCGCAGTTCGCTGCTGATCCGCCGGGCTATGCCCGACGATATCCCGCTCATCCGCTCCCTGGCCGACGTGGCCTTCCGCGATACGTACGCTGAAATCCTCTCCGAAGGGCAGATGGATTATATGATGGAGTGGATGTACTCCGAAGATTCCCTCCAACGGCAGATGGGGAGGGAAGGACACGTGTATTTCATCCTGGAAAAAGACGGGATGCCCTGCGCGTATGCGTCCGTGCAGCCGCGCGGCCTGCAGGACGACGGCGCCTATCTGTTCGAGTTGCAGAAAATCTATATCCTCCCCGATTTTAAGGGACAGGGATTCGGGCGATTGCTTTACGGGCATATCTGCAATTTCGTCCGGAGGGCCGCTTCAGGCTGGCCTTGCCGCATCGAACTGCACGTCAACCGTCACAACCGTGCGGTCGATTTCTACAAACACCTCGGCCTGGAAATCCTCCGCGAAGGCGATTTCCCCATCGGCCACGGGTACTTCATGAACGACTACATCATGGGTACGACCCTGTGATGCACGTTACTTTTTATTCAGAAAAGCCAGAATGATGTCGACGGCCTGATCTTCGGTCAGGCCGTCCATGTTGAGGGCCAAGTCGTAGTTGCGCACGTCGTAACGGCTGGTCTCGGCGTAGCGTTTGATATAGTTCTCCCGCTGTTTGTCCACTTTCCCGATGATCTCCTCCGCCAGTTCGCGGGTAAGGTTCTGTTTGCGCATCACCCGCTCGATACGCTTTTCCATCGGGGCGGTAATGAAGATGTCCACTTTCTGCGGATGGCCCTTCAGCACGAAGAAACCGGAGCGGCCGGCGATCACGCACGACTCCTCCTGGGCGAACTGGCGCAGGATTTCGGTTTCGGCCAGGAAAATGTCGTCGGTGGTGACATTGGGGTTGAACTCCTTGCCGTAGACGCTGTTGCTGGCAATGAAGGCAGCCGGGGAAGGGGCGGGGGCGACCCGGCGGATGAATTCGGACATCCACTGCTTCTTTTCCCCTTTCAGACGTTCGATGGTGGAAGGGGTGAGGTTGAACTTTTCAGAGAGCTCGTGGATGAGTTCCTTGTCGATGAGGCGGACGCCCAGCTTTTCGGCCAGTTTGCGGGCGACGGTGTGACCGCCCGAGCCGAGTTCGCGGCTGACGGTGATGACAAATTTCTCTTGGGTATTCATCGTATGGGGTGTTTTTTATCCTTTTCCTTTGATGTCAATGGTGAAACCCTCGTCAAGGAGGGGCTGGACAAGCGCTTGCATCTTTTCGACCGTGAAGGCTTCAAGGCCTTGCTCCGGGGTGGGGCGGTCGATGGTATAGACCATGATCTTGCGGGGCTTGAGCCGGCGGACGATGTCCATCCAGCCGTCGAGGACTTCGGGCGATGCGGAATCGAAGTTCCTGCTCTTGAGGAACATGGTCTGCAGGATGAAGTCGCCTTCGAACTTTTCCAGCGCTTCGATGACACGTTCCAGGCGATAGCCGGGTGCAGGCTGGTTGATCTTTGCGACCAGGTCGTCGGTCGGTGCGTCGATTTTCAGGATCGGGTTGTCCACCTTGCGGAGCGCTTCGAACACTTCGGGGATGTGGACGCGCGTGGCATTGGAAAGCACCGATACCTTGGCATTGGGACAATAGGCGTCGCGCAGGAAGACCGTGTCTTGGATGATGCGGGGAAACTCCGGATTGAGGGTCGGCTCGCCGTCGCCGGAGAAGGTGATCGAATCGATGACGGTACCGTCGAGCATCAGTTCGATCAGTTTGTTCTCCAGATCGTTGCGTACTTTCGCGGCCGTGGGGAGAACGGTATCGCCCTTCCCGTCGCAGTTCCAGCCGCATTCGCAGTAGATGCAGTCGAAGTTGCAGATCTTGCCCCGGGTCGGCAGCAGGTTGATGCCCAGCGAGCGGCCGAGCCGGCGGCTGTGAATCGGTCCGAAGACGGTCTCTTCTCTCATCATGGCTTATTCCGGTTTTACATCCTCCAAAGTTAACGATAATTCCCGGACTCTCCAAAAATGCTTATCTTTGCCGCAGTAAAAGAAAACGGTATGTTTGTCTATAAGCATAAGGTCCATTATTACGAGACCGACCGGATGGGTGTGACGCACCACTCCAACTACATCCGCATCATGGAGGAAGCGCGCGTGGCGTATCTCGACGCCATCGGCGCCAGCTACGCACAGATCGAGGCCGACGGCGTAATATCGCCTGTGCTGGGCGTGGAAGGCGCTTTCCGCCACACGACGACCTTCGACGACGTGATCGAGGTCTCGGTCTTCATCAAGTCGATGACCACCTTCAAGCTGAAAATCGGTTATACGATGCACTGCCGCGGCGAGGAAGTGTTCGAAGGCTGGTCGCTCCACTGCTTCCTCGACAAGGAGAACCATCCCATCCCCATCGCGGAGCGCTATCCTCAGTTCGTGGAAGCCGCCCGATGAGCGCCGCTGCCCTTTACTGGCTGGTGATCGCCATCGTACTGGCGGAGTTCTGCTGGTCGGTGGCCCTGACGCTGCTCAATATCCGCGCGTCCCGGCAGCCCGTGCCCGCTTTGCTGAAGGATCTTTACGATCCGGAGCGTTACCGCAGGCAGCAGGATTATGCGATGACCAACCGCAAATTCTCGCTGCTCTCGAACCTGGTCAGCACGCTCGTCACCCTGGCGCTCTTCGCCTTCGGCGGCTTCGCCCTGTTCGATGCCGCCGCCCGCTCTGTCAGCAGTGCTCCCGTGGTGCAGGCCCTCATCTTCTGGGGCATCTTTTACCTGCTTTCCTGGGTGGTGTCGCTGCCCTTCGATATCTACCGCACCTTCGTCATCGAGCAGCGTTTCGGCTTCAACCGCACCACGCCGAAGCTGTTTGCTGCCGACGCGGTCAAGAGCCTGCTGATGAACATCGTCATCATGGGTGCCGTGCTGGCGCTCTGCGCCTGGATCTACCAGCTCTCACCCCGCTGGTTCTGGCTCATCGCCTGGGGCGCCGTGACGCTTTTCTCCCTCTTCATGCAGTACTTCTACTCGCAGCTCATCGTGCCGCTGTTCAACAAGCAGACGCCGCTGCCGGAAGGGGAGCTCCGCACGGCCATCGAGGCATTCGCCGAACGTGTCGGCTTCCGGCTCGACAACATCTTCGTCATCGATTCCTCCAAGCGCAGCAGCAAGTCGAACGCTTACTTCACGGGATTCGGACGCAAGAAGCGGGTCGTGCTCTACGACACGCTCATGGAGCAGCTTTCCACGGAAGAGATCGTCGGTGTTCTCGCCCATGAAATCGGGCATTACAAACGGCATCATATTATCCTCTCTTCGCTGGAAGGGTTCGCTACGAATCTTTTGATGTTCTGGTTGTTCAGCTTGCTGATCGGAAGCAGCGCTTTAGCTGCGGCAGCCGGGTGTGCCGAGCCGTCGTTCCACGTCAATCTGGCGGTATTCTCGCTCGTTTATACGCCGCTCAGCATCCTGCTCGACATTGTGACCAACGTCATCTCCCGCCGTCACGAACGTCAGGCCGACGCCTTCGCCACCACCCACGGCATGGGCCCCGCCGAAGCCTCCGCCCTCAAGAAAATGAGCGCCAAATCCCTCGCAAACCTCACCCCGCATCCCCTGGTCGTCTTCACCGAATACTCCCATCCCACCCTGAACGAAAGGGTACAGAATCTGACCCGCACCTGACTTGGATTTGCTTTTTCCTCAAGTCTTGCAGCTATCGGTCAAAAACCTTCCGCTTCGCTCCATCCCTCCCAGCTTCGCTGGGCCCCTCCCGTGTCTGAGTTACTGGGGCGCTGCCCCAAACCCCGCCGTTACGGCCTTCTAATCCACGAGCCTTGCCCTCACGTCCTCCACTAGCGCCTGAAGGCGCGGGCGGCCATGGGTTTTTGACTCGATAGCTGACGCGCCTTTCGGCAAAAGCTGAAAAGGATGTGGTTCGCTGGGGGATTATTTTACCCGCAGTTTGCGGCCGACGCGGAGGACGGTGTTGGTGGTGATGTTGTTGAGCTGGCAGAGCTTGTTGACCGTGGTGCCGTGCTGCCGGGCGATCTTGGAGAGGTTGTCTCCCTTGACGATGGTGTGATAGATTTGCTCGCCCTGGGGCGCGGCTGCGGTTGCTGACGAATCTTTCGGGGTGGCGGCGGGTTTTGCAGCGGGTTTGGCGGCGGGCTTGGGCTCGGGCTCGAGGTCGCGCGGATCGGGCTTGAGGGCGGAGGCAGGAATGGTGACTTTGGTTTCGCGCACCGGCGCCCAGTTGCCGTCTCCGCTCAGGATCAGGCGTCCGCTGCCTTCGGGAATCGAGAGGGCTCCGTCCGCATCGATATAAGCCCATTTTCCGTTCTCGAACAGGACGATGCGGCGGTCGTTGTCGGCCAGCACGAGGCTGTCGGGAGCGATATGCACGCCGTGGTCGGGCTCGAAAGCGAAGGTGGCCGTACTGTCGAATTCTACTTTATAGTCTTCGAAATCGGGGAGGATGCGGCGGGCGCCGAGCAGGCGGTTGGCGTAGTAGCTCTCCGTATAGATGCTGCTGTAGCGCACGCCATGGTTGGAGGCGTGGATGAATTTCGGGTCGTTGTGGGCGGTGTCCAGCCCAGTGAAGATGCCCACGTGGCCGACCACTTTCGGATTGCGGCGGCTGCCCAGCAGCAGGATGTCGCCTTTCTGCAGGTTCCGGAAGTCGGAGATATCCACTTCACGGCCGTTGTGCGCCTGGTCTTTCGCCGAGCGGTCGAGATCGGTGATGCCGAAATGGCCGAAGACGTAGCGGGTGAAACCCGTGCAGTCGAAACGTTTCGGACCGTTGGCTCCGTAGCGGTAGGGGGTGCCCAGGAAAGATGCGGCGTATTCGAGAATCTTGTCGGCCAGTTCGGAGGCCGTGATTTCCACCTCTTTGGGCTGTCCCTGCGTGAGGACGGTCTCCTGCGCGTCAAGACGCGCCGCGGTCAGGAAAAGGACGGCGGTGAGAAGCAGCGGTATGACGAGGCCGTGTCTCATTTCGAAGAGTAGAAGCTGAAACCGTGCTTGATCCCGGCTATGACCGCATCCCAGCGGATGATGATGCCGATCACGGCGACCAGGCCGATCCAGATGAGGGCCTTTGTGGTGTCGGTCTGCGCTTTGTACCAGGTCTTGATCTTGTCGAACATAGGGCTTGTGTCTTCTGCAAAGATAACCTGTTTCTTGGAAAATTGCAGATTTTTTGTTAAAATTGCTCAATCATAGCATTCTTTCGATATGGACTCACGCGTCAAAAAGATTCGCGAAGCAGCCGCGTTCATCAAGGAGAACATCGGCGGCAAGACGCCCGAAGTGGGCATCGTGCTGGGCAGCGGCCTGGGCAAACTGGCAGACGTCATCGAGGCGGAAGCCGTCATCCCGTATGCCAAGATTCCCAACTTCGCCAAATCGACCGCCATCGGTCACAAGGGCAACTTCATCTTCGGCAAACTTGCGGGCAAGTATGTCTGCGCCATGCAGGGCCGGTTCCACTACTATGAAGGCTATCCCATGGAGCAGGTGACCCTGCCCATCCGCGTGATGGCGACCCTGGGCATCAAGGTGCTGCTTGTCTCCAATGCAGCGGGCGGCCTGAACCAGAGCTTCTCAGTGGGCGACCTGATGATCATCCGCGACCACATCAACATGCTCCCCAATCCCTTGATCGGTAAGAATTTCGATGAATTCGGCGACCGTTTCCCCGATATGACGGCGGCTTATGACCTCAACCTGATCAAAAAGGTAGAATCCATCGCCAAGCGGGCGAAAATCCCTGTCCGCAAAGGTGTCTATCTGGGCAATACGGGCCCTTCCTACGAGACGCCCGCCGAGGTGCGCTACTACCTGTCGATCGGCGCCGATGCCGTAGGCATGTCAACGGTTCCCGAAGTGCTGGTGGCCCGCCACTGCGGCATTCCCGTCTTCGGCATGTCGGTCATCACCAATATCTCGAATACCGAGAACGCCTGCACCAAACTCAATGACGGAGACGACGTGGTGCGGGCTGCCGATGCTGCTGCCGACCGGATGTGCAAGCTATTCACCAAGCTGATTGAAACCCTCTGACCGTGAAGAGCGTATTTCCCTATGATTCCGTGGAGTTGAGTCCTAACGGGCGCGAGGTGGTCATCCTCGACCAGACGCAGCTGCCCAACCAGGAACGCTTCCTGCATCTGACCTCCGCTGAACAGATATTCTATGCCATCACCCGCCTCAAGGTGCGTGGCGCGCCGGCCATCGGCATCGCTGCCGCGTTCGGCCTGGCCATGTGCGTCAACCGCTACCGTACCCGCACCGTGCAGGCCCTTGAGAAAGAGTTCCTCCGTGTCAAGCACTATCTCTATATCTCCCGGCCCACCGCCGTCAACCTGATGTGGGCGCTCGACCGGATGGAGCGCTGTTTCTATTCCACCAAACAGAACCTGGAAACGGCTGACGACAAGCATGCCATCGGGGCGCTTCGCAAGGCCCTGACGGCCGAGGCCCGGGCCATCAAGGCGGAAGATGTGAGGATGTGCGAGACCATCAGCAAATTCGGATTCTCGCTGCTGCACCCGGGCTGTGGCATCCTGACCCATTGCAATGCCGGCCACCTGGCCGTTTCGAAATTCGGCACGGCGCTCGGACCGATCTACCTCGCCCAGCAGAAAGGCTATCTTCCCCACGTGTTCTGCGACGAGACACGTCCCCTTCTTCAGGGAGCCCGCCTGACGGCGTACGAACTCTCCAAGGCTGGCATCGACGTGACGCTGATCTGCGACAACATGGCCGCCACGCTGATGTCGCAGGGCAAGGTCGATTTCGTGTTCGTGGGATGTGACCGCGTAGCCGCCAATGGCGACGTGGCCAACAAGATCGGCACGAACGGCGTGGCCATCATCGCCAAATACTACAAGGTCCCCCTCTATGTGTTCGCTCCCACCAGCACCATCGACTTCAACTGCAAGCAGGGTGCGGACATCGTCATCGAGGAGCGCCCGGCCTTCGAGGTTACCGATATGTATTACAGCAAGCCGATGGCGCCGCGTGGCATCCAGGTTTACAATCCGGCCTTCGATGTGACGCCCGCTTCGCTGATCGCCGGCATCGTCACCGAAAAAGGCATCATCAAACCCCGCGAGATCAAGAACCTCAAGAAACTCAAATGAGATGGTGCAATTCCTGAGCCTGTCGAGTGGAAGCAACGGCAACTGCTATTATTTCGGCGATGAACGCGGAGCCTTCCTTATCGACGTAGGGATTGGGAACCGCGCCATCAAGAAGCGGCTGGCTGAACACGGCCTGTCGATCGATTCCATCGAGGCCGTCTTTGTCACACACGACCACTTCGACCACGTCAAGAGCCTCGGTACCTTCGTGGAACGCTACCATAAGCCCGTCTATCTGACCCGGACGCTGGAACAGGCACTCCGTACCAATTTTTGTACGGCGGGTCGTCTGAAGGGCTATGTGCGTTACCTGGAGGAGGGGAAGGAGACGCGGATAGGCGAGGACTTCTGTATCACGCCTTTCGTGGTACCGCACGACGCTACGCAGACGGTTGGCTATCATTTCCATCTCCGCGGCGAACGCTTCACCGTGATGACCGACCTGGGTGAGGTTACCGACGAAGCGGTGCGCTATGCCTCCCTGGCCGACCATCTGGTGGTCGAATCCAATTACGATGTGGACATGCTGATGACGGGGCCCTATCCGCCGCAGCTCAAGCACCGGATCCTGACCCAGAGCGGCCATCTTTCCAACGAACAGACGGCCTCGCTGCTGCGCCGCTGCAGGCACGAAGGCCTCCGCGACGTGTATCTGTGTCATCTGAGCGCCAACAACAATACACCCGAAATCGCTTTTTCGAGTGCAAAAAAGACGCTTGAGAGCATCGGCTCCCAAGCGTCCCTTCATTGTCTTCCGAGAAGCGTCTGCTCGGAATTATTCACCTTTTAAGAAGGCCTCGTACTTCTTCGAGAGGGCTTCGTACTCAGGATTCTTGTCGCGGAGACGGAAGTAGATGTTCTTCAGGTACTCGGCGATGGCGTTCTTGAGTTCGCCGTCTTCGGTCATCTGGAAGGACTTCTCGAACGGCTGGATAGCCTTCTCGAGATATTCGTCCATTTCCTTCATCAGGGCGAAGTACTTGTTGTCGTCGAGCTCCTCGCCGGCCTTGGTCTGCAGTTCGATGGCCTTGTCATAGTAGAGGGCGCCCAGACCCAGCGGGCCGAAGGTGTAGTTCGGATCGACTTCCGTCGACTTGGTGTAGAGCTTGGCTGCGTTCTCGATGTCGCCCAGCTGCTTGTACACGTTGCCTTCCACATAGAAGAGGCTGGCGTTGGTCGGATTGAGGTTCTGTGCGGCGTGGATCAGCTCGAAGAGGCGGCCGGTGTCGTCCTTGCTGTCGATATAGAGGTTGATCAGGCCGATCAGGATGCCGTCGTTCTCGGGGAACTGCACGAAGCCCTTTTCGAGGATTTCCTTGCAGGCGACGGTGTCACCGCTGCTCTTGTAGACTTCGGCCAGGTTGGAGAAGGTGTTGCCGTTCTGGAAGATGCCCATGTCGATGCACTTCTTGTAGTAGTCGATAGCCTGTTCCTTTTCGCCGGCCATGTTCGAAACGAGCGCGGTGTAGTAGGTATTCAGCGAGTCAACCTTGCCCATAAGGGGATTCTCAGCGCAGGCTGCGGTCATCTTGAAGAGTCCGGCCGCCTTCTTGAAGTTGCCGGCCAGATACTCTGACAGGGCTTCGTTGCCGAGTTTGGTGTGGATGTCCGTCATCATCTGTTCGATATCTTTCGCCTTGGAGCCCTTCGGGTCGAGTTCCTTGGCTTTGGCGAGGGCTTCGATGGCCTTGCCCAGGAGGTCGCCCTCCACGGCCGGCTTGGTCACCAGGAAGAACTCGAGGATACCGTCGGTGTTGTAGTACAGATCCTTGTCGGCATAGGAGTCAACGGTGTAGACACCCTCGGCGCCCTGCTTCTGGGAGGTACCCTGAACCTGCTGGTCCTTGAGGAAGAGCTTGACTTCCGACTGCGGCGTGCCGGTCAGGATGTTCCTTGACGGCTGGTCGTAAGCCTCGATGTACGCTTTGGCCAGGGAGATCCAGGTAGCCGGTTTGGCGGCCTTCTTGGCATCGGCGGCAGCGGTCTCGGCCTTGGTGACGGCCTTGAGCGCATCGGCGGCGTTTTTGGGCTGTGCACTGACCATCGTCAGCGAGAGGATGAGCGACAGTGCGATGAAAATTCTTTTCATAACTTTTCCGTTTAGATTATTGATTGTTTTCGTTATTTGTTTCCGTTTCCTGTACGGTCGTTGTTTCTTCTTCCTTTCCGACGACGCAGACGGCTGCGATGCTGTCACCTTCGCGGATGCTGATCAGTTTCACGCCCTGGGTCGCCCTTCCTGCCACGCGGATTTCTTCGGCCGGCATCCGGATCGTGACGCCCGAACGGTTGATGATCATCAGGTCGTTCTCGTCGCTGACCGCTTTCAATGCAATAAGTTTGCCAGTCTTTTCCGTGATGTTGATGGTCTTGACACCCTTGCTGCCGCGGTGGGTCTTGCGGTACTCTTCCAGGTCGGAGCGCTTGCCGAATCCGTTCTCGCTGACGACCAGGATGTCGAGCGGTTTTTCGGCCTGTTCCTGCGGATCGATGCAGACCATGCCGACCACGTAGTCGTCCTCTTCCAGGTCGATGCCGCGCACGCCTGTGGAGTTGCGGCCGATGGCGCGGGCTTCCTCTTCATGGAAGCGGCAGCACTTGCCCTGGTTGCCGGCCAGCAGGATGTCGCAGTTCCCGCTGGTCAGGTCGGCGCCGATCAGGGCGTCGCCTTCGCGCAGGTTGACGGCGATGATGCCGTTGGCGCGGGGGCGGGAGTAGGCTTCCAGCAGCGTCTTCTTGATGGTGCCGCAGGCCGTGGCCAGGACCACGTAATGGCTGTTCGTGAATTCCTTGTCGTCGAGATCCTGGACGTTGAGGTAGGCCTGGATGCGGTCTTCGACAGTGAGGGGAAGGATGTTCTGGATGGCGCGTCCCTTCGATGCCTTGGCGCCTTCGGGGATATCGTACACCTTGAGCCAGAAGCACTTGCCGCTCTGCGTGAAGAACATCAGCGTACTGTGCATGTTGGCCACGTAGATGTGCTCGATGAAATCTTCGTCGCGGGTCGTGCTGCCCTTGGCGCCGACGCCGCCGCGACCCTGGGAGCGGTATTCCGACAGGCTGGTACGCTTGATGTAGCCGTAGTGGGAGATGGTGATCACCACATCTTCGTTCGGATAGAAGTCTTCCGGGTTGAAGTCCTCTGCCGAGGCGACGATTTCGCTGCGGCGCTCGTCGCCGTATTTTTCCTTGAGTTCCCGGAGTTCGTCCTTGATGATGCCCAGCTGCATCTGCTCGCTGCCGAGCACCTGCTGGTAGTAGGCGATCAGCTTTTCGAGTTCGTCGTACTCGGCCTGCAGCTTGTCGCGTTCCAGGCCGGTGAGCTGGCGCAGACGCATCTCCACGATAGCGTCGGCCTGTTCGACGGTGAAGCCGAACTGCTGGACGAGGCCGTCGCGGGCGTCCGCCACGCTGCGGGAGGCGCGGATCAGGGCGATGATCTCGTCGATGATGTCGAGGGCCTTGAGCAGGCCTTCGAGGATGTGGGCGCGTTTGAGCGCCTTGTTCAGCTCGAAGCGGGTGCGGCGCACCACCACTTCGTGGCGATGGCGGACGAAGTACTTGATCAGCTGCTTGAGGTTGAGCTGGCGGGGACGTCCGTCCACCAGGGCGATGTTGTTGACCGAGAAGCTCGACTGGAGCGGGGTCATCTTGAACAGGGTGTTGAGCACCACGCTCGAGGGAGCGCCCTGCTTGAGGCGGATGACGATGCGCATGCCGTCGCGGTCGCTCTCGTCGTTGATGTAGGCGATGCCGTCGATCTTCTTGGCTTCCACCAGTTCGGCGATGCGCTCGATGAGTTCGCGCTTGTTGATGGTATAGGGGATCTCGGTAACCACGATGGTCTCGCGGCCTGAGGACGAGACTTCGATGTTGGTCCGGGAGCGGATGACGATGCGGCCGCGGCCGGTCTCGAAAGCGTCGCGGATGCCGCGGACGCCCTGGATGATGCCGCCGGTCGGGAAGTCCGGACCTTTGATATACTGCATCAGGCCGTCCACGTCGATGTCGGGGTTGTCGATGAAGGCGCAGATGGCGTCGCAGCACTCGGAGAGGTTGTGCGGGGCCATGTTGGTGGCCATACCGACGGCGATGCCGTTGGAGCCGTTCATCAGCAGCAGCGGAGCCTTGGAGGGCAGGACCGTGGGTTCCTGCAGCGATTCGTCGAAGTTGGGCTTGAAATCGACCGTGTCCTTGTCCAGGTCGGCGAGCACTTCCTCGGCCAGCTTCTGGAGCTTGGCTTCGGTGTATCGCATGGCCGCTACGGGGTCACCGTCGATGGAGCCGAAGTTGCCCTGGCCGTGGACCAGCAGGTAGCGCAGGTTCCAGGGCTGGGCCAGGCGAGCCATGGCGTCGTAGACGCTGGAGTCGCCGTGGGGATGGTATTTACCGAGGACGTCACCCACGATACGCGCCGATTTCTTGACGCCGCCGCTGTAGGTCACACCGAGGTTGCTCATGCCGAAGAGCACGCGCCGGTGGACGGGCTTAAGTCCGTCTCTTACATCAGGTAAGGCTCGGGCCACGATCACAGACATGGAGTAGTCTATGTAGGCCGACTTCATCTCGTTTTCTATGTTGATAGGAATGATCCTACCGCCATTCTCTTCAAAATCCATTTTTTATAACGGTTTCAATCCAAAATATCGTGTAAAAATACAAATAATAAATGAGCTTGGCAAATTATTTATTTCCCTACTTTTTTGTTAACTTGGCGCCTCAATTCGTTTTTTCAGGACATGAATAACAAAGGATATTCCAACGAAATCAAGATCGTGCTCAACTATGCGCTCGAAGAAGCAGCCAGGCTGGGCAGTTACATAGCGACGCCGGACCATCTCTTTCTCGGCATCCTTCGCTACCGGGAGTCCGATGCGGTGAAAATCCTCGAGAGCCTGGGTGTCGACGTCCGCAAGGTCAAGAAGGAAATCGAAGACAAGATCGCCTCGCCTGCGCCGATCCCTTACGGCCAGCGGGGCTCCATCTCGCTCAGCGACAAGTCCCAGGACATCCTGATGGCCTGCCAGCGGATGCATGGCGATGTGACGCCCGCGCAGCTGATGGCCGAAATCTTCATGCAGTGGCACGGCGCCTGCACTACGGCGCTTGAAAACAGCAACATCGACCTGGGCCGGCTGCCCGAAAAGCTGCGTGAGGTGATGGAGCAGGCCATGATGTCGGCCGCCGAGGGTGGAGATGCCGGAGGAGAAGAAGAGGTAGCCCCGAAAGGGGCGGCTGCGGCTGGAAACGGCTCCGAGAAGAAATCGATGGTCGAATCGTTCGGCTACGATATGACGCGGGCCGCCGTCAGCGGCGAACTCGATCCGGTCGTGGGCCGCGAGATGGAAATCGAGCGTCTGGCCCAGATCCTGAGCCGCCGCAAGAAGAACAACCCGGTGCTCATCGGCGAGTCGGGTTCCGGCAAATCGGCGGTGGTGGAGGGCCTGGCCCTGCGGATCGCCGCCAAGAACGTCCCCCGGTCCCTGCTTTCCAAACGGATCATATCGCTCGACATGGGTTCGCTCGTGGCCGGCACGAAATATCGCGGCCAGTTTGAAGAACGTGTCAAGGCCATCCTGGCTGAAATCAAGAAGAATCCCGACCTGATCCTGTTTATCGACGAGCTCCATACTATCGTCGGCGCCGGCAGTACGCCCGGCTCGCTCGATGCGGCCAATCTGCTCAAACCGGCCCTGGCCCGCGGCCAGATCCAGTGCATCGGCGCCACGACGCTCGACGAATATCGCGAACACATCGAGAAAGACGCCGCACTGGAACGCCGTTTCCAGAAGATTCTGGTAGAACCCACGGATTACGCTCAGACGCTCGCCATCCTCGAAGGCATCAAGTCGCGTTACGAAGAATACCATCACGTCCGCTATACCGACGGGGCCATCAAGGCTTGTATCGCGCTCTCACAACGCTATATCTCAGACCGCTGTCTCCCCGATAAAGCAATCGACGTGCTCGACGAGGCGGGCGCCCGTGTCCATATCGGCGATATGAAAGGTTCCGACGAGGCGGTCCGCCTGGAAAGCGCGCTCGAGCCGATCCGCGCCGAGAAACGGAGCGCAGCCAAAGCGGGCGACTTCAAGCGCGCCGCGGAACTCCACCGGCTCGAGCAGGAGAAAGAACAGGCGGTAGCCGAGGCTGTGAAGGCCGTTTCCGCTGGGGAAGAGGAATACCGGACGGTCGATGAGGAAACGGTCTCGCGCGTGGTCTCGGTGATGACAGGCATTCCGGTTTACAAGGTGGCCGAAAGCGAAGGCGAACGGCTGCGCAAGATGGAAGACGTACTTCGCGGCGTGGTCGTAGGCCAGGATGAGGCCCTGTCGAAGGTGGTCCGGGCCATCCGGCGCAACCGGGCCGGACTCAAGGATCCCAACAAGCCCATCGGCACCTTCCTTTTCCTGGGCCCGACCGGTGTGGGCAAGACGCATCTGGCCAAGAAGATTGCGGAATATATGTTCGATTCGGCCGACAACATCATCCGGATCGACATGAGTGAATACGGGGAGAAATTCTCCTCCAGCCGGCTCATCGGCGCGCCTCCGGGCTACGTGGGCTACAACGAAGGCGGCCAGCTCAGCGAGCAGGTCCGCCGCAAACCCTACTCGGTGGTGTTGCTCGATGAGGTGGAAAAGGCGCATCCCGACATCTTCAACCTGCTGCTGCAAGTCCTGGACGAAGGCCGCTTGACCGACAGTGCCGGCCGCTACATCGACTTCAAGAACACGATTCTCATCCTGACTTCGAACGTGGGCAGCCGCGAACTCAAGGACTTCGGACGCGGCATCGGTTTCTCCACGGGGTCCGACGACCGTATGGCTTCGCAGAACGCCCTGATCGACAAGGCGCTCGGCAAGGTCTTCACGCCGGAGTTCCTCAACCGTCTCGACGAGCAGATCTATTTCAACGCCCTGACGCAGGAGGACATCTACCAGATCATCGATATCGAGCTGCGCGAACTGCTGGGCCGTATGAAGGAGCTGGGCTACACGTTGTCCATCGACAAGACAGCCAAGAAATTCATCGCCGATGTTGGATATGATCCGAAGTTCGGCGCCCGCCCGCTCAAGCGCGCCATCCAGCGCTATGTCGAAGATCCCGTCTCGGAGGTCATCATCGAAGGTATCCCTGCCGGCTCGAAATTGAAGGTCAAACTCGGCAAAGACAAGAACTCGACAACCGTTGTCCTTCAATGACGACGGTCCCATCCTGCCGCCTCACCAGTCCTATCGCGAAGCGAAGGCTTTGACCCGTGTCGGACTTATAGTTGATTATCAATTATTTACAATAAATCGTGTGCGTCAAAGTGAGCAGACGATAATTGACAAAGTCATGAATATCAAGAGATTATGTGCCACGCTGATTGTGGCTTTCGGATTGGTCTCGCCGGCCTTTCTTTCCTATGCCCAGGATTGGGGCGGACTGCAGCGCTTCGCTGCAGCGAACGCATCTTTGACAGCGCCCGCCGAAGGGCAGCCGCGTGTCGTTTTGATGGGAGACTCCATCACGGAAGAATGGCTGCGTTTGCGGCCGGATTTCTTCTCCACCAATGGTTATGTGGGCCGCGGCATCAGCGGCCAGGTCTCGGCGCAGATGCTGGTTCGTTTCCGTCAGGATGTCATCGATTTGAAGCCGGCGGTGGTGGTCATCAACGCGGGTACCAACGACGTGGCTGAGAATCAGGGCCCCTACAGCGAAGACTTCGCACTCGGCAACATCATCTCGATGACCGAGCTGGCTCGTGCCAACGGCATCGCCGTCGTGTTGACATCGGTCCTGCCGGCCGCCGCTTTCCGCTGGCGTCCTGCTATCACCGACGCTGCCGACAAAATTGCGGCACTTAACGTCCGCATCAAGGCTTACGCCAAAGAGCAGGGGATTCCGTATGTCGATTACTACACGCCGATGGTCGTCTCCGACCCGTCCCGCGCCCTCAATCCGGCCTATTCCAAAGACGGTGTCCATCCCATCGTCGCCGGCTATCAAGTGATGGAACCCCTGGTATGCGAGGCTATCGGCATCGCGCTCGGGAATTGCTGCGATTCCGCCGGCGATTGTGACTGCTGCCGTAAATAGCCTGCCGCCCTCTCCGTTGCCACTTCTTTTTCGCTGTCGCTTTTTTTTTCGCTGTCGCTTTTTTTTCGCTGCTACATTTATATCGCTGCCATATTTTTTCGCTGCAATGTACGCATCAGATTATCAGGGATTTATGCAAGTTGATCCCCCTCTGAATAAGGGGGATCAACTTGCGCAACCGGCTGAACCTCAGCTGCGTCCGTTGCAGCGCAAGAATCGGCTTTATGAGGAGATGCTGCGGAAGGCGGACCCTTCGCAGGTCGCCGGTCTGTCCCGCTTTTTCAAAACGGGGCCGGGGCAGTATGGAGAGGGCGACAAGTTCTTGGGCATCAAAGTTCCGGTGACACGGCAGGTGGTGAAAGCCTGTTGGCGTGAAGTGGGTCTGCCGGAGCTGGAAGAGTGCATCCGCAGCGAATATCACGAGGTGCGTCTGGCCGCCCTGCTGACCCTGGTCCAGCTTTTCTCGCACGCGAAGAGATGCCCGGTCAAGCCGGGCATGGCGGCCGAAGGGCAAAGCCTGTCAGTCGCTGAACCGGGCATGACGGCCAACGGGCCATGTCAGGCCCGAGCGGGCATCTCACAGCAGGATTGTATCGACTTTTATCTTTCGCATACGGCGTTCATCAACAATTGGGATCTGGTCGATCTTTCCTGTTATCCTTTGCTGGGGGAGTGGCTGCTCGATAAAGACAGGGCTCTGCTGTATGATCTTGCCCGCAATGGAAAGACCCTTTGGGAGCAGCGCATCGGTATCGTCAGCACCATGACTTTTGTCCGACACGGGCAGACAGACGATACTTTCGCTATCGCCGACATCCTCCTTCACCATCCCCACGACCTGATCCACAAGGCCGTCGGCTGGCTCCTTCGCGAAGCCGGCAAGCGCGACGAAGCCGCCCTCAAAGCCTGGCTCGCAGAGCCCCCGGGGAGCGTGCGTCATAGGAAAAGGAAAGCGCCATCAGGCGCTAGCGGAGACCGGGCAGGGAGGGCCTTGAGGAATAGCGAGGTCGGAGCGGCGGGGTTAGGGGCAGGGCCCCGTTATAAAACCATGCCCCGTACGATGCTCCGCTATGCCATCGAACGGTTTCCCGAGGCGGAGCGGAGACGATTTCTCAGCGGAGTGTATCCAGTTTCAGTTCGATGATGTCGGTGGCCCGGCAGCTGTGACCGTTCAGGGTTGCGCTATGCGACGGGTCTGCAGCAAAACCGAGACGACGATCAGGACGAGGCCGATCCAGAAAGACCAGCCGACTTCGCGGTGTTCGTGGAAGAGGAGAGCCGCCAAGGCGATGCTGTAGACCGGCTCAAGGTTGTATGTCAGGTTGACGGTGAAGGCCGAGAACTTCCGCAGCGCCTGCAGCTGGAAGAGGAAGGGGACGATGGTGAAGACGGAGCCGAGCAGCAGGAGCCAGATCCAGTCGCTTCCCACGGGCAGGATGGGCTCGGCGGGCAGCACGCGGGCCTGAAGCGGGATGCACAGGGTCAGGAGCAGCGCGCCGCCGACCAGTTCCCAGAGGAGCATGGTCGGCGTATCCTCTCCGGTGCGCGCGGCCACGTTCACGTTGAGGATGGCGAAGATGGAATAGAGCGCGGCGGAGAGCAGGCCCAAGGCGATGCCGAGCCGATAGCGCACGTCGAGGCTGAAGATCAGCAGGACGCCGGCGATGGAGATGAAGCTGATGAGGATCTCTTTCCAGGAAACCCGCGTCCGGTTGATCAGCGGTTCGAACAGGGTGGTGAAGAAGCACGAAGTGGCGATGCAGGCCACGCCGATCGACACGTTCGCTGTTTGGATGCTGGCGAAAAAGGCCACCCAGTGCAGGGCCAGCAGCACGCCGCAGCCGGCGATCTGCAACACGACCTTGCGCCCGACCTTGTGGAGGCGCCCTATGCACCACAGCACGAGGACCAGCGTGACGATGCTGAACAGCATCCGATACCACACCAGCGGCAGGCCGCCGAGCGAAATCAAACGGCCGAAAATACCCGTCCAACCCGCCAGGAAGACGGCAGTGTGCAGGATGAGCAGCGTGCGGGTATTCTCTTTCATAAGGGGCAAAAGTAAACAATTTGCCCGGGTTGGGCAAATAATCGCTATCTTTACAAAGATAAGCTGGAACTCATTCGTATGAAAGCATTTCGGAAATTGTCTCTGGTCGCCGTAGCGGCCCTGGTGCTGGTCCCGTGCATGCAGGCACAGGACCTGCCCCGCTTCAAGAAAATGGTCCGTCAACTCAGCAGTGCCCGGTACCAGGGGCGCGGCTATGCGCGCGACGGCGTCCGCAAGTCGGGGAAATTCATTGCCCGGGAATTTGAAAAATCCGGCGCGGACGAAGTCACGCTGCAGCCGTTTACCTTGGACATCAATACATTCTGCGGTGCGATGGAGATGTGGGCTGACGGGCGCAAACTGTCCCCTGGCTTCGATTTTTCGATGCGGGAATACTCGCCCGGCGTACACGGGGAATTCCCGGTCTATCACGTGGATACCCTGAACTTCGACGCCGAGAAGATGTTTGCCGACCTGGCCCGTCCCGAATATGCGAACTGTCTGGTTTCCTGCGAATTCTGGTTTACTTACCGGCATAAGGAGGCATTCTCGAAATTGCAGAAGGCGGGTGCCTGCACGAATGCCGGCCTGCTCTACGAATGGACTTCACCCATCAAGTTCTACAAGGCTTATGGCGAAAAAGTGGTGGACAAACCCATCATTTGGGTCACGCCGGAGGCCATCGCAGGTGTCAAGTCCGTCAAAGTGAATGTGGACAACGAATTCCTGAAAGGCTACCAGACGGAAAATGTAATCGCCAAGGTCAACGGCCGCCGCCACGATGGGTGCTATGTCTTCACGGCGCATTACGACCATCTGGGCAATCTCGGCCGGAAGGTCTATTATCCCGGTGCCAACGACAACGCTTCCGGCACAGCCGCCATCATTACGCTGGCGAAGTATTATGTGGAGCATCAGCCGGAGTACGATATGTATTTCATCGCCTTTTCCGGCGAAGACGCCAACCTGCGCGGCTCGACCTGGTTCGTGGAGCATCCTGTCGTGCCGCTCGACCGGATCCGGTATCTGTTCAATCTGGATATGATAGGGGATAACAACCCCGTGCAGTATTGCGAAGTCAGTGAGGCAGGTATGTCCCGCTTCGAAGTGTTTGAGGCAATCAACCGGGAGCAGGGACTCTTCGAGGCTTTGAACCGGGGCGAACTGGCCGCCAACAGCGACCACTATCCCTTCGCCGTCCGGGGCGTTCCCTGCATTTTCCTGGAAAACCAGGAAGGGGACGCCTTCCCGTACTATCACACGCCGGCCGACGATATGAAAACCATCTGTTTTGACAGTTATATCCCTGTCTTCAAATTGGTTACGGAATTCATCAGGCGTGACAGCCATTAACGACCAAAACTGAGAAAAATGATAGACCAGATCCTTCAATTCAACCGACAGTTCGTGGCAGAAAAAGGCTATGAACCTTACGTCACCGACAAATATCCGGCAAAGAAACTGGCGGTGCTCACCTGTATGGATACGCGGCTGACAGAGCTGCTTCCCAAGGCGCTGGGCCTGCGCAACGGGGACGCCAAGATCATCAAGAACGCGGGCGGCCTCATCCTCTCGGAAACGGATTCGGCCATCCGGTCGCTGCTGGTAGGTATCTATGAGCTGGGTGTCAAGGAAGTCATGGTGGTGCATCATTCCACTTGTGGCGCCTGCCACATGAGTTACGATGCCTTCCGTCCCCACATGCTGGAGCATGGCATCTCCGAAGAGACGCTCTCCGAGTGGGAGGCCAGGGGAGTGGCGGAGTGGCTGGAAGGCTTCCACGACACGGAAGCTTCGGTACGCAAGACCGTGGCATCCATCGTGAATCACCCGTTGGTGCCCAAAGACGTGGTGGTGCGGGGGTTCATCATCGATTCGGTGACCGGCGCGCTGACTGAAATCCAATGAAACGGTTTCTCCTCCTGCTGCTCTGTCTGACGGGTATGATATGCCTGGCCAGCGCCCAAGTGTCGCAGTACGTCAATCCGATGATCGGCACTACGGGCATGGGACACTGCTTCCCGGGTGCGTGCGCCCCGTTCGGGGCCGTGCAGCTCTCGCCCGACACGGATACCATTCCGCACAATGTCGGAGGGAAGTATCAACCCCGCGCGTATGACTACTGTGCTGGCTATCAGTATACGGACAATACGATCGTCGGCTTCAGCCATACCCATCTGAGCGGAACGGGCCATTCCGACCTGGGTGACATCCTGCTCATGCCCCAGACCGGCGCTTTGCAGTTGAACCCCGGCACGAAAGAAGATCCGGACGGAGGTTATCGGCAGCGGTTCAGTCACGAGACGGAGCATGCGGAGCCGGGCCTCTACGAAGTTACGCTCGCTGACAGCGGCGTCCGCGCGCGGCTTACCGCTACGCAGCGGGTGGGCGTCCACCAATATACTTTCCCGAAAGGCAGCACCCAACGTCTGGTAGTGGACCTGCTTCACGGCATCTACAATTATGACGGCAAAGTGCTCTGGTCTCGGATCCGGGTCGTGAACGATACCCTTGTCACGGGTTACCGGATTACGGACGGCTGGTCGAGAGGCAACTATACTTACTTTGCCATCTCCTTTTCCAAGCCCGTCGTAAACTATGGTTATGCCGACCGCAAGCAGCCGGCGTACCGGGGATTCTGGCGCAAGTTCGACCTGCATCACAATTTCCCGGACATTGCCGGGCGTGACGTCACGGCCTATTTCGAGTTCGACGCCGAGGTGCCCGAACTCGAGGTGAAGGTGGCCCTGTCGGCTGTCTCTACGGAAGGGGCCTTGAAGAACCTGGCTGCGGAGGCTGCCGGCAAGTCTTTCGAGACGATCCGGTGCGAGACCGCCTGCGCCTGGGAACAGGAACTCGGTGTACTGCAGTGCGAGGGCACCGACGACCAGAAGGCGAGCCTCTATACGGCGCTCTATCACACGATGATCAACCCTTCCGTCTATATGGACGTGGACGGACGCTACCGCGGCGTTGACGGGGAAGTCCATCAGGCCGAAGGCTTTACCAACTATACGGTGTTCTCCGTCTGGGATACCTACCGCGCCGAGCACCCGTTGCTGGGGCTGCTCAAGACCAGCCGCAACACCGACATGGTCCGCTCGATGCTGGCCCACTGGCGGCAGAATCCCGTGGGAATGCTGCCGGTGTGGAGCCTGCAGGGCAATGAGGGCTGGTGCATGACCGGCTACCACGCGGTGAGCGTGGTGGCGGACGCCCTGGTGAAAGGTGCCGACATCGACCGCGACGAAGCCTTCGCCGCGATGGTGGCGACAGCCAACTGCCCGCACCTGACCTCAGCCAGGGACTATGCGGCCTACGGATACGCGCCTTACGACAATGATGCGACAGCAGCCTCCAACACGCTGGAGTATTCCTTCGACGACTGGAGCATCTACCACGCAGCCCAAATGACCGGCCGGAACGAAGTGGCCGATGCCTTCCGGGAGCGCGCGCATAACTACCGCAACACCTTCGATCCCGCCCTCGGCTTCGCCTCGCCACGCTTCAGGGATGGCTCCTTCAAACCGGATCTCGATCCGCTCCAGACCTATGGGGAAGGCTTCATCGAAGGCAACTCCTGGAACTTCTCCTTCCACGTGCCGCAGGACCCGTACGGCCTGATGGTCTGTATGGGCGGCGAGAAAGTCTTCAGAGAGCGCCTCGACCGACTCTTCGACATGGACCTTCCCGAGAAGTATTACGCCGACAATGAGGATATTACGGCCGACTGCCTGATCGGCGGTTACGTACACGGGAACGAACCCAGCCATCATGTGCCTTACCTCTATGCCTGGACTACGCAGCCCTGGAAAACCCAGGACCGGATCCGGACCATTCTGAACAAGATGTACCGCAACGACATTCGCGGCCTTGGCGGCAACGACGACTGCGGGCAGATGTCTGCCTGGTATATCTTCTCCGTCATGGGCTTCTACCCGGTGGCGCCTGGCTGCGACCAGTACGTGCTCGGCGCGCCGTATCTGCCGTATCTGAAAGTCACGTTGGAAAATGGCGCCGTCATCGAAATCAAGGCGCCCGGCGTCAGCGACCGCAAGCGCTATGTGCGCAGCGTGAAGCTGAACGGGAAGCCGTACACCAAACTGTATCTAACCCACGCCGACCTGGCTGCCGGTTGTACGCTTGAATTCGAGATGTCAGACCGGCCCGACCGCCGACGCGGCCAGGCTGTATCCGATAAACCGTATTCCCTGACCGGGAGGAAATAGGCTATTGGGCTTCCAGGTAGAAGACGGCCGAACTGTATTTCTGCGGCAGGTCGGGGTTGAAGGCGCCGCTTTGCAGGAATTCGCCGGAGAAGACATCGCCGTCGCCCCACCAGCAGGAGCGGTTCACATTGAGTTCCTTCACGGTGTAGTTGCGCTTCGGATCGAGGCCGTCGAGCCGGAAGCTGTGCTGGCTTCCTGCGCGGTGCTGGTAGCGCATGCAGTAGGTATAGACCACGGCGCGGGATTTGTCCTGCGAGACGTACATCAGGGCGTAGTAATCACTGTCATAGGGCGAGGAGAGGCGGTACAGGTCTCCCGTAAACACCAGATCCCGATACTGGTAATAGGAGGCGATGCAACGCTCCGCCAGGGCGCGTTCGTGTTCTGAGAAATGCTTGGGCTGCAGTTCCAGCCCCAGACGTCCGGCGCAGGCCATGTCGAAACGGAACTTCAGCGGCGTGACGTTGCCGCTCTGGTGGTTGGGAACGGCCGATACGTGGGCGCCCATGATGAAGGGCGGGTAGATGAGGTTCGTGGCGTACTGGATATAGGCGCGGCAGTCGCCGTCGGTATTGTCGCTGGTCCAGATTTCGTCGAAATAGCGAAGGGCTCCGTAGTCGACGCGTCCGCCGCCTGAGGAACAGCACTGGATCAGCACGCGGGGATACTTTTCGCGGATGCGCCGCATCACGTTGTACAGGCCTTGGCAATACTCCACGTAGAAGCGGTCCTGTTCCTTGCCGAGATAGGTGCTGCCGAACGACTCGATAACGCGGTTGCAGTCCCATTTCACGTAGTCGATGTTCTTCGAGAGTTGCATCACGCCGTCGAAAATGCCGTACACGAAGTCCTGTACGGCCGGGTTCGAAAGGTCGAGGACCCACTGGTTGCGTTCCTGGTAGATGTCGCGTCCCGGGCTCTTGACCACCCATTCGGGATGTCTGTGCGCCAGGTTCGAGGCGGGATTGACCATTTCCGGCTCGATCCAGATGCCGAATTTGAGCCCCTTGTCGTGGGCGTAGGATGCGACATAGTCGATGCCTTCAGGCAATTTGGCGGTGTTGACTTCCCAGTCGCCCAGGCCGGCGTCGTCCCCGTTGCGCGGGTAATCTTTGGCGAACCAGCCGTCATCAAGCACGAACATCTCCAGGCCCATGCCCGCCGCGTCGTCGATCATCCTGAGCAGGGTTTCGGTCGTGAAGCTGAAGTAGGCGCCTTCCCAGCTGTTGAGGAGGGTAGGATGGACCTGGCCTCCGCCGTAAACGCCCCAGTTGCGGGCCCAGCGGTGCAGGTTGCGGGAGGCCTGTCCTGCCCCGTTGTTGGAATAGGTCCAGACCATGTCCGGTGTGATGAAGGTCTTGCCGGGAGCCAGGGAATAGGTGGCGGCATGGGGGTTGATGCCCGCGATGACGTTGAGCTTTCCGGCGTTGTCGTGTTCGAAACTCAGGCGGAAGTTGCCGCTCCAGGCCAGGGCGCCGGCGATGACTTCGCCGGCCGTCTCGCTGAATTCAGCCGTATTCAGACTCAGCATGAACGAAGGGTTGTTTCCCTGTGTGGCCTGGACGCCGCGCCGCGATTCGATGACCTTGGTGTCGTGTCCCAGCAGTTCGCGTTCCACTTGCATTTCGGTGGCCCAGCCGCCCCAGGTGTGGGTGAGCAGGTATTTGTCGGCATTGAAATGCAGGGCGGAGGAGGCGTAGTCGAGCAGTTCCACGGGTTTCTTGCCGCCGTTGATGATTTCGGTATGGGCCACGATGACATCTTCTTTCTCGTAGGCTTCGTAGATGAGTACGACCGCCAGGGCCGTGACGGGATCGCGGAGCATGACTTTTGTCGTGAAGACGCCGGCCCGGTATTCAGAGGTATGGCCGGTGTAGTAGAGTTCGGTGTTGTGGCTGCCGTCGGCATAGCGCACGTGGAGGGCAGGTGTGCCGATGAACACGCCGCCAGTAGTAGGGATGGTCATCGGCCCTGAACCATTGGGCCCGGTAAAGAGCTTGTCGTCGTTGAGGAATGTCCAAGGGGCGTCGATCCGGGATCCGTAGTAGCGGGTTCTCAGATTCCCGGCGTCGTCCGTGGTCAGGACCAATTGGGTGTGGTCTGTCTGAACGAGAATGTATGTTTTGTTGGCCCGGGCGGGAAGGTAAAGGCACAAGAGGGAGACGGTTAGAAGCAGGATATGTTTCATAGTCGGTTTTTAGGTTTGATTCGATAGGAAATGGTTCAATCCGGAGCACAATTTACGTTTTTTTTCGCTTATTTCAAATTATAAAGATAACTTTGCCTTATTAAACAGGCCGCAGCAGAATGTCCCGTTTCCAGAAGATATCGGCCCTCGCGATGACAGTCCTGACCGGGATTGCCCTCTATTTCTTTTTCGCGTTCAGGTATCCCTATCATCTTCATTTCCAAGAGCAGTACCAGTTGTTTGAATGGACATGGAAATACTTTGCGGACGTGTCCTGCGTGCCGGGCGGCCTGGCCGACTGGCTGGGGCGCTGCCTTACCCAGTTCTTCTATCACGCGCCGGCAGGTTCCGCGCTTTTGGCGATCCTGCTCTGTGGCGTACAGCTCATCGTCTGGGCGGCGTGCCGACGGCGGACGCTCCTGACCTATGTGCTCTCCTTCCTTCCGGTCCTGCTGCTGACAGCTTTTTTCTGCGATGATAACGCCCTTACGGGTCCGATCGTAGGCTTGGCGCTGTCGCTCGGCGTGGCGGCCCTGTGCCGGTGTGTCGGTGCATGGAAAGGTCGCCGGCTATTGGAATTGCTTCTCGTCCCAGCCGTATATATGGCCTGCGGTCCGCTCTGTCTTCTGTTCATCATCGCGGCCGTTTGCTGCGAAGTGGCGGACGGGGAGGGAAGACCTTGGCTCTTCGCGATCGGGATGCTGACCGTCGCTGCGCTCTGTCTCCTGGCAGCCTGGCGCATCTTCCCGTATCCGTTCAACCGTCTGGTGCAGGGCGTTCACTACTACCGTTTCCATAACATCCTGCCCGGCATGCTCTATGCGGCTGCCGCAGCTGCGGCACTGGTGGTCCTGTTTTCCTGCCTGAAGGTTCGTAAGCCGTTGCAGGGATCGGTTCTTCCGATAGCGTTGTTCGGGGTCCTGGCAGCTGCCGGTATCTTGTTGACGCTGCGCGTTGCCGATTCCGCCAAGGAAGAGTGGATGCGCTACGATTTCATGGTCCGCATGCAGATGTGGAACCGCATCCGGCAGCAGGCCGACCGCCGCAATCCCGACAATCCCAAGACCGTCTCCTGCCTGAACCTGGCCCTTGCCAAGACCGGGCATCTGGCCGACAGCCAGTTCTCCTATTTCCAGAACGGCCCCGACGGGCTGCTGCCCACCTATGAGGGCGACTATACCAACCCTGTCTCGACCGGAGAGATTTTCTGGCATCTGGGGATGGTCAACACTGCCCAGCGCTACGTATTCGAGGCGCAGGAAGCCATTCCTGATTTCCAGAAAAGTGCCCGTTTCTACCGGCGTCTGGCTGAAACGAATCTTGTGAACGGCGACACGCTCGTCGCGATGAAATATCTGAAAGTCCTGGAACACACCACTTTCTATCGTTCCTGGGCTCGCGAGACCGCTGCACTTGTGGCTGACGGCACGCTCTTCGAAAAGCGCCCGGAACTGGCCCGCATCCGCGAACTCCGTCTCAGGGAGCACGATTATCTCTTCAGTGAGACGGAGATGGATTCCATGCTGGGTCTCCTCAGCCTGGAGCATCCTGAAAACAGGATGGCCGTCGATTACCTTCTGTCCTGGTGTCTTCTGCGCAAGGACTTGAACCGTTTTGCGGAATGCCTGCAGATGGCGGAAATCTCGCCGCTTCCGCAGGTCTATCAGGAGGCACTCCTGCTTCTGTGGGTTTTCACGCATGAAGACTTCACCGGCCTGCCCCCTACGATCGCACCGGTCAATGTGCAGCGGATCAACCGTTTCATGGCCGACGCCAATGCCGGGAAAAGCGAGGCCGTGATGAAAGCCACCTATGGGAATACCTATTGGTTCTATTTCATTTTCCGCTACCGTAACCAACAGCAATGATCCTGCTATGAAAAGATTCCTGTGCCTTGTGACGGTTTTGCTGACGCTGGCTTCGTGCGGCCCCCGGGAGCGGAATGCCACCCCGGTCCCCGGGCTGCCGGACATCTGGCCCGACTATGTGGGCGTGACCGTTCCCGCGACGATCGCGCCTCTGGATTTCACGCTTCCCGGTGCTGAGGCACTGGACGTGCGGGTGACCGCGCCGGACGGAACCTCGCTCCGCAGCAGCGGAAAAAGCGCCACCCGCTTTTCCGAAAAGGGCTGGAAGGCGCTCCTGCAGCGCAGTGCGGGTGATTCCCTCACAGTGACGGTCAGCGGACGATTTGACGGCGCCTGGCGGCGTTATGAACCTTTCCGGATCCTTGTTTCGGGAGATGAAATCGACTATGGCCTGACGTACCGTCTGCTTGAACCGGGCTATCAGATCTACAGCAAGATGGGTACGTATGAGCGGGAACTGGGCTCCTTCCGTCAGCGTGCCCTGCTCGAGAACACGCGTTTCGCTGGCTGCGTGAACTGCCATGCGAGTTTCCGGGGCGATCCTTCCGCCTTTACGGTCCACATCCGCGGTGCCCATGGCGCCACATTGCTCACGCGTGACGGAGAGATCAAAGCCTACGATACGAAGACCGACAGCACGCTGGGCTTCTGCGTGTATCCGTACTGGCATCCATCCGGCAACTACATCGCTTATTCCACCAACAATACCCGCCAGGGTTTCCACGCCCAGCCCGACAAACTGATCGAAGTGTTCGATCTCGATTCGGACGTCCAGATCTACGACGTGGTCAACAACCAGGTCATTACCGCACCGCAGGTCAAGCGTCCCGGTATCTGGGAGACTTTCCCTGTATTCTCCCCCGACGGCCGGACGCTGTGGTTTACGGCAGCCGCCCAGGTGGAGATACCCGGCGCGTTGACGCAGTCGCGCTACAGTTTGATGAAGGTCTCCTTCGATCCCGAAACCGGCACCATCGGCAAGGATGTGGAAATGGTTCTCGATGCGGCGGATTTCGACGGGAGCATCTGTTTCCCCCGTCCATCGTATGACGGGCGGTATCTGATGTTCACGCTGTGCGATTACGGAACTTTCCCCATCTGGCATCACGAGTCCGACCTGTGGCTGCTGGATCTGGCGACGGGGGAGACCCGTCCGATGGATGAGGTCAACAGCGACGATACGGACAGTTACCACAACTGGAGCGGCAATTCCCGCTGGTTCGTCTTCTCCAGCCGCCGGGAAGATGGTCTGTTCACGCGCCTGTACATCGCGCATTTTGATGAGAACGGCGTGGCCGGAAAGCCTTTTATGCTCCCGCAGCGTGATCCGAAGCACTATTACGAGGATCTGTTCCGCTCTTACAATGTGCCGGAATTCGTGACCGGCCCGGTTCCTTTCGACCAAATACGCGCCCAGAAGGCCATCAATGCTCCTGAGCGCGAGAAGTTCGGTTTCCGCTGGTCCGACTAGGGCGCCGCATCATAGACGCTCTGGAGCGTGTACGCGGGGTCTTTTGTCGTGACCGCCTTGACCATCAGGTCGATAAGGCTCTTGGCTTTCTCGTCCACGAAAGCGCCGGTGCCATGGTCGATGTAGCCGTGTTTCTCCGATCCTACACCTACCGCGCCGTTGTCCCAGACGTACATCGGAAGCTGCCGGTCTGCAGCCGCTTTGCAGAAATACTCCATATAATACAGCTGGTAGGGGAAGTCGGCGTCGCTGTGGCGTGAGCAGCCCATCTCGCCCAGATACACGGGAATGACTTTGTCCAGATAAGCAGTCTTAAGCTGGTCAAAGACGGCCACGACATTCTCTTCGTCCGTACTGCTGCAGCGGAGTGTCGGGTCGGCCGTGTGGCCCCATTGGCGGACGAGCGGGTTGTTGAGCGTATAGTTGTACGGATCGTAGTCGTGGACGGCGACCATCAGCCGGTTTGCGCTGGTATAGTCTTTCGGCAGGACTAGCCCCGTGATGGTGAATCCGGGACTGGCCGCGTAGCCCGGGACACCCAGCCAGCGGGTGGCGTTGACGCTGCCGGTTGCGCGGACGGCGTCGACAAACACCTGATTCCATTCATTGAGCGTCCGGTATTGCGGGTCCGGGTTGTTCTTGAAAGCGTCGCTCCAGCCCCAGCCGCCGTCCTGGATCTCGTTGAAAGACTCGAAAACAAGCCATTCGCCTTTGTCCTTGAAGCGCTTGGCGATCTGCGTCCATACGCAGAAGATCTCGTCCTTGACCTTTTCGTTGTTGGCCGCATTGTTGTAGGCCTTGCTGATGTCCTGCCAGTAGGATTCGTCGTGATGGGTGTTGACGATGGCCACCAGACCGGCTTTCTCGGCATAGCCGACGATTTCGGCGACACGGTCGAGCCACTTGTCTTCCAGCCGGTAGGCAGGGGCGGCGCCGATGTGGCCTTCCCAGGTCGTACAGATGCGGACGGCCTTGAAGCCTGCGGCCTTGACCCCGTCGAAAGTGGCCTGGGTGCACTTGGCGTTACCCCAGACGGTTTCACTAGCCACCCCGTTGCTGATGGCATCCATGTGGTTGCCCATGTTCCAGCCGGGTCCCATGGCGTTGAACACCATTTCCGGTGTGAGGACGGTGGTGCTGGCCGTGGCGATGTCGCCTTTGGCTTCTCCAGATACGCTTACAGCTACTTTTTCACTGCCGCAGGAGATGGTTATGCTGCCTTTGCGCTCCGATGCCGTCCGGTTGGCACCAGCCAGGATGGTGACCTTCGTCTCCCGTGCGGAGGAAATGCTCCCTGTTTCTACGATGCACCATGTAGCGTCTGAAGCGACGGTGGGCTGTTCCGACGAAGTGACGGTGAGCGTGGCTTCTCCGCCGAAGCGGTCGAAAGACACGGAGGTCTTGTCTACGGAGAGTTTAACCTGCGCGATGCCCTGCTTGACGGGGACCATCAGGCTCTGCTTGTCGCCGATGACCCGGATGGAAGTCGAGCGGCTGCTGGTACCGGTATTCTCCTTGGCCGTCACGCTCAGTTTGACGGCGTTGGAGGCATAGGCTCCCTCCTGGAGGCTGATCCAGCTGTCGGAGCAGCTGATGGTGGGCTTGATGCCACTGGTAATCGTCATTTCGATGGTTCCTCCTGCCGCCTCGAAATTGAGTTCTGCAGGAACAGACGTGAGTTTCACCGGATCGGGTTGTTCTTCCGGTTTCCCTTCGCAAGCCGGAAATACGACCAGCAAGGTCAGGAGCGTCATCAGGGTGTTCAGGATTCTTGTCATGGATTGCTTATTCAAATGATTCTGCGGGGGTATTCTTCCAGATGTCTCCGATGATTTCCGCGTCGAAACCCACCGGAGCGTTGCCCAGGTCGGGGACGTTGAACGAACGGAGCATCTTGTCGTAATAGTGAGGGTCCTTCTGGGGAAGGAGGAATGGCTTGGTTACGGTGCCGTCAGGGGAAACATGGCTGAAGAAAGGCTTTCCGAAGAGGCCGTCGTCGCGTTTGGACGTGAAGACGAACCAGTGTGCGTCAGAACTCCAGCTGTGATAGGTGTCGGAACGGTCGGCGTTGACGGCTGACATATCCAGGACAGCGCCGGTGGACAGATCCAGCAGACAGAGGTCACACTCCCGGTGGTTGATGGGAAAGGTCCCGTAGTTGGCCAGCGTGAACAGCAGCCAGCGGCCGTCGGGCGATGCTTTGGGATGGCAGACGGAGCCACCCTGCCGGGCAGCACTCCAGACCGTGTCGGCCGGCGAACCCAGGGCGCCGGTGCGGGCATCGAAAGGAATCCGGACCAGCGAATAGCGCACCTGCTCCAGTTCGGCAGGAATCGGATGCACCTCTGCGGCGCAATAGTAAACGTAGTTTCCGTCGGCGGAGAATACGGGGAAAGTCTCGAAGACGTCTGGCCGGGCGGTTTCGGGGAACGTGTACATCCGGTTCGCGTCGAAATCTGCCACGCAGAGGTCGGAAGCCTTGTCGAAGACCTCCATCCGTTGTCCGGCTGCCGCATGCAGGGCCGGAATGATGATGTTGGTGGAAAAAACGCCGAAACGCCCTTCGGGATGGATCTCTCCGTAAACGGTGGGGGAGATCATGGCCGAATCCCGGAGCGTGAGTTTGCGGAGCTTTCCGTTGCGGTTGAGGATTGCGCCGCCGCCCTCGCCGCGGAGGTAGAACATGGACAGGTCGCCGCGCCCCTGGGCGTGGATATGGCAGTTCATGCACTTGTTTTCGGTATGGCGCCAGTCCGAAAGGATGCGCGTGTCGAAATTCTCCAGATTCCGCTCCTGGATTTCCAGGTCATCCCAGACTTCGAAACCGGGCTCGATGCGGCGGTAGGTCAGGTAAGGGTCGATGCGGTCGGGGGACACGTGGATTGTCCAGCTGCGGGTGGCAGTCTTTCCGTTGCTCTTCCAGCGTGCATCCACAAGGATATCGCCGCCTGCAGCTGCGGAGATCAGGGCTGCCCAGTCTTTCTCCTTCCACACCACTTCGCGGCCTTTGAATACCCGGGAGTAGTTGCCGGCGGAGAAGAAGGTCTGGAAGCGGGATCCGGCCGGGTCGGTATAGTAGAAATTCAGCGGCGCAATATTGCAGGGGATGGTAACGTCTTGGTAATCAGGATAGATATGGGTGATTCGCCCGGTGTTTGGTCCGAAGGGACGCGTGTCGAACTGTCTGCCGCAGGATAGAGGCAGGAGTGCCAGGAGCAGCACTGCGAGGATTCCGGTAAGCTCAGTCCTTTTCATTTCGTGCGGCAAAATAATAGTAGTACCAGTAGCTGCTGGCGAATTCTCCGCTCAGGTTCCGCGCGGAGCCGTTGTCCTGCTTGTAGATCGTGACAAAACGGTTGAAGCGTTGCAGGACAGGCTGGGTGATGTGATAATGCCGGAGATTCTCCTCCGACATGCCGCCTTTGGCGGCCAGGAAGATCAGCATGGCTTCTTCATACAGATGCGAGGCCGTCAGGGAAGGGTCATAGTCACCCACGAAAGCGTCCAGATCCTTGGTCAGCAAGTCGTAGCAAAGCAGGTAATCCAGTGCGGCCTTGTTGGTGTGGTTTGAGCCGAGCAGGACGCGGAGGATGATCGGGGTCTGGTCCATGCCATGGACCCTGTCGAAGCTGGGCAGCAGATTGCGTTTTTCCGCGATGCGCAGCTGGTAGGAGGGACTCCACTTGTCCGGGAAGCGTTCCAGCGCCCACTTCCGGTCGCGACGGGAATTGACCAGGATGCGCAGATATTTGGAGGCTGCTTCGTAATCGCCCGTGACCAGGTTGGTTTCAGCCATGCGGCGCAGGTAGCGCGATCCCGTATGGGCGGGGGAGAACAGCATTCCAAGCATGGCGTCCCGTTCGGCCAGCGGCATATAACCCAGGGCGAACCAGACATCGCCGGCGCAGGCGATCTGGAATGGGGTGGATTTCGGCCCCACCGGGAGGAACAGTCCGCGTTCAAAGGGCTGGTAATAATCCATCAGCCGGTCGGGCAGCTGCCCCAGCATCGCATTGGCCAGATTGTAGTAGTAGGTGCCGACTTCAGATTTGAGGTCTTTTTTTGCGGCCAGTTCGGCCACTTTCTGCCAGTTTTCGCGTGAAGCTTCGACCGTCATTCCCATGACCTGCTCAGAGACCTTGTCGGGACGCCCCCAGGTCTTGCGGGCTTCTCGGGGGGAAACGCTGTTCTGGACGGCGTATTGCCGGAAGTAGGGATAGCGGAGCAGGAAGACGCACTGGCTCAAGCCTGCCGCCAGAAGGGCGACGGCCAGGATGATGAGTACGATGCGGCCGCTTTTTCGCATATCCTATTCTTTTGTGAGCGGATAGAGTTGCAGCAGGAAAGCGCCCAGGATGCTGTCTTCGCCCAGGGCAAGGGCCATCTGCTGGGTGCGCGTACGATAGGCGGCATGTTCTTCCGCTGCCTCTTCCTTCATGCCTGCGTCGTACAATTGGCCCAGTCGCCTGTTGTGTTCGATGGTCAGGTCTTTCCACACCTGCAGGCTGTCGTTCTGGGGCGTGCCGCCGCCACGGCTGTCGGGACCGATGGTGACGTAGATGTCACCGGGTTCCGTAGCTACGAGCAGGTTCTGGCCTTTGTGGCGTTCGTGCGAAATCAGGCGGAGGGTGCACATCCAGTGCTCCCGGCCCCTGAATTCGAATTCATGGTTGTGGATGAGTACCGAATCGACGTTCTCGCGCTCCTCGTGGCCGTACGGTACGAGGAAGATCTTGACGCCTTCGAGTTCGTTGGACGTCACGCGACCGTGGATCCGGTATTCGTCGCGGCCGCAGGCGCAGAGGAGGAAAGCCGCTGCCGCGACAGTCAGGAATAGTATCTTTTTCATGGTTTGACCGTGGCTTGTACGCGCTCGTCGGAGAATACTTCGCGGTAAACGCCGCGGGTGTCGAAGTCAACCCGGGATTTGGTGAAGTCAGGCGCGTTGTAAGAATACAAGGTTCCGTGGTAAAGCTTCCGGGGATTCTTCTGGGGCAGTACGAAAGGCTTCGTGCAGTGCCCGTCTTCGTCGATCGAGGCGATGTATATCTGTACATAGAGTCCGTCTTCGCGGCGGCTGGAGAAAAGGAACCAGCGGCTGGAGGAACTCCAGTTATGGAAACTTTCAGAGAAGGGGCTGTTGACCTCGTCGATGGGCCGTTTTTCGCCGGTGGAGAGATCCATCAGCCAAAGATCCGCTTCCTTGTGACTGATGGGGAAGACGCCGAAATCAGCCTGGTTGTACATCAGCCAGCGGCCGTCGTACGAAGGGCGGGGGAAGCTGACGCTGAGGCTGTCGCTGCTGGCGGGGATGACGGTTTCAATCTCGCCCAGGGCGCCGGTCTCAGGGTCGAAAGGAACACGCATCAGGTCGTAGCGGACACTGTCGACATGGCGCGGGACCTCATAGGCTTTTGCCTGGCAGAAGTACAGGGTTTTCCCGTCGGGTGTAAAGGCGGGGGAGGATTCCAGATAATCCTCTCTCGTCAGGCGGGGATCCACGATCAGGGAGTGGTCCTGCATATCCACGATGACCAGGTCGGATGCCAGGTCGAAGACTTCGATGGTGCGCTGGTCGCCCGTCCAGAAGCACTGGCGGACGGGGTTGATGGAACCGGCGAACCAGCGGCCGCCCGGATGCCAGTAACAGTAGGCGACATTGCCTAAAGTGCTGTCAGTCTTAGTAGTTACCCATTCCCGTCGGCCATCCTGCTGGATGAGTGTGGCGCCGTGACCTCCTCTCAGATGGAAGAGGAACTGGGCTGGATCGGTGGCATTGGCCGTATGGCAGTTCATGCACTGTCCCGGCGTCAGGGTGCTTTCGATGATGGGTTCTTCCTTGAAAGTATGGATGTCGCGCTGATAGATGCCGATGGTGCTGTAAGTGGTGTAACCGGGCGCAATTTTCCGGTAGGTCACACCGTAATCGTCGAGCGGAAGGTCGCTGACGTAGAGGATGAAATCGCGCCACTGCGTCCATTCCCCGTCCTTGCGTCCCAGGACGGTGAAGTGCAGGGTGCCGCCGGCATTCTGCCGGGTGAGGCGGTGCCATTTCCGGATGGGGAAGGCGGCAAGGCGGCCGCGGGTTTTGATTTCTCCGCCGTTGCTGCCTGTGATACGGACGAAGACGCGGTCGTATCCTTCGGGCAGGTTGAAGTTCAGGGGCGCGATCCCGGCGGGGATGGTCACGCCGATGTAGTCAGGATAAATGTCCGGAAGCTCCTCCACCATGGTGGTCTTTCCGGTACAGGCGGTCAGCAGGACCGCGGCCAGGAGCGGGAGCCATCGTTTCATTGTCCTGCCTCCGTTTGTTTGAGCCGCTGCCAGACGGTATAGTACTGTGCGGCCATGAAGTTGTTCTTGTTCTGGTTGTAGAGGATGGCCATCATCAGGTCGAGTCCGTCATAGAAGGTGACGAAGTCGTCCTGGAAACGGACGCTGCGGATGTAGGAATAGACCGGATCGGCCGCCACCAGGCTTTCATCCTGGATCATGGCCTTGCGGCCCAGGGCCCATTTGCGGTAGAAGAGACTGTGCGAGAGGATGTCAAGATACCTTTCCGCGCGGTCATACCATCCGTTGACGATGTTGCATTCGGCAATGCGGGACATGAATCGTCCGCTCTTGCGGCCGTTCTGGATGGATTCCTGGACATCGAAGATGTACTGGAGGGTGATGTTGGGCATGCCCATCATCCACAGGATTTCGGCCGAGGTGATGTCGGAAAGGTTGTCCCGGATGCTGGGCAGCACAAGGCCTTCCGTACCACATTGATAGAACTGTGTCAGGCGCTGTTCCAGCTGGCCGTTCATGAACAGGCAGAAATTCACGGAACAGGCGCTGACGGGATTGTGGGGCTGGTATTTTTCGGCACGGGCAATGACATCCGCATAACGTTCATGGCGGATGAGCCAGTCATAGGCGAGGGTTTCGTGGACATCCTTGTCGAAGGTCATCCGTACGCCGAACCCGGTGCCCAGGACCAACAGTAGAAAAGTGACGATACCCGGCACCAGCGGATTCCTGAGCCGGATGCCCAGTCCGCACAGCAGGAGGGTCAGGAGCGTGACGGCCGGGATGACGATCTGCAGCACGGGAAGCGACTCCACGAGCCGGTAGTAGTTAAGGCCGAAGAAAGCGTCGCGGGCAGGATATTGTGCGGCAAGAAGCCTGTATCCAGCAAAGAAAACAAGCGCGGTATAGCCCAGCATCAGCAGGTCCTGCCAACTTCTGCCCCGGATACAGGACAGCAGGACAGGAACCAGGATGACGGGGCCGGCCAGCCACCAGCCCAGCGGAATCAGCCACAGGCGATGCCAGCGGGCACGGGTCATGGCCGGGCAGAGCGCTACGGACAGGATCAGAGCCACGGGATAGCTCACAAGCACTTCCACATCTCCCTGATAGACAAGCATCAACAGCGACGGAATGCACGAGAGCACATAAAAACTGGGCTTATCTGCTTTGTGGGACGGGCGTGCTGCGCGCCAGACCAGCCGCTGGAGAAGAACGGCCAGCAGCGCCATGATCAATGCGCCGGCCGTACGGGAATAGAAGAATTGCACCAGGAATTCCGACAACCAGTCTGCCGGACCGCCGGGCAACGCAAGGCGCTGGCCCAGATAGTCCCAGGTAAAGAGGAACAATTGGTTCTGCTCCTGATAGGAGATATCCTGTGGAAAGAGCCACATCCAGAACGCGAACACGGCCGCGCCCAGCAGGCTGCTTGTCAAAATCCGGTGTAATCGGTTCATTCCTTGAAAAAAGCAGCCGCCCGTAAGCGGCTGCTTTGACTGTTCTTGAAAGGGTTACCGCTTGGGCTGGAATCTCCACCAGGTGCATTCACCCCAACTCCAGGCAGCCTGGCCGTTGGCGCAAATCAGCGTCAGCAGATTTCCGTCCATGTAAACGATTTCGTAATTGGTGGCAACCGTACCGCCCGTGTTGATGACGAACGGGAAGAGGATACCGGAACCGCCTGCGGTAGTCAGGTCGCCCATCTTGTATCCACCGGGAGCCGTCCAGTCGAAGTTCTCGACGGCATAAGGGGAAGTGGCGATCTGATTGCCGGAGCCATCGTAGGAAGTGACCGTACCGTCCACGCTGTTGAACACCATATAGGCGTCGCTGCTGCCGTAGCCGTATGCTACGCCGCCGGAGTGGGCGATTTGCTCGGTCTCCAGCTGCTCGGGTTCGCAGCCCCACCAAAGGCCCGGAACTTCACCTGCCGCGAGGTTGGCGCCGTGGCCTGCATCACCGATGTAACCGGCGTTGCCCCAGGTGGAACCATTCATCGGATAGTAGGTCCAGGCGCGCTCACCGCTGCCGGCAAGGGCAGCATCCGGATCGGAGGCGTTCTTGAAACGCCACCAGGTGCATTCACCCCAGCTCCAGGCACCCTGGCCGTTGGCGCAAACCAGCGACAGGTTGTTGGGATCCACATAGACCACGTCGAACTCATTGGCGCGCGATCCGCCCGTATTGATGATGAACGGGAAGAGGATCGGGGCATCGGTGGTGACGAGCGTTCCGTAGTGATAACCGTCGGTGCAGTCCGGATCGTAGTTGTTCAGGGAGTAGGTACCCTTGGCAATCTGGGTGCCGTCGGCTTTGTAAGAGATGCATTCGCCGTCTTCGTTGAAGACCATGTAGGCGTTGGGATCACCATAGCCGTAAACAGTACCGCCGGAATGGGCGACCTGCTCGGTTTCCAGCTGTTCAGGCAGGCAGCCCCACCAGAGGCCGGGGATTTCGCCGGCGGCGACATTGGCGCCGTGTCCGGCATCACCGATGTAACCTGCGTTGCCCCAGGTCGAGCCGTTGATCGGGTTCCATTTCCAGGCCTTGGCACCGGATTCACCGGTGAGGACTTTCACGGCAGGATCGAGGTCAGCCGGCACATAGACGGTGACGGTCGATTCGAAAGAAACGACGGAAGCGTCCTGGTTGATGGTGGAAACGCCGAAGGGCTGCACGGAGTCAGCGCCGCGGCGGGGCGTGATGTTGAACACGCCGGAAGCACCGGTGCTCAGGATGTTCTTCGATCCATCCGATTTGTAGTTGAAGACCTGCACGGTCTGGGCAGGCGACGTATGGTACTTGATGTAGTTACCGTCGGACTGGGACTGGGTGCAGGCGGCATCGGCGTACTGGCCGTCGATGTGGAAAGCGCTCTGGAGCTCACCCGAGGAAATGGGAGCGGTCTCTGCCGGCCCTTGGATTACCACAGGTTCGCAGGAAGCGAGCATGACACCCGCCAGGGCAAGGATTGAGAAGTAAAGTATTTTCTTCATGACATATAATATCTAAGGTAAGATCTGCTACCAGCCCGGGAAGTCGAACTGGGAACCCCAGCCTTCGTTCTGGGTGAACTTGTACTGCTCGCCTGCACCGGCGGACAGGGAGATCTGGCTGCTCGGAATCGAGACGAAGCCCTTGGTCGCGGTGTAACGGTTGCCGTAGCCGCCGTTGTACTTGGAGGCATTGTTGGTGCCTTCCACACCGTTGTTCCAAACCTTCACGCCTTCCTGTTTGTTGAGGGCGGTGACAGCATAGTTCTCGCCGTAACGGCGCATATCGTTGAAGCGGACGCCTTCGAAGGCGAGCTCCCAGCGGCGCTCGTTACGCAGGTTCTCTTCGTTGAGCGACTTGCTCGGCAGGCCGGCACGGGCGCGGACCCGGTCGAAGGAAGCCTGGTTGCCGTTGATCTCGGCATCCATCAGCAGCACTTCGGCGAAACGGATCATCACCATGTCGTTGACGCTGTTGAGCTGGAAGTTGTCTTCATTGCCGCTCGACCAGGTCAGGTCGGGGAACATCACATTGGTGAAGCTCTTCATGTATTTGCCCTGGGATTCGCTCCATGCCATGACCGGCATGATCTTGGTCTGATAGTAGCCGCTCTCCTGGATGTTGGCGTCACCGCCGAACTTGTAGGTGCTGCTGAAGTTTTCGACCGGGATGATGGAAGCGTCCAGACGGGCGTCGTTCGGTTCAAGGGCCTTCCAGTCAGAGACGAGGGACGGGTTGACCGGGCACATGCCCCAGCCCACACCGAACGGCATGCACTCGCCGTTGTCGAGGCTCTGGCCGCGGACGCCCAGGAACAGGGCCGTCTGGTTGGAGTAACCGATGGTGGTGCTCCAGGAAGGCTGGGTGTTGAACTTGATGATGAACATGGCCTCAGGGTTGCGGGCGCCGTCGTCCTCGACCCATTTGTAGCCTTTGCCATACCAGGGGTTCTTCTCGTCGTTGATGGAGCAACGGTTGGTGTAGGCCCACAGGTTGTGGTAGTCGCTCACGAGGGTGTAACCGGAATTCTGCACGCAGTCGGTGATGTAGGCGCCGACTTCGGACTTGCCGATCTTGGTACCTTCGGGGATGCTGATGCCGATGGCTTCGTTCTCATAAGCCGGAAGGGTGATCTCGCTCAGACCGTAGAAGCCGGAAGCGAACAGGTAGGCGCGGCCCAGGAGGGCTTCTGCGCAATACTTGTCCACGTGGCCGTCGCCGCTGGCCTGTTTGGCAGGCATGATGTCGGCAGCGATCTTGCAGTCTTCGATGATCTGGCCCCAGAGGGCTTCACCGCTGATCTGCGGCTGGGTAGGATCGGCCTGGGAAGAGACAGGGCAGGGAATGTTGCCGAACATGGAAGCCAGTTCGTAGTAATACCAGGCACGGAGGAAGAATGCCTCACCCATGTACTGGTTGAGTTCCGCCACACCGCAGTTGGGCATGGCCTCGATGGCAGCGTTCGCACGGGCGATACCTTTGTAACGGTTCACGTAGAAGTCGTTGTACATGTCGGTACCGAAGTTGAGCAGGAGGTCTTCCGCCTGCATCGTCTGGTCGTTCTGACCACCGCCGCCGAGGGCGTCGTCGGATGCCGCCACGGACCACAGGAAGTGGTTGACGTGGACGTTGGTTCCGATGGCGACGTTCAGGTTGTTGTAGATGCCGGCAAGCATCTGCTCGGCGTCGGTCGCGTTCACCGGGAAGTTGCTGCTGTCTTTCGACCAGTAGTTGGTGGTGTCGAGGAACGACTCACACGAAGCGAAAGAGAGCACGAGAGCGGCCATGGCCGCGAGTTTGAGTATCTTTTTCATATCCGTCATCCGAATTAGAATTTAAGATTGAGTCCGACGATCAGGCCTTTGGCCTGCGGGTAGTAACCCAGATCGATGCCCTTGGCCCATCCGTCGAAGCCGGAGGAAGAACCTACCTCAGGGTCGAGGCCCTTGAACTTGGTGAAGCAGAAGGGGTTCTGAGCCTGGACATACAGACGGCACTGGCCGAACGGAGCGTTTTTCCAAAGACGCTTGAAGTCGTAGCCGAGCGTGACGGTCTGGATGCGGAAGAAGTCTGCATCTTCGATGAAGATGTCGGAGTTGTTCATGAAGTTGTAGTTGGTACCGGCAACCAGACGGGGATAGTGGTTGGAAGTACCTTCACCGTGCCAGTAGTCGTACACCTCGGTGGTGTAGTTGTTCCACTGGCTGTCGGAGTAGCGGCGGTAAGCCCGGAAGACCTGCTGGCCGAACATGCCGTAGCCGCTGGCTGCAAAGTCGAAGCCCTTGAAGTAGATCGAGAAGTTCACGCCAAGGTTGAAGTCCGGGTTCGGGTCGCCGGTCATCGTCTTGTCGGCGTCGTTGATCACGCCGTCGTGGTTCAGGTCCGCGAACTTGAGGTCGCCGGGGACGATGTTGTCGACGATGGTACCGTTGCCGGCAGCCTTCCAGGCGTCGATCTCATCCTGATTCTGGAAGACGCCTTCGGACTTGTAGGTCCAGAAGTAGCCGATCGGGAAGCCGACCTGGGCACGGTACATCTCGGCGATACCCTGGACGACGTTGCCGGCACCGTGGATGATGCCTTCGTCGTTCGCGATCCGGGTGACGATGTTCTTGTTATAGGCGCCGTTCACGCCGATGGTGTAGGAGAAGTCCTGGCTGCGGGCATCGCTCCAGTTGAGAGCGAGCTCGACACCGGTGTTGCGCACGTCACCACCGTTGATGTACGGGGCGTTGGCGCCGAAGTGACCCATGATCGGGGCGTTGACCAGCCAGTCCTTGGTATCTTTCTGGTACCAGTCGAAAGCGATGCTCAGCTTGCTGTCGAACAGGCGGGCGTCGAAACCGAGGTCAAGCTGCTGGGAAGTCTCCCAGGTGATGTCGGGGTTGGCGAGCTTGTCGGCGTAAGCACCGGTACCGGAGTTCGTGGCGGTAGGGCCGGTATAGAAGGAGTAACCGCCGTCCGCAGCACCGACCGAAATCGTGGACAGATACTGGAAGTTGGAGATGTTGCAGTTACCGTTCTGGCCCCAGCTGCCGCGGAGTTTGAGGAAGTTGATGAAGTTCCTGTTCCACCAGGATTCGTTCGAGACCACCCAGCCGGCGGAAACCGAAGGGAAGGTACCCCAGCGGCGGCCGCGCATGAAGTTGGAGGATCCGTCGTGACGGAGGATCAGGGAGAGCATATAGCGTTCGTCGTAGTTGTAGTTGATACGGCCGAAGAAGGAGACCAGGCCGCTGTCGCCCCAGGTGGAACCGGAGACGTCGGTCAGCGACGGGTCGCCCGAGGTGTTGCTCACGTAGGCGTATTTCCACTGGTTGGGCCAGAGGACGCTGCTGTTGCCAGCACCGACATCTTCGCCGAAGCCGCTATGTTCGAGGGTGTTACCGATCAGGGCGTCGAAGTTGTGGCGGTCGCCGAGGGTGAACACGTAGTTGACGGTGTTTTCCCACGACCAGTTCCAGCCGGCGCCTGCGCTCTGGCTGACGTTGTCCACGTCGGAGAAGGCGTAGTTGGTCAGCTTATAGGAGAGGCCGTACTGACGGTAGGTGTACGAGCTCATCTTGTAGTTGAACTGGCTCTTCCAGATCAGGCCCTTGATGGGCTGGATGCGGAGGTTGGCCGACATATTGAGGCCGTAGTTGTGGCTCTCGTTGTTACCGCGGGAAGAGTAGACCATGGCGGCGACCGGGTTGCCGGTGTACGGGTCGAGGTCCCAGATACCGCTCTGGCTCAGCCAGTCGTACTCGGTGTAGCTGCCGTCGGACTGGTAAACGGGAACCAGCGGGTTGGCCGAGAGCATGGAGAAGATATCGTTCCAGTAGTGGTTGCCGGTACCGATACCGCTCTTCGTGCTGGTGGTGAAGGTCAGGTTCTCACCGAAGGTGATGATGTCGAGGTCGCCCTTGCGCCAGAGCACATGGTCCGAGTTGATACGGGCCGTCAGACGCTTGTAGTTGGAAGCTACGGGTTTGCCGAAGATACCTTCCTGGTCGGTGTAGCTCACACCCATCGAGAACTTGGAGATGTCCGAACCGCCGACGATATTGATGGCGTGGTTCGTATTGGGTGCATTCGAGTTGCGGATCGCCTCAAGCCAGTCCGTTCCCACGAAGGAGCCGTCCTTGATGCTGTTGTAGAGGGCCGGATTCAGGGTGTTGACCCAGTCGATGGGGTCTTTGCCCATATTGAAGTTCACCTGGTCCTGGATGTTCATGTACTGACGGGCATTCAGGAGCTGGGGCATCTTCTGGACGTTCTGCACGCCGTAGAAGCCGTCGTAGGTGACGGTAATCTTGCCGCTCTTGCCCTGCTTGGTGGTGACCAGGATGACGCCGTTCGCACCACGGGCACCGTAGATGGCGCAGGAAGCAGCGTCCTTGAGGACGTCGATGCTTTCAATGTCGGACGGGTTGAGTGCGTTGATGTCGCCGCCCGCCACACCGTCGATCACATACAGAGGGGCATAGGAACCGGTGGTACCCATACCGCGGATGTTGACGTTGTAGCCGGAACCCGGCTGGCCGTTGGAGCTCATGATGCTCACGCCGGGCGTGGAGGACTGCATGGCTCCGAGGGCGCTGGTGGTGTTGAGCTTGGCCAGCTCTTCACCCTTGACCTGGACGGTGGAGCCGGTCACGAGCTTCTTCTTCTGGACGCCGTAACCGACCACGACCGTTTCTTCGAGAAACTCGGCATCTTCCTCAAGGAACACTTCGAAAACCGTGCGGTCTCCGATCGGGATCACCTGAGTCTTGTAGCCGATGGAAGAAATCTCGATCGTCGCGCCGGGCTGGACGTTCAGAACGAAATTACCCTCCACGTCTGTAGAGACACCATTCTGGGTGCCGCTTTCAATGACACTTGCGCCGATCACGGGGCCGTAGGTGTCGGTGACCGTACCGGTGATCCGGACGGTCTGCGCCATGGCGGCTACGCTCAGGAGCAGCAGTGTCAAGGTAGCAAAAAACTTGCTTTTCATGGGTTGATTAATGTTGGTAGTAAAAAAAAATTATGTGTTGTTAATTATGTTTCACCTAATTAATAAAAACACAGTCGAGCAAAAGTACGAATAAACTTCGAGATATTCACCAAACGCGGATTGCTTGATAAAAAAGTATCAACAATTACGGTTTTCGTACAAAAATTGATTACCTTTGTTGCATTATGGCAAACGTTCTGAGGGAGATAACATCGATTACCGACAGCGACTGTTTCTACATCGTCGAGCGGCACAAGAGCGGCTTCACCTGGCCCATCCATTCACACGAAGAATATGAGCTCAACTTCATTGAAGGCGGGAAGGGCGTCCGCCGTGTCGTAGGCGACAGCATCGAGGAGATCGGGGACTTCGAACTGACCCTGATCACGGGCGACGGACTGGAGCATGTCTGGGAGCAGGGACGTTGCAACGCTTCCGACATCCGGGAGATCACCGTGCAGTTCTCGCCTCGTCTTCTGGATGCCAACTTGCTGTCCAGAAATCAGTTCGCATCAGTACGGAAGATGTTCGAAAGGGCCAGGATGGGGCTCACTTTCTCGATGCCTGCTATCATGCGGGTCTATTGCCTGCTCGATACCCTGGCGTCCAAGCAGGAGCGCATGGACCAGTTCCTGGATATGCTCCGTATCCTCTATGAACTGTCGATGGATTCAGGCGCGCGGACGCTCGCGTCCCACTCGTTCGCTCCGACCGTCACCGGCAGTGAGAGCCGCCGGATCAGCAAGGTCAAGGACTATATCGCCCATCATTATACGGAGGAGGTCAAGCTGGACGACCTGGCGAAGCTCGCCGCGATGGCTCCTTCCGCCTTCAGCCGCTTCTTCAAGCAGCATACAGGGCGGGCTCCTGTCGACTACATCATCGATGTCCGCGTGGGTGCCGCCGCACGGATGTTGGTCGATACAACTACCTCTGTGAGTGAGATTTGCTATGCCTGTGGCTTCAACAATCTCTCCAACTTCAACCGCACGTTCAAAAGCCGGCGCGGCTACACGCCCCGTGGATTCCGGGCCGTGTTTACCAAGAACCGGGTCTATGTCTAGCGCCTGTTTCGATGCCCGTTTGTTAAGATTCTATCATTTTTTGGTAATTATATGCTGGTCGGGGCGGTGCAAAAGCCGTACATTTGCATATCCTTGACAAATAAGGAGCCTATCTAAACCTGCCTGCCCATGAAACCTGTTCTCAAAGCTTTGGCGTGGGGCATCCTGGCCTTTTTCCTTGCCGGATGCGCTTCGCACAAACCCTCTTTTGTCACTGTCGAAGACGGACATTTCGTCCGGGACGGAAAACCCTACACGTTTATCGGCACCAACTTCTGGTACGGACCCATACTTGCCTCCGAAGGCCGGGGAGGGGATATCGCCCGCCTCAGGAAGGAACTCGACGCCCTGAAAGGACTGGGCATCGACAATCTCCGGGTACTGGTGGGCGGTGATGGCGCCGACGGCGTCTATTCCCGCGTCGAACCTACCCTGCAGACTTCCCCCGGCGTGTACAATGACACGCTGCTGGTCGGCCTCGACCGCTTCCTGGTTGAACTGGGGAAGCGCGACATGCAGGCAGTTCTCTATGTGAACAACTCCTGGGAATGGACAGGCGGCTACGGTCAGTATCTGGAATGGGCGACGGGCGAGAAGACCCTGATCCCGCTGGTCGACGGCTACTGGCCCTTCATGCAGCAGATGCGCAAATTCCAGACCTCTGAGGCAGCGCAACAGCTCTATTTCAACCATCTGCGCAATATCGTCTCACGCGTGAATTCCTTGACCGGCAAACCTTACAAGGACGATCCGGCCATCTTCGCCTGGCAGCTGGGCAACGAACCCCGCTGTTTCTCCGACGACCCGGAGGTCCGGGCGGGTTTCATCGGTTGGATGACCGAAGCCGCCCGCATCGTCAAAGAGCTGGACGGCAACCATCTCCTGTCGACCGGCAACGAAGGCCTGATGGGCTGCGAAGAGGATCGTGAACTGCTGCGCGCTGTGAACGAAATCCCTGGCATCGACTATATGACGATCCATATCTGGCCCTACAACTGGAGTTGGGTGCGGCCCGACCATCTGACGGAGGATGTTGATGCGGCTATCGAGCGGACCCAAGCCTATCTGCTCGAGCACAAGACCCTGGCCGCGGAGCTCTCGCTCCCGGTGGTGGCTGAGGAGTTCGGCTTCCCGCGCGATGGGTTCCAAGCTTCGATGGAGGCTCCGACAACGGCCCGCGACCGTTATTATGCCTATGTGTTCAGCCAGGTCGGCAGCTATCTCGACGGCGCGAATTTCTGGGGCTGGAGCGGATACGCGGTTCCGAACCACGAACAGTGGGAATCGGGCGATCCCTATACCGGCGACCCTTCCCAGGAAGCGCAGGGTCTCAACGGTGTCTATCTCACGGATTCCACGGTCGGCGTGATCCGGGATGCAAATGCGCGCCTGGCTTCCTGTGCTGCAGATGCAGCGAAGCAGGAAGAGACGCCCCGTGCACAGCTGATCGATAGACTCGGGAAGCTTTCCGCACAGGGCAAGATCCTTTACGGACATCAGGATGACCTGGTATATGGCCATAATTGGCTGGTCACGGACGTGGCAAACGATCCACTGGAACGCTCCGACGTCCGGGACGTGACAGGGTCCTGGCCCGCCATGGTGGGTTTCGACCTGGGCGGCATTGAACTGGGCAACCCGGCCAATCTGGACGGCGTCCCGTTCGACCTGATGCGCCGGGCTGCCTGCGCACATGCCGAAAGAGGCGGTGTGGTCACCTTCTCGTGGCATCCGCGCAATCCGCTGACGGGCGGCGACGCGTGGGACATCTCCTCTGACGAAGTGGTGTGGGGCATCCTTCCCGGCGGCGAAAAGCACGCCGAATTCAGCCTGTGGCTGGAGCGGGCCGCCGATTTCATCGAAAGCCTCGGCGGAATCCCGGTGGTTTTCCGTCCCTGGCACGAGAACATCGGCAGCTGGTTCTGGTGGGGCTGGCGTCTCTGCTCCGCCCGTGAATACAAGGCTCTGTACCGGATGACCTGGTCGTATTTCACCCACGACCGGGGACTCGACAACATCGTCTGGTGCTATTCTCCGAACGGTCCGATCTCGCCGGAAGACTACCTGTCCCGCTATCCCGGTGACGACTGTGTGGATATTCTGGGAACGGACATTTACGAGTATAAGGGAGAGAATGAGGGACTTGATTCAGCCGGCATCCGTTTCGGAAAGCAAGTGCGTGAGATGCTGGGCGTGCTGAAGCCTGTTGCCGAGGCGCACGGCAAACTCCTGTGCCTGTCGGAGACAGGCCTGGAGAGTCTTGCTGACCCGCAGTGGTGGTCTGGTGTCCTGTATCCGGCCATCGAGGGTTCCGGCATCTGCTATGTGCTCACCTGGCGCAACGCGCACGACCGGCCCGACCATTTCTATGCACCTTGGAAGGGCTTTGAAAACGAAGAAGATTTCAGACAATTCTGCGATAAGGAATCCATCATCCTGCTATGACCTACGAAAAGAGACTTTCCCGGCTGCGGAAGACGCACCGGGAATTGATTGAACTGAAGAATGTTCCCGTCGAAGGGAACGGTGTTTATGAAAGATATGCAAATCCGGTGCTGACGGCGGAGCATGCTCCTCTGGAGTGGCGCTACGACCTGCATCCGGATACGAATCCCTACTTGCTGGAGCGCTTCGGCATCCATGCCGTGTTCAATGCCGGCGCCATCAAGTGGAATGGAAAATATGTCCTGGTCGCACGGGTTGAAGGGGCGGACCGCAAATCTTTCTTCGCTGTGGCGGAGAGTCCCAACGGTGTCGACAATTTCCGTTTCTGGTCCCGTCCCGTGACGATGCCTGAGTATGGCGAACCTGCCACCAATATCTACGACATGCGGCTGACTGCGCATGAAGACGGCTGGATCTACGGCATTTTCTGCGTGGAACGCAAGGATCCCGCCCGGCCCGACGACCTGTCGGCCGCCGTGGCCGCCGCCGGCGTGGCCCGCACGCACGACCTGGTCACCTGGGAGCGCCTGCCCGATATCGTGTCGAAGAGCCAGCAGCGCAACGTAGTGCTGCATCCCGAGTTCGTGGACGGCAAGTATGCGCTCTATACGCGCCCGCAGGACGGCTTCATCGATGCCGGCGGCGGAGCCGGCATCGGATGGGCTTTGGTCGACAGCATGGAACACGCCTTCGTTGAAGGCGAGAAGACGCTCAGCCGTCGCTGCTACCATACCATCAAGGAATGCAAGAACGGGGAGGGGCCGCACCCCATCAAGACACCGCAGGGTTGGCTGCACCTGGCACATGGAGTCCGGGGCTGTGCCTCCGGCCTGCGTTATGTCCTGTATCTCTACATGACGGCACTGGATGATCCGGCGCGCGTGATTGCCGAACCCGCCGGTTTCTTCATGGCGCCCGAGGGCGGGGAATATGTAGGCGACGTGATGAATGTCCTTTTCTCCAACGGGTGGATCTGCGATCCGGACGGGAAGGTGTTCATCTATTACGCTTCGTCCGATACCCGGCTCCACGTCGCCACATCAACGGTGGACCGGCTGGTGGACTACTGCCTGCACACCGCCCCCGACGGCTTGCGCACAGGCCTTTCCGTCAAGACTTTGAATGAACTTATTGACAGAAATATACGATGAAGAAACTCCTGCTTCTGGCCTGGCTGCTTCCGACAGCCTTCCTGCTCCGGGCGGAGCCTTTGCAGCTTGCCCACCTGTTTTCCGACCATATGGTCCTCCAGCGCGAGACCGCAGCCCCCGTCTGGGGTTGGGGAGAACCCGGCAAGACCGTCGCCGTGGAAGGATCCTGGGACGGCCTGGTGGTGAAGACCCGGATTGCCGAAGACGGTTCCTGGCGCGTAACGCTCTCCACCGGCGAAGCCGGCGGCCCCTATACCCTCAAGGTCAGCTGCGGAAAGGAATCCCTGACCGTGTCCGACGTGATGCTCGGGGAAGTGTGGGTCTGCAGCGGCCAGTCGAATATGGAAATGCCCATGCGCGGCTTCGGCTTCCAGCAGATTGACGGATTCCGGGACAACCTGCTGGAGGCGGCTGAATACGCTTCCCGCATCCGTCTGTTCGACGTCAAGTCCGATACCACGCACGTGGTGCAGCGCGACGTTGAAAACGTTTGGGAATACACGGTCCCGGAGGTCTATTCCAAGACTTCGGCCGTGGCTTATCTGTTCGCCAAGCGGCTTACCCGCAACCTGGGTGTCCCCGTGGGCATCATCGTCAATGCCTGGGGCGGCAGCCGTATCGAGCCCTGGATGACGATGGAAGCGGTGGAAAACGCCGGAATCTCCGAGGCGGACCTGGCCATGATCCGGGAACTGCATGAAACGGCGGGCCTGTATCCCAACGGCGTAGCGACCTGCTGGAGCGGTCGCATGGCGCCTCTCGCCGGCTATGCCGCCAAGGGATTCCTCTGGTACCAGGGTTGTTCCAACATCGGTCAGGACTGCTACGATTTGCTGCAGGCCTCGATGGTTCGGCTCTGGCGCGATGCCTGGGGAAGGGGAGACCTCCCGTTCATCTATGCCCTGCTGGCACCTTACGACCATGGCACAGCCGACGGAAGATGGCGTCCCAAGTTCGTGGAGACGCAGATGCATACGCAGGAACTGATTGCCAAAACCTACGCCGTCTGTCTCGAGACCCTGGGCAATGAAGTGACGATTCACCCCCCGCGCAAACAGGAAGTGGCCGACATGATGGCGCTCCGTGCACTCAGCTCCGCTTATGGGATGCCTGTCGGCATGACGGTAGATTATCCGACGCCCAAGTCGATCGACTACCTCGAAGACGGACGGGTCAAGATCCTTTTCAACAATGTCTGGTCGAACCTGCAGTCGATCAGCTCGCGCGGAATCACCGGATTTGAACTCGCCGGTGAAGACCGCGTGTTCCATCTTGCTGAGGCAGAGGTGGACTGGGACGGCCAGACCGTCTATGTCCGCTGTGCCGAAGTTCCTGCTCCCGTCGCGGTGCGTTACAGCTACCGCAACTGGATGGGCGCCAACCTGCAGACCTCTTACGGTATCCCCGTCCCCCCTTTCCGCAGTGATGACTGGCCCCTTTAAACCTGAACCTGAAACATTCCGAACATGAAAAAAACGCTCCTCCTCTTACTGATTCCCCTGCTGCTGGTATCCTGCCAGAAAGCCTATACCGTCAAAGGCGACAAAGTGACGATACCGTGCACGGATATGACCATCCGGCTGCAGGTTGTCACGCCCGCCATCGTTCACGTATCCGCTGTTCCGGACGGCCGTTTTTCTGACCGGAAAAGCCTGGCCGTGCTGCCCCAGCAGGGCTGCCGGGATTTCGAAGTGACCGAAGCCGGCGGCAAGGTTAGGCTGGCGACCGACAGTCTCATCGTGGAGGTCTATAAGGCTTCCGGCACCGTGAACCTTTTCAAGGGTGACGGGACGCCGCTCCTTTCGGAAGGTTGTTTCGCCTTCACGCCCATTGAGGTCGAAGGCAAGAAGGCCTGGTCGGTCCGCACGGCTTTTGAGCCCGATCCGGACGATTCTTTCTACGGTCTGGGGCAGCATCAGGCCGGCGAGTTCGACCATAGGGGCCGCAGCGAGGAACTCTACCAGTACAACACCAAGGTGAGCGTGCCGATGGTCGTCTCTACGGGCGGCTACGGTCTGATGTTCGACGCCTATTCGCTCAGCCGCTGGGGCAATCCAGAACCCTACAAGCAATTGGGTGAACTGTTGAAGATTTACGACAAGGAGGGTGTGGAAGGCGCGCTGACCGGCACCTATAAACCGGCCAAGGGAGCACCTGTGGTGCAGCGTGAAGACAGTCTCTTCTATGAAAATGAGGTCGCCGTCAAGCTTTTGCCTGAAATCCCGCTCAGCGGCGCAAAAGTCGTGTATGAAGGTTTCCTGGAAGCGCCCAAGACGGCAGACTACCATTTCAGCCAGTACTATGCCGGTTTCCAGACGACGACGGTGGGCGGACAGGAGATGATGTCGCGCCGCTGGCGTCCGGCCTGGAACCCCAACAGCTACAAGTTTACGGTTCATCTGGAGGAAGGCGTGAAGACGCCCGTCCGCATCGAATGGGAACCTGACGGTGATGTATCGTACATCGGCTTGCGCGTGGCTCCGCCCCAGACGCCTGAAGAAGAATCGCTCGTGAGTTTCTGGTCGGAATTCGAGCCGCAGGCGGACTTTTATTTCATGACGGGCGATACCTACGACGAGGTAATCAGTCACTATCGCAGACTGACCGGAAAGGCGCCTGTGATGCCCAAATGGGTGATGGGTTTCTGGCAGAGCCGCGAGCGCTATTCGACGCAGGCTGAACTGGTGGAAACGCTGGCCGAGTTCCGTAAGAGACACATTCCTGTGGACAACATCGTCCAGGACTGGCAGTACTGGAAAGAGGACCAGTGGGGTAGCCACGAGTTCGACGAGACGCGTTATCCGGATCCTGAAAAGATGATGGACGACGTGCATGCGATGCACGGCCGGCTGATGATCAGCGTCTGGCCGAAATTCTACACCAATACGGATAATTACAAGGAACTCAAGGCCGCCGGCTATGCTTACACGCACGCCGAGGATACCGGCCTCGTGGACTGGCTGGGTCACAAGCAGACCTTCTACGACGCCTACGCCGAAGGCGGCCGGGCCATGTTCTGGCGCCAGATCGACGAAAACCTCTATACCCGCTACGGCCGCAAGATCGACGCCTGGTGGATGGATGCCAGCGAACCGAACCTGCGCGACTGCCTGCCGATGGACTATCTGAAATGGCTCACGACGCCGACGGCCCTCGGCCCTTCGACCGAATACATGAACGCCTATTCCATCGTCAATGCCGACGCCATCTACAACGGCCAGCGCGGCATAGAACCTGACAGACGAGTATTCCTGCTCACCCGCAGCGGTTTCCTGGGCGAGCAGCGCTACAGCACCGCCACCTGGAGCGGTGACATCGGCACTTCCTGGACCGACATGCGGATCCAGATGGCCGCCGGCCTGGACTTCTCGATGAGCGGCATCCCGTTCTGGGGAATGGACATCGGCGGCTTCTCGGTGATGAGCAAGTTCTACAATCCGGCCAACCTCGACGAGTGGCGGGAGTTGCAGACGCGCTGGCACCAGTTCGGCACCTTTGTGCCCCTGTTCCGTACCCACGGCCAGTGGCCCCGCCGCGAACTCTGGAACATCGCACCCGCCGGGTCCAAGGCCTACGAAAGCATCCTTTGGTATATGCAGCTCCGCTACCGGCTGATGCCGTATCTCTATTCGATGGCGGGCGCTGTCTATCTCAACGACTATACGATCATGCGCGGCCTTCCGATGGATTTCCCGGACGATCCGGCCGTGCGCGACCTCTCCGACCAGTGGATGTTCGGTCCGGCGCTGATGGCCTGCCCGGTGAGCGAATACAAGGCCCGCAGCCGCAGCGTCTATTTCCCGGAAGGTGGATGGTATGATTTCTATACGGGTGAATACTTCGCGGGCGGCCGCAGCCGCTCGATCCCCGCGCCCTACGAGCGGATGCCGCTCTTCGTGCGTGCCGGGTCCATCATTCCCTTCGGTCCTGAGATCGAGTGGACGGGCCAGAAGCCGGACGATGACATCTGCCTCTACATCTATGCAGGTGCCGACGCCCATTTCGACCTTTATGAGGATGACGGCGAATCCTATGCCTATGAGCGCGGTGCCTATTCCATCATCTCCATCTCCTGGAACGACGCGGAGCGTGAACTCACCTTCTCCCCGCGCCAGGGCAGTTTCCCCGGCATGCTGGAGAACCGGCGCTTCCGCATCGTGGTCGTGGACCCCGACAAGCCGCACGGTTACGATCCGGATGCAGCGGAGGATTATACGAACTATAACGGAGAACTGTTCTTTACGACGATCCGCTAGCTATGCGCAGAATCCTCACCATCCTTTTGTGCCTGTCACTTCCCTTGTGGCTGTCCGCCCAGGAAATGCTGTTCGACGACGGCTGGAAGTTTGCATTCGGCAATGCGTCCTCTCCTGAGAAGGACTTCGGGCGCGGCACGGAGTATTTCAACTATTTCACCAAAGCGGCGTCCATCCACAACAAAGGCCCTTATGCCATGGACTTTGACGATTCGGCCTGGAAGGAGGTGCAGCTGCCCCACGACTGGGTGGTGGATCTTCCTTATGCGGCAGAAGCCTCGCACAGCCACGGCTATAAGACGGTGGGCTGGCAGTGGCCCGAGACCAGTGTGGGCTGGTACCGCAAGCATTTCACCGTCCCGGCCGAGGCGCTCGGCCAGCCCGTCTCGCTCCGCTTCGACGGCATCTTCCGCGATTCGGACATCTGGGTGAACGGCTTCTGGCTGGGCGGCGAGGAAAGCGGCTATGCCACCGCGAGTTACAATATCGCTGAGTATCTGAATTATGGCGCCGACAACATCGTGACCGTACGCGTGGATGCTACTTTTGAGGAGGGATGGTTCTACGAAGGGGCGGGCATCTACCGGCATGTCTGGTTGACTGTCGGTCCGGAGCCTGAAAAGCCGCAGCTGCCGCTTCCCGTCATCACACTCGATCCCGACCGCGGGATTCTGGTGGACGGGAAACCGATCCGCATCCGCGGTGCGAACGTCCACCAGGACGCCGCGGGCGTGGGCGCTGCGATTCCCGATGCCCTGTGGGTCTGGCGCATCAAGCAGCTCAAGAAATACGGTTTCAATGCCATCCGCACCTCCCACAATCCGGTTTCACCCGCGCTGCTCGACATCTGCGACAGCCTGGGTATGTATGTCCTCGAGGAGACGCGCCTGATGGGTACGAACGATGCCCAGCTCGAACCGCTGCGCAGGATGATCGAACGCGACAAGCATCATCCCTGCATCATCATGTGGGGCATTGGCAACGAAGAGTGGGGGATTGAGTGGAATGAGAAGGGCGAGCGTATTGCCCGCACGATGACGGAATTCTGCCACAGGGTCGATCCTACGCGTCCTGTGGTCGTAGCCTCCAGCAGCGGCCCTGAGATTGTCAAGGGGAGCGACGTGGCGGGTTACAACTATATCTTGCAGAACCCGGTGGACAAGCACCGGGCTGATTATCCCGCCCGCGTGGCCGTGGGTACCGAGGAAACCTCGGGCTGCGGCACCCGCGGGGTGTATTTTGACGATGTGGAGAACGGCCGCATGGCCGCGATCAACCGGGGCCCGCAAGGCCCCGACAGCCTGCTCAACTGCATTGAGCGCGGCCTGCAGTTCTACGATGCCCGTCCCTGGCTCGCCGGCCTGTTCTATTGGACGGGATTCGACTATCGCGGCGAGCCCAATCCGCTGAAATTCCCCGCTACCGGTTCGGAATTCGGCATTCTCGACTACTGCGGCTTTCCGAAAGACGAGGCTTTCTTCCTGCAATCCTGGTGGACCGACCAGCCGGTGCTGCACATCCTGCCGCACTGGAACCTGGAAGGTCACGAAGGAGAGAAAGTCCCCGTCTGGGTTTACAGCAATTGCGACGAGGTCGCCCTGTGGGTCAACGGACGCAGTCTGGGCCGCAAGAAGATGCCCCGACTGGGACATCTGGAGTGGGAAGCCGTCTATCAGCCCGGCCGCGTGCGTGCCGTGGGTTATCGGGGCGGAAAGAAGATATGTGAGGAAACAGTCTATACGGCCGGAGCGCCTGCTGCCTTGCAGGCAACTGTCGACCGTCCCCGGATTGAGGCGGACGGCCGCGACCTGGCCGTAGTGGAGATAGCTGTGCAGGATGCCCGGGGACGTTTCGCTCCGACAGCGTGCCTGCCTGTTCAGGTGACTGTCGCCGGTCCCGGCCGGATACTGGGCTATGGGAACGGCGATCCTGCCTTCCAGGGCAGGGAACGGCCCGAAGATCCGTTCGCCCGAACCTTCACCATCGAATCTTTCAACGGTCTGGCTCAGCTGCTTGTTCAAAGTTCAGGCGGGCCCGGCGATATTTTAGTAACTTTAGCAGCTGAATCATGTACTTACTCGGTTACGATATCGGCAGTTCGTCCGTAAAGGCCTCACTGGTCGAGTCTGCCAGCGGGAAATGCGTCGCTTCGGCCTTCTATCCGGAGACCGAGGCGCCCATCCGTTCCCTCAAGCCCGGATGGGCCGAACAGGATCCCGCACAGTGGATCTCTTACCTGAAGGCGGCTACGCAGGATGTCCTGCGCCAGGCCCCGCAGGTGGACAAGCAGGATGTCAAGGCCATAGGCATCTCTTATCAGATGCACGGTCTGGTCTGTGTTGACAAGAACCTGCAGGTCCTGCGCCCCTCCATCATCTGGTGCGACTCCCGTGCTGTTCCCTACGGGCAGCGTGCTTTCACAGCGTTAGGGGAGGAATGGTGCCTGACGCATCTGCTCAATTCACCGGGTAATTTCACTGCGGCTAAACTGGCCTGGGTGAAGGAAAACGAACCGGATGTGTTTGAGCGCATCTGGAAAGTGATGCTTCCGGGTGAATACGTGGCCGCCTGGCTTACCGGGACGGTCTGCACGACGGCCAGCGGTCTCTCCGAAGGCATTTTCTGGGATTTCGTGGAGAACCGGCCTTCCGAACGGCTGCTTTCCTGCTTCGGCTTCGACCCCTCCATCCTGCCCGAGATCCGGCCCAGTTTCGGAGAGCAGGGTGTACTGACCTGCGCCGCCGCCCGTGAACTGGGTCTCAAGGAAGGCACGCCGGTTACCTACCGTGCCGGTGACCAGCCCAACAACGCCCTGAGCCTGGGCGTGTTGAACCCTGGCCAAATCGCCTCCACAGCCGGTACTTCCGGCGTGGTGTATGGCGTCATCGGCCAAGTGGCGCACGACCCGCTCTCGCGCGTGAATCCTTTCGCCCACGTGAATCATACGGCAGCCAGTCCGCGCCTCGGCGTGCTGCTGTGCATCAACGGCACCGGCATCCTGAATGCCTGGATGCGGCGCAATGTCGCGCCGGAAGGGCTGTCCTATGCCCAGATGAATGAACTGGCTGCAAGCGTGCCGGTCGGCAGCGACGGTGTCTCCATCCTCCCGTTCGGCAACGGGGCGGAGCGGATGCTGGAAAACCGCGACACGGGCTGCAGCATACACGGGGTGAACTTCAACCGCCACGGCCGGGCGCATTTGCTGCGGGCAGCCCAGGAAGGCATCGTCTTCTCCTTCTGCTACGGCATCGAGATCATGCAGCAGATGGGTCTTCAGATCGACTGCATCCATGCCGGACGGGCGAACATGTTTCTCTCGCCGATCTTCCGCCAGACCCTTGCCGGGACTTCGGGCGCGACGATCGAACTCTACGATACCGACGGTTCCGTGGGTGCCGCCCGGGGAGCCGGCATCGGCGCCGGCGTTTATGCGACGCCGGATGAAGCCTTCTCCACGCTGTCCCGCCTGTCGGTGGTCGAACCTGAACGCTGCGATGAATATCGCGCAGCCTATGAACGCTGGAAATCATATTTATAAAAACAATAATACGATCATGTCTCAAGAGTACTTCCCTACAATCGGCAAGATTCCCTTCGAGGGACCCGGGAGCAAGAACCCGCTTGCCTTCCATTATTATGAACCTGACCGCCTCGTGCTGGGCAAGAAGATGAAGGATTGGCTCCGTTTCGCCATGGCCTGGTGGCATACCCTCGGCCAGGCTTCCGGCGACCAGTTCGGCGGCCAGACCCGCTCCTACGAGTGGGACAAGGGCGAAAGCCCTTACACGCGTGCCCGCGCCAAGGTTGACGCCGGCTTCGAAATCATGCAGAAGCTCGGCATCGAATTCTTCTGCTTCCACGACATCGACCTGGTCGAGGATACCGACGACATCGCCGAGTACGAGGCCCGGATGAAGGATGTCACCGACTATCTGCTCGAAAAGATGAAGGCTACGGGCATCAAGAACCTCTGGGGAACGGCCAACGTTTTCGGCCACAAGCGTTACATGAACGGTGCCGCCACCAACCCCGACTTCGACGTGGTGGCCCGCGCTGCCGTCCAGATCAAGAACGCCATCGACGCCACCATCAAACTGGGCGGCGAGAACTATGTGTTCTGGGGCGGCCGCGAAGGCTATACGAGCCTGCTCAACACCCAGATGCAGCGCGAGAAGGAACATCTCGGCCGGATGTTGGTCGCCGCACGCGACTATGGCCGCGCACACGGTTTCAAGGGAACCTTCCTGATCGAACCCAAGCCGATGGAACCGACCAAGCACCAGTACGACCAGGATACGGAGACCGTCATCGGCTTCCTGCGCCGTCACTGCCTGGACAAGGACTTCAAGGTCAATATCGAAGTCAACCACGCCACGCTGGCGGGCCATACCTTTGAGCATGAACTGGCCTGCGCCGTAGATCACGGCATGCTGGGCAGCATCGACGCCAACCGCGGCGACGCGCAGAACGGCTGGGATACCGACCAGTTCCCGATCGACAACTATGAACTTACGCTCGCCATGCTGCAGATTATCCGCAACGGCGGTCTGGGTACCGGCGGCTCGAACTTCGATGCCAAACTGCGCCGCAACTCCACCGATCCGGAAGACATCTTCATCGCCCACATCAGTGCCATGGACGCCATGGCGCGCGCCTTGGTCAATGCCGCTGCCATCGTGCAGGAAAGCAGCATCCCGGCTATGGTGAAGGAACGCTACGCTTCGTTCGACAGCGGCAAGGGCAGGGAATACGAAGAGGGCAAGCTGACCCTCGAAGATCTCGTGGCCTATGCCAGGCAAGCCGGTGAGCCGAAACAGATTTCCGGCAAGCAGGAGCTCTACGAAACCATCGTCGCCCTTTATTGCAAGTAGCCGTCCATGAGCCAGAAGAATCAACAGGGCAGTCCCTGGTACCTGATCAGCATCGTGCTGGTCGCGGTGCTGGGCGGCCTGCTCTTCGGTTATGACACGGCCGTGATTTCCGGTGCGGAGAAGGGCTTGCAGGCCTTCTTCCAGTCTGCAGCCGATTTCACCTATACCGACGGACTCCACGGCTTCACCACTTCAAGCGCACTGATCGGTTGTGTGATCGGCGCGCTGCTGTCCGGTCTGCTGACCTCGCGGATCGGCCGCCGGAAGTCGCTCCTGGTTGCAGGTATCCTCTTTTTCCTGAGCGCTCTGGGTTCGTATTGCCCGGAATTCCTCTTTTTCCCGCATGGCGTGGCGAGCCGGAGCGTCCTGGTTGCATTCATTCTCTACCGCGTCCTGGGCGGCATCGGCGTGGGCCTGGCTTCGGCCATCTGTCCGATGTATATCGCCGAGGTGGCGCCGGCCAACCAGCGTGGCAAACTCGTTTCCTGGAACCAGTTCGCCATCATCTTCGGCCAGCTGGTGGTCTATTTCGTGAACTTCCTCATCATCCAGTCGCACAAGAACGATCCCCAGATCGTGGAATGGACCAACACCGTGGGCTGGCGCAACATGTTCGTTTCCGAGGCTTTCCCGGCCGGCCTGTTCGCACTGCTCATCCTGCTGGTGCCTGAGTCGCCCCGTCACCTGGTGATGCGGGGTCTCGACAACGATGCCTTCCGGATACTGGCCCGCATCAACGGGGAGGAGAAAGCCCATACGATCCTGGAGGAGATCCGCGAAACCGTGGTCGAGAAGCGCGAGAAACTCTTCGCCTACGGCTTCATCGTCATCTTCATCGGCTGCATGCTGAGCGTGTTCCAGCAGGTGATCGGCATCAATGCGGTGCTTTATTTCGCCCCGCGCATCTTCGAATCGATGGGCGTGAGCAACAACATGCTCTTTACGGTGATCATGGGCATCATCAACATCAGCTTTACGCTGGTGGCCGTCTTCACTGTGGAGAAGCTGGGCCGCAAGCCGCTGCTGATCACCGGTTCGCTGGGTATGGCGCTCGGTGCGCTGGGCGTTGCCCTCTCGAATGTGGTCACCTTGCCCGCCTGGGTGCCTGTCATCAGCATCATGGTCTACAGCGCGAGCTTCATGTTCAGCTGGGGGCCGATCTGCTGGGTCTATATCTCCGAGATCTTCCCCAACACCATCCGCAGCCAGGCGACAGCCTGGGCCGTGGCTTTCCAGTGGATTTTCAATTTCATCGTGTCGAGCACTTTCGTCCCGATGTACAACATGAAGCTCGGTGCGATGGGCGACAGCTTCGGCCATTTCTTCGCCTACGCACTCTATGGGATCATCTGCCTGATTGCGGCTCTGTTCGTCTGGCGGCTGGTGCCTGAGACCAAGGGAAAGACCCTGGAAGAGATGACCGCCCTGTGGCGGAACCGTTCCAAAAAGAAAAATGTCAAATAGATTTGTTATGAAAAGAATGATCCGTATCGCCGTTTTCGGCTTGATGGTCGCTTCGGCCTGCGCCTGCGCTACGAAACAGGCTGTCACGCCCGCCATCCCGCAGGACAAGGATGTGGAAGCGAAAGTCGAGAAGGTACTCAAGAATATGACGCTCAAGGAGAAGGCGGGCCAGTTGGTCCAGCTCTCCATCGTAACCGTGGAAGACGATACCCACGAAGCCCTTGATCCGGCCAAACTTGACAAGATCATCGGAGAATACAAGGTGGGTTCCATCCTCAACGTGATGCACGACGCCGCCCATACGCGGGAACAGACCGCCGCCATGATCCGGCAGATCCAGGACAAATCGATGGAGCTGCTGGGCATACCCTGCATCTACGGCCTGGACATGATCCACGGTGCTTCATATCTGGTCGAGGGATCGCTCTATCCGCAGGAAATCAACCTGGGTGCCACTTTCAACCGGGAGTATGCCCGTATGATGGGCGAGGCGATGGCCTATGAGACCCGCGCCGCCCAGTGCCCCTGGGTTTTCTCGCCCGTGATGGACCTGGGCCGCGATCCCCGCTGGCCGCGCCAGTGGGAGAGCTGGGGTGAAGACCCGTATCTCCAGGCGGAGATGGCCCGCGTCGAGACCGTCGCCATCCAGGGAGACGATCCCAACCACATCGGCCTAGAAAAGGCTGCCGTGAGCATCAAGCACTATATGGGCTACGGCGTGCCGCTTTCCGGCAAGGACCGCACGCCGGCCTACATCGCCGAGAACGATCTGCGTGAAAAGTATTTCCGTCCGTTCAAGGAGTGCTTCCAGGCCGGTGCGCTGACCGCGATGGTGAACTCTGCTTCCATCAACGGCATTCCCACGCACGCCAACACGCTGCTGCTCACCGGCTGGGTCAAGGAGCAACTGGGCTGGGACGGCATGCTGGTGACCGACTGGGCCGATATCGACAATCTCTACACCCGTGACCACGTGGCTGCCGACAAGCGGGAGGCTGTGGCTATGGGCATCAACGCCGGTATCGATATGATCATGGATCCTTACGATCCGGAATGTGTGAACGTGATCGTGGATCTGGCCGAGAAAGGCGATATTCCGATGTCGCGTCTCGATGACGCCGTCCGTCGCGTCCTGCGCCTGAAAGTGCGTCTGGGCCTGTTCGAGAACCCGACCTGGGATTATGATTATCCGGATTTTGCGTGCGAGCGTTTCGCCAAGGAATCCTACGCTGCTGCTGTCGAGTCGGAGGTGCTGCTCAAGAATGAGGGTGTCCTGCCGCTCAAAGGCACGGAGCGTATCCTTGTCACGGGTCCGAATGCCAATTCGCTCCGCGCATTGAACGGGGGATGGTCGTATCGCTGGCAGGGCGCTGCCGACGAGTTCGTGCCGCAGTACAACACCATCCTGGAAGCCATCCAGAAGCGCTTCTCCCGCGTGACCTATGTGCCGGGCGTGGAGTACATCGAGATTCCGATGGCCTGGCAGTATGACAGGGCAACGGGCATCGCCAAGGCCGCTGCGGCAGCGCGAGCCGCCGATGTGATCGTCTGCTGCGTCGGTGAGAACTCCTACTGCGAGACGCCGGGCAATATGGACGACCTGAACCTTTCGGCCAACCAGAAAGACCTGGTCAAGGCGCTGGCGGCGACGGGCAAGCCCATCATCCTGGTTCTCAACGAGGGCCGTCCGCGCATCATCGGCGATATCGAGCCGATGGCCAAAGCCGTCGTCGATGTGATGCTGCCGTCGAACTACGGTGGCGACGCCCTGGCGGCGCTGCTCGCCGGCGACGAGAACTTCTCGGGCAAGTTGCCGTTCACTTATCCGAAGCACATCAATTCGCTGCACACCTACGATTACAAGGTCTCGGAACACCGCGAAGTGATGGCCGGCTCCTACAACTACGACGCCGTGATGGACGTCCAGTGGCCTTTCGGCCATGGCTTGAGCTATACGAGCTTCGCCTACAGCGACCTGGATGTGGACCGCACGTCGTTCAAGGCCGGCGATGTTCTCAAGGTATCGGTCAAGGTCACCAACACGGGTGACCGCGCCGGCAAGGAGGCTGTGCTGCTCTACAGCTCCGACCTTGTCGCTTCGCTGATTCCCGATGTGAAGCGTCTCCGCGGCTTCGAGAAGATCGAACTCCAGAGCGGCGAGTCGAAGGTCGTCACCTTCGAACTTCCCGCCAACGAACTGGCCTTCGTCGGTGCTGACGGCCGTTGGCGCCTTGAAAAAGGCGACTTCCGTCTCGCCATCGGCGGCCTGGGTGTTCAGGTCAACTGTACCGAAACCAAAGTCTGGAACGAACCGAATATTTGAAGATGAATCACATTCCTGCAGGTATTCCATCAAAAACCCATAGACGCCCTGCGCCTTCAGGCGCCAGTGGAGGCCGCGAGAGCCAGCAATTTGGAATAGGAGGCCGCAACGGCGGGGTTTGGGGCAGCGCCCCAGTAACTCAGACATGGGAGGGGCCCAGCGAAGCTGGGAGGGATGAGCGCAGCGAAGGTTTTTGATGGAATACCTGCAGGAAGTGATTCATAAACAATGACGTTAGTAGATGACAAGATCCGAAAGATTGTTTCATGAGGTTGCTGACGAGCTGGAGAACGGGATTCTCCGGTATTGGCTCTCGTTGCAGGATCCACGGGGTGGGTTCTATGGCGAGGTGGATGCTTCCGGCAGAATCGAACCGGATGCGCCGCGGGGCGTCATTCTGAACGCCCGCATCATTTGGGCATTCTCTGCCGCGTACGGTATGTCACCCAAGCCTGCCTACCTGCAGGCTGCCCGTCGGGCTGCCGACTGGTTTCTGGCGCATTTTTGCGATCCGGAGAACGGCGGCGTTTACTGGAGTGTGACAGCGGAAGGGGAGCGGCTCGACGACAAGAAGCAACTCTATGCCCAGGGCTTCGCTATCTATGGCCTCAGCGAGCTCTTCAAGGTGACACGCGATGCGAAGGTGCTGGCAGCGGCTGCTGCTTTGTTCCAGGTGGTCGAAGACCGTTTCGCCGACCGGGAGCACGGCGGTTACATCGAGGCGCTTGCGCGCGATTTTTCGCCGCTGGAAGATATGTCTCTTTCGGCGCATGACATCAACGCTGACAAGACGATGAATTCGCACCTCCACATCCTGGAGGCTTATGCGAATCTCTACCAAGTGTGGCCCGATCCGGCGCTGAAAGAGGCGCTCGTGCGGCTCCTCGACCTGACGTGCACCCGTATCATGGGACCTGACGGCCATCTGCAACTCTATTTCCGGCGCGATTGGAGCGTGCTCCCGGGCGCCGTTTCCTACGGCCATGACATCGAGACGTCCTGGCTGCTGCTGGAATGTGCCTTTGCTACGCGGGATCTGGATGTGGTTTCGCGCGTCCGTCCGTTTGCGAAGGCCATGGGCCAGGCTGGCAACCAAGGGCTGATGCCGGATGGCTCGATGCGCTATGAGAAACTGGTTGACGGTACGTTTGACGATTCCCGCCAGTGGTGGGTGCAGGCCGAGACGGTCGTCGGCAATCTGTGGTTGTGGAAATACCACGGCGACGATGCGGCGGCCGACCGTGCCCTGGACGCCTGGAATTACATCCGTGACCATCTGGTCGACAGCGAAGGAGGGGAGTGGTACTGGGCAATCCTCCCCGACGGAAAACCCGACCTGACCCAGCCTAAGGCAGGCTTTTGGAAATGCCCGTATCACAATTCACGTATGTGTCTTGAAATCCTGAAACTATTCGCTTAAAGCGCCGTCATTCCGGGCTTGCCCCGGAACCTGAATCAACAAATAATAACAACCATCTATGGCAAAACTCTCTGAGAAAATCGGTTACGGCCTGGGCGACGCTGCAGCGGGCGGTATTACCTGGAAGGTGATGTCCATCGCATTCCCTTTGTTTTTCACCAACATCTTCGGCCTTACCGTGGCTGATACGGCGACGCTGATGCTGGTCGCCCGCCTGTTCGACGTCATTACCGACCCGATAATGGGCGCGCTCGCCGACCGCACGCAATCGCGTTGGGGCACGTATCGCCCCTGGCTCATCTTCGGTGCCATTCCGCTCGGCCTGGTCTTCGCCCTGCTGCTTTATACGCCCGATCTGGGCCCCGTAGGGAAGCGGATTTATGCCTATTCGATGTATCTGCTGATGATGGTTGTCTATACGGCCGTCAACGTGCCGTACGGCTCGCTGCTGGGCGTGATGACCGACGACGATAACGAGAAGAACCAGTTCTCGTCGTACCGTATGGTCGGAGCCTATGCCATGGGTTTCGTAACCCTGCTCTCGTTCCCTTATCTGCAGAAGCTGGTGGGCGGTAGCGAATCGCACCAGTATGCCGTGTTGGGCGCCGTGCTGGGCGGTCTGGCCGCCCTGGGTACGTTGGCCTGCGGCTTGCTCACGAAAGAGCGCCTGAAACCCGTCCGCGCCGAAAAGTTCTCTTTCAAGCCCTTCGGCGACCTGTTCCGCAACAAACCCTGGATCTACCTGACGCTCATCGGTATCTGCACCAACTTCTTCAACGGGTTCCGCTATGCCGTGGCTGGTTATCTGCTGGAGTACTGTCTCCACGGAGATGTCACCGTATCAGGCTTGATCATCAACTATACGGTGTTCATGACCTTCGGAGAGGTGACCTGCATGATCTTCGGCGGCCTGTCGCCGCGGTTTACGAAATGGGTGGGTTCCAAGCGGAAAGCCTTCGCCTGGGCGGCTGTCATCTGCGCTGTGACTTCGATCGCTTTCTTCTTCATCCCGATGGACCCGAAATACATCTGGGTGATGGTCGCGATGGTCATCCTCACCTCGGTCGGCATCGGCCTTTATTCGCCGCTGCTCTGGTCGATGTATGCTGACGTGGCCGACTATGCCACCGAGAAGAACGGAACGTCTTCGACGGGTCTGATCTTCTCGTCCGGCACTATGGCGCAGAAGTTTGGCTCGGCTATCTCCGGCGCACTGGTCGCGCTGTTCCTGGGCTTTGCCGGTTTCATCTCCGGAACAGATCCTGCCACAGGCCAGACTGTTGTTACGATTACAAATGAGCCGGCCGTCCAGCGGATGATCTGGGCCATCTTCTCGCTGTTCCCGGCCGCCATCGCCCTGCTGATCCTTCTGCTGCTGCGGCTCTATCCGATCAAGAAATAAGGACGCTAGGGCTTGCAGATGTAGGCTTCGAGCGCGCCGTTGGAAGCCGTGTTGAAGCAAATGACCTTGGCGCCCTGGTTGAAGAGCGCCTTGACCGGTTCGGGCAGACTGTAAGCTTCGTCCGAGATTTCCCGGAGCAGGCGGTCGAAATCTTCGACAGTCTCGGTTTTCGAGAGCAGCTGGTCGGGGCGGACGTTCCGGTAGTAAGGAGTAAACGTTGTCTGTGGTGCCGGAATCCCGCAATCGGCCGGAGCTGGATAGTGCTGCTGGAAGAACCAGACAATCAGGCTCTGGATAGCCTTTGGGTAGCCGTTGCCGAAACTTACGCACTGCATCGAATCTTGTCCCGATAGTTGGACTGCGGGCTCAGGACAGGGCTGCTGCTGGCTCGGTGCGAGCTCTTGTGCGGGCTCAAATTCAGCCTGCATCGCGTAGATGCGGTTGCGCAGGAAACCGTAGAGTTCTTCGAGCTTCTCGTAGCGATTCATCTCTGCAACGGAAACAGGCTTGCCGATGCGCATAGGGATACGCTTGCCCTGCTTGTTGATCGTCTCATTGACCAGGTTTGCCGTCCGCAGCATCGGGTGGATCCTGCCCAGGCGATGGAAACGCTCAGAGCATCCGCCTTCAAAATAGACCGGCAGAACCGGGCAGTTGCACGTCCGGATGAACTTGACGATGGACATGGGCCACGGACAGTCTTCGACGATGTGCTTCTCCCAAGCCGTGCGCTCTTTCCTGGGCTGATAAGTAGCTACCGCCCCCGCCGCGAATAGGCCGAGACACCCGCCTTCCTTGATGTGTTTCAGGGCATTCCGTATTCCCGTCAGATTCCCCTTGGCGCCTGTTCCGTCGCTGGAGAAGGGATTCACAGGAAACATGGCCGGCTTCATCTCCGGCACCTTGCCGAGCAGGAAGGTGCTGACCGTATGGTAGTCAGGGCGGATATGGCCGATCAGATCGAGCGTCATCATCCCGTCCAGACCGCCGTAGTGATGGTTGGCCAGCAGGATGAAAGCTCCCTTGCGCGGAACGTATTCCAGTTGCTCGGGCTTGATGTCGTAACCGACTTCCACCTCTTTCATGGCACGAGCCGCAAAATCGTTGGCATTCCCGCCCGCGCAGCGTCCGTAATGCCAGTTGGCCTTGTTCAGCCCCATCATCCGCATGGCCGTCGAGGCGACCACGCTCCCGATCGGCCCCCGCATCTTGATGGCCTCCTGAAGTTCCTTCTTGGTGATCAGGACAGGTTTCTCCTCCGGTGCTTGCATAGTTTCCGTATTTGTCTCCATTTTGCGAAGTTACAAATTATAACCACACAAACCAAATCCGGCGAAGCCGCAGGCAGAAGTCCATTATTCAGAATTATTTGTAACTTTGAAAACAGAATGCTTGTTTGTATGAAACCGATTCGTCTTTTTATCTTGGTCGGGCTGCTGCTGGTCAGCGGGAGTCTGGCGGCACAGGAAAACAATTCCAATTTCGCCACGCAGCAGGTGGACCGCAAGGTCGAGAGTCTGCTGCTGATCGAGCGGCTGGGTGATATCGCCTATGTCGATGTCGTGCGGCTGGCCGGGCCGCCGCCGGCGTACCGGAAAGAGACGGGGACGGCTTTTAAAGACTCGTTGCTCGGCAACCAGCTGAAATTCTACTCCTATGTGTTCATTCCCAAAAGCACGAAGCAGAACAAGAAGTATCCGCTGCTGGTGTATCCGCATGGGGGTGTTCACAGCAACTTCACGACCGTATCGGTCCATATCCTCAGGGAGATGCTCTCGCAAGGCTATATCGTGATAGCGCCGGATTATCGCGGCAGTACGGGTTATGGACGGAGTTTCTACGAGAACATCGATTATGGCGGCTTGGAGAACGAAGATGTGATGGCAGCACGCGATTATATGGTAGAAAGTTATGACATCGTGGATCCGGATAGGGTAGGCCTCGTCGGCTGGAGTCATGGCGGCATGATCACGCTGATGAATCTCACCCGCTATCCCGATAAATTCGCCTGCGGCTATGCCGGCGTTCCCGTGAGCGATGTAGGCTACCGCCTGAGCTACCAGACGCCTGAATACTCCCACAACTATACGGTAGAATATCACATCGGTGCCACGCCCGAGGAGAAACCGGAAGAGTACGCCCGCCGCTCGCCCGTGACCTACGCGAAGCAGCTCCGCAAACCGCTCCGTATAACTACCTGTATGAATGACGACGACGTAAGCGTGACGGAAGTCCAGCGGATGATCGATTCCCTGACCTTCCACCATCGCGACTTTGAATACAAAGTCTTTCCCAAGATGCCCGGCGCCCACGCCTTCGAACGCATCGACTCGATGGAAGCCTGCGAGATCCGCCTCGACACCTACGCCTTCCTCGCCCGCTACCTCAACCCGCCCAAACCCATCCGCACCCTCAAAGACCTGCGGAAAGCCGGGTATCTGTACCACTGACGGTGGCAGGGTTTGGTCAGGTGGCGGGGAATGGAACTAAGGGACAAGATGTTTTGCGAATCTTTGCCGTTCGTGCAAGATTCGAATGATGTAAAGTTCGTTGCCTGTCAGCCGAAAGAAGATATAATGGTGAAGGCAGTGTATATATGAGTAGTTCCGGTATTGGCTGAATGAAAGCAACCTGGACTTATCGGGCAAGGCATAGATCGCGTTGATCAATTCATCCCGATAGGCGACATACTGCTCTTTCGACCAACAATCGATCGTGTAGCGCTTGATTTCTTGTAAGTCATTCAGCGCTCTTTCTGAGAACTGTATCCTCTTCATCTTCCATCCTCCTGATCAGTTCTTCTCGAGAGAGAGACGAGAATCCGCTTGCTTCGCCTTCTGCGAGAGCCATATCCAGCTCTCTCAGTACTTTTTCCCGTTCTTCCAGCAGACGGACGCCTTCCCGGATGACTTCACTTACATTGTTGTATCGTCCCGTCGCGACAGATTCCTGCACGAAAGCCTCTAAATGCGGACCCAAAGCGATGGTAGTTGTTTTCATCTCACTTATTTTGCACAAATATAAGAATAGTTCTTATAACCGCCAAATCTACCATCCCCAAAAATACCGCCACCCCTGACGGAGCGGGGGTGGCGGGTAAGTAAAGAATGTATTGTAATTACGATTTAGGCGTAAATGTCCAGGTGTCGTTTTCAGAGGTAGTGGTAGTAACAGTCCGCTGTAAATTCGGGAGAGTGTTCCAGTCGATGGAAGTCGGATCAGAGAAGTATCCGGACATATCTTTTTCGTCAACGGTTAATACAGCTGAAACATCGCCTGTCGTAAACATTCGTGTGGCAGTGGCTCCTTGGATTAAAGTAAGGCTTGTGATGTCTTTCGTAATGGTAATTGCATCGCATCTGGTGGGGTTTTCGAAGCCATAATAACCTATTGCTGAGTGGTCGGTTTTTTCAGTGCTGATTATTACCGTACCGCCGGAAATAAGAATGCTTCTTGTAATAGCGGATTCAGACCATCCGCTTCTATACCATGAAGTTCCAATACCTGGCCCTGCTTTCCCCGAAGCTTTGACTGTTCCTCCGCTGATGGTCAATGTACCGCCATTAGTTCCATCGCTGCTATTGATACCTATACCTGCGACCTTACTTTGGTTTCCACTGTCGAAATTCGTTCCCGTTTGTTCGGCGGTCACAGAGCCGCCACTGATGATTAAATCTCCGCCGTTGACATAGATTCCTTGCGCACGGCCTCGAGCGTTTACAACACCATTCGTTATGGAAACGGTTTTCGTTGCATAAATAGCATTGTAGAAACCAGCACTGCAGTCAGCATTTACAGTCCCGCCATTAATTGTCAGGTTTCCGGCAGATATCGTTTGAGTCGAATAGGAAACACTCGTTAAATTGTAAGTGCCACTTTCAATGATAATGTCTGCATTATTGTTTTCGCATGCCAGAACACTTGCATAACTTGCTTGTGCTGTTAATGATCCATCTCCTTGGAAAGTAACCGTAGTGCCTTCTTTGATGAAAATGGGATTTTCATAATCGTCGTATGGATCAATAGTGTTTTCTCCTTTAATCATTATTGTAGCATCGCCGTTTACATTCAGTTTCCATGTTGTTGCGTCTTCAAGCGTAATAATTGAATTGCCGCCTTCTATAATCACGTTTCTGCGATTGTTCCTGCCGGTAAGTATGGCGGGGACACCAGATGGAATCGTAATCTCATCGTTTGAAGAGGCAATGTCATAATAAAGAGCGAAATCGTTGAATGTCAATGAAATGACAGTGATTCTGCTGCGAGTGACGGAAACTTTTTCACCGATTTTGAGTTTCTTGGTCTGCTGCAGACCGTCGGTTGTCTCTACGGTGATGGCCAGGTTTTCATAGTCGGCGGCCGGAACGGCGATGTAGAAGGGGATGGCGGTTGATCCGATCTCGACACCTTCCGTTCCGCAGTCGAGCGTGACGCCGGCCGTACCGGAGACGGCGGCTGTAGGATCCGTACCTAGCGTGGCGACATTGCTGATTTCGCCGCTCATTCCCTGATCGGCGGACAAGACGATTTTACGGACCTTCTTTCCCGTTTGCGTAGTGCTGATATTGAGCTTGATGATGCCGCAAAGGTTTTTGAAGGAAAGGTTTGTCGTACTGCTTTCCGCGTACATCGGGTTTCCGGAGATGTTGCCGGCAACATAAGTTTGAGTGTCGGGAAGCACAAAAGTGGTACCGGAGAAAAGCGAAGTCGGGTACCAGGCCATAAAAGGTGTGACGGTGGCTTCTGTTTGAGTTTCAAATACAAAGGTTGCATTCGTCGCACCGCCGGTCGTGGTTTTATAGATTCCGATGGCGCTGTTACTCATGATGGCAATCTGGTCGTTGTCTTGCCAGATCACGTTCAGAGAAGCATCCAATTCGGTCTTGGTGGTCGGGATTTCCGTTGTGGCCGTGAAGACGGCGCCTTCCGGTTTGTTTTCTTCGATGGTGAGTTCCTGCTGGCAGGAAGTCAGTGCAAAGGCGGCCAGGGCCGCGAAGAGGATGATTTTCTTCATGGTCGTGTCCTCCCTAATCAAAGATGCTGTCATCGTAGCTGTTGCCACTCAGGAATGATTCCGTTTCTCCGGAGGCGCAAAGCATCCCCTCGGTTTTCATCTCAAAGACCCAGGTCTGTGGAGCCTCGTAGATTGTTTTCCTGTCTTTTTTCATGCTTGTATGGATTATTGATAATTGCCGAATATTCATTCAAACAAATATACCCATACGAATTCGAAACGATGTCTCATTTTCAGAAAACTGATTCTCATTTCAGAAAATGAGAAGAAGGCGGCCATAAGAGCCCTATGAAAACATGGCCGAAGGCTGTTCCAGACGGCGTCTGGCCATGAAAACGGCTGGTCTGTATGGCCAGCTTCAAAAACCCGCCACCCCGACGGTTGCGGGGGATCGTACACTACTTACTGCTGCTGTTTCAGCCAGGCGGCGGGGGAGATGACTATGGGTGAAGATGCTCCTTGTGCTGTGGCCGGCTTAATGAAGTGCTGATGAGATCGATTTCCAGAGCGGTTTCCAGTTTTGCAATCGTTTCCAGTGTAAGGTTCTCAGAGCCCTTGAGAAGAAGGGATACGTACTGTTGCGTGCAGCCCATCTTGTCCGCCAGCGCTTTTTGCGTGAGCCCGGTTTCCTGCATCTTTTCCAGGACCCGAAGCGCTATCTCCTGCGAGTATCTAAGCCATTGGCGGTTTTTGATCCGCCACTCCGCAGATGCTTTCCATCGTCCCGGTGTTGGTGTCTGATGCCTCTTTACTATGTCGATTGCTTTTGTCATATATCTTCTTGGTTCATTTCAATGAAACTGTCAAGATCATGAGCGCCATTTTCCAACAGAAAGTTCCGCACCATCTCCATTTTATGAAGTTCTTCCAGTGTATGATTCCTTTCTTCCATTGTATGGGTCAGTTTAATGGCTCCGCCTGTAATCAGGTAAGTATCTTTCTCCAAACGTATAGCATATAATCGTAACCAGGATGGATGTCTGATTCCTTTAGCCCGACCCTTTGCTTTCTCTCTTCCTAAAGTCATTTCAAAAGTCCGATAGTCTTCCAAATGCCGGAATAGATACGATAGGCGTTCTTCAGGTTTGATATCAAAAATGAGGCATCGCAATTCTTCCGCATCATCAAGCGTATCATAGATTGCTTGATTTACGTCAGTTATCCTGAAGTATTCTTTCAAATCCATCAAGTTGTTCTCGAAGAAAGTTTTGAGCCAACCGATGTCCTCCCATTTGTCAAATAACTCGGAAAGAGCATCTTTCTCCTTTCCGTCGTAAATGGTTCCCCAGAGGTGACCATCACCCAATAAGTCTTCAAATCTCATTCTCTAATCGCTTGTAAAGGTAAAAACAATTTATTACTTGTACAAATAAAACTTGTTTTTGTGGTTCCTTCAAAAACAAGTCTTGAACTTACAACGATACGGAGGATGGGCGAAACCTCTTTAACCGACTGGTCAGAAAAGGCATCTCAAATAGTCTGAAATGCTTTTAAAGATACTACACAAACGCTCCAGATGCAAATCTTTTTCGATGCGGTTTATCATATCGGCTGGACGATTCCAGCGGTTATTGCTGTTTCAGCCAGGCGGCGGGAGAGAGGCCGGTGACGGCCGTGAAGTTGCGGTAGAAGGTGGCGCTGCTGGAGAAGCCTGCATCGAGAGCCAAGGCTGTAATCTTGGCTTCCGGGTTCTTTTTCAGGGCTTGCTGAACGTAACGGACGCGGTATTCGTTGACAAAATTCTTGAAGGAGCCGCCGTAGGCTCCGGCGATGCATTGACGGACGTAAGCGGTATTCGTTCCCAGTTCTTCGGCGATATCCTCCACCTTGAGGTCGGGGTTCTTGAACAGTTCCTTTTCTTCCATCAGTTGCTGGATGCGGGCCATCAGTTCGGAAACCTGGGCGATGCGCTGTTCGATTTCCGGCAGATGTTCTCCTTCGGGCAGCTCGTCTTCCCGCTTCTTGCGCAGATACCTGATCGTCCCTGCCGCAACAGCGCAGAGGAGCAGGATTCCGGCAAGGATCCACCAGCGTGCTGCAGAGCGACGGGTGAGCGGCTCTGTATGAAGGATAAACGCGTCAGCGACCGGGTGGTAGTTGTCGCTGGAATAACCGCCCGCCAGCGCGATGCGACCGCCTGACAGCAGGACGGGATAGAGATTGTACGGTACGTTGCCATCGTCCCATAATCTGGCATCGAATAATGTCAGCGGCGCTTTCTTGCCGCGGAGGGCGGCCCCGTAATCTACTTTGCATACATAGATATGACCGGATGGAAGGGAATTGCTCAGATAATAGGAACTTTCAGAACTTCGATCTACCATAAAATAATACCACGGGATGGGTGTACCCTCCGGGTCCAGCATCGGAATGGAATCTTCTGTTTCCAGTAAGGAGAAAGAATCTCCCACCAGTTTCAGGATACCTCTCTGACCGTCATCCCGCTTAACGGGAATGAGCCAGGCATATCCACCTACCGCCTCATTGCCGATGAAATAGTCGGACATGAAGAAACTGCTCTCCCGGGTGAGGGGTTTCCACTCCTGCAGCAGCGGCTCCTCAAAGGCATCGCCTTGCAGTTGATCGACGAGGATTTTTCCTAAAAAATCTCGGTCAGTGCCATTGTCATTATCGCTGAAAATGAACGTATTGTCGGGAGCAACTTGCAGGATGAACGGATTGGCCCGCTCTTGCGAAACCTGCTGAAAGACAAGGCCCCCATTTTCTTGAGAGTAGCTTCCTACCCCATCGGAACCGTGCCAATTACCGCTGACCAGCAAGGCCCCGTCGGATTGAAGCGCCATCGAATGTCTGGTTCGCCGCACATCGAGGATGGGCAACGCTGAAAAGCGATGGGTTGTCTTGTCGTAGCACTCCACGCCGAAACTCCTTCCGATACCGAAAGGTTCGTCGCAGCCGCCAGCCACGATGACTCCCCCTGTGGGGAGCATGGCAACAGAACCGAAGTCGTGCGGATAGAGAGTCTCTATGAGGTTCCATTTGCCGTCCTTATAATATTCAGCAGTAGGAGTGAGGAGAAACCCGGTAGTATGCCCACCAATCACCGTGAGTTCGCCGTCAGGCGCTACCAGCGCATGTGCACTTCGCGGGATGTTGAGGTCGGGCAGCCGTTCCACGTGCATCGGCACGAAATTTTCGACAGTTGGGCTGATCGTCAGCCACAGGTATAAAAGCATGAACCGCAGCATGATGGGAAGGATGGATTTCTGTCAGCTAAGATACGCATTATTCGCCCGCACCGATTCTCATTATTAAAAAAACGATTCTCATTTTCGGGAATGAGAATCGTTTGTACTGCCCGGCAAAGGGTCTCTACGCATCGCGCACGGCCTTTAACGCGTCTTCTTCTGGTCGACCGTGATGAGCAGGCCTTTCCAGGTCGAGCGATAGTCAATCAGCGAGGTGTAGCGATTGGAGAAAATCTTCTGGATCTGAGAGATGTCGAGGTCATCAGGAACCTGCATTTCAAAATAGCCGTCATTTCCAGTGATTGTCCTGATCGATTTGGAAGGAGTATCGACATTGTAGGCAATCAAGGTCATTCCAACCACGGGCTTCCCTTCTTTGTCCGACACATAGCCGCGGACAGTCTTGGCGTTGACACTGACAATGCTCATCAGAGCGATGGCGATAATTGCAAATACTCGTTTCATGATTCTTTTGTTTTAAGGGTTTTTCGTTCTGTTTGTTTGATATGGGCATGACCATAGCCCGTGCCAAAAATTCAATCAATTGAATTTCAGCATTTTAGAAATTAAATCCGTATGTAAAGTTTCTTTACGGCTTTACAAGATGTGTAAAGGATTCTGCCAGGATTCTGTAAAGGTGCGCTTAGGCGTCCTTCTGCAATTCCTCTATCTGGCTGATCAGTTCGTCAGCCGCGTTCAGTTGATCGCGGCGGATCTTGAGACCCAGGAGGATGCCCAGGATGAGACCGGTGCTGATACCCGCGATGAATCCGTAAAACTCCACCTTGGAGATCGTTTGGTTTCTGAGGAAGTCCCAGATCAGGCAGCCTACCCAGACGATGAGGGCAGGAATAGAATACTTGAGCCATTCGGCGTGGATCTTCTTGTAACGCGTCAGTTCATTCGTTGCGGTGACCAGATCTTTGTCCATCTGAGGGATATGCCTGTTGGTCAGGATGGTGGCCACGATGCTGACCAGCATCAGGACGCAGGTGAATATCAGAAACCAGGGAGATAATCCGAAACTCAGATAGGCGGGAGAGCACAGGATGGCGATGATGGCGAAGACGATGGGCAGGTTCGACTTGAATTTGAGCCGGTCGACGGTCTGCCGGCAGGACTTCTGCAACAGCCGTTCATTGATAATCTGCTCTTTATTGAGCTTTTCGCGCAGCTGCTGCATCTGCTGCTGCATTTCGCGGAGGGTATTGTCGGTGTTTTCCATGGTTTACTGCATCTTTTTAAGTTGTTCCTTGATTCTGACAAGTCTCACCGAGACATTCTTGGGCGTGATGCCGACGATCTGTCCGATCTCCTCATAGGAGAGATTCTCCAACCAGAGGAGGACTATGGCCCGGTCGAAGGGGCCGAGGCGCCCGATCCTGTCCCGGAGAAGACCGATCTGACGGGTTTCTTCATCCCGGTCCTCATACAGGTCGATGTCGAGCGAAAGAGGTTCGGTCTTCAACCCGTGCTTCTTCTTCCGGTCGAAGGAGATGCAGGTATTCAGACTCACTTTCCAGATCCAGGTGTTCAGCGCGCTGTCGCCTCGGAAGGTTCCGGAACCCCGCCAGAGGTTGATAAGGATCTCCTGGAAAAGGTCGGCGACCTCTTCGTTGTCGGTCGAGAACATATAGCAGACGGTGTAGATCGTCCCTTTGTGTTCCCGGATCATCTTTTCGAATTCACGTTCAGTCATTGTCTCGAAGAAAAGTTTCTGCCCATTAGACGCAGCTTCGCTCCGAAAGCTACACAATTTTGTCAAATAAAGAAAGATCCCGTAATACCGTCTCAGGCCGGGACTCTAAAGCATGCAGCCCCAGCCGAATTTCCGGGATACTTCTTTGAGTAAATTCTTGTCACGAACAGGAATCGTTACGGCAATGGTCTCGCGCTGATTGTTACGTTCAGAGATATGTGCGGTATCCAGATTGTACTGGGTCTGAAGATTCATCCAGATGTCAGCGGGAATACCTAAAGCCTTTTCCAACGCTACTGCTACTTTCAAAGAAACAGGCCGCTTACCTGTAACAGTCTCGCTGATGACGGAAGCCTTGATTCCTGTCATTTCTGAAAGTTGCTTCTGGGTAAGACCTCTTTCCTGTAATTCGTCTTTTATTAGTTCTCCTGGGTGGGTTGCCACCATAGGGACCCATTCTTTTTTATTCATAATGCTTGGATATTTCTATGAATAGCACATTTACAACAATACCATGACAATTGGACGAGCTGCTGAAGATCAGTCGGTATTGGTCGTTGATCCAGACAGCCTCTACGTTTTTCAAGTTACCTTTCTTCTTCTCGTAGTGAAGCGAGTTGATCAGGAATAAATCTTCGATCCGTCGTACACTTCTTAGATAGTTCACAACCTTTACATATCGCTTCACTATATCTTGGGGAAGCCGTTTATAGTGTCTACTACTTGTAAAACCATTCAGATATAGCTCCTCCAGCGCTTTGTCTTCAAACTCGATGTTCATAACAAAGATAATAAATAGTTGCGAATTATTCGCATTTCTGCGAATTTATATCATCAAATACAAGTCTCTTCACAGAGATCTGCAATCCATTCACTAAGATACTCTGTCCCCAAGTGAATAGCCACATCTACATGTTTATAGATGTTTATACACGTTTATCCCAACCCGACCAGGAAATAATTCTTTCCAACAGTATCTCATTTCCAAGAATGAGAATCGATTTTTTGAATATGAGACACTTGTCCGGGGGCTTTTGGGTAGATTTGTAAGGATAAAGAATGTGAACAAGACAACTATATTCCGACGATGAAAACGCTGTCCCTGTTTTCGGGACACCAAGTCCATCAGGGTGAATCCTGACGTCCTGCAGGACGTCCAGCAGTCCCTGAAGCAAAACCCCGACGCCAAGATCACCGCCCTTGCGCTCGACGCCGGCTTCTCCAGCAGCGCCACCTTCTACCGCAACTTCACGGCCGTCACCGGCCTCTCTCCCGCCGCCTGGCTCAAACAGGAGCAAGAACGGGAATCGGTTCAGTAATATTTCTGGCCAAGAAAACCGGCCTTTTTTATGGCCGGGTCCCTACGCAGAGGCCTTCTGGCCATGAAAATGTGGGTTTTTTATGGCCAGAGTGGAGGAAGGGACCTACAACGGATAGATTTTCGCCCCGACAAAGTCGATCAAGGCTTGCGGGGCGATTTTCAGTTGGAGACCGCGAAGGCCGGCGCTGACGTAGATGTAGTCGTAGAGGAGGGCGCTTTCGTGGATGAAGGTGGGGAAGGGTTTCTTCATGCCGATGGGGGAGCAGCCGCCGCGGATGTAGCCGGTGGTGGGCAGGAGCTCGCGGACGTGCAGCATCTCGCAGTTCTTGTTGCCGGAGATTTGGGCGGCGACCTTCAGATCCACTTCGAAATTGCCGGGGATCACGCAGACGAAGAAGCCGGTGCGGTCGCCGCGCAGCACGAGGGTCTTGAACACCTGTTCGATATCCTCGCCCAGCTGGTCGGCGACGTGCTGCGCGGCCAGGTCGGATTCGTCCACTTCGTAGGGGACGAGTTCGTAGGGAATGCCGGCTGCGTCGAGCAGCCGGGCCGCATTGGTCTTGGCGGGTGCGTTATCCTTCTTGGCCATCGTGCAGGTGAAAGTCTGAAAAGGTGAGGACCAGGCGGAGGACCTGGCCGTAATTGGCTGTGCCGTCGGCGATCCGGTTCGTCTTCAGGAACAGGTTGTAGAACTTGTGCTGGGCCTTCGAGAGCCAGGGCCAGCGGAGTTCATGCCAGTGCAGCTGCGCCAGTTCCAGGTCGACGTAAACTTCCGGGATCAGCGTGTCAGCCCAGGCCTGATAGGCTTCCTCGCCTAGCAGGGATCGGATGTTGCTGGCCGTGAAGGTGAGGAGCATGTACCAGGCGCTGTAGCGGATGGCTTGGTTTTCAGAGGCCCGGCAGGCCTCGAAAGCCCAGAAATTGGCTTCGGCTTCGTTGCTGACGCCCAGGACGTGGGAATACTCGTGCGCGTAGATAAACGGGAATTCCAGCGGTGAAACGTCGTGGTTGACGTGCATCTCATCGAAGGCCGGCCCGATGAAGCCCAGCACGCCGACCGCTGAATAAAGGCGGTTGAACAGCATCTTCTTGGGATGCTGCCATTTGCCGGGCTTGCAGAGTCCGCATTCAGGGGGAAGAGCTGTGTACCAGGCTTTTATTTCGCGCTCTACGGCTTTGTGGTCGATGCCTTCGACATCGCACCAGTTTGCGTTGAGGTTCTCGGCGAAGGTTCCCAGGAACTCTTGGAATTCCGCTTCTTCATAGGGCATCGGCGGGGAGCCGAGCCGGTCGTAGAGGCTGCTGCGGAAATAATTGAGCCCCCAGGCGCCATAGAACCAGGCCACTAAGACGAGGATCAGGCCCATCTCTCCCAAGACACAGCGCCACCAGGGCCTCTTGCGACGGATGGCCTTGATGATCAGCCAGATGGCCAGTGCGATAAACACGACCACTACGATCTCCGTGAGGGAGAAACCGAAGAGAGCGGCCACCCAGGAAAGGGCGGTCGAAACCGCGGGATAGATCCGAGTCGCGTAGAAGTCTGCCCAGGCTGCCGTCACTTGAGGATGCTCTTCAGGATTTCGGTCGTGACTTTGCGGGTGGCGGTGTTGGCAGCTGTCTTCGTGGCTTTCTTGACGACGTCGCCGAGGATGGAACCGGAAGAAGATTTCGACGTGCTGGTGGATTTCTTGGTAGTCGAACCGCTCGATTTCTTCGTCGTGCTCTTCTTGGAACCGCCGAGACTCTTGGCGATGCTGGTGCCGGCGCTGCGGGCGAAGCTCGTAGCGGCGGCGGCGATCATCGTGCCGAGGATCGTACGGCCGATGCCGCCCTTCTTGGCCTTGCCGGAGGCTTTCTTCTCTTTTTCCTTGGCTTTGGCTTCTTTCTCTTTTTCAAGGGCTTTGCGCTCTTTCTCCTTCTCTTCCTCGACCTTCTGGTTCACTTCGGTCAAGACTTCATAGGCGCTTTCGCGGTCGAAGAACTTCTCGTATTCCTTGAGTTTGGCGGGAGCAGCAGCCTGGACGTCCATGCGCTGTCCGGGCGTGATGGCGCCGATCTGGCTCAGCGGGAAAAGGATCTTGGCGCGCTCGACCACACTCGGTGCGCCTTTCTCGTCGAGGAAGGAGACCAGTGCTTCGCCCGTACCGAGGTCGAGGATAGCATCTTCCGTCTTGAAGGCGGGATTGGCACGGAAGGTCTGGGCGGCAGCACGGACGGCCTTCTGGTCCTGCGGCGTATAGGCGCGCAGGGCATGCTGCACGCGGTTGCTCAGCTGGGCGAGGACATTGACCGGCACGTCGCTCGGAACCTGGGTGATGAAATAGATGCCCACGCCCTTGGAGCGGATCAGGCGGATCACTTGTTCGATCTTGTCCACCAGGGCTTTGGAGGTGCCGTCAAAGAGCATGTGCGCTTCGTCGAAGAAGAACACGAACTTCGGCAGGTCGAGGTCTCCGACTTCCGGGAGTTTGGCGTAAAGCTCCGTCATGAGCCAGAGCAGGTAGGTGGAGTAGAGCTTCGGATTAAGCATCAGCTTGTCGGCGGCCAGGACGTTCATCACGCCGCGGCCGTTTTCCACGGCGAAGAGGTCTTCGACATCGAAGGCGGGTTCACCGAAGAACTTGTCGCCGCCTTCACTCTCGATCTGCAGCACGGAACGCTGGATGGCGCCGATGCTGGCGGGGGCGATGTTGCCGTATTCGGTGGTGAATTTCGCAGCGTTCTTGCCGACGAAGTCGAGCATCAGCTTGAGGTCTTTCAGGTCGATCAGCAGCAGGTTGTTGTCGTCGGCGATGCGGAACACGGCATTGAGCACACCGGCCTGTACTTCCGTTAATTCCATCAGTCGGGCGAGCAGTTGCGGGCCCATCGCCGACACGGTGGCGCGCATCGGGAATCCCTGTTCGCCGAAGACATCGAAGAAGCGGGTAGGGCAGCCGGCGAACTGCGGGTTCTCGATTCCGAATTCCGGCATGCGTTTCTCGATGAAGCCGCTCAGGCGGCCGGCCTGGCTGATGCCGGAAAGGTCGCCCTTCATATCGGCCATAAAGCAGGGGACGCCTGCCTGGGAAAAGGTTTCGGCCAGCACCTGCAGCGTGACCGTCTTACCGGTACCCGTGGCCCCGGCAATCAGTCCATGCCGATTGGCCATATTTCCGACCAGATTGATGTTTCCGTTGTCGCAATGCGCAATGTAAAGTTGTCCGTCTTTAAGCATGATATGTGTGTGTTATTTATTCAATTAATGTCAATTCCACTTATGGCCTTTTGGAACCCACCTTGTCAGCAGGTATCGTCTCAAAAACCTTCGCTTCGCTCATCCCTCCCAGCTTCGCTGGGCCCCTCCCATGTTTGAGTTACTGGGGCTCTGCCCCAAACCCCGCTGTTACGGCCTACTATCTCACTGGGCTTTCCCTCACGGCCTCCACTGGCGCATGAAGGCGCTGGGCGGCCATGGGTTTTTGAGACGATACCTGCTGACAAGGTGAGTTCCATATTATAAGAATTTGATGGAACCGCCGTCGGAGGTGATGTCGAGGGAGACTTCACGGCCGAGGTAGAGACTGTAGTTGGGGTGTTCGTGGCCACAGTCGAAGCCGAAGAGGACGGGCTTGTCGAGCGGGGCCATGTATTCGTTCACGAGGTCGAGGGCCTTTCGCTGCCACTGGTCCTCGCCGCTGGTATCGGTGAACTGGCCGATGATGACGGCTTTGGCACGGTCGAAGGTGCCGCCCTGCTGGAGCGTGAGCAGCATCCGGTCGAGGTTGTACATCCGTTCATCGACGTCTTCGATGAACAGGATACTGTTTTCGCGGAGGCGGTTCTGCCAGGGCGTGCCGAGGCAGGAAACGATGAGGCTCAGGTTGCCGCCCACCAGCCGGCCGCGGGCGCTGCCGGTGTGGTTGAAGGCGTGCGGAGCGGTGCGATAACTCTTGATTTCGCCGAAGAGCGCCTTGCGGAGCGACTCCTCGCTGACGGCGGAGCCTTCGCCGACGGTGCTGGGCATGGCGCCGAGGATGGATTCGATGCCCCGGCTCTGCAGCATGGCGTGGAAGACCGTGATGTCGCTGAATCCGACGAGCCATTTGGGATGCTGTGAGAACAGCTCGAGATCGAGGGCGCGCAAGGTGCGCATCGAGCCGTAGCCGCCGCGGAACGAGACCAGCGCCTTGACTTCGGGGTCGAGCAGCATTTCCGTGATGTCGGCCGCGCGGTCCTGGTCGCTGCCGGCGAAATCGCCGGGAGCACTGTCGTACAGATGCTTGCCAATTTTAACCTGGAGCCCCCATGATTCGAACATCTCTTTCCAATAGAGGGTTTGCCGGCTTTGGGGGCTGAGCGCGGAGGCCATCGCGACGACGGCGACCGTGTCGCCTTTCTTCAAAAAATCGGGTCGGATATATGCTTTCATCATTTTCCTTTTAACTTTCAAATATAATGAAAAATAATGGTAAATTTGCACAAATTGCTCCCGTGTGTTGAAATGAAGAAACTGCTCAAGAAACTCCTGGCCATCGCGCTTCTCCTAGTGGCCGGCATTGCGTACTACCTCTTCGTCAATCTCCCGTCCCGTGGAAGCGGAGATCCGGAGGAGGATCCTTCCACCATCGATACACCGATACCGGCGACTTCCCCCGTCGCACTCGCTGACCTGATGGAGATTCCCGCCCTGACTTCGGAAGGAAGGATCGTGCAGCACGGCGCCTACGTGTCTTCCTACAATACGGAGACGCTGATCCCGAATTGGGTGGCTTATGAGCTGACAGCTGAGGAGACGGGCGGCAGTCATACGCGTGACGGCATGGAATTCCGGATGGATCCCGACCTGAGAGGCTGCACCCAGGCTATGCGCGAAGACTATTCCGGCTCCGGCTGGAGCAAGGGACACCTGATGCCGGCGGCCGATGCGGCATTCAGCAACAGCACGATGAGCGAGACCTTCTATTTCACGAACATCTGCCCCCAGAACGAAACGCTCAACGCCGGTGACTGGCAGTATCTCGAAAAGCGCGTCCGCAACTGGGCCAACCGGTACGGCAGCGTCTGGGTGGTCACAGGCCCGATCGTAGGGGAGAACCGCTACGGGACCATCGGCGACCGCGATGTCGTCGTGCCCGATTCCTTCTACAAAGCGCTCCTCATCCGCAAGAAGAACGGTTCCTACAGCGCCATCGCGTTTGTGATGGATAACGACGAAGACCGTTACTACTTGAAAGACTGCTCTATGAGTATCGATGAACTGGAATCCCTCACAGGCTTTGATTTCTTCCCGGCCCTCGACGACAAGATTGAAGGGAAGGTTGAGAGTACTGTCCGCCTCTCCGACTGGGGCATCCGCTGATCCTTTAAAACCGACAGAATATGCATCGTTTTCTTCTCTTCGCCGCCACCCTTCTTTCAACCTTGACCCTTTTGTCCTGCGAGGAGGGAGACGTCCCCGCAACGGTTACGGTAACCGCCCATCGCGGCGGTGCCAAACTGGGGAACGAAAATACCCTTTCCTGCATCGAGCGCGGCATCGCCTCCGGTGCGGAACTGGTGGAAATCGACGTCCATCTGACGAAGGACGGTCAGGTCGTGGTCTGCCACGATCCTTCGATCGACCGTACCACCACCGGAAAGGGCATGATTGAAGATATGACCCTGGAACAGGTGCGGAGTTTCAAGATCAAAGACGCTGCCGGCCAGGAGACCCAGGAATGCATCCCTACGCTGGAAGAAGTCCTGGGATTGATCGATGGACGGTGTATGTTGCTATTGGAAATTAAGCTGAATCACAAGGATCAATACCCCGGAATCTCAAGAAAAGCTATAGATGCTGTGAATGCGGCGGGTATGCACGACAAAACGATCTTCCAGTCGTTCAACGACATCATTCTCGAAGAAGTCCACGCCCTGGATCCGACATTGCGTGTGGAAAAACTGATCGTCTGCCGCCTTCCGTTCGGCCTTTGTTTTGACGGTCGGTTCACCCGTTTCTCCTTCGACAAATATGCGTACGCCGCGGCCATCAACCCGTGTGTGAAGGTGACTTCGAAACGTTTTGTGAAAGATGCCCACAAGGCCGGAAAAGAGGTGCGCATCTGGACGGTTGACAAATGGTCCAGCTTGATTCCGTATGTCGACGGCATCATCACCAACGATCCGGTATTATTCGTTCAAAAAAGAAAACAGGCACAATGATTATTCTGATTACAGGTGTTTCATCGGGCTTCGGGCTCGCAATGGCCCGGCAACTGAGTGCAGGGGGGCATACCGTTTACGGCACAGTCCGGCGTGACGTGGAACCTGTCCCGGGTGTGCATTATCTGCGTGCAGATGTGTGCGATACTGCCTCCGTCCAGGCAGCCGTGGCGGCAGTCCTGTCGGCAGAAGGCCGAATCGACGTGCTGATCAACAATGCCGGCATGGGCATCGGCGGCCCGGTGGAATTCGCTCCTGAAGCGGACGTGCAGTTGCAGATGGATACCAACTTCATGGGGCAGGTGCGCTTCACACAGGCCGTGCTGCCCGCCATGCGGAAGCAGGGGAGTGGCAAGATCCTCTGTTTCAGCTCTATAGGCGGCGTGATGGGCCTTCCGTTCCAGGGCTTTTATTCTGCCAGTAAATTTGCCATTGAAGGATTCTGTGAAGCGATGCAGATCGAAGTGCGGAAGCACGGCATCCAAGTGATCCTCATCGAACCCGGTGACTTTTCGACCGGCTTCACGTCGGCCCGTATCAAGCAGGTCTCGGAAGAGGCGGCCGCGGCTTATCCCTCGCTTCAACGCTCGGTCAGCAGTTTCGAGAAAGACGAACGTACCGGCCTCAAGCCCGAATTCCTGGCCTGCAAGATTGAGAAGATCATCCGCAAGAAACACCCGAAATTCCGCTACGTCATCGCCACCTTCATCCAGAAGCTCTCCATCCCACTCAAACGTATCCTTCCTGCCCGGGCCTTCGTCCGTGTGCTTTCCCTCTTCTATAACGTTTAAAGGCAGGATACGGTTTTCTGTTGCGCTGACAGAAATTATTTATATCTTTGCAGATTGCATGAATAACAGATAATTACATAAATATTTGAAACAATGATTATTGAAAAAGTTTTTGCAAGAGAGATCCTCGACTCGCGCGGCAATCCGACCGTGGAGGTTGATGTAACCCTGGAATGTGGCATCATGGGCCGTGCCGCCGTTCCGAGCGGCGCCAGCACCGGTGAAAATGAAGCCCTCGAACTCCGTGACGGCGACAAGAGCCGCTATCTGGGCAAAGGCACGCTGAAAGCCGTGGCCAATGTCAACGAACGCATCGCTCCCGTGATCGAAGGCATGAGCGTCCTCGACCAGCGGGCCATCGACCAGAAGATGATCGAACTCGACGGAACGCCGACCAAGAAGAACCTGGGTGCCAACGCCATCCTCGGTGTCTCCCTCGCCTGCGCGCACGCTGCTGCCAACTATCTGGATATCCCGCTCTACCGCTATATCGGCGGTACCAACACCTATGTCCTTCCCGTTCCGATGATGAACATCATCAACGG
>DETK01000033.1:89036-89687 GCA_002361615.1 Bacteroidales bacterium UBA3290
TCAACGGCGGTGCGCACTCCGACGCGCCGATCGCCTTCCAGGAATTCATGATTCGTCCGGTCGGCGCCTGCTGCGAGAAGGAAGCCATCCGTATGGGTGCCGAGGTGTTCCACAACCTGGCCAAGCTGCTGAAGAAACGCGGCCTGAGCACCGCCGTCGGTGACGAAGGTGGTTTCGCTCCCGCCCTCGACGGCATCGAAGACGCCCTGCAGATCATCTGCGACGCCATCAAGGCCGCCGGCTACGAACCGGGCAAGGACGTGAAGATCGCCATGGACTGCGCTGCCAGCGAGTTCGCTACCTGCGAGAACGGTGAGTGGTACTATGACTACCGCCAGCTCAAGGACGGCAAGAAGAAGGATCCCAACGGCAAGAAGCTGACTGCCGCCCAGCAGATCGACTATCTCGAGGAACTGATCACCAAGTTCCCGATCGACTCGATCGAAGACGGCCTGGACGAGAACGACTGGGACAACTGGGTGAAACTCACCGAGCGCATCGGCGACCGCTGCCAGCTTGTGGGCGACGACCTGTTCGTGACCAACGTGAAGTTCCTGGAGAAAGGCATCAAGATGGGTGCCGCCAACTCCATCCTCATCAAGGTCAACCAGATCGGTTCCCTCTCCGAGACCCTCGACGCCATCGAGATGG
>DETK01000033.1:89730-145914 GCA_002361615.1 Bacteroidales bacterium UBA3290
CGTCACGGCTACACCACCGTCACGAGCCACCGTTCCGGCGAGACCGAAGACACCACCATCGCCGACATCGCCGTGGCCACCAACAGCGGCCAGATCAAGACCGGTTCGCTCTCGCGTACCGACCGCATGGCGAAGTACAACCAGCTCATCCGCATCGAGGAGCAGCTCGGCGGCCGTGCCCGTTACGGCTTCACGAAGCTTCGCTAATCTGATGGAGTTTTACCGGCTGTAGATCAGCCGGTTATAGAAAACAGCCCACCTCGTATAGAGGTGGGCTGTTTCTTGTATCCTGCTGACTGTCAGCGAGTCCTTCTCCAGCTCCCGCCGGGGGCGGGGAGGCCGAACCCACTGTCCGCAGCCTGCTCGAGGGCGGAGAGGGTACGGGGAAGCTTCTCTGCACCGGGCATCTTGACGGTGCGGACGACGGAGCCGCGGAGATTGCTGCGCCAGCCGCTGCTTTGCGTATAATCCGGACGATAGGACCGCCCGGCACGCGGTGCGAGGACGGCGATCCCCAGCCGTTCGAAGACCAGGATGCCTTCTGCTGCGAAGTCCGCATAGGGTATTTCCGCCAGCGTGCGCAGCCAGGTTCCGTCTTCTTCGTAAAGAGAAAGGACAAGATGATAGCATTCGTCCGTTCCGTAAACGTCATCAACGGTGGCGTCGCTGCTTTTATAAACACGCTTGAGGCTGAGCCGGGCGGTGCGGGCATTGTGGGGACCCCAGTAGATGATCTCTTCGCCGCCCATGCTGAAATAAGGGTCGGAGAAGCGGTCCTCAAAGCGGCAAGCCAGGTTTTCGTAGAGTTCGACTTCCACTCCTTCTTTCCGGGAACGGACCGTGCAACTGACAATGTCGCCTATGTGGAAAGGGAACTGGAACAGCGGGTTGCGCATGGCATCGCGTTCCTTGTGGGCATATTGCCGGGAAGATTCCGGCGGCAGATAGGATGTGACGCCGATGTTGTCGCCTTCGATGATGGCGAGGTGCCGTTCGGTAAAGGGCTGCAGTTCCCATAGTCTTTCCAGATCGGCCGAGCGGATGCCCAGACCGCCGTAGATGTCGGAATGGTCCAACGACCGGTAACCGCTGAGCGAGAGGGTAAAGGAGGCTATATCCAACGCATTCGGGTCATTGAAGATCATCCAGCGCTCCTGGCCTTCCGCCACGTACACAACTCCTTCGTTGCACTCAGCTTCCAGATATCCCCAGCGGGAGACTTCTTCGACCAGCGTACCGTCGGACTCATAGAGAAGCGCTTTCAACGTATAGAGCTGCCTGCCAAGCGGATCTTCCATCGTATCGGGTGTTCCGGCTTCGGCAATGAAAGGCTCCAGCCGCAGGAAACGGTCGTAACCCCAGTCCAGGCGCAGGTCGCGGCAGAGGCCGGTCCGGCTGGAGCGCATCTCCAACTGCTTGACATTGTTGCGGTGCAGCCGGAGGCCGACGGGGCCGCTGTGCCAGGCCGCGGCGCGGACGGGATCGTCCATCGGATCATAAGGGGTGACGGCGCCGGGATGGCGGAAGGTTTCTCCGCGGTGGAGGTCTGCATCCCAGGTAGTCCTCGTAAAGTCCGTACCCAGCGTATGGAAATGGTTGCCCGAATGGGAAATGGCCAGGAACTCGAAGGGGAGCAGGACCTCGCCCGTATCGCTTACGACGCCGGTCAGGCCGGTGAGGGCTGATTTTGCAATGCCCGTTCCATTGCTGAAACTGGGCGCGGAGAGGAACTGGGGCGCGAAAAGTTCTGTCCCATCCATCTCGTAAACGCCCCAGAGCAGCGAGCCTTCCAGCCATTCATCCCGCGCGGGACGCTGGGCCGTGATCAGGCCGCCATTCTTGGGAATGTTCACCGAATGGCAGTCGACCGGGATAATGATCCGGCCGGATCGGTCGGCAACCCCGCGCAGTTTCGTACGGCCTTCCTTGCGCATGACCTCGCAGAGGCCGTTCTTGTCAAATTTCTTGATATCGTCATATTCGGCGGTCAGGATCAGTTCCCCGGTTTCGTCGATCAGGCCCTTGTAGCCGTCGATGGTTACTTCCGCGAAACCGTCGTTGAAACGCGAGGCGCCGTCGAAGCGGGGTTCGATCACCCAGGTCTTGTTCTTGGCCTGATAGCCGTATTTTTTCGTCTGCTTGTCCCGGACGGGCTTGAGGTCCTGGGCGGCAATGGGCAGTGCGACAAGCGCTGCCAGCAGGCAAAGAAGGATGGTTTTGGTTTTCATACCCTAAAAGATTGCATAAGCGGCAAAACCGACGATGAGGGCGACGATGCAGTTGATGACCTTGGCACGTAAGAATGCCTTTTTGGATTCGGCCAGCAGGGGCAGGGAGGCGTGACCGTCCTGCGAGATGCAGCTGGCAAGGAGTACAGGAGCCGGAACCACTCCGGCCGCGAAGAGCGTGACAAAGATCAAATGCGGCCCGGATTCGGGGATGATGCCGATGAGCGTGGCCAGCAGGATCATCAGCGGAATGTTGGCGCTGATCCAGGTGCTGACATCCACCAGTTCCGTGATGAATCCCAGCGCGATCAGGACACCGAAGGTCCAGGCGAAGATCTTGGGCACGTGGCGGACGATGATGTGATGCCACAGATGCTCTTCCACGAAGTGGTCGGAACCGAATGCCGCGACACCGAGCATGATGACGCTGATGGCAGCGAAGACCATATTCATCCAGTCTTCACTCAGCAGGTTGAAGCCGCCGTGTTCGGGCTCTTCCATCCCTTCGTGCTCGTGTTCGAGCATGCCGCTGGCCAGCGCATAGATATAGAGGCCGATGCCGAGGAAAAGGATGGCCCTTTTCCAGGTGAAGAAATGCCGCTGCTTCTTTTCCCCTGCTTTCTTGGAAGTTCCGTGTTCGTGTTTCTCGTGGATATCTTCTTCGTGGAGATTCAGCTCGTCGCAGGACTTCAGCGTGTAGGGCTTCAGGCCGAGTTTCGGTCCGACATAGTCGATCAGGACGCCTGTCACGATACCGATGACCAGGATCAGAGCGGAGATCCAGAGCGCTTTGCCGGGGAAGAGCGTCAGCATGACGAAGGCTTCGTCGCCGGAAGTGGCGATGAGCATCGCTACCAGCGCTCCGAAGCTGATCATTCCGTGGGAAAAGAGCGAAACCGAAGCGAATCCGCCCATGCAGCCCGGAATCCATCCCAGCAGCGCGGAGACCACGATCTGCCCGAATTTTGAACCGCGGAGCCGCGTGAAAAAACGTCCGCCCGAAGAGATGTTCAGGCTTTCAATCATCAACATCATCATCACCACCATGCCGGTGATGAGCACGGCCGCACGCAGGGCGTCCAACAAGATATCGGCTATATCCATTTGTTAACCTTGTCCTTGTGAAGGTACTTTGATAAAACCGTCGGAAGGATTCCAGGCGGTGTGTTTCAGGGTGCGGACGAAGATCATCCCGCCGCAGCGGATGTAGAGTTTCTGTCCCGTGAAGCAGAGGGCGCTGATCGTTCGGGAGGGGAGGTTGAGAATGGCCCGCACGCGGCCGTTCTGGTCGCAGACCTGGATGCCGAAAGGCGTGGCCACGTAGAGGTTGCCCAGTGTGTCGAAGGCCAGGTCTCGGGCGATCGGCCCTTCGAGCGCGTGGTTGTCGGGATTATGGAGCCAGTAGAACTGTTCCTGGGCAGAGCGGGCTCCGTCTTTTCCGACCAGTGCACAAAGCAGCCAGTTGGAATCGTCTTCCACGCTCACTTCCAGTTTGCCGGAAGGGTAGAGAAGCGTTGTGACAGGATGCTGCAGGCGGTTGCGCACGGCACCGGGAACCTCGTCCGGAGCGAGCAGCATCCAGCCCGATTCGTGCGCATCCCCCGTGCCGAGCAGCGACTGGAGCATATCGTTACGCGATGCTCCGGCCTTGACAGGTGCAGGCCAGCCTTTCCAGAGCCAGCGCATCGCGTCGGGAAACATCTTCGTTCCGTGCCAGATACTGTGGCCGCCGCGGTCCCAGTGGGCGATCTCCTCGTATCCTGCGAAGTCGAGGGCCGATTCCATCAGCAGGTTCTGCTCCCACCATTCGCCGAAGAGCGGGTTCCAGGCATCCTTCATCCCGTCCTGCAGGAAAATGCGCAACGGTTTGGGCTCGTACTTGCGCAGAAGGGCAGGGTATTCGTTTCCACCCCGCATTGCGACATAAGTTCCCACCGAGCTATAGACGCGGTGGAAGAGGTCGGGCCGGAAGAAGGCGGCGGAGAAGGCGGCGATGCCGCTGCTGCTGGCGCCGCAGATGGCCCGGTCGTCGGGATTGTGCGACAAGCGTACCCGCCGGCCGTCGGGCGTGACTAGTTGTTCGACCATCGGAAGGATTTCCTCTTCGAGGAAACGGGCAAATGTCCCGTCGGTGCGGTCGAACTCGTTGCTGCGGTTGTAGCGGAGCACGTTCCCGTCAGCATCGTACGAGACGCCCGGTTGGACGAACACCCCGATGGTCACCGGCATCTGGCCGCAGGCGATCAGATTGTCCAGCACCGTCGTGGCGTTGAACAAGATGCCGTCCAATCCTACGAGCACGCAGGCAGGCGTGGAGCCGTCATACTGTACCGGCACATAGACCTGCCATTCCCGCCGCGTCTGGGGATAGATCTTCGAGTCGGAGAATTCTCCCTTGAGAATCAATCCCTTGAGCGAATCTGCCACCGGAGCGGATGCCGGATCGTCGGGATACTGCGCATTGTGCCGGAGCTCTTGCGCCACAGACGTCCCGACAGACAAGACGGTCAGGCAAACGATGAAAAGCAAACGGTTCATGATAATTCTTTGGCATAGCATCTTGCACGCTTGTGGAGGCGGTTTTCGAAGCGGTTCCACATATTCTGGACACTGTTGTTGTCTTCCAGCTCACGCGTCGATTCGAGGTACTTGATCCCGTAGCTGTGGATGGCAGGCGCTACCTTGTCGAAGATCATCGCATTGAGCCCCTTGTTCTTGTACTGGTCCGAGATGCCGATCAGCAGCAGGTCCACCGTGTCGTTGTGCCTGAGCGCGTGCAGGATGTGCCGGAAACCGAAGGGAAAGAGTTTTCCCTTGCACTTCTGCAGCGCCTTCGAAAGCGAGGGGATGCTGATTCCGAAGGCCACCACCTGGTCGCTCTCGTCGAGGATGATCGAGACGAAGTCCGTGTTGAGGTTCGGAACGAACTGATGGATCAGGTCGTCGATCTGTCCTTCCGACAGTTCCGAGAACCCATGGATGTCACGATAGGTCTCATTGAGCACTCTCGCGCACTGCGGGAAGTAGGACACCATCTGCTTCTTGGTCCGGATGTCGGCCTGGTGCAACTTGTAGCGCGTGGCGATGAGTTTGGCGGGGTGGCTGAACCACGTTTCGATGTCGTCGGGCATCAGGATCTGGTATTCCACCCAGTCCGTGTCCTTGGCGTAGCCGCGACGCAGCAGCTGCGGTTCATAGTAGGGGAAGTTGTACTTGCCGTAAGCCGTCGGCAACTCGTCGAATCCGGCCACCAGGACGCCGGATGCGTCGAACTCGAGGAAGCCGAGCGGTCCGTTCATGACCTTCATCCCTTTCTCGCGCGCCCAGGCTTCCACCGTGTCGAAAAGTGCGTCGACCACCGTGTCGTCGTCGATGAAGTCCATGAAGCCGAACCGGGCGAAATCGATCCCCATCTTCTGGTTGTACTGGTGGTTGATGATGCCGGCGATACGGCCCACGATGGCCCCTTTCTCATTCCGGGCCAGCCAGTACTTGCCTTCGCAGAATTCGAAAGCATGGTTCTTCTTCGGGTCCAGGACATCGCGGTCCCCGCTTTCGAGCGTAGGTACATAGTAGGGATTGTCCTTGTAAAGTGCGTTCGGATAATGCACGAACTGCCGGAGGTCTTTCTTTGTAACTACTTCCTGAATAGTAACTTTCATGGGTTTAGGTATCTATTGTTTCATTGTTTTTCTGTCTCTTCGCGCAGGGCCTGGCCGGTCCAGGTGCCGGTCTTGGCAAGGTCTTCGGGTGTTCCTTCGAAGACCACCTCGCCGCCTTCATCTCCGGCGTCGGGCCCCAGGTCGATCACCCAGTCGGCTGCACGGATCACGTCGAGGTTGTGTTCCACCACTACGATGGAGTGACCGCGGTCGATCAGGGCGTTGAACGCCTTGAGCAGTTTCTCGATGTCGTGGAAATGCAGGCCCGTGGTCGGTTCGTCGAAGATGAACAGGATCGATCCCCTCGCATCGAAATCCTTGCCCAGGAAAGAGGCCAGCTTGATGCGCTGGCTCTCGCCGCCGCTGAGCGAGCTGCTGCGCTGGCCCAGGCTGAGATAAGACAGGCCCACATCGACCAGCGGCTGCAGCCGTTCGGCGATGCGGCGGGCCATCGGGTCGGGCTGGGATCCGAAGAAGGCGATGGCCTCCTCCACACTCATGTCGAGCACCTCGCTGATGTTCTTGCCCTGGTATTTCACTTCCAGGATGTCGCTTTGGAAACGTCGTCCGCCGCAGGCCTCGCAAACCATCTCCACGTCGGCCATGAACTGCATCGGGATGCGGATCACGCCTTCACCCAGGCATTCGGGGCAGCGCCCGCCGTCGATGTTGAACGAGAAATGGGAATGACCGTAACCGTTCATCTTGGCATAGGGCTGTTCGGAAAAGAGCTTGCGGATATCGTCGTATACCTTCAGATAGGTGACGGGGTTGGAACGCGAACTCTTTCCGATCGGGTTCTGGTCGATATATTCGATGGAGGAGACCTTGCCCAGGTCGCCCCGGAGTTCCTTGAAGATGCCGGGCTTGCTGCCCACCTGGTTGAGATGGCGGTAGAGGGCGGGGTAGAGGATGTCGCCCACCAGTGAACTCTTGCCGCTGCCGCTTACCCCGGTGACGACAGTCAGACAGCGGAGCGGGAAGCGGACGGAGATGTTCTTCAGGTTGTTTTCCCGGGCGCCGACGACTTCGACGGCATACTTCCAGCTGCGCTTGCGGGCGGGGACCGGAATCGTCCTTGCCCCCGACAGGTAGTCGAGCGTCAGGGAATGGGCACCAGTGCGGAGTCCGTCGGCGATCGTGCCTTGATAGACGACGCGGCCGCCGCCGTTGCCGGCTAACGGGCCGATGTCGATGAGCTGGTCGGCTGCTTCGATGATGTGGCGGTCGTGTTCCACCACGATCACCGTGTTGCCCAGGTCGCGGAGCCGCAGCAGCACGCCGATCAGGCGCTGGGTGTCGCGCTCGTGCAGGCCGATGCTCGGCTCGTCGAGGATGTACATCGAACCGACCAGGTTGTTGCCCAGCGAACTGACCAGGCTGATGCGCTGGCTTTCACCGCCGCTGAGCGTGTTGGAGGCACGGCTCAAGGTGAGGTAGGACAATCCGACATCGCAGATGTATTGCAGGCGGGAACGGATCTCGCGCAGCGGACGTTCGGCCACCGTGCGGTCGTAGTCATCGAGTTCGAGCCGGTCGAAAAAGACAGACAGCTCGCCGACCGGCATCGTCATCAGTTCGTGGATGTTCTTCCCGCCGACCTTGACGTAGAGCGCTTCGGGCCGCAGGCGCGATCCTCCGCAGGCATGGCAGGTGGTCTTGCCCGAATAGCGGCTGAGCATGTATTTGTACTGGATCTTGTAGCGCTGGCTCTCGACCCATTTGAAGAAAGGCGTGATGCCGGTGAAGTATTCGTTGCCTTCCCAGAGCACTTTCTTCTGTTCGGGCGTAAGCTCGATATACGGCTTGTGGATGGGGAAGTCGAACTTGTAGGCGTTCATCACCAGCTCTTCGTTGAGCTGTTTCATCATCTCGCCCCGCCAGCAGGCGATGGCGCCCTGATAGACGCTCAGGGTCGGATCGGGGATGACGAGGCCTTCGTCGATACCTATGGTTTTGCCGTAGCCGCCGCAGACCGGACAGGCGCCGAGCGGGCTGTTGTAGCTGAACAGGTGCTCGGTAGGCTGTTCGAAACGCATGCCGTCGGCTTCGAAGAGATTCGAGAAGTTGCGGAAGCCTGCGTTCTGGTTCCAGACGCAGAGGTAGCCGCCGCCCTGGGCGAAGGCGGTCTGAACAGAGTCGAGGGCGCGGCTTACGGTATCTTCGTCGTCGTCGACCGTGAGGCGGTCGACGAGCAGGAGCCATTCGTCCTCAAAATCCGCGATATGCTGCAAGGCCTCTTCCATCTTGGCCATACGGCCGTCGCGCGTGGCCAGGCGCGTGAAACCTTCTTCCTTGAGATTGAGCAGTTTTTCGACCTTGCGGTCTTCCTTCCAGCGGATGTCGGCCAGGATCAGGGCCGTGGATCCTTTCTCGAGGGTGGTCAGATAATCCACGACGTTCTTGGCCGTGTCGCAGCGCACTTCCCGTCCGGAAACCGGGGAATAGGTCTTGCCGATCCGGGCGAAAAGCAGGCGCAGATGGTCGTAGATTTCGGTGCTGGTGCCCACGGTCGAACGGGGATTGCGGGTGCCGGTCTTCTGCTCGATGGCGATGGCCGGCGGGATGCCCGTGATCAGGTCGACGTCGGGCTTGCTCATACGGCCGAGGAACTGGCGTGCGAAGGAGGAGAGGCTTTCGGCAAAGCGGCGCTGCCCTTCGGCGAAAAGGGTGTCGAAAGCCAGCGAACTCTTGCCGCTGCCCGACAGGCCGGTAATCACGACCAGTTTTCCCAGCGGAATGTCGATGTCGATGTTCTGCAGGTTGTTAACCCTGGCGCCTCTTATGTGTATCTCCTTTTTCTCCATCTTTTTTCTTGGGTTTCCAACGGACCTCGATCATCCGGTAAGGATAATTCTCCCGCAAGCGGGTTGCGTTGGGGCAGTTTTCCCGGTGGATCTTGATGCCGTCGCGGATGGTGACGAAGCCGAAGACCGGGTCGCCGTAGGCGGGTGTGCAGCACTTGGCGAGCTTGAGTTCCACGCCGGAGAGTTTGCGGTCGATCAGGAAGTCGCCGCTCGAGGCGGTCAGTTCCGTGGTCTTTTCAGGATGGTCGGTTCCCGCGGTTCGCGCTTCGGCGGCCTGCAGGGCATCCAACTTGCCCTGGAGGTATTCCTTGACAGCCGCCACGTCGAACTGGCTGTCGCCGATGGCGCCGAAGAACTCGTTGATATTGCCGAACTTGTATCTCTTTGCCAGCGAGTGCAGGTCGGAGTCGGTGATGACCAGCTTCCAGTTCTTGAGCCGGCGCGCCAGCAACTCTTTTCCGGCGGCTGCACGCGCGTTTTCCTCTTCCTTGAGTTTCTGTTTGATCTTGCTGCGGGCCTTCGACGAGACCACGAAGTTCAGCCAGTCGGCCGTGGGCTTCTGGTTCTTGCTGCTGATGATTTCGACCACGTCTCCGGTGTGGAGCTTCTCACGGATCGAGCACATCTTGCCGTTGACCCGGGCTCCGGTGCAGCGCAGGCCGAGATTCGAGTGGATCTCGAAGGCGAAGTCGAGCACGGTGCTGCCTACGCGCAGTTGCCGCAAGTCGCCGGTGGGGGTATAGACCAATAGTTCCTGGAGTGCGATCGAGGCGTGTTCGTATTTCTCCTCCTCGTCGCCGCTCTGCATCAGCTCCCGCACCTTTCCCAGCCATTCGTTGAGCCGGTCGCCGCCGCCCTTGATGCCCTTGTAGGACCAGTGGGCGGCGCCGCCCTGCTCGGCGTTGTAGTCCATCCGCGTAGTCCGGATCTGTACTTCGACCGGTATTCCTTCCTTCGTCTGCACGGTGGTGTGGAGCGATTCGTAGCCGTTGTCGCGCGGCTTGGAAATCCAGTCGCGGAGCCGGTTCGTATCGGGCTCGTATTCTTCCGTGACCAGGGAATAGACCTTCCAGCAGAGCGCTTCCTCGACTTCGTGGACCGGTTCGCAATCGATGATGAAGCGCATGGCGAACAGGTCGTACACCTTGTCGAAGCTGATCTGCTGCTTCTGCATCTTCTTCCAGATGGAGTAGGGACTCTTGGTACGGGCTTTCAGTGTGTACTGGATGCCTTCGCGGTCCAGCTTGTCCTTGAGCGGGTTGATGAAGTTCCGCACCAGCGCTTCGCGCTGCGGTTCCGTGTCCTTGATCTTGCGCACGATCTCCTTGTAGCGCTCAGGCTCGGTGAATTTGAGGAAGATGTCCTCCATCTCACTTTTGATGCGGTACATGCCCAGTTGGTGGGCGAGCGGGATATAGAGCATCATGGTTTCCATGAGCTTCTTCATGCGCTTCGCGGGCGGCAGGATGCTGATGCTGCGCATCACCTCGAGGCGGTCCGCCAGCTTGATCAGGATCACGCGCGGATCGGTGGAGTAGGAGATGATGAGCTTGCGGTAGCGCTCTTCATCGAGATTGGCCTGCTGCAGCTGGACGTTCGAGATGTTGTTGAGTCCCTCGACGATCTCGATGATGTCGTGGGGATACTCCGCCCGGAAGGATTCCAGCAGCGAGGTATGGTTGAGTTCGCTGGGTTGGCTGGCCTGGAAGCGGTTCGCTTCGTGGAGCAGGGTGGCTACCACGGCATCGGAGCGCAGACCGATCTCCCGACAGAGGATATGGGCGACGGCGAGCGGATGTTCGATGAAGGGATGGCTGTTGCTGCGCATCTTGCCCCGCAGGGCCTCCTCTGCGGCTTCATAAGCCGAGAGTACCATCCGTTTCTCCTTGTCCGAGAAGAGGGTCAAGATATCCTGTAGTTTTCTGGGCGTATTCATCTTCTGTTTCCGGCTATGGTTTCCAGGGCACGCATTTCGTCGCGCCAGCGGGCGGCTTCGAGGAAGTCGAGCGCGGCCGCGGCGCTTTCCATCTTCTTGCGGGCGGCTTCGACGGCCGTCCGGAGCTGGGCCGCATTCATCCGGGCGACCACCGGGTCTTCTTCGAGGAAGCGGACTTTGTCTTCCATCGGTTCGATATAGGCGTTGCGCACAGGGACGGCACTGCGTGCCGAAGTACCTACCTGCGTGGGCACGATGCCGTGCTCCTCGTTGTAGGCCATCTGTTTGGCGCGGCGCCGGTTCGTAGCGTCGATGGTCGTTTGCATCGACTCCGTGATCTTGTCGGCATACATGATCACGCGGCCGTTGACGTTGCGGGCGGCACGGCCCGCCGTCTGGGTGAGGCTGCGGTCTGAGCGGAGGAATCCTTCCTTGTCGGCGTCGAGGATGGCCACGAGCGATACGCTGGGCAGGTCGAGGCCTTCGCGCAGGAGGTTCACGCCCACCAGCACGTCGAAGCGTCCGGCTTTGAAGTCGTCGAGGATCTCCACGCGCTCCAGCGTGTCGACGTCGGAGTGGATGTAACGGGTGCGGATATCGAGCCGCGTGAGGTATTTCTCCAGTTCTTCGGCCATGCGTTTGGTGAGGGTGGTCACCAGCACCCGCTCGTCCTTTTCGGAGCGGATACGGATTTCTTCCAGCAGGTCGTCGATCTGGTTCTGGATGGGACGGACATCGATCGGCGGGTCGAGCAGCCCCGTGGGCCGGACGACCTGTTCCACGACTTCGCCGCCGGTCTGTTCCAGTTCGTAGTCGCCGGGCGTGGCACTCACGTAGAGTTGCTGGCCGACCAGGCCTTCGAACTCGTCGAAACGGAGCGGGCGGTTGTCCGCAGCGGCTGGCAGGCGGAAGCCGTATTCGATAAGGGTCTGTTTCCGGCTGCGGTCGCCGCCCGACATGGCGCGGATCTGCGGAATCGTCACGTGGCTCTCGTCGATGAAGGTCAGGAAATCAGCCGGGAAGTAGTCGATCAGGCAGAAGGGGCGCATGCCGGCGCTGCGGCCGTCGAAGTAGCGCGAGTAGTTCTCGATGCCGGGGCAGTAGCCCACTTCCCGGATCATTTCCAGATCGTATTCCACGCGGGTCTTCAGACGCTTGGCTTCCAGATGTTTGCCGATTTCCTCGAAATAGGCGCACTGCTGCATCATGTCGTCCTGGATGGTGGCGATGGCGCTGCGGGTACGCTCTTTCGTGGTGACGAAGTTGTTGGCCGGGTAGATGGAGATCTCGCTGAGGAATTCGAGCGTGGCGCCGCTCACCGGGTCGATGGTTTCGATGGTTTCGATCTCGTCGCCGAAGAAGACCACGCGGCAACCGTAATCGCCGTAGGCAAGGTAGATGTCCACGCTGTCGCCTTTCACGCGGAAAGTCCCGCGCTTGAATTCGGATTCGTTGCGGGAATACAGGGCGTCGACCAGGGCGTAGAGGAATTTCTGGCGGCTGAGTTTCTGGCCGGTTTCTACGTGGACGGTGGTCTCGTGGAAATCGTCGGGATTGCCGATGCCGTAGAGGCAGGAGACGGAGGAGACCACGATCACGTCGCGGCGTCCGGAAAGCAGGGCTGAGGTGGCGCTCAGGCGCAATTTCTCGATCTCGTCGTTGATGCTCAGGTCTTTCTCGATGTAGGTATCGGTGGTCGGGAGATAGGCTTCGGGCTGGTAGTAATCGTAGTACGAGACGAAATACTCCACCAGGTTCTTGGGGAAGAAGTTCTTGAATTCACTGTAGAGCTGGGCGGCGAGGGTCTTGTTGTGACTCAGGATGAGGGTGGGACGGCCCAGTTGCGCGATGACGTTGGCCATCGTGAAGGTCTTGCCCGATCCCGTGACACCCATCAGCGTGGTGGCAGGGTTCCCCGAGCGGATCGATTCGACGATCTGCCGGATGGCCTCCGGCTGGTCGCCGGTGGGCTGGTAAGGTGCCGTCAGCTCAAAATTCATAAATAGTCATGCTCCGCTTCGCTCCGGTATTTCGTTCTGCTCGCAGAAAAATGCTCGCAGCCCGAAATACCATCCGCTCAGCTCCGCTAAACATTATTTCTTCACTTTCTTATTGCTGTTCGAGGTGGTTCTTCCGCAGGCTTCGGAGACGGTCTGGAGGTATTCTTCAAGGCCGGCGACGACTTTTTCAGCGATTCTCTGGTGGGTAGCCGGATCGGCCAGCATCTCTTCTTCGGGGAGGCTGCTCATGAAGAGGCATTCCACCAGGGCGTTCGGGTATTCGGTCGGTGCGTTGAGCGAGAAGTTGAAATTGCCCGTCAGGCCGAAGTTGGGCACACCCAGTTCAAGCATATGCTTGAGGAGCGTGGCGGCCAGGTCACGGTTGGTAATGTGCTTGTAGTAAGTGCTGGTGCCCATCGGGGTGAAGGGCGAGCCGCCGGCATTGTTGTGGATCGAGAGCAGCAGGTCGATGTTGCCGTCCAGGAAGATCTTTTTGCGCTCGGGCATCGACAGGTTGACGTCTCCGACACGGCTCAGGACGACTTTGGCGCCTTTCTTCACCAGGAGTTTCCGGATCTCGTTGACGATGCGCAGGTTGACATCGCTCTCCTTGATGCCGGTCGCGCTCACGGCACCGGGAAGCTCTCCGCCGTGGCCGGCGTCCAGTCCGATGGTGAGGCCTTTGAGGGAGAGGTCTTTCGGCGTATGCTTGACTTCGATGACCAGGGCGTTGCCGTCGTAGTGGACGCTGTAGCCCCAGCAGTATTTCTCCTTGAGCTTGATGACGAGCCGGAGCACGTCGCTGTCGACCTGCTGGAGGTCGACGTACTCGACCATGCCCAGTTCATTGTACTGGGTGACCCAGTTGCTGTTGTTCATCGCCCCGAAGACATCCACGTTGATGGTGGTCGGATCGAGCGAGGTCCGGGATGCATAGGGGAGCCGTTCCGGAAGGGCGAGTCGGATGCGGTCGACACCGCCGGGATTGGATATGCCAATATTGTTCGTATTGACGGTGTGGCTGCTGCGCGGGCTCAGTTCCACGTCTTCCTGGTGGATGTAGGCAAAACGGTTGGCCGAGAGCTGGACCTTGTAGAGGTCGTCGACGGCACCGACTACCTTGAGCACGATGCCCGGGTCGAGGAAGCCCATCTTCGAACCGCCGAGGCGGTCGCCGCCCGAACCGTACTGGAGATAGGCCATCTCCTTGGTCTGCACATAGAACAGACGGTCTTCCACTTGCGACTGCGGAGCGGCAGCCGGGGCTGTGTTCCGGCGAGCGTCGTAGAAGAGGTTGAACTGCTGCGTCTCGACGTTCGAGCCCTTGATCAGCGTGACCTCGATGGGATTGTCACCGGGCTTGAGTGTCAATTGTTTACCGAATGCGCCGGTCTTGTAGACCTTGACTTGTTCACCGTTGATGGCGGCCAGGATGCCGGGGTCGGTGATGCAGATCAGATTGTATCGGCTGTTGGTGACGGTGTCTCGGCTGGAGGCCGGGGCCCGGCGGAAAGCGATGTCCGCCGAAGCGTTTGTCGTGGCGCAAAGCAGGAAGGTTGCAACTAATAGAAAGAATCTATTCATGAGTGTATAATTAAACTCTCAAAGATATAAAAAAAACCGTATCTTTGACGAACCTGTTTAATCGAACTGATCAGCAAAAGCGATGAGGAAAGATATCTATCTGGCCGGTGGCTGTTTTTGGGGCGCCGAGCATTTCTTCCAGCAGATCGACGGCGTTGTCCTGACAGAGGTCGGATTTGCCAACGGCCATACGCCGGATCCCACCTACAAGGAAGTCTACACCGACACGACGGGCTATGCCGAAACCGTACACATCCAATACGACACGGAACGGGTCGGACTCCGGTTCCTGCTCCGGATGTTCTTCAAGGCCATCGACCCGACCTCGCTCAACAAGCAGGGAGAAGACGAAGGGACCCGCTATCGCACAGGGATTTATTACACCGATTCCGCTGATCTGCCCAAGATCCGCAGTATCTTCGACGAGGTTCAACGCCAGATGAAGGCTCCGGTTGTCGTAGAAGTTGAACCGCTGCAGAATTTTTACCGGGCGGAAGACTATCACCAGGACTACCTGAACAAGAACCCCGACGGCTACTGTCATCTTCCTTTCGAACTGTTCCAGTTCGCCAGGAATGCGAAGCCGGAGACGGACGAATAAACCGGCAGGCCTCATCCGATGAAAGTAAGAAAAGCACAGAAGGGAGACCTGCCACTCATCCTGCAGATCCTGGACGATGCCCGTGCCAAGATGGTGGCTTCGGGCAACCCGAACCAATGGCCTGTCGGCTATCCTCCCGTAGAGACGGTCGAACGCGATCTGGCGCAGGGTGTGGGCTATATGGTGGAAGATGACGGAGAACCGGTCGGCTATTTCGCGATGGTCGCTTCGCCCGATCCGACCTATGCACGGATCTACGACGGCGCCTGGCTCGACGATGAGCCCTATTACGTCCTTCACCGGATCGCCTCCAAAACCGGGGCGCACGGCGTGATGGCCGCCGTCATGGAATATGCCTTGTCGGTTTCGGAGAGCCTGCGCATCGATACGCACGCCGACAACCGGATCATGCAGCACAATGTCCTCAAATACGGGTTCCGCTACTGCGGCGTCATCTACCTGGCTAATGGCGACCCGCGTCTGGCTTATCAGCTTCCACGCGCTGCAAGTGGGTCTGCTCGGTGAGTTCCAGCGGATCCGTGTTGAATCCTTCGATCTTCAACGTATAGGCGAACGGGCTGTCCGGAAGCAGATCCAGCGTAAGGGTCTGCGTCTGGCCGGGCATCAGGTGGATATAATTGTCCGACCACATGGCCGGCAGGATCCTTTCTCCATCGTAATCCCGTGCGCTGAGATGCAGCATCAGGGCCGGCGAAGAAGCGGGATTCGCAATCGTGGCCACATAGCAGTTCCTGTCGATATCCCAGCGAAAGTCCCCTTGAAGGGCAACTTTCGGCAAGGTGTTTATAATCTGGAGATTATCTTCTTTTTGCGGCAGTACGTAGTCATTGTGTGACAGGCATTGCTCTCCCTCGAAAAGGTCCAGCCTGAGGAAGCAAACGCCGGCGGAGACCGTGTCATCCGGGGCGAATCCTGCGGCAGCGAAATCCAAATCTTCGAAAAGGGGAGTCGTGCTGTCTTCCGGCGCGTCGATCGTCGCAGAACGCGTGGATACAGACTTACCCTGCAGGTCGAAAAGCGTGGCTTCTGCTCGCAGGGCAGTGTGTGCGCCTGCGCTGTAGTTGACCACTTCCACGCATCGGGCTAACGGATTCCACTGGATGTGGACCGGTTCGCAGGCCTTGCGGCAGGCGTAGTAGGAAGCCGGCGTGTCGAGGAACCAGTCGTAGGTGCAGAAAGCCATCGAAGGCCAGGCCGGATGGCTCATCCAGAGCAGGAGGCCGCGGCGGTACTTGCTGCGGCTCTCGAACAACGAGCGGTAGCCCTCGTAGTTGACCCATTGTGCGCGGGAGGCGAAGGTCTCGGCATTGAAGGAAGGTCCGAAGAAGGCATTGACGGCGTCGATGAAGGTCTGGCCTCGCTGGGCGCTTTCCAGTGCAAAGTCGTGGATGCCCCACATCCGGGACGGCGGCCAAGCTTCATCGGCCTTCATGATTCGAATAAGGCTTTCATACTCAGGGAAGTTTGGCATGCCGCGCTCGCTGTGGAATAGGACAGATTCCTTCTTGTACCAGGCAATCTGGTCGAGCTGCCAGTAGGCCTTCGAAGGGAGACGGTAATAAGGGCCGCGGCCGGAAACGATGTCGTCGGCGGAGGAGGAGAGGTAGAAACTCTCCGGGTTCTCGCGTCCAACCAACGCGCGCAGCGCCTTGTCGAGCGAGGCAGGCGGATAGCCTTCGTTGCGGCCGCACCAGAGCAGGAGGCTCGGGTGGTTGCGGATGCGGAGAAGGGTGTTTTCGGCGTTGGCCATGAACATCGCCTCATCGTCGGGATCCGGCCCGTCGGCGGGATTGGCAAGCCAGAAATCCTGCCAGACGAGGATGCCGTAGCGGTCGGCGGCCTCGTAGAATTCATCGTCGCCAATCATGCCGACCCAGTTTCGGACAAGGTTGAAGTTTTCGTGTCGATGAAGCGCCATTGCGCGCTCATAATCAGCTTTTTTGTAGCGAAGATTGCTTTCACTGAAACCCCAGTTTCCACCGCGGCCGACAAGCCGTCGGCCATTGATCCAGATACGTAGATTGCCATCGGAGGCCGAGTAGGTAATCTGTCGTACGCCGGACTGGAAACGGACGGAGTGACTGTCGCCCGCCCTCATTTCCACGTCATACAGATAGGGTTCGCCGTAGCCGTTGGGCCACCAGAGATGCGGGTTTTCGAGCAGGATCTCCGTGCGCACGGGCTGCGATTCACCCGCAGAAAGCGAGACGGATTCGCGGAAAGGAACCTCGCCGAAACTGCCTTCCCAGACGGTTTCCACGGGATGTGAGGATTCATTGACCAGCAAGGCGCTCAACGTGATGCGGGCCTGCGTGGTGTCGAATATGGGCGGAAGGGATTCCAGGGCCGAGAAACGACTGACTGCGTTGGGGTTGAGAATGCGCACCGGACCGTGTCGTTCCAGCCATACGTCGTTCCAGATACCCATGTTGCGGCCGCGGATGGTGGGAATCCAGTCCCAGCCGATCGAAGCGTGGAAGGTGGGGTTGTCGCCGCCCAGCGTACCTCCGTTCGGGGCGCAGCGTGCCTGGGTATTCTCTTTGGTCATACCGGGATGGGCGGGAGGATAGACTGTGACTTCCAGCAGGTTGTTGTCTTCCGTAAGGATATCCGTCACGTCGAAGGAGGCTTCGGTGAACGCGCCCTCGATCCTACCGATCGGGGTGCCGCCCAGCGCCACGTCGGCTTTCCAGTTGATGCCATCGAAATGCAGCCGTACCCGATCGTCAGGCTGGCCCGGCTGCCAGCCTTCCGGCAACGCAAGCCGCGTGCGGTAGATGAAGGGCGCCAGGAAGTATGAGTCGCTGATATACTGTTGGTTATCGCTGAAATCAGGGTCGGGGAGCATGCCGTTTTCCAGGTAACTCACGAGCACGGTACCGGGAACGGTGGCAGGAATCCATTCGGAAGTGACGCCGGGCCCCAGGACGCGGGCAACCTCCCATTCAGGTTTCTCAGGCGTAGTGGCGGGACGCCATCCCAGCACTTCCATCTCGGTCAGGACATAGGGCTGTCCGTCGGTAGAAGCGTCGAGTAGCAGCCGCACCCAACGTCCGCGGCCGGAGACAGACAAAGTATCAACACGCTCGGCTGCATTTCCTTCGATCTTCGCGAGGTCGCGCCAGGAGCTTGAATCAGGACCTGCCTGCAGCACGCCTTTTGCCGGTGCCTTGTGCCAGTGCAGCCGCACTTCATGGAACCGGGATTGTTCTCCCAGGTCGACTGCCAGCCATTCCTGCGCACCGGTCGCTGAGACCCACGCGCTGCTGAAATGCTCCGAAGTGAGCAGGGGAAGGCGCTCTCCATTCCGGAAGAATAGCCATTCTTGCCACTGGATAGCCTCTGCCTCAGGTACTTCCAGCTTGATACGCCAGCCTTCGGAAGTGATGCACTGCGGTGCTTCCCATGCTACGGAAAGAATCCTCCCCGTGACGCCGGAAAACTCGCGTACGGCCTGCCAGGCGCCTGCTTCATCCAGTCGCTCCAGGCAGGCACGATAGGATGCTTTCGGTTTGGACTCAGGCAGTTGGATGGCTGCGGTCAACGTCACGCGATTGACGGGTTCGAGGAAACCGTGTGTCCGGAGCGAGAGTTCTGCTTGGGAACCTTCCACGGTTACCGTGGTCCAGGGACGTGGATCCAGCGGGATGTCGTGCTCGATCTTGGAGAGGGGCTTGCCGTCATTGCCGCAGATTTCCACCCACCGGGCGGGCTGCGTTTCGATGATGCCGTCCACGGCCAGCTGGGCCGTGGCATTGTAGTCGATGGCGCTGGAGTGGTAGGCGGGATGCAGCAGGGCGAGGTTGTCGAGGGAAATACTGCGGGCGCAGGAGGCCAGAAGGAACGCTCCCAATATAATGGCAGCGGTCCGGAGCAGGTGGGGAAGGTGTATTCTCATATCCAGGGCTATTCGCAGAATTCTTTCATTCTTTCGTGAAGCGAGACGATGTCGCCGAGCAGATTGTAGAGTCCGTCTTCGGAGAGGACCCCGCGCTTGAGGTCTTTCGGAACGAGGCCGGCTTCGTCGGCTTCGAAGTCTTCGCGCCAGGCGTTGGTTTCCAGGTAGTCGGTCAGACGGTCGATATCGACCTTGATGGTTTCGTATTCGTCGAGCGCTTTTTCCAGCGCCTGGACGGCGGCCGCCGTCCGGTCGAACGCCGCTTCCATGGCGGCAATCCGTTGCAGGGTGAATTCGTTCATGGCACAGTGCTTCAGCAGAAATGATCCTTAGTTTTTACAAAAATAAGAATTTTTGTAATTTAGCGGTCCGATAACGACAACAAAACCCTTGTAATATGCGTTTCAAAATGATTCTTTTGTTTGCCGCAGCGGGCCTCGCCGCCTGCGCGTGCGGACCCAAGCAGCCGGACAAGTATGCCGGCATCAACTACGATTACATGGACACCTCCGTGCGTCCCGGCGACGATTTCGCCAAGTATTCCACCGGACACTGGATCGATTACAATCCGCAGCCGAAGGAGTATCCTTCCTGGGGCGCATTCACGAAACTCCGTGAAGACAACACCAAGACCCTGGCCGGCCTGATCCAGGGACTCGCGTCTCAGGACAACGAAAAGGGCAGCATCGCCCAGAAGATCGGCGACCTCTACAACATGGCCATGGACTCCGTCCGCCTGAACGCTGAAGGTGCCGCTCCGCTCAAGGCCCATCTGGCGGAAATCGATGCCATCAAGTCGCGCGAGGACTTGCTGGAATATTGCGCCAAGGAACACGACAATCTGCTCTTCGGCCTGTATGTCGGTGCAGACGAAAAAGATTCCGACAACAATATCGTTTCCATCAGCCAGGGCGGTCTGACCCTGCGCAACAAGGACTATTACACGTCCAAGGATCCCCAGAACGTCCTGGTCCGCGAAGCCACGAAAGACCACATGAAGAACCTCTTCGTGCTGGCAGGCTACTCCGAGAAAGATGCCAAGGACAAGGTGCGCCGCATCTGGGCCCTCGAAACAGAACTGGCAGCCTCGCACTACTCCATGGAGGAGCAGCGGGTTCCGGAAAAGAACTACCACAAGATGAGTGTCGATGAGCTGACCAAGCTCTGCAAGCCGTTCGACTGGAAGACCTATCTGAAGAACTACCGCTACGACAAGACCGATGTCGTGGACCTCGGCCAGCCCGAGCCCGTGGCCAAGGCCTGCAAACTGCTGATGACCGCGCCGCTCGAGACCCTCAAGGACATCTATCGCTGGAAGCTCATCAACAGCGGTTCCTCGCTGCTGTCCGATGATTTCGCGCAGGAAAACTTCGAGTACAGCCGCAAGATCTACGGCACCCAGGAAATCACCCCGCGCTGGAAGCGTGCGGTCAGCCTGGTGGACGGTCTGATGTCCGACGCCGTGGGCCAGATGTACGTGGAGAAATACTTCCCGGCCCAGGCCAAGACCGAAATGGTCGACCTGGTCGGCAAGCTCCAGAAGTCGCTGGGCGAACGCATCAAGGCCCAGGAATGGATGACCGACGAGACCAAGGAAAAGGCGCTCGACAAGCTTGACGCCTTCACCGTGAAGGTGGGCTACCCCGACAAGTGGGACGACCTGACCCCGCTGGTGATCGACCCTGAGAAGTCGCTCTACGAGAACGCCCGCGTGGCTTCCGATTTCTACTGGGACCTGAGCTACAACAAGCGCTACAACAAGCCGGTTGACAAGGACGAATGGCTGATGCCCGCCCAGATGGTCAATGCTTACTACAATCCGACGACCAACGAGATCTGCTTCCCGGCCGCCATCCTGCAGCCGCCGTTCTTCGATATGAACGCGGACGCCGCCGCCAACTACGGCGCCATCGGCGTGGTGATCGGCCACGAGATGACCCACGGTTTCGACGACCAGGGACGCCTCTACACGAAGGAAGGCAATCTGGAGAACTGGTGGACCGAGGAAGACGCCGAAGGTTTCAAGAAGCCTTGCGACGCGATGGTCGAATACTTCAACAGCCTCTGGGTGATTCCGAACGACCTCCATGCCAACGGTGCGCTCACGCTGGGTGAGAACCTGGCCGACCACGGTGGCCTGAACATCTCCTACAACGCATTCCAGATGTGGCAGAATGAGAACGGACGCCTCAAGGACGACAACGGTTTCACGCCTGAGCAGCGCTTCTTCCTCGCGTATGCCAACGTGTGGGCAGGCAGCACCTCCGAGGAGATGCTCCGCTACAATACGATGATGGATGTGCACTCCGTGCATTATCTTCGCATCAACGGCGCCCTCGCCCAGTGCGACTACTGGTATGACGCCTTCGGCATCCAGCCGGGCGATGCGATGTATGTGGCACCCGAAAACCGTGTACGCGTGTGGTAAGGAATTCTCTTCTTTCGCTGTTGCTGCTGCTGTCCTTCTTCGGACTCCGGGCACAAAATTCTGAGCTTTCGCCCTATTACTGCCCGGTGCCTCCTGTCGACAGCACCTTGACGGCAGGGGAGGCTGCCCGCGACAATATCTGGCCGGGATTCGGAACCGGATCCCGCCGGCAGGCCGATATGGAATCTGCCGCGGCCTTCCGTACGGCCGACGCACTGGGCGTCGCTTTCGCAGGCGTCGGCCTGGTCGGCCTGACGGCGACCGCCATCCAGCACAGTGCCGGTGCCAAGATGTTTTCCACCGGCTCGAACGTCGGCTACTACGTCTTCGGTGGTGCCGCCGTCCTGGGTATTGCAACAGTCGTCACTTCGCGCGTCCTGGCTGTCCGCCGGGCGCGCGAATACGATCTTTTCCTGTTTCCGGCTACCGTCCCCGGCGGAGCCGCCCTCTCTCTTACCCTTCAATTCTGAGAACAATGAAAAAATGGACGATCCTCGCCTTGCTGCTGATGTTCCTGCCTGTGGCGGCCGGAGCGCAGGAAGGCGTCAAGAAAGTGTATGACGAGACCATCAACCAGATGGAACAGATCGACCAGGCCGTCAAGAAGGCCAAGGCCGAAAACAAGTTCGTGATCTGCCAGGTGGGCGGCAACTGGTGCCCCTGGTGCCTGCGTTTCGCCGACTTCATCACGAAGGATGCCGAGATCAGCAAGCTGGTCGATGCGAATTACGTGTATATCCACGTGGATTATTCTCCCAAGAGTTTCAAGGACAACCCCGCCCGCAAGAAACTGTCCGAGCAGACGATGAAACGCCTCGGCAACCCGGGCCGTTTCGGTTATCCCGTGTTCGTGGTACTCGACCAGAAAGGCCGGGTCATCCACACGCAAGACTCCAGTTATCTCGAAGAGGGACAGGGATATAGCAAAGAAAAAGTCGTCCGGTTCTTCAAGAACTGGACGACGGAAGCCGTGCAATAATCGTTCACGGCCCAGTTTTCGACGAAGGTCTGCCGGCTTAGCCCAGCAGGCCTTCGCTGCGTTTGATGAAGTCGGAGAGCGCCTTGCCCTTGAGCATGCCGTTGGCCAGCAGCGCCAGGTCGGTAGCCTGCTTGAGCAGCGTGTTGTCGGCCGTAAGGCCCTTGACGCCCGTCTCGCCCATCACCTTGCGGATCACCGGGTTCTCGGCATTGACCGTGATGTTGTAGCTCTCAGGCAGTTCTCCGTAGAAGTTCATGCCGCCGCCCAGGGCCGCCATATCGCGGTAGCGGCGCATGAATTCGCTCTGCGTGATGAGGATGGGGGAGGCGTCCTCGCCCAGATTCTCCATCTTGACTTCATACTTGTTCTCCTTCGGAAGCAGCTCCTCGAATACGCCTGAAACGTATTTGGCGTCGTCCTCCGAGATCTCGAACTTCGTGCGTTCCTCCTTCTCCACGAGGCGGTCGATAGCCTCCGCATCGACGCGCTTGAAGGTAGCGTCTTTCAGCTTGGTTTCCAGCAGGTTGACGAAATGCGCATCGAGCGGGCAGTCGAACACCAGCACGTCGTATCCCTTCGCCTTGGCGGCCTCCACATACTGATACTGGGCCACGGCGTCGGTGCAGTAGAGATAGACCACCTTCTTGTCCTTGTTGGTCTGGTTCTCCTTGATCTTTCCGGCGTATTCGTCATACTTGAAGAACTTGCCTTCCGTGTTTTTCATCAGGGCGAACTTCAGGGCGCGCTCGCAGAACTTCTCGTCGGTGAGCATGCCGTATTCGATGAAGAGCTTCAGGTTGTCCCATTTCTGCTCGAATTCTTCCTTCTTGTTCTTGGAAATCTCCTCGAGCCGGTCGGCCACCTTCTTGGTGATGTAGGAGGAGATCTTCTTCACATTGGCGTCTTCCTGCAGGTAGCTGCGCGAGACGTTGAGCGGGATGTCGGGCGAGTCGATGACGCCGTGCAGCAGGGTCAGGAACTCCGGCACGATGTTCTCCACGGAGTCCGTGACGAACATCTGGTTGCAGTAGAGCTGGATCTTGTTGCGCGTGACCTCGAGCCGGTCCTTGATCTTCGGGAAGTAGAGGATACCCGTCAGGTTGAACGGGTAGTCCACGTTGAGGTGGATGTGGAAGAGCGGGTCTTCCTGCATCGGATAGAGTTTGTTGTAGAAGGTCAGATAGTCTTCGTCCTTGAGCTCGGAGGGTTTGCGGGTCCACAACGGCTCGGTGTCGTTGACGATGTTGTCTTTGTCGGTATCGACATACTTGCCGTCCTTCCACTCTTTCTGCTTGCCCAGGCAGATGGGCACGGGCATGAACTTGCAGTACTTATTGAGCAGCGCGCCGATCTTCGCTTCCTCGGCGAATTCCTCGCTGTCCGCGTCGAGGAAGAGGGTGATAGTGGTACCGCGGTCTTCCCGTTTGCATTCCGTCATGGTGAAGTCCGGTTCGCCCAGACATTCCCACTTCACAGCCTTGGCGCCTTCCTTCCAGGAGAGCGTCTCGATGCGCACTTTCTGCGACACCATGAAGGCCGAGTAGAAGCCCAGTCCGAAATGGCCGATGATATTGCCGGCCTTGTCCTTGTATTTCTCCAGGAATTCCCCGGCCGACGAGAAGGCGATCTGGTTGATATATTTGTCCACTTCCTCCTCCGTCATGCCGATGCCGCGGTCCGTGATCTTGATGGTCTTGGCCTTGTTGTCCACATCCACGCGGATGGTCAGGTCGCCCAGCTCACCCTTGAATTCGCCGGTTCCGGCGAGTGCCTTCAGCTTCTGGGTGGCATCCACCGCATTGGCCACGACCTCGCGCAAGAAGATGTCATGGTCGGAATACAAGAATTTTTTGATGACCGGAAAGATATTTTCCGTTGTCACGCCGATTTTTCCTTTCGTCATAGCTATCTTTTTTAATATTTTTCGTTTCTGGCACCCTGAAAATCAAAAAAGATACCATCGCCCCGGGCGCGACAAAATGTCAGTTTTCTAAAAAACACCTGCCCGGGGCGCCTTCTTCGAAGCCTCAAATCCACATTTTCCGCCGCTTTCTCGAGATGCTGGAAACTTTCACCGGGAAACCGCTCCGAGTTTTTTTCCAGGGGTGGGGCCGTTGTAGTTTTGCCGCCGTAAAAAAACACGCGGTTCCATGAAACATCGCTTTGCACTGGCAGTCTGTCTGTTTTTGACGACAATCCTTTCCGCACAGGAAGTCTCTCTTTCCACCAATCTGCTCGATTGGGCGAATCTGGGCACGGCCAACCTCCAGGCCGGAATCTCGTTCAGCCGGCATCTGAGCCTTCACGCAGGCGCCCGCTACAATAAGTGGGACTTCGGCTCTGCCGAGAAGGGTACGGCCTTTCAGAACCGGGCCCGTACGGCTTCGCTGGGCGTCCGCTACTGGCCTTGGAACGTCTATTCGTCATGGTGGCTCGGCCTGAAAGCCCAAGCGGAGGAATACAACCGGGGAGGGCTGTTCAAGCGACTCGAGACGGAGGAAGGCGTGGCTGCGGGACTTGGGATGGGTGCGGGTTACAGCCGTATGCTCGACGATCACTGGAACCTCGACTTTGCGCTGGGATTCTGGGCCGGGCGTGCCTGGTATACCCGATATCGCTGTCCGCGTTGCGGCCGGACACTCCAGCGGGAAGACGGAACGCCGATCCGCGATGCGGTCAAGTGGTTCATCCTCCCTTCCAACGACATCCAGGTATCCCTGACCTATATTTTCTGACAGCCGATGAAAAGACTTCCCTTTTTGTTGCCTGCCTTTGTAGCGGCACTCTCGGTCTGCGCCTGCGGGACTTCCCGCAAGGCGGGGCAGTTGCAGGAACAGCAGATTGCAGCATCGTTGGCCCTCCCGCAGCATCAGGGTACATCGTTCAGGGAAATCGACATGCCCCGCCTGGAGCAGGATACCCTGGTAGTCCACGATTTTGAAGGGCACGAGGTGATGGTAATGAACGCCGTGCGCGATGAATCCAGCGGAGAGATGGTAGCCAGCGAGACGCTGCGGGCCGCCCGCGTGACGGCGCGTTTCCGCAATGTGGCCGAACGGCACGGACGTGTGGACCTGGAGTTCCAGGTCATCGTGCCTGCCGCCCTGCAGGACAGTCGCTGGCAGGTCCGCTTCCATCCAAGGATGGAGATTCTGGAAGAAACTGTCGATCTGGACGATATCCTGATTACCGGCAAGGATTACCGCAAAGCGCAGTTGCGCGGATATCAGCAGTACGAACGTTTCCTGCGGTCGATCATTACCGACTCGACCCGTTTTATAGACCGTCACCAACTTGAGGTTTTCATCAAAAGGAATATCCCGGCGCTCTATGCCTACCGGCAGGACACGTCCCTGGTCAGCGATCAGCAGTTTGCCTCCGTCTATGGCGTGACCGAGCAGCAGGCTATCGATTACTATACCTATGGTCTGCTTGTCCGTCGCAATGAAAGGAAGATCCGTGACAAAGACAAAATGTTCCGGAAGTATGTCAAGGCACCGCTGCAGAAAGACCATCTGCGGCTCGATACGCTGATGGTCAACGATGCCGGCGAGTTCGTTTATAACTATGTACAGACGATCGCCACGCGTCCCAGACTCCGGAAAGTGGATATCCGTCTCTCCGGCGAGGTCTGCGAGCAGGACAAGGTCGTCTACGGGGTTCCGGAGAGCGATCCGCTGACCTTCTACATCAGCTCACTGAGTGCGTTCGTAGACGGACGGGAACGATATCTCGATCAGATCGTGTCACGTCGCGTCGACTTGCAATCGGAGGCAAAACTGCTGTTTGAGGTAGGAGATGACACCGTCCGGGAAGAGCTGGGCGACAATCTGCGCGAGATCATCCGTATCCGTTCCACGCTTGCATCGCTGCTGGAAGACGCGGAATTCGACCTGGACAGCATCGTAGTCACGGCACACGCCTCGCCGGAAGGCTCGTGGCGGGCCAATGGTGAACTCTCACAGCGGCGTGGCAGGAGCGTGGGGCGCTATTTCGCTGCATATATGAAACAGTATGCCGATTCCGCCGACCGTGCCGTGGGTTACCGCATGAACCTCGACGGTACACTGGCCGATCCGGAGTTCCGTTCCCGCCCTGAGATCCATTTCAGCAGTTATGCCGTTCCCGAGAACTGGGATTTGCTGGACCGTCTTGTCGCGGAAGACCGGCTGCTGGCCGAAACGCAGAAAATGGCTTATCAGGAGCGCCGCAAAATAGACGATCCCGACCGTCGGGAGTTGGCGATGCGCGCCGATGACTACTATCCCTATCTTTCGAAAGAACTCTATCCGCGGCTGCGCAGCGTAGTTTTCGATTTTCGGCTGCACCGGCGCAACATGCTGCAGGATACCATCCATACCACAGTGCTGGATACGGCCTATATGGCCGGTGTCCAGGCAATCCGCGACCGCGACTACAAAAAGGCGCTGACGCTTTTGCGTCCTTACGAAGACTTCAACACGGCCATCGCCTATTGTTGTCTGGACTACAACGCCAGCGCGTTGTCCGTCCTGGAGAAACTGGACCGGAGCGCCGAGGTGAACTACATGCTGGCGCTGGTCTATGCCCGGCAGGGCGACGAACGCAGCGCCGTGGAGTGCTATCTTCTCGCCTGCGCCCAGAACGGATCGTTCGTCCATCGCGGCAACCTTGATCCCGAGATCAGTGCGCTGATCCGCAAGTACGATCTCAACCGTGAATCCTGATAACTGAATGAATTCCATGAAACGCTATTTATTTGTGATCGGTGCGCTCCTTGTCGCGGCTGCGGGCTGCGACAAGGAGCCCTGTGCCGTATGCGGGGAGGAGCTGACGCAGCATCATGTATGCCTTGAACTGACGGGCAGCGCCTTGCAGACAAAAGCCCTCGACGTTCCTTCGCTTTCCGAGAGCAACGTGGTCCGATGCCGGCTCTACGTGTTCAGCCGTGGGGGTGAACTGGTAGGGGACTATGATTCTCTGGACGGACGCTTCGACTTTTTCCTGACCGATGAGACCTACGATTTCGTGGCCGTGGTCAATAAGGGCGGCCTGCCCGGAGGTACCGTTACCCGTGAAACGCTGCTGGCGACTGTTACGCGTCTGTCTGAGAATGCCGTGGGTTGTTTCGTCATGGCAGGCTGGCTCGACAGCCACCTGATCGAATCGGACGAGAAGATCACAGTGGAGGTCCACAGGCTTGTCGGCAAGGTCTCCTATAAGGTCCGGACAGCTTTTTCCGGTGCATTGGCCGAGGAGCCGTTCGTCATTGAGGATATCTATCTGACGAATGTCGCAGGATCTTGTTCCTTGGCACCTTCCAGTCCGGTTCCTGAGGCGGATGCCCTTTGGTACAATCGGATGGACCTGGAAACCGGAGAAGGGACGGATGCGGTTTCCGATCTGCTGGCAGGCCATATCGGGTTGCCGCTGAAAGCCGTTGACAGCATTGCGACGGGTCACAGCTTCTATCCTTTCCCCAATGCATCGCCTGACAATCATGACAGAGAAAGATGGACGGGCCGATGTACGCGCTTTGTCGTCCGTGCGACGCTTGCCGGCCGCACGACTTACTATCCGGTCACCCTGCCGGAGGTACGGAGCAATCACCATTATCACATCGACTTGACCATTTCGAATTATGGGGTGGAGCACCCGGAAGACCCGCTGGGCGACTACACCGGCGTGACGCCGGTCCTTACCGTCGATTCCTGGGATGAAGGCGGTTCCCTTCAAGGTGAATTCTAGCAACCATCTAACAATCAGTCATATGAAACGAGTCTTTCTTTTCGCTGCGCTCGGCCTGATGGGCCTCGCAGCATCCTGCAATTCCCTCGATACGCCGGTAACGGAAACCGGCGAGGGGACCCTGATCCTTTCATTTACTACCGGGAACAGCCCGGTGACCAAGTCGGATACCAATCCTTCCGGAAAGGATGCCACCATCCACGACATCCAGGCATTCCTGTTTCTTCCGGATGGCTCGCTTTATCGCCGGGAGAGCCTAAGCGGCAGCGAGCTGACCAAGTCGCTCGACCGCGTCAAAGCAGGCTCCTACGACATCGTTGCGGTAGCCAACGCTCCTGAGATGACGTCGGTTCAGAAGAAAACGGATCTGGAGCAAGCCAGTCACACGCTTTCATCCAACGATCCGGACAAGGGGTTCCTGATGTACGGCCATTCTGAAGGAAGCGTGACTGTAAAGAGTGATGCGGCATCACCCGTGAAGGCAGTCATTGCCGTTAAACGCTATGTGGGCCGTGTCCGGCTTACATCGGTCGAGAATAAGCTTCCGGCGGTTTACGGAGCGCTGAAAGTGGATTGTGTGTTCCTGGAAAACGGATTCGGGACCTGGAACTACGGCGCTACGGGCGATCCGTCCGATTACGTCAACTATGCAGGACGCAAAACGGGGCGCAACACTTCAAACGATGAGAGCGATTTCATCAAGAACGCTGCGGATGCGGAATGTGCCGCACTGACTTTTATTGCAGCCAATCGTTCCGTGGCTGCAGGATCGACGGAGACCTTCGGCTTGCCTTTCTATACGCTTCCGAACAAAGTTACGGCTGCAGACGACCATTTTGAAGGAGCTACCTCAGGGGATGCCTGCACCAGGCTTGTGCTGAGGGTCTCCTATGGGGATAATGGTGCGCAGCAATGGTACTATCCTGTCACGATTCCGAACCTGGAGCGGAACAAAAGTTATGATGTGTCCTTCATCATTTCCGGTCCTGGCGTGAAGGATCCCAACCAGCGTGTATCCAGCGGCAATCTGGATGTCGTCATCAGCGTCGACCCCTGGATGCCGGGCGATGAGTACGAAGGAAAATTCTGATTACTTGCAGTCATGAGAAGAATCATTGCCCTTTTGGGCATCCTGCCGACCTTTGTAATGCTTTCTTCCTGCTTCGGTAGTTTGTCTACGGTGCAGGAAGGAAGCTTGACGCTCGTCATTTCTGAAGGAGGGTTGACCAAGGCTTCGGATGTAACACAACTTGGCTATGAAAGCAAGGTCAACCAGCTCCAGGTATTCCTGTTCGAGGGAACGGCCCTGCAGAACTACGAACGACTGGATCTGAGCGGTGCGTCGTTCCCCTATACCCTGACATACCCTTCTGTGCGTTCGGGCAGCTATCGCATTTATGCCGTGGCCAACGGTGGCGACCTGTCCGGCGTGACCTCGGAGACGGCGCTGAAAGAAACGGTAGTCCGCTTGTCGGATTGCAGCCTGGATCCTGCGCAAGGGTTCGTCATGGCGGGATCCACCTCTGTGACAGTGGAAGATTCGGAGGCGCATGCGACACTTGCCTTGCAGCGCTATGCTGCCCGCGTGCGGCTGGTCTCCATAGAGAATCAAGTACCGGAATCCTATGCAGATGGCGGATCGGTTACAGTGGAAGGCGTCTTTCTGATCAATGCGTTGGGAAGCTGGAATCTTGCTGGAGAAGGCGTGGCATCGGAGTGGGTCAACCTGGGCGGCCGCCTGCAAGGCCGCCAGAATTCCGATGATCGAAGCGACTTCCTGTTTGGGGAAGGACAGGTTCATCCGGCTGCCTATCGGAACCAGGTATTCCGGGGAGGGTCAGTTACGTTGACGCGCGGTTCACGAAAGGAGTTCACGGACTGCTGTCTCTACAGTTTCCCGAATTCCGTCACAGGCGACCATACCGGAAGTTCGGCTACGGAAGCGACTGGGGCCATGGCCCGTCTGGTTGTCCTTGCCCGTGTAAACGGCGAGGACTGGTGGTATCCGGTCACGTTGTTCAAAGATGGGGAGGGTTTGCGTCGGAATACGACCTGCGACGTGAAACTGACCCTGCGGGCTACCGGATCAGGCGATCCGAATGAACCGGTCGGGGCGGGGAGCCTGGAGGCCACGGTCTCGGTCAAAGGCTGGCTCACCGGCGCAAAATACACGGAAACGATATGAAACGACCCTCTGCGATGATGCTTGCAGGTGCGGTGCTTCTTGCCGGAAGCAGCTGCTCGGTCCTGGAAGACCGTGTCCCTTGTCCTTGTTATCTGGACATCGATTACCGGGAAGTCCTTTCCGCCGACTTTGCCGAGGAGCCAGATCAAAAGATCGAGGTGGGCCTCGTTGACACTTCTTATCGCTGGACGGTGGATCATCCGTTGGAAATATGTCCCGAACAGGAGGAAGTCTCCGTGGGCAAGGCAAGGCTGAGAGCTGTGGCCATTGTCCATGACCATCCCTTCCGCTCCTTTCTGGAGGACGATCTGAAAATATGCTATGAGCCAGGAAACCAGATAGATGAACTATATGTCCATTCTGAAGAAGTGGACTGTACGGACGAGGAGGCCCGCTGTGTCCTCCATCCGCACAAGCAGTTTTCGACCCTTACGTTTACGGACGAGGAGGGTGGGGATCTATGCCGCCGGTATAATATGGTGATCCGAGGAACGACCTGTGGTTTTGACGTCATGGACTTCTCCGCGTTGGACGGCGTGTATCTCTATACTGTTCAGGAAGATGACGGCCAGGGCGAAGTCCGGGTCAGGATACCCCGCCAGAAGCAGGACGACCTGTTGCTGGAGTTCTGGGACAAGGACGACCATCTGAGGCGTTTCACTTGTCCGATCGGTCTGTACCTGTTTGCTGCCGGCTACGATCCCGAAGCCAGGGACCTGCAGGACTATGTGCTGCGGATTGATTTCCGGGCTGGATTGCTGTATCTGCGTGTCGCTGACTGGGAGGATGAATACCTCTACAGTCTCTACGATTAATCCTATTCTCTATACTGTTTTACAATGAATCCATTGATCAAACGATGGGCCCGTCTGGCCGCGATCGGTGCGGTGTTTCTGTGGACGGGCTGTCAGAATCCGTCGCCCGGCGACGTCGCCGTGAGCGAAATCCGGTCGGGACGGAAAATGCATGCCACCCTGACCGTGGCGCCGGCCGACGACCCGAATGCCGTTAAAAGCGCTTTTAGCGGCTCCGACCATACGGTTGCCAACTACAACCTGCTGGTCTTTGAGTCAGGGGTCCTGGCTGGCAAGTACTACAAGGATTCCGGTTCGCCGCTCGCCTTCGAAGTAATGGCGGACCGGTCCTACAACTATTATTGTGTGGCCAATACAGGGGACTTGACAGGAGCCTTCACAGTTGGTCAGACGCCGGAATCCCGGATGGCCACCTGGCAGGTTGAGGCGCCTGTTGCCGGCGCTGCCGGGCTAGCGATGGCCTGGAGTGGAACGGACATCCGTTTTTCCAAGGCACAGATGCGGGCAGGGGCACAGTTGGAAATCTCCTTGACGCGCCTTGTCGCCCAGTACGACATCGTACTCGACAAAAGTGCCCTCTCACAGTTCTCCTTTACCGCTACTTCGCTCTCCATCTGCGGGCCGTCTTCCGTGACGCCCTTCGCACCCTCGAAAGCTGCGTCAGTGGCTACGCGAACGGATTATGCGGTACCGGAGGATCTGGCCCGGCTCAACGGAGGCCTGAAATCTACCTTTTATCCTTTGGAAAACCGTTACGGAATCTTGTTGTCGGAGAATAACGATCCCTGGATGAAGGTGCCTGCGAACCTTTCAGAAGATGACCATCCCACCTTTATCGAACTAGGTGGTGTGGCTACAGTTGATGACGGAAGCGGGCTGGAGATTCCGCTGACCTATCGGTTCTTCCTGGGAAGGGATGCCATCCGTGATTTTGACGTGAGGCGCAACGAAGTCAATACGGTAACGTTGTCGCTGACCGATGATGCGCTCGGCCGCGAAGAAGCCTCTTGGAAAGTGGAGAAGGGATCCTATGCGGATACCCGTTCATTGGCTTTTGCCGACGAAGGAATCTATGTCCCGGAAGGCGGAAGCGTTGATGAACTGATCGTCCGCACACCGGTCAACTTGAAGTATGTCGTAGGGCTCGATCCCGCCCTGACAGCAGCTGGGGTCGCCGTCGCAGGTGTAACACCCGGCGAACCGGTGGATTGGGACGTGCTGACCTTTACGGCACCCGAAGGAATCGCGCCGATGGAAGGGATTGTGCGAATCCGTTCAATTGACGGTAAGAAGTCCGACGAACTGACGCTCAGTACGGGACGCCGGCTTGTGGCACTTCGATTCGGTTTATGGCCGAACGCGGGTACGGAACGATTCCACAGTGATACGACATTCCTGTTTGGCGGGGATATCTATGCTCACGTCTATGCTGTGTATTCAGACGATACCCGGGAAGACATCACCTCCTCGCTGGCAGTATCTGACTATCAGTTCGACGCTGATCTGCTGTCTTGCAACCATGGGAGCGGATCGGACCTGGGAAGGTTCCGGCCGCTGAAGGCCGGTGATTCCCAGATCCGTGTGACAAAGACCCTTGACGGAGTAACGGTTACTGCCGAGTCGAACGTACATGTGTTGCCTTACATGTCCGGTCTTGCCTTCACGGAAGGGAACGGAAACACCATTACGATGCGTACTGGCGGCGAATCGCATCAGTTTACACTCGAAGCGACGTATGCCGGATCCGGGAAGAAAGACGTTACGGCCGATGCAGTCTGGTCGGTCGAAGACGAGGAACTGCTTATCAATGACGGCGCTGGAAAGGTGACCTCAAAACTGAAGACCGGAACGACGACCGTCTGGGCAAGCTATACCGAGAACGGTGTGTCGTTGCAACGTCGCATCCAGGTGAAAGTGATTCGCATACCGGTGGAACTGCGCGTTTTTCCGAGCATGGTTTATCTGCCCAACGCCGGAACGGACGAACGTGTCGCGTATGCGTCTCCCATCGAATATGCCGGCCCGAATGAACGGACGTTCCGGCTGACCGTCTCATACCACGACGGGACTTCTGCCGACGTTTCATATGCACCAGGGCAGACGGTATGGACTGACAATCTGCCTCTCCGATATCAGACCGGTGACACTTGGCATATCCTGGGCATCCAGAGTTTCAACAGCGCTTCTTCGCCGGGCAGGATGATCATATATCGGGCGTACGCTACGACGCTCAATGCCCGTATCTATCTGGGAAACAATGCCAATTACCTTCATGCCTTCCACGAAGCGGAAGTCGTGACGGATGATGCGCCCAAACGATTCCTGACAGCTACCTATACGCTGAACGATGTGACGCTCACGGCCGATGTCATGGGTACGCTTGTCAACAGTGCCCGGCCGCAGCGGATTACGATCACTCCGAATCCGCAGGAAGCTTATGCAGGCGGCCACACTGTCCAGTTCCATGCGACGCTGGAATTTGACGATGGGACGACGGAAGATATCACGGACAACGCTTCCTGGACTGTGGACGGTCTGGCGATCCCTGAAGGGGGCGGCCGTTTTACCACCGGCAACGAAACCGGATCGACGCAGGTGCACGCCAGTGTCACAGTCTCCGGCGTAACGGTAAACGGTGACGCCGGTCTTGTGGTCAATCCGCGTGTCATTACCGCGGTAGCGCTGGAAGTCAATCCGGGCACGGGATGGACCGATGCGGCTCAGGATGTGAACCTCGGCTCACAGCAGGAATGGCGTCTGAAAATAACCTACGAGAATGGCGATACGGACTATGTTACGCGTGGATTCCAGCTGACGAGTTCCAATTCTTCCGTTGTCACGGTAAGTGGCGCCAGCACCATGGCTCAGGCTGTCGGACAGGCAGACATTTCAGCTGATTATGAAGGTTGGACGGCCGGGCCGCTCCATTTGAAGGTGCTCAATCACGATTACTCATACGCCCTGGCCGTCGAGCCGAAGAATTCAACCCTGGATTCGGATGGCGAAAAAAGCTACCATGCCTGGTTCCTTACCTTGGACAACGGAATCGAAACCGACCGGGAAGATGTCAGCCGTGACTGCGACTGGTCGGTAAGCAGCGGTCTGTCTGCGTATGTAGAAACCAGTGGAGCATTCACTGTCCGGGCGAAAGGCAACAACAGTTCGTCTGTCTCCGGAATGGTACTCGTCGGATATGAAAAGGACGGCGTGCCGTATTCTTCCTATGCTACGCTCGTGATCCGGGCTCCTTTCGTTCCCTCCTTGTCGGTCAGCGTTCCTTCGCTGGAATGGGATTACGATGAGTACGGTGAGGAAAGCGGTCTTTCGATCTCCGTGTCAGGCAACGTGTCCTGGAATGCCGAACTGATCAGTGGTGGCGATCATTTCTCCCTGACAGCTGCGTCTGGTGAGGGGGATGGATCTTTGAAAGTGTTCCCTGTCGCAAAGAACGGAAGCGAATCCGGATTAAGCGGAAGGTTGCGCATCTATGACACTGCCTACGGGCTGGAGTGCTTCGTCGATCTGACCCAGTTGGATTTCAACCGTCGCAAAGGCATCGGGCCTGTTTACAACAAACTGGTTGTCACGCCGTCGGAAGCGACCATCGAACATGACGGATCGTTTGCCTTCACGGCTACGCTCTACATCTATAAGGACGCTGCCATGACCGATCTTTTCCGGAGTTATGATGTGTCGCTCTGGGACTGGAGCCACTGGACCAGCTCGGATGAGTCGGCGGCGGTGATGCATTCTCCGCAGGAACACGGCCCTACACATGTGGCCAATCCTGTGGCCAACGGTAAAAATACCCGGACAGGAAGTGGATTCAAGGAGACGACCATTACCTGCTACTATGGCCCTGAGATCCCGTCTGGCATGACGATTTCAGATGCCGCGAACCTGCGGGTAAAGGATATCCCGGACCAGACCAGCTACCGTCTGATCGTGTCAGTCGAACCGTCAAGCATCGGTTGTACGGGCCGTGCACAGGCTTCCGCTCGTTTGCAGAGCAGTTCTGACGGCGGGACTACGTGGGATGCCGGGCAAGACGTTACATCCGCTACATCCTGGAGCAGCAGCAACACAACTGCGGCGACCATCGCTACGGATGGCGTGATAACGGGTTGCAATACTGGTTCTTCTGCCAAGTCAACCCGGATTACCGGAACGTATGGAGGCGTAATTCCTGCTGTAAGCGGCCAGGCCGATCTGCAGGTGGACGGCGTGTCCTCGTTCCTCGATGTGACACCAAGTTCGCTTACCTGGAATTGGGATGCATCGGGCTCCGGAGACGGACTGACGCTGACCCTGTCAGGTAATGTCGCCTGGCGGGTTTCCGTCCCGGCGGGATTCAGCGCTTCTCCCACATCGGGTAATGGCGACGGTACAGTTACGGTTTGGCCCAAGGCCAGGAATACCAGTACGACGGATGACTTGACGGGAACACTGCGTATTACCGGAACCGGCGTCACGGCCCGGACGGTATCCCTGACCCAACTGCATTCGTCAGGAACGGAACCTCCGGCAACGTATCTGTCGTTCGACAGGTCTCATTACGATCTGGTCAGGGTTATTGGCGGAACCGTCCATACGGTCCAAGATTTCAGCGTGACGCTGCACGGCGCCGACGGTTCCGTTACGGATGTGACGGCGCAGGCTTCCTATTCCGACCAGGGCGGTGTTACGGTAAATGGCTCAGCCGGCACCTTGACAGCGACAGCTGCCGTGAGCGGCAAGACTGTGACGGCCTCTTACGACGGACTGACTGCGACGGCGACCTATTCTGCTGAAGACCTTTTGATCCCGCTTGCGCTGGAAGGCAGCCACGTGGAGATCCAGGGCGGCTCAAGCCGGGAGTTTTTGGTAGAAGTCTTCGAAGTGACGCTGGAAAGTGTCTTGACGGGCGTCCGCTCTTACGAAGAGGTCATAGCCAGCGTAGAGGCGGATCCGAGTGGTCCGATCGTTTGCGAAGGCTATACGGTCGACCGAGGCATCCTGTTCCACTTCACGGAGCCTGGCAGCGGATCGGTCACCTTCCGCTATGTACGGGAGGGCGTGACGGTAAGTTGCGTGCTTGATCTGACCTGTGCATCCGACAACACCATAACTTGCAGTTGGCGATGAAGATACGGAAATATTTCATACCGATGCTTCTGTTGATGCTCGTCTGGGCAGGGCGACCTGCCCGGACGGGCGCGCAGGAGCTTGTAGCCGTCCGCTGCTACTATCCGGTCAATGTGACTGACCGTACGACTGCTATTACCGACAGTGCGGCGGTGTTCCGTACGCTGGACAGCCTTCTTTCATGCGGGTGCCGGATCGATTCGGTCCGCATCATCGGCTGGGCTTCGCCTGAGGCCGATGCTGCCCGCAATAAAACCTTGTCCCGGCTTCGGGCAGAGAACCTGCGCGAACGGTTGGTTACCTTGCATCCCAAGCTGGCAGACCATATTTCCGTTGAGGGAATGGGGGAGGACTGGGAACCGGTCCGGCATTATTTGCTTCAGACCCGTGACGCTGTAGTAGCTCCATACAGAGCCGAAATGATGCAGCGAATCGATTCTCTTGAAGATGAACAGGCACGGGAAGCAGCACTCCGACAAATCGGTCGGGGAAAGCCATGGCAACGAATTGTGGAGCAGGCATGTCCCGCTGCACGCTATGCAGAAGCTTTGATTCTGTTCTGCCCCGATCCTGTAGTAACGGAAGTGGATACGCTCACTAAACAGGAAGAAGTGCTTTCATCCGCTGAAGACGTGGTTGCGGATCTGGTCTGTGACACGATTGTCCCCCCGGTTCGCGTGATTACGCCCGAATCGGAATACGTGCTGACATCCGTGCAGGACTGGCGCTGGGCGCTACGGACGAATCTGCTGGTCCCGGCAGCGAATGTCGGTGTCCTATGGCCGGTCGGCCGGCACTTCAGCCTTGCGGCCGATTGGTATTATCCCTGGATCTGGCCACCGAAGCGGAATGCCTGGTGCGTGGAACTGCTGGGTTTGGGTCTGGAAGGCCGCTGGTGGCTTCGTGACGGCAGTGACCCATACCGCAGGATGACCGGACACAGCTTCGGATGTGCGGTGATGGCAGGCTACTATGACTTTGAAGCGCACAATCGCGGCATGCAAGGCGAGTACCTGCATCTGGGAGTGGATTATGCCTGGACGTTTCCTGTATTCAGGGACCGCTGCCGGCTGACTGTGCTGGCGGGCGCTGGCTGGCTCCATTCCCGCTTCCGGAACTATGCCGTCCACGAACCGTATGGCAGGCTGTACAGAGACGGTGACTGGAGTGAAAAGCTGAATTGGTTCGGCCCGACCCGGCTGGAAGTCAGCCTGGCGATTCCTTTCTGGCGGGAACGGACTATTAGAGAGGAGGTAAGACCATGAGAAAGAAATATCCTTTCCTATGGATCGAAACTGTTGCCTTGGCGCTCCTGCTGTCGGGCACCGCTTGTGAGCGCCGGCCGCTTTTCCTGGCAGACAACCAGGCACGACTCGATCTGACCATTCACGACACGCTCCCGCTGGTCGGCCGGGTTCCATCCGGCAATCTCTACGAGACACGTCTGTATGATCACGCATCAGGGAGACTTTCCGAAACATCGTACACGGGCCCTTCCGGGGGCGAAATCTTCGCTCCTGCCGGCGCTTATGTGTTGGTATGCAGTACGTTCGACACGGAGAGCGTCCTGTTCAGTGAAGAAGGCGAACTGAACACCCTCACGGCCTCGACAAATCCCGCTCCGGTATCAGTCGGTGACCTTTACCGGACTGTCGTCAGGGCTGTTGAATGGGAGACGACGGAATCGCTCGACCGGATGCCGGTGGTCAGGCAACCCGACTACCTTTTTTCGGCAACGGTGCAGGATCTGACCATCCCTTTCCGTGATGTGGATGACGATTGCTTCGTCATCAAGGCAGATGCCTGGCCCGTTGTCCAGACCTGCAGGCTGGTAGCCCGCGGCGTAACGGGACAGTCGTGGCTTGCTGATGCAACCGTTTTTCTGAGCGGAGTGGCGCCTGGTTGCCGGCTAGCAGCGCATACTTTGCTGGAAGATGCCTCGGCGCTATGGTTCTCATTGGGGAAATCACCTGAAGACCGCTGTCTGCAGGCTTACTTCAATACCTTCGGTTTCCTTCCCGGGTTTTCCAACCAATTGTATCTGTTGCTGACAGATACGGAAGGCGGCCGCTATCTCTTCCATTTCGACGTGACGAAGCAATGCCCCCGTGGCTGGGACGCCGCGACCATCTATGTGGATCTGGATTTTGAAATACCGGAACCCGTTCACGGAGGAGGCGGATTCGCGCCGACGGTCGATGAATGGAATGTCGTCACACATCCTGTCCAACTTTGATCTTTATGGTACCATCCATTCCAATAAAACAAACAACACAATGAAGAAACTTTTTTACGCAACGGCCGTCGCCGCACTCGCGTGCATGACAGCCTGCAGCTCTCTCGAGCGGGAAGCCGGTGAGAGCGCCTTGAACCAGGAAATCAGTTTCCTGACACTCCAGAAAGTCAACACCAAGAGTCCGGTCGACGGGATTGTTTTTCCTGACGGCTACGACATGAAGGTTTCCGCCTTCCACAATCTGGGCAGCCATCCCGGCGACCGGGAGGTGGCTGCTGACTACTTTACCGGTGTGACGTTCTCCAAAAGCGGTACGCTTTGGAAGGAAGCCAAGTACTGGCCACTCGACGGAACCCTTGACTTTCTGGTCTATGCGACGGCCGGTCTGAAGGATGCCGCTTCCGGCATAGTGCCTTCACCGGTATGGGGCGATGCCGGAAACGTGGCTCGCAAGGTCGTTCTGGACATTCCGGACAATTCCGTCAAATTCGACGACATCCTCTATGGCTCGTCGAACGAACAGAAGTTCATCGCTGCCGGGAATCCGCTGGTTCTGCGTCACGCAGAAACTGTAGTATGCTTTGCGGCGAAAGCCAATGTTCCGTATGATGCTGTCAACAACAAGGGCGTAACCATCGACCGGATCACAGTGGACGATGCTTACTATGGCGGTACATTGACGATCCTGAATCCGGCTGCCGGCAAGGCTTCCGGTAATCTTACCGCCGCCTGGAGTGCCCTTGACGAGCAGAAGACGCACGTGGCTGCCCGCGTGTATCAGGGCGCTTCCTGTGCTGCGCAGGAACCCGAGTTGACGGGTCTGGACCTGACGGCCACGGCCGCCTCACTGAATGACAAGCATTTCGGCGAAGGCTATGTCATCCTGCCCGAGCAGCCAGCTACGCGTTTCACGTTGACTTACACGCTGCACAATGGTAAGGATGGTGACGGAACGCCCCTGAACAATCAGATGCAATATCAGTATACCTGCTCCGGAACCTGGGCGCAAGCCACGAAGAATCTCTATACCATTGACATCACGCTCAACGAGATTACGGTCACGCCGAGCGTTGTCGACTGGACTACCGCCAGCCCGGTTTCCGTACCGATTCAAAATGAATAGGTGGCTTCCTTTGCTGCCGGGCGTTCTGGCTCTCTTCGCTGTTTCGTGCGTTGAGGCGGAACGCCCGACCGGCGGGGACCGGATCGAACTGAGGGCGGAAGTGGGGGAGATCCGGTACCTGACCCGGGGCACGCCTGTCGAGTCGGTCTACGATGCCTTTTCCGTATGGGCCTGGATCTGGGAGACGGAAAGGAATACTCCGAACTATCTCTGCGGTGAAACATTCACACGGACGGGCTCCTCGACCTGGAAAAGCGACTTCCCGCATGGAAAGGTCCTTCCGGGCTATCAGCTTCAGCTATGGGCGCTCGGGCCTGCCGGAGCGCAGGGCGTGAGCGATCTTCCGAAGGCGACCTCGTACGGTGCGCCCGGTTTTTCCTTCACGACGCCTTCCGATGTTTCTGCGCAGACTGACCTGATGGCGGCGCTCAGTGAGGTGTATGATGGGACGCCTTCGCTGTTGACGCTCCGCTTCCGGCATTTGCTCAGCTGTTTACAGTTCCGAACGACAGAAGAAGTTCCGGGCGGTGTCATGTCCGTGGAAGTTACGGATGTATGTGCCCAAGGCACCTATCGGGAAGGCGAAGGATGGATCTCCGTATCGGATCCGCAGGCTTTTGTGGCAGATGGTCTGCAGGATGCCCTGCTGTTGCTCCCGCAGACCTTGGGAAGTGAGGCGAAGCTGCGTGTGACAGTGGAGCAGGGGAGCGTGCGTCAGGTCCTGACCGCTTCGCTAGCGGATCTGCCGCTTCCGGAAGGCTGCCGGACTGAAATCCTGCTGTCTTTCCCGGCTCCGGGCAGCCTGCGTCTCGAGGTTTCGGTTTCCCCTTGGACGGCCGGGCCTGAATTCTTGGATCAGGGGTAGGCAAGTGAGGGTAGCGTGCTCCCAATGATGTACGTTACCCTCACTTGATTGAACGGGCGAAAAGTTCTTATTCCCAGAAATATTGCTTACCTTTATGGCATGAATGCCTGCCGAAGGTCTCTGTGGATGCTGATGCTGGTGGCTGTCACATTGGTGGCGGCATGCAGCAGCCCGGCCCGGCGTGCGCAGACGCGGACCATGCGATCTCTGCTCAATGAGCTGGACGGGTATGTCGCTGCGCGCGGGGTTTATGTGGCGGGCAAACTGGACCAGATTGAAGCCTTGCGGCGGATTGCGTCGTCGGCGCACAATGAGGAGCTTCGCTTCGAGACGGAGATGCGCATCGCCGATGAATTCTTTTCGTTCAACTTCGACTCCACACAGGCTTGCCTCAAGCAGTGCCAGGCGCTTGCCCGGCGGATGGGCGATAAAGAGCGGTACGATCGTGCTACGATCCAGTTGGGACATCTCTATGCCAAGGCAGGTAGTTATATGGAAGCGTATTCTCTTCTTTATGAGCAGATGGATACGCTTTCTCTCTCCGAAGAACGGAAGACAGACTATTTGCTCACGGTGTATGATTTCTGCATGGATATGGCCGGTAATTCCGGGATGGTGGAGCGGCTGGCGATTCCGGATGCCGCTACCTATCGTTCCCAGCTGCTGCAGCGGATTCCCCGCGACTCGGAGACCTGGCGCAGTTTGCTTCGCGACGAACTGATGTGGCAGGAGCGCTACCAAGCGGCCGACAGTGTGGCGCGGCTGCTTCTTTCCGGAACGCAGCCTGACCAGCATACCTATGCCATTTTCGCTTTTTATCTTTCGGAAATCGCAGAGCGACAAGGTAAACCGATGGAGCGTATGCAATGGCTGGTGCGCTCTGCCGAAAGCGATATCATCAACGCGGTCAAAGATTATGCATCCCTGACGATGGTGGCCCAGTCCATCCTGGATGAAGATGTGGACCGTTCGTTCCGTTATCTCCGATTCGCGCAGGAAGACGCTCTTTTCTATAATGCGAAGCTGCGCCCGTGGCAGATTTCGCGTTTTATGATGCAAGTGGAAGATGCTTATACGGCCCGGCGGGAGCAGCAGCGAAAAGCGTCTGCGGCTTCTTCCGTCCTTCTGGCTGTTCTGTCGCTGGCGTTGCTGTTGCTGGCCTGGTTCTTCATTGTCCGCTCCCGCAATCTCTCCCGGCTGCGGGCGCAACTGGAGGAAAGCAACAGCCAGCTGGCACTGGCCAATGCGGCGCTGGAAAACCTCAATCAGGAACTTTCGCAGGCCGACCAGGTGAAGGAACGCTACATCGTCTCCTTCCTGGAGAGTCTCTCCACGCAGATCCACCTTTTCAGGGAAGAGGACAACCGGCAGCGGAACTTGCTCAAGCGGGGGCGCACCGACCAGCTGTTGAAAGACCTGGCCAATTCCTCTCGATCCGAGAAAGCCCGTGAGGAATTCTATCATGCTTTCGACACCACTTTCCTGGCCATGTATCCTGATTTCGTGGACCGGTTCAACGAACTGCTCAGGGAGGAGGGACGCATCCATCCTCCGAAAGGGAAGCTCACGACGGAGCTCCGGATCTTCGCCCTCATCCGGCTGGGGGTCGAAGATTCCAAGAAGATCGCCCAGATGCTCGACTATTCCCTGAGCACGATTTACAATTACAAGGTCTCGGTCAAAAACCATGCGGTCGGCGACCGCGATTCCTTCGAGGAACAGGTGAAATTGATTGGAAAGTAGGGGATAGTTCAGTCCCGGTTTACTACTTTTTTCTCCCTGCAAGATTTTTTAATACGTTGATTGATAGTGGCTTTTGCTTACGAGGTCACTACTATTTCTTTCTTGCGCGCGTAAGAGGTGAAGATTATGGCTAATTTTGTTTCGGTTTTATTGCCAACACCAAAATTTCATAATAATCATTAACCAAACGCCAACAAAAATTCAGCGTATGAAAAAACTAGCTACACTGATCCTAGCATTAGGATTGACTTTGGCGGCCTTCGCACAGAACCTCACTGTAAAGGGTGTGGTACTGGACAAGGACCGTCAGCCGGTTGTCGGTGCGTTCATTGTTGAGCAGGGTACATCCAATGGTACCATGGCGGATGTGGACGGATCTTTCTCCATCCGCGTCCCCAGCGGGGCCACACTGGAAATCTCCTGCATCGGCTACGTGACACGCAATGTCACCGTCACTTCGGAACAGGCGCTGGAGATCATCCTCGAGGATGACACCCAGATGCTGGAAGAGACCGTCGTGGTGGGTTACGGTGTCCAGAAAAAGAGCGTCGTGACCGCTTCCATTTCCAAGGTGGACGGCGACGCCCTCAACAAGGTCCGCGCCTCTACCGTCAACGACGCCATCAAAGGCAAGGTTTCCGGTGTCCAGATCACGCAGGCATCCGGTCAGCCGGGTTCCGGCTCCCAGATCAAGATCCGCGGTATCGGTACGGTCAACAATTCGGATCCGCTCTACATCGTGGACGGCATGCCGGTCGACGGTGGCATCGACTACCTGAACCCCAACGACATCAAGTCGGTCGAAATCCTGAAGGACGCTGCTTCGGCAGCGATCTACGGCGCCCGTGCCGCCAACGGTGTGGTCCTGGTGACCACGCGTAACGGCGAAAAGGGTCAGGCTTCGATCAATTACAACGGCAGCTACGGCTGGCAGAACCCCTGGAGGAAGAAAGAAGTCCTCAATGCCACGGAGTATATGGTCATCATGAACGAAGCCCGCATCAACGACGGCGGCGCTCCGCTCTACTCGGCGGCTGAGATCGCAGCAGCCGGCAAGGGTACCGACTGGCAGGACGAGACCTTTAATTATAATGCGCCGATCATGCAGCACCAGTTCTCCGTGAGCGGCGGTACGGAAAAGGCCACGTATTTCGTCTCCCTGGGTTATTTCAAGCAGGATGGTATCGTGGGCGGCAACTATGGCAAGTCCAATTACGACCGTCTGTCCATCCGCTCGAACAACACCTACGTTCCTTTTGAATCCAAGGAACGCAACTTCCTCAACAAGCTGACGCTGACGGCAAACATCGCCTATTCCAACATCAACGCGGCGGGTATCACCACCAACTCGGAATTCGGTTCCGTCCTCGGTTCGGCCGTGGGCTTCAACCCTTCGATTCCGGTGTTCGCGGATGACGCGACCGCTGCCCGCATCCTGGCCGAGCATCCGACCGCTATCGTGGCTGCCGACGGCCGCGTGTATTCACTTCCGCCGACGGGCTATCAGGAGTTGACCAATCCGGTCGCCAACCTCGATACGCCGTCCAACACCCTCTATAAGACGCATAAGTTCGTGGCCAACTTCGGCGCTGAACTGCAGATCCTTCCGTACCTCAAGTTCAAGACGAACTTCGGTACCGACCTCTCGTTCTGGCGCAACCGCGGCTATGGCTTCGAGCAGTACAAGAGCTCGATGAACCAGACACTGACCAGCTGGGTCAACATGGGTATGAACGAGGGTCTCCGCTGGCAGGTGGAAAACTATTTCACCTATGACCAGCAGGTGGGCCGTCATCACTTCACGGCTGTCCTCGGCCAGTCGGCAATGAGCTATTCCTATGTATATGTATCCGGCACGGACTACAACCTGAAGGAGACCAATCCCGCCATGGCTTACATTGATTCGGCGATCGGCAGCACCGACGACGAGCGTACGAGCGGCGGCACCGGCGGCTATGACTATCAGCGCCTGGCTTCCTACTTCTTCCGTTTCGACTACAACTACGACGAGCGTTATATGCTCGAGTTCACGGTCCGCCGCGACGGTTCTTCCCGTTTCGGCCCGGGCCACAAGTGGGCGACGTTCCCGGCCGTTTCCGCCGGTTGGAACGTGACCAACGAGCCCTGGTTCCGCGAAGGCCGTCCCGACTGGATCAACCAGTTGAAACTCCGTGCCAGCTGGGGCCGCAACGGTAACGAGAACATCGGTAACTTCCGCTACGCGTCCCTGATGGATACGGGCCAGGAATACTACTTCGGCCTCGGAACCCTGGCCTACGGCAATATGTACTCCGGTGCCTCTCCGGCAGCGCTGGCCAACCCGACCATCCGCTGGGAGGAATCCGAGCAGGTTGACGTCGGTTTCGATGTCCGTCTGTTCAGCGACCGGCTGAGCTTCGGCTACGATTTCTACAACAAGCGTACGAACGGCATGCTCATGGACAAGCCGATTCCTTCCTATGTGGGTCAGGGCGCTCCGATGTCCAACCTGGGTGACATGCGCAACTGGGGTCATGAATTCGAGCTCGGCTGGCAGCACCAGGTCGGTGACTTCCATTATTCGGTCAACGCCAACGCCTCGCTGCTCCGCAACCGCCTGATCAACCTGGGTAACGAATCCGGTGAGGCCGTGTACCAGAGCAACGGCGCTTCCGGTATCGGTGACTACGTGAAAGGATCCAACGGTATGGTATGGCCGTACTTCTATGGTATGAAGACCGACGGTATCTTCCAGAACTGGGCCGAGGTCAACAACTACAAGAACCGGGACGGCGGCCTTATGCAGCCCAGTGCACAGCCGGGTGACGTGAAGTTCGTCGATGTCAACGGCGACGGTTATGTAAACGACGACGACCGTACGATGATCGGTAAAGGTATGCCCGACTGGACGGCAGGTCTGACGATGTCGGCCGACTGGAAAGGCATCGACGCCACCCTGTTCTTCCAGGGCTCCTTCGGCAACGATATCTTCGACTACTGCATGCGTGGTGATATTCCCGCCCAGAACCGTCCGGGTTGGGTGCTGGACCGCTGGATCGGTGAAGGCACCTCCAACCGCATCCCGCGTATGACCAACGCCAACCCGAACCAGAACTGGCGTTCCTCCGACCTGTGGGTGAAAGACGGCTCCTTCGTCCGCCTGAAGACCGCCCAGATCGGTTATACGCTCCCCGCCAAGTGGCTCCAGACCATCTTCATCAAGAACTTCCGCGTGTATGTGGCGGGTGAGAACCTGCTTACCTTCACGAAGTACGAGGGCTTCGACCCTGAAATGGCCTCCGACGGCTATACGACCATCGGCGTGGACCGCGGCATCTATCCGCAGGCCCGCACCATCACCGTTGGTGCTTCCATCACTTTCTAATGCTTAATTGAAATCGAATATGAAACTCAATAGATTCTTTGCAGTTATCGCGATTTCCTGCCTGGTGCTGACCAGCTGCGGTGAGGAATTCCTCACGGCCCACACGACCCATCAGGGTGCGGCCGGCGCGGAAGCCACCGAGAGTGCCATCCTGTCCTACCTGACGGCGACCTATCAGCCGCTGCTGATGGACTCCTACGCGAACTACAACTACAACCACATCCTGCTGCTGTCCGACCTCCGTTCCGACGACATCTACAAGGGCGGCGGTGACGCCGGCGACCAGTCCTGGATGTACCATATGTCCCTCTTCCAGATTCCCGCATCGGAGAGTCCGACCGGCATCTGGAGTCTCTACTACACGGCCATTGCCCGTGCCAACAACACGCTGATGGCCATCGACAACGCGGTCGGTTTCGACAGCGATGCGGCCAAACGGAAACTGGCCGGCTACAAGGCCGAGGCCCTTTTCCTGCGTGCCTATTACCTCCATCACCTGTGGAAACTCTACGGCAACATTCCTTTCTTCACGGAACCGCTGGAAGATCCTTTCATGGCACCCCAGAAGAGTGCTGATGCCATCTATCAGGACATCATGGCTGACATCGCCGCCGCAGAATCGGCTGCTGCCGCTGCCGGTGACGAGTTCCCGATGTACACCAACGGTACCATGAAGCAGGCGCGCGCCAACCTGGCTGCGCTCTATATGCTCAAGGCCCGTGTGGTGATGTACCAGAACGACCAGTCGAAGTACGGTGAAGTGGCTTCCAACATGGCTGCCATCATCACCAGCGGCCGTTACGGCCTGATCGATTTCGACGCCCTCTGGACCGGTGCCGACGAGAACGACTTCACGCCGGAATCCATCTTCGAGAGCAATCAGATCTCCGACGGAAAACGAGACTGGGGCAGCGCCTGGACCGGCTGCGGTACCAACCTGCCTGCCTACATCTCGCCGAACGAACTGAGCGATCCCGTGTTCTGCGGCGGCTGGGGCTTCGGTCCTGTGCGCCAGGCTACCTGGGATATGTTTGAAGCCGGCGACGTCCGTCGCGAAGGTTCCATCAACGCTTTTGCAGACGGCACCTACGGTCCGCGTTTCCAGAACACCGGCCTCTTCCAGAAGAAGTATGCCGCCCGTACGGCGCTCCGTTCGCCGATCGGTACCGTGGACCTCAACTATCCGAACAACCTGATCATCTTCCGCTACGCCGAGACGCTGCTCAACTATGCCGAGCTGGTCGGTGTAATGGGTGCTTCTCCTGCCGGCGGAGTCTCCGCCCAGGACTGCCTGGATCAGATCCGCTTCCGTGCCGGACTGGGTTCGATTCCCGTGTCTGCTGAAAACATCAAGTCCGAGCGCCGCAAGGAGTTCGTAGGGGAAGGCATGCGCTTCTGGGACCTCATCCGCTGGGGTGACGCCGCCACGGTGCTTACCGAGAACGACGTGCAGTTCCAGAGTGTCCGCACGTTCAATCCCGGCAAGGACAAGTATCTGCCTATTCCGCAGAGCGAGATGAGCCGTACCGCCGGTACGGGCGAGTTCGAACTCAAACAGAACCCGGGTTATTAATGGTCAATCCTAATTGAAATCATCATGAAGAACATAGTCAAAATCAGTATGGTCCTTGCCGCCGCGGTCGCGCTGCTTTTCTCCTGCGCCCCGCTGGACAGGGATGACTACCAGCTCGGAGCTCCTGTGAGCGAGAGTCAGCTGAGTTTCACCAGCTCTCCTTCGTCTTCTTCTCCGAACATCATCGTGCTGAAGAACACCTCTTCGACGGCTGGCGTCGCGCTGTGGGACCTCGGAAACGGTTCCAATGCCAAGGGTGACGAAGTGACGGTCGCTTATCCGTTCAAGGGCCAGTATACGGTCTCGATGTCGCTCTATACGCAGGGCGGCAGCGCCACCATCTCCCAGGTCGTCACGATTGCCGACGACGACTACGGTCTGCTCGATACCCCTGGTTTCAATGCCCTTACCGGTGGCGCCAACGCCACGGAAGGCAAGACCTGGGTCTTCGCCCGCTATACCAAGGGCCACTTCGGAGTGGACGATGTGAACAATGCCCCCAACGGCAACATCGGCGGTTGGTGGTGGGCCTGCGACCCGAATGGCAAGGAAGGATGCTCGCTCTATGAAAACGAGTACACCTTCATCCAGCGGGGCACCAAGCTCATCTGGAAGAACCAGGGCAACATCTATTCGAATGAAAACGGCATGAACCACCTCGGCATTGCGGGAACGCCTACGCCGGTCGGCGACTACGATATCCCGTACACCCCGGCTGACAACCTGACTTTCTCTCTCGATGAGGAGAATGGCAAACTCACCCTGAGCGGCAATGCATTCCTCGGTTTCTATACCGGTGAGAGCGAATACAATATCATCAGCCTGACGGAGCACGAACTGTTCGTCTGGTGCCGCAGTGCCGCGGAACCCGGCAATGCCTGGTATTTCATCTTCGTTCCGAAAGACGAGCTCAAGGAGCCCGATCCGGAGCCGGTCATCCCGCCGGATCCGAAACCTGAATCCGAAGAGGCCTGGTTCCGTCCGAACGCCCCGACCAACCTGATGCGTTCCAGCATCGATTATGAGAGCTGGTTCAGCGGCGCCGACTGGACAGGCGGTCTCGAGCCCGGTGTTGCGGTCAAGAACGATATCGTCATTACCGTTCCCGAAGGTATCGGCGGCGGCGAATGGATGGGCCAGTTCAAGATCCGTACGCACATTCCGGCGGATGCACGCGAACGCTTCGACTTCAGCTGCAACATCAGCGCTACCCAGGCCGGAACGGCTACCGTCAAGATGACGGCCGACAACGACCCGGCAGACGACGACTTCTTCTACGACGGCGGCGTGGCCGTGGGCGCTGGTGCCACTACGATTTTCGAGGCTCCCGACCATATGCTCAACAACGCTACCGAGAGCATCCTGCTGGTGTTCGACTTCGGCCGTTTCCCGGCCGGAACCGTGATCACCCTCTCCAACCTGTGTCTCCAGAAGCACATTCCGCTCAGCGACAAACCCGTGGTTGAGAACCTCTGGCCCAGTGCCGAAGTCTTCGCCACGCAGTGGTTCAGCGGCGCTGACTGGAGCGGCAGCCTGACTGCCGACTTCAACATGCTGGAAGGCAATGGCTTCGAAATTACGATCCCCGAAGGAATCGGCGGCAGCGAATGGATGGGCCAGTTTGCGATCCATACGGATATCCAACTGCTCGCTTCCCACGAGTACGAGTTCTCCTGCAAGGTCAACTCTACGGCGGCTTCCACCTTCACGATCAAGCTCACCAACGATCCTGAGGCCGACAGCAAGGTCTGCTTCTACGACGGCGGTGCCACGATGGTCGAAGGAACCGTCACGATCCGCAAACCGGGCATCAAACCGGAATCCGAAGACGCCGAGGCGGCGATGCTGATCTTCGACTTCGGCCGCACGCCGGCCGGTACGAAGATCACGGTCACCGACATCGTGTTGCAGGAATATGTCTATTAGTCCGATGCGCAATATGCTTGCCCTGCTGTCTCTCGTCCTGTTGCTTTCAGCCTGCAACACGCCTGTGACGCCGGTCGGACCTCAGCCCGAAGCTCCCGTCATCCGCTTCGATGCCAGTGAACTGGCGGTCGAAGCCGAGGGCGGGGAGGCTTCGGTCAAGGTCAGCGCGACGGCAAGTTGGACTGTGGCCACGGATGGCCAGGACTGGTATGTCCTGGCCTCCCCGGCCCAGATCTATGCGGGCGAAAGCATCTTGAAGATATCGGCACAGCCCAACAATACCCAGGCGGCGCGTTCGGCTACGCTTCGTTTCGCCAGCGGCGACGCTACGGCCACCCTGAAGGTGACGCAGCCTTTCTTCGTCCCGACACTTTCCTTCTCCCAGAGTGAAGTGACGGGTTCAGGGGACGGCGGCGAAGTCACGGTGAAAACCGTGTCGAATGCCTCCTGGACCCTGGAGGATGCTGACCTCGACTACTGGTTCAGCATCTCGCCCAAGACCATCGGCCGGGGCGAAGGCGAACTCAAGGTCCGCTTCAACCGGAGCTATGTGGCCGAGAAGCGCCGTGCGCTGGTCCACTTCCGCAGCGGCGATGCAGAGATGACTCTGCCGATCGTCCAGGAAGAAGGGGAGCCTGTCCCGGCAGGCGCCTACGTGCCGGAAGGCTATCAGCTCATCTGGCAAGACGATTTCTCCGGCCCTTCTGACAAACTGATTGAGAAATGGCGTTTTGAAGACTGGGCGCCGGGCCGTGTGAACCACGAGCTCCAGCGCTATGTTCCGGATGACCGCCGTACTTCCTATACCCAGGACGGTGCGCTGTACATCGTGGCCCGCAAAGACGGAAACCAGGTGATCTCCGCCCGGATGAACAGCCGGGAATCCTGGCTCTACGGCTATTTCGAAGCGGCCATCTGGCTCCCGAAAGGAAAGGGAACCTGGCCTGCCTTCTGGATGATGCCTGATGACCAGTCGAAGGGCTGGCCCGCCTGCGGCGAGATCGATATCATGGAAGAAGTCGGTGTCGATGCGGACATTACGTCTTCTTCCATCCACTGCGAGGCCTACAACCACGTGAAGAATACCCAGAAGACGGCGAGCCGCACCACGGCCGGCGCCGAGAGTGAGTATCACGTGTATGCGCTGGAGTGGACCGAAGATGTGATCCGCAGCTACGTGGACGGCGTCCTGCTGCTGGAATTCAAGAACGACCGGGCCGGACGCGAAAGCACATGGCCTTTCAACAAGAAGTTCTATCTGACCCTCAACCTGGCATGGGGCGGCGACTGGGGCGGTTACGCCGGCGTCGATGAAAACGCCCTTCCATGCACGATGAAGGTCGATTATGTACGCGTTTACAAAAAGTAAAGGAGAGTGATTCCTATGAGAGCTATGCGAATCCTGTTGCCGGCCCTCGTCCTGGTGATGACCGTTTCCTGCGGCCCGCGCGAAGTCCGCTCCACCGTGAATGCAGGGGCGGATGTCGAGCGTCAGATCGACCAGTTGCTGGCAAAGATGACGCTTGCTGAGAAAATCGGCCAGATGAACCAGGTATCCGCCGGAGGCGATGTTTCCCGCTATGCCGAGTCGCTTCGAAACGGGCAGGTTGGGTCGATCCTGAACGAGGTGGATCCCGCCCGGATCAATGAATTCCAGCGTATTACGGTGGAAGAGTCCCGGCTGGGCATTCCGCTGCTCGTGGGACGCGATGTGATCCACGGATTCCATACCGTTTTCCCGATTCCGCTCGGACTGGCAGCCACTTTTGATCCGGAACTGGTGGAAGAGGGCGCCCGTGTGGCGGCCGCGGAAGCGGTGGCACAGGGAATCCGCTGGACTTTCTCGCCGATGCTTGATATCGCCCGTGATCCCCGTTGGGGCCGTATGGCCGAAGGAAGTGGGGAGGACCCCTGGCTCGACGCCCGCATGGGTGAGGCCATGGTCCGGGGTTATCAGGGCGAAGTTCCCGGCCCCTCGTCGATGGCGGCCTGTGTGAAACATTTCGCCGGCTATGGTGCCGCGGAAGGCGGCCGTGACTACAACAGCACGTTCCTCACGGAGCGTCAGCTGCGCAATGTCATCCTTCCGCCTTTCGAAGCGGCCGTCAAAGCCGGTGCGTTGACGCTGATGACCTCGTTCAACGACAACGACGGTATTCCCTCGACAGCCAATTCCTTCCTTCTCAAGGATATCCTTCGGAACGAATGGGGTTTCGGCGGACTGGTCGTCACCGATTGGAATTCCATGGGTGAGATGATCGCCCACGGCTTCGGAACCGACCGGAAGGAGGTGGCCCGTCTGGCTGCCAATGCCGGTGTGGACATGGATATGATGACTTTCGGCTTCCTGTCCCATCTGGAAGAGCTGGTCCGCAGCGGCCAGGTGAAAGAGGCCGTGATTGACGAAGCCGTCCGCAATATCCTGCGCGTCAAGTTCGTCCTCGGACTGTTCGAGCATCCCTATGTGGATGAAGCCGCCGCCGCTTCGGTCCAGTATGCGCCTGCACATCTGGAAACAGCCCGCAAGACCGCGGAAGAGTCTGTCATCCTGTTGAAGAATGACGGCCTGCTCCCGCTCAGCAGCGGTCGTATCCGGACCATCCTGGTTACCGGACCCATGGCGGATGCACCGCACGACCAGCTGGGGACCTGGAGCTTCGACGGTGAGAAGTCGCATACCGTAACGCCGCTCAAGGCCTTGCAGGAGCGTTTCCCGGGTAAGGTCGTCTATGTGCCCGGCCTGACGTACAGCCGTCAGCAGCGCTCCCGTTTCGACGATGTGGTCGCTGCCGCACGCCGCGCCGACGTGGTGCTGGCATTCCTCGGTGAAGAGGCCATCCTTTCGGGCGAAGCCCACAGCCTGGCCGACTTGAACCTGATCGGCTCCCAGAGCGAACTGCTCGCAGCTTTGAAGGCTGCCGGCAAACCGGTTGTCGCTACGGTGATGGCGGGCCGTCCGCTGACCATCGAGCGGGACCTGCCCAACTGCAATGCCATGCTCTATGCCTTCCATCCCGGAACGATGGGCGGTCCGGCTTTGGTAAACATCCTGATGGGTGACGTGAACCCTTCCGGCAAGACGCCTGTGACGTTCCTCCGGACGGTGGGTCAGGTCCCTATGTATTATTCCCATACGATGACGGGTCGCCCCTACAACGGAGAGACCCTTCTCGACGGCATCGGACCGGAAGCGGGGCAGACCTCCCTCGGGAATACGTCCTACTATCTGGATGCCGGTGCCTATCCGCTCTTTCCCTTCGGCTACGGTTTGAGCTATACGGATTTCACCTTCGAGGACATTACCATCGACCAGGATTCCTATCCGGTCGACGGGACGATCCGGGTGTCGTATACGCTTTCCAATACAGGCCGTTACGACGGAACGGCGGTTCCGCAGGTCTATATCCGGGACCTGGTGGGATCGCTGACCCGTCCGGTGAAAGAACTCAAGCATTTCCGCCGCGTCCGTCTGGGTGCGGGGGAAAGCATCCGCCTGACCGACGAAATCCCGGTCAGCGACCTGGCCTTCTGGGGCGCTGACGGGCAGAAGAAGGTGGAACCGGGTGAATTCCAGCTTTGGGTCGCAGGCGACAGCGCCTCCGGCGATCCGGTCACCTTCAGCGTCCGTTGATGATGCGGAACCTTATGTTATTGCTGTCCGTCCTGCTGGCTCTGTCCTGCCAGCAGGACGGACCTTGCGTACCGGACGACACGCCTCGGGCCCGGACCTACACGACCAACACCTCCGGACTGCGCTTCCATGCCGACTCCGTGGCCATCACGGCGCCGCTGCAGGACGATTTCAACATCACCCTGACCGGTGAGACCTTCCAGACCGTCGAGGGCTTCGGTTTTGCCATTACGCATGCAAGCTGTTTCAACCTGCTCAGGATGTCGGCCGCTGACCGCACCGCTTTCCTCCGGGAGGTCTTCAGCAGGGAAGAAGGTCTTGGTTCCTCGCTGGTGCGTGTCTGCATCGGCGGCTCCGACTTTTCACTCGACGAATTTACCTGGTGCGACCGCCCCGGCATCGAGAACTTTGCCGTCCATCCGCTGGACGAACAGTATCTGTTCCCGGTCCTCGACGAGATCTTCGCTATCAATCCCGGGGTGAAGATCATCGCCTCGCCGTGGAGCTGTCCGCGCTGGATGAAGATGAGCGACAGGGGAGAGGTCCCCTTCAACAGCTGGACCGACGGCCGCCTGAATCCCGCCTGCTACCAGGACTATGCCACCTACTTCGTGAAATGGATCCAGGAGATGGAGCGCCGCGGGTATCCGATCTATGCCGTGACGCTGCAGAACGAGCCGCTCAATCCCGGCAATTCGATGTCGCTCTACATGACCTGGCAGGAGCAGCGCGATTTCCTCAAGAATGCCGTGGGTCCTGCCTTTGCAGCGGCCGGCCTTGCGACGAAGATCCTCCTCTTCGACCATAACTACAATTTCGACAATATCGCCTCGCAAGTCGACTATCCGCTCCATATCTTCGGGGATCCCGATGCGGCCCGTTATGCTGCTGGCTCTGCCTGGCACAACTACGGCGGCTCCGTCACCACGCTGGACCGCGTGCACGAGCAGTATCCCGACAAGGACATCTTCTTTACGGAAGCTTCCATCGGAACCTGGAACTACAGCTATGAGAAGTGCCTGATCGACGATTTCCGGGATATTTTCCTGGGTACGCTTTCCCGCTTCGGACGAGGGGTCACGCTCTGGAACCTGATGCTCGATGACAAGCGGAGTCCTTTCCGGCCGGGCGGTTGTTCCACTTGCTTCGGCGGTGTCACGGTCTCTTCTACGGATTATTCTTATGCGTCTCTGACGCGGAATTCCCAGTTCTACAACGTGGCGCACTGCTCCAAGGTCCTGCAGCCCGGTGCGGTACGTCTCGGCACGAAGGGTTATTCGAACAAAGGGTTGACCTGCCTGTGGTTCCGGAACCCTGACAAGTCCTATGGCGTTCTTCTGCTCAATGAGAACGGGGTGGAGGCCAAGGTCGTCCTGACGACGGAAAAGTCCTCCGTCACCTGCAAGATTCCCCCGCACGCCATCCAGTCGGTCAGCTGGAAAGACTGAGAGGACGGCTAGGCTTCCTTCTGGCGGCTGGATTTGCGGAACATGTATTTCCGGACGACGGCCAGGCCGATCCGGTAGGGAAGCGGACGAAGTGCTTTGTCCGCTTCTTTCAGTTTTTCCCGGATGGGGATGCCCTGGGGACAATGCCGTTCACACTTGCCGCAGCCAATGCACTGTGTGGCAAATGCGGGCTTTTCGGTCAGGCCGACGGTCTGGGCATACTGGAAGCGGCCGGAATGCTTCGACTCGGTGTACATCGCATTGTAGCAGCGGAAGGCACCGGGGATGTCGACACCCTGCGGGCAGGGCATGCAGTAGCGGCATCCCGTGCAGCCCACTTTCTCCTTTTCCTGGATGATGCGGCGGACCAGGTCGATCAGGGCATGGTCCGCTTCCGTGAATTCGCCTGCACGGGCGTTGGAGGCTGTGGCGACGTTTTCCTGCACCATCTCGAGCGAGTTCATTCCCGAGAGGACGACTGTCACTTCCGGCTGGTTGTAGAGCCAGCGGAAAGCCCATTCGGCAGGCGTCCATCCCCGGAGGTTGTGGGAGATGGCTTTCCTGGCGCTTTCAGGCAGCATATTCACGAGTTTGCCGCCGCGCAGGGGCTCCATGATGACGACGGGGATACCGCGGGCCGCGGCGGCCCTGAGGCCCGTGACTCCGGCCTGGGTATGCTCGTCCTTGTAATTATACTGGATCTGGCAGAAATCCCAGTCGTAGTCTGCCAGGATCTTCAGGAACTGGTCGGTATTGCCGTGATAGGAGAAGCCGATGTTGCGGATGGCGCCTGTGCGTTTCTTTTCGGCGATCCACGCCTCGATGCCGAGGGCCTTGAGCTTTTCCCATTGCGCAAAGTCGGTCAGCTGGTGCATCAGATAATAGTCGATGCGGTCGGTGCGCAGGCGTCTGAGCTGCTCTTCGAAGTAGCGGTCGAGCGCGGCTGTGCGCTGGATCAGGTATTGCGGCAGTTTGGTCGCGATGTTCACTTTGTCGCGGAGACCGTTCCGCTCCAGGATCAGGCCGAGCGCTGCTTCGCTGCCAGGGTAGATATATGCGGTATCGTAGTAGTTCACGCCGGCCTGATAAGCGGCCAGGATCTCTTTCTCCGTCTTTTCCACGTCGATGCCGCCGTTCTTGCGCGAGAAGCGCATGCAGCCGTAGCCGAGGATGGAAAGTTCTTCTCCGTATCTGTCTTTTCTGTATTGCATGGTGTCAAAGATAAGAATTATTAAAAGCAATACCAAGAAATTAGGATTTACGTTAAAAAATGGCTAAATTTGAAGATTCAAACTATAAACTTGTTACCCCAAGAATGAAAATCAAATCGGCTGATGCCCTCGACGGCATCCGACGGAAAGCCGCCAAGGCGCTGTCCGTCAGGGAGTCGAACAAACGTTCCGGTACGGTGGCAGCTTGCGGATTGGAGCTGGGCACCCCGCATATCCAGATCCTGTGCTGCGGCGGAACGGGATGTAAGGCTTCTGAAAGTGCGAAGATCGTAGAAAACTTCCAGGCGTCGATCCAGGCCCACGGAATCGCCGACAAGGTGGACGTGGTCGTGACCGGCTGCTTCGGTTTCTGCGAAAAGGGCCCTATCGTCAAGATCATGCCCGACAACACATTCTACACTTCCGTCCGTCCCCAGGACGTGGAGGAGATAATCAGTTCCCACATCATCGGCGGCACCCGGGTCGAACGCTTGCTCTATCTCGATCCCGGCAACGGACGTCACGTCAACGACTCGAAGCACATGAACTTCTACCGCAAGCAGATGCGCGTGGCGCTCCGCAATTGCGGCGTGATCAATCCCGAGGATATCGAGGAGTACATCGGCCGTCACGGCTACCAGGCGCTCGCAAGGAGCCTGAAACGCGACAGCCAGGCCGTCCTCGACGACATCAAGGCTTCCGGCCTCCGTGGCCGCGGCGGTGCCGGTTTCCCGACGGGCACGAAGTGGGAAATCGCCCGGAAGTTCAAGTCGGAAGACAAATACGTGGTCTGCAACGCCGACGAAGGTGACCCGGGCGCGTTCATGGACCGCTCCATCATGGAGGGCGACCCCAACTCGATCGTCGAGGCCATGACCATCTGCGGCTACTGTATCGAGGCGCACCACGGCCTGATCTACATCCGTGCCGAGTACCCGCTTGCTGTCCACCGTCTGCAGATCGCCATCGCCCAGGCGCGCGAATACGGCCTGCTGGGCAAGGACATCCTCGGTTCGGGCTTCGATTTCGACATCGAGATCCGCTACGGCGCCGGCGCCTTCGTCTGCGG
>DETK01000033.1:145959-146404 GCA_002361615.1 Bacteroidales bacterium UBA3290
CGTCTGCGGCGAGGAGACGGCCCTGATCCATTCGATGGAAGGCAAACGCGGCGAGCCGACGCTCAAGCCGCCGTTCCCGGCCGAAGCCGGTTATATGGGCAAGCCGACCAACGTGAACAACGTCGAGACCCTGGCCAACATCCCCGTCATCCTGACGCGCGGACCGGAGTGGTTCTCGTCGATCGGCACCGAGAAGTCGAAGGGTACCAAGGTATTTGCATTGGCCGGCAAGATCAACAACGTCGGTCTGATCGAGGTTCCGATGGGTACGACCCTGCGTGAGATCATCTACGACATCGGCGGCGGCGTGAAGAACGGCAAACGTTTCAAGGCCGTACAGACCGGTGGCCCTTCGGGTGGCTGCCTCACGGAGAAACACCTCGACATCCCCATCGATTATGAAAGCCTCACGGCTGCCGGCTCGATGATGGGCTCCGGCGGTATG
>DETK01000033.1:146450-231981 GCA_002361615.1 Bacteroidales bacterium UBA3290
GGTATGATCGTCATGGACGAGGACGACTGCATGGTGTCGGTCGCCAAGTTCTACCTCGAGTTTACCGTCGGTGAGTCGTGCGGCAAATGCACGCCCTGCCGTATCGGCAACAAACGGATGCTCGAGATCCTGACCCGTATTACCGAAGGCAAGGGCGAAATGGCCGACCTGGACCAACTCCAGAACCTGGCCACGGTCATCAAGGACTCGGCACTCTGCGGTCTGGGCCAGACCTCTCCGAATCCCGTGCTCTCGACGCTTTCCAATTTCCGCGACGAGTATGTGGAGCACGTGCGAGCCCACAAGTGCCGTGCGAAGAAGTGCAAGGCGCTGCTGACCTATACCATCGATCCGCTGCGCTGCAAGGGCTGCTCGGCCTGCGCCAAGTCCTGCCCTGCACAGGCCATCATGGGCGAGACCCGCAAACCGCATGTCATCAACCCGTATGTCTGTATCCGTTGCGGCATGTGCATCTCGCGCTGCCACTTCGGTGCCATCTCCGTAATCTAGAAGCATCATGGAAAAAAAGATCAAACTTACCATAGACAACCGTCCGGTGCGCGTGGCGCCCGGGACGACCATCCTCGATGCTGCGGAGTCCGTCGGCATCGCCATCCCCACGCTGTGCCATATCGACCTCAAGGGCACCTGCGTGAAGAACAATCCCGCTTCCTGCCGTATCTGCGTCGTCGAGGTGGAAGGCCGGCGCAACCTGGCTCCTTCCTGCGCAACGGTCTGCACCGAAGGAATGGTGGTCTACACCAACTCCGCCCGCGTGATCCGAGCCCGCAAGACCATCGCCGAGCTCATGCTCTCCGACCACCCCAACGACTGCCTTACCTGCCCTAAATGCAGCGACTGCGAACTGCAGCGGCTTGTCATGCGGTTCAACATCCGCGAAATGCCGTTTACGGGCGGCGAACAGTCCGCCCGCAAGAAGGAGATTACGGCTGCCATCACGCGCAACATGGACAAATGCATCCTCTGCCGCCGCTGCGAGAGCGTGTGCAACAATGTGCAGTCCGTCGGCGTGCTGGGTGCTGTGCGCCGTGGTTTCGACACCACCATCGCCCCGACCTTCGACCGGATGTTCAAGGATACCGACTGCACCTATTGCGGCCAGTGCGTGGCCGTCTGTCCGACCGGCGCCCTGACCGAACGTGACAATACCGACCGCCTGATGGAAGACCTCTGCGATCCCAACAAGATCGTCATCGCCCAGCCGGCTCCGGCTGTCCGCGTCGCTCTCGGCGAAGAATTCGGGATGAAGCCCGGTTCCATCGTTACCGGCAAGCTGGTGACCGCCCTGCGCTACCTGGGTTTCACCAAGGTGTTCGACACCGACTTCGCCGCCGACCTGACCATCATGGAAGAGGGTGCCGAGATCCTCAAGCGCCTGAAAGCCTTCCTTGCCGGTGACAAGAGCGTCAAGCTTCCGATCATGACGTCCTGCTGTCCTGCCTGGGTCAATTTCTTCGAGCACAACTATCCCGACCTGCTGGACTATCCGTCGTCGGCCAAGTCGCCGGCCCAGATGTTCGGCGCCATTGCCAAGACCTGGTGGTGCGAGCGGCGGAACATCAACCCCAAGAAGGTCGTGGTCGTCTCGATCATGCCCTGCCTGGCCAAGAAATATGAGTGCGAGCGGGAAGAATTCTGCCCGGACGGCCAGCCCGATGTGGACTATTCCATCTCCACCCGCGAGCTGGCACGGCTCATCAAGCGCGCCAATATCCGCTTCACCGATCTGCCAGACAGCGACTTCGATACCCCGATGGGTGAATCCTCCGGTGCCGGTGCCATCTTCGGCGCTACCGGCGGCGTGATGGAGGCAGCCCTGCGCACGGTTTACGAAGTCCATACCGGCAAGGAACTGCAGAAAATCGAATTCACCGAGGTCCGCGGTCTGGAAGGCATCCGCGAAGCGACCATCGACCTGAACGGCTTCCCGTTGAAGGTCTGCGTGGCCCATACCCTCAGCAATGCGCGGATCCTGATGGACCGTCTGCGCAAGGGCGAACTCGACTATCACGTGGTCGAGGTGATGGCCTGCCCGGGCGGCTGCATCGGCGGCGCCGGCCAGCCGTACCACCACGGCCATGTAGAGATCCTTCAGGCCCGTGCAGCGGCCATCTACCGGGAAGACGAAGGCAAGGCCATCCGCTTGAGCCACAAGAATCCCGACATCATCAAACTGTACGAAGACTTCCTCGGCGAACCGCTGGGCGAGCGTTCCGAACAGCTGCTTCACACACATTACTTCAACAAACAGATCCAGTAGTCATGAGTGAGATGAAATTATCCTGCGAGGCCGTCCGCCAGGTTGAGGAGGTCTGCGAAAAATTCCAAAACGATCCCGGGGAACTGATCGCCATCCTGCATGAATGCCAGTCGAAACTGGGATATCTGCCCGAACCGGTCCAGCGCATCGTCGCTTCCAAGCTCGGCATTCCCGCTTCGAAGGTTTACGGCGTGGTGACGTTCTATTCGTTCTTCACGATGACGCCCAAGGGCAAATTCCCGATCTCGGTCTGCCTGGGTACGGCCTGCTACGTGCGTGGCGCCGACAAGCTGCTCGAGGAGTTCAAGCGTGTGCTCGGCATCGACGTCGGACAGACCACGCCCGACGGCAAGTTCTCGCTCGACTGCCTGCGCTGTGTGGGCGCCTGCGGTCTGGCCCCTGTGGCCACCATCGGCGAGAAGGTCTATGGCCGGCTCAATCCTGCCGACATCAAGAAGATTGTCGAAGAGTTCGAGAATCGGGAATAACGGTATTCTCGTGCCATTACACCGGAAGCGGGCGGAATTTCCGCCCGCTTCTTTGTTTCCGTTTTGATTATTGCCGTTTAGTTGGTATTTTTGTACATTAAAATGTAATCCCGATATGATATTGAAAGTTTGTGTCGGCAGTTCCTGCCACTTGAAAGGTTCCTACGATGTCATCGAAGCCATGAAGGAAGTCATCAAGAAATGTGACGTGGAGGATCTGGTGGAATTACGGGCCAGTTTCTGCCTGGGCTGCTGCGCCCAGGGTGTCACCGTCAAGGCTGAAGGATTGTCCAACGCTGCGGTGGAGCATCTGGAGAATGGGGATGTGCTGCTGCACAATGTCAACAGCCAGAACGTGGAAGATATCTTCTTGAACCAGATTTACCCTTATATCAAGAAATAACGCCCTCGCATGTCTGAATACCTGCTCTCCCGGAACGTGCAGTGCGACGACTGCTTCAAGTGCCTTCATGAGTGCATGGTCAAGGCCATCGCCGTCAAGGACCGTGAAGCCCGTATCCTGGAAGACCGCTGCATCCTCTGCGGACATTGCACCATGGTCTGTCCCCAGAACGCCAAGGTCGTGGTCAGCGAGACCGAGAAGATCATGCAGCTGATCGCTTCCGGAAAACGTGTGATCGCCAGTGTCGCGCCCTCTTTCGTCTCCAGTTTCGGCATTTCCAATTTTTCCACTTTCAAGCTTGCCCTTGCCCGGCTCGGCTTTTCCGACGCCGAGGAGACGGCCGTCGGTGCCGAAGCCGTGACCCGCAAGTACAAGGAGCTGCTGGAAGAGGGGACCTATCATAATTTCATCACCTCTGCCTGCCCGGCCGCCTGCCAGCTGATCCAGAAGTATTTTCCCAATGCACTGCAGTATCTGGCAAAAGTGGATTCGCCCATGATCGCGCACGCCAAGATCCTTCGGGAACAATATCCCGGCGCCAAGATCGTCTTCATCGGCCCCTGCATCGCCAAGAAGAAGGAAGCCGAGGAGAGCGGCCTGCTTGCCGGCGTTCTGACTTTCACGGAGTTGCGCGACCTTTTCACGGAAAACGGAATCGTCCTGTCGGAAATCATGGATGTCCATCTGGAAGAAAGCGGACAGCATGCAAACTATGCCAAGACATATCCGGTCTCCCGCGGCATCATCAATTCCTTCCAGAAACGCCCCGAAGGCTATTCCTATCTGGCCATCGACGGAATCGACCGTTGTTTCAACGCGTTGGAGAACATCGAGCATCTCCATCACGTGTTCCTGGAGATGAATGTCTGCAACGACGGCTGCATCGGTGGCCCCTGCAGCATCAAGAAGGATGGCGGAACGTTACGGGCTGCCTGTGAGGTCTGGCAGTATGTCGACCACGAGAAAAAGAGATATCCCGTATCTCCGGATGCAGGAAAGACGCGCGTCATTCTGGATGCCGAATATCCGAGGCTTCGTACGAACGGTAGACCTGTCTCCAAACAGGAGATCGAGAATGTCCTCCACCGTATCGGAAAATACCGTCCCGAGGATGAGCGGAACTGCGGTTCCTGCGGCTATCATACCTGCCGGGAAAAGGCGTGGGCCGTCATCAACGGCTATGCCGACATCGACGTCTGTCTCCCGTATATGCGACAGCGCGCCGAGACCATGTCCTACGAGATCATCCGGAACAGCCCGGAGGGGATCGTGGTCCTGACCAACGACCAGAAGATCCTTGAAATCAACAATAAGGCCGCGGAACTGCTGGGCATCGGCAATGTGGAGTTCAAGGGCCGGATGGCAGCGGAGTTCTTCGATCCCGGCGAATTCGTCCACGCGCTCAGGGAAGATGGAGACATCTTTGAAAGTGAGGTTTACATCGAAAAGACGGACAAGTATGTGAAGCTCACCGTGACCAAGATTCCGGACCAGCATGTCCTGTTCGGTATCATGAAGGACGTGACCAGCATCGTCAATTACAACCAGCAGCTGGACGAGGTCCGCCAGAAGACCATCCGTACGGCCGACGAGGTGATTACCAAACAGATGCGCGTCGCCCAGGAAATCGCGTCCCTCCTGGGAGAGACGACCGCGGAAACCAAGGTGGCGCTGGTGAACCTGAAGAAGATTCTGGAAGAAGACAAGAAAGAGGAGTAACGGATGGATCTTTGTCTTGAATACGGCTGCTCGTCGCTCAACAAATACGGAGAAGAGTTGTGCGGAGACCAGGTGGAACTCTGCCGGAACGGTGACTGGACGACCCTCGTCCTGGCGGATGGGCTTGGCAGCGGGGTGAAGGCGAGTATCCTTTCGACCCTCACCTCGAAGATTCTCTGCCGGATGATTTCCAATGACATCGATCTGATCGACTGCATTGAAACGATGATCCAGACCCTTCCGGTGTGTAAGGTACGCGGGCTCGCATACTCCACATTCTCCGTCATCCATATGAACAACCGCGGAGAGGGGAGCCTGATCGAATTCGACAATCCCCAGGCCATTCTCTACCATGACGGCCACTGCATGGACTTCGAGCGGACCGAGATGGAAATAGGCGGTAAAAGGGTTTACCGGAGTACGCTCGCCCTGCAGGAAAATGATATCGTTATCGTCATGTCCGACGGGACCGTCCATGCCGGCGTGGGCAAGATTCTCAATTTCGGCTGGACGAGGGCGCAGATCATGGCGCACCTCGACCGGACCGTCCGACCCGATATGTCGGCCCGCGCCGTGTCCTGCCTGCTGGCGTCAGCCTGCAACGACCTGTATCTCGACAAGCCGGGCGACGATACGACGGTGGCCGCGATCCGGGTACGGAAGCCTGTTGCGGTAAGCCTGATGGTCGGGCCGCCCGTCGACAGGGAGAGCGACGGTTATTACGTGTCGGCCTTCCTCTCCAAGCCTGGCCGGAAAGTCGTCTGTGGTGGCACGACGGCCATGATCGTTGCCAGACATCTGGGAAAGACCCTCGAGACCAGCTTCGATTTTCCCGACAAGGATGTGCCTCCCATCGGTTTCATCGAGGGGATCGACCTGGTGACGGAAGGCGTCCTGACCATGCGGCGCCTTTTGGACATGTCAACTAAGTACCTTTCCGTCAGCGACCTGACTCCCAAGACCTTCCATCGCAAGGACGGTGCCTCCCTGCTGGCTGAAATCCTTTTCGAAGAGGCTACCGACATCACTTTCTACGTGGGGCAGAGCGTCAACAAGGCCCATCAGGGGCTTGAGATCGACACGACGCTCAAACTCAAGCTGGTGGAGCATCTGGCTACCAATCTTCGCGCCATGGGAAAGAACGTCAAGATTTATTACGATTAATCCATCTTACAATGAGCGTAAGCAACAAAATATTCGATACCAACGTACAACTGGTCAAATATAAGGTACTCAAAGAAGTGATCAAGCATGCCTTCGCCGGCGACCTTGCCTCCTCGCAGATCTCCATCGCCAAACAGATCGCTGCCGGAAACAAGGAAAGCATGCACTGCTGCATCTACAAGGAGAGAGCTATTTCCGAAGAAAGAGTGTTTATGGCCATGGGAGGCGACCGGAGCAATCCCAATCCCATCGCGGTGATCGACATCGCCTGTGACGAGTGCCCGATCGACGGGATGCTGGTCACATCCGCCTGCCGGGGCTGCCTGATGCATGCCTGCAAGGACGTATGTCCGCGGGATGCGATCTCCATCGTCGACAAACATGCGGTGATCGACAAGTCCAAGTGCATCGAATGCGGCAAATGCAGCCAGGTATGTCCCTATGAGGCGATCATCACGCGTCACCGTCCCTGCATCAAGAGCTGCAAGGTCAAAGCCATCTCCATGGACGAGGACAGAAAGGCCATGATCGATTACGGAAAGTGCATCGCCTGCGGTGCCTGCGTCTATCGCTGCCCTTTCGGCGCCATTACCGACAAGTCTTTCGTGACGGACATCATCGATATGCTCAAGCAGTCGGAGGAAGGCCGGAAATACCGCGTCTATGCGGTGATTGCCCCGGCCATCGTGAGCCAGTTCCATTTCGGCCGGGTAAGCCAGGTCGTCACGGCCATCAAGAAAATCGGTTTCCACCAGGTCGTGGAGGCCGCTCTCGGCGCTGACATCACCCTCTATCACGAAGTCAACGAGTGGAAGGAGAAAAGGATGCTGACGACGTCCTGCTGCCCGTCGTTCGTAGCTTTCATCGAGAAGAACTTCCCGGAATTGGTCCAGTATGTATCATCATCGGTTTCCCCGATGGTCGAGGCAGCCCGTCTGATCAAGCATTCAGACCCGACGGCAAAGGTGGTTTTCATCGGCCCGTGCAGCTCGAAGAAGATGGAGTTCAGGCTTCCCAAGACGGGCGGCGCCATCGATTCCGTCCTTTCATTCGAGGAGTTGCAGGCCTTTTTCGACGCTTTGGATATCGACACTACTTCGCTGGAAGACAGTAGTTTGGATAACGCCTCCTTCTATGGCCGCATCTTTGCCAAGTCGGGTGGCGTGGCTCGTGGAGTCGCGGATGTTGCGGCCTCTTATGGTGTCGAGGGCGTCGAGCCTGTGGTTATGAGCGGTATCGACGAATGCCGGGTCAACCTGATGAAGCTGAAACTGGGCAAGGCAACGGCCAACTTCTTCGAGGGCATGGCCTGCGACGGAGGTTGCATCAACGGCGCTTTATGCCTCACCCACAGTTCGAAGAATGTGGCCGACGTGGAGGGTTATGGCAATGAAGCCAAGGAAAAGACCATTGAGAATTCGGTCAAACTCTACAAACTGACCCTTCCGCTCAAGTCCGGCGCAAGGAACCAGGAATGACGATCCGGTCCAGGATGCCCTGCAGATAAGCCAGGGCGATTCCATAATTGGTGATAGGCACTCCGCTGAGGAGTGCCTTTCTCGTCCTGGCCCTCACTACCTGCCGTCCGGCGACGCAGGCTCCGCAATGGATGATCAGGTCGTAGGGCGAAAGGTCTTCCGGGAAATCATTTCCGGCCGCAATGTCGATCCGGAGATCCGCTGCGCGCTTGCGAAGCAATGCAGGAATCTTTACCCGGCCAATGTCTTCAGTATCGGGCACGTGGGTGCAGGCTTCGGCGATCAGCACGCGGGAGTGGGTGGTGAGCCGGTCGATGGCCTGTGCTCCTTCTACGAATGCGGCCACGTCGCCTTTGGCGGCTGCCAGCAGGATGGAGAAAGAGGTGAGGGGGCAGGCAGCCGGCAGATGGCTGTTTACGAAACCGAAAACCTGCGAGTCCGTGATGGTCAGGGCCGGAAGATCCTTGAGGGAGGCGAGGGCCTGTAGCAGGGAATCGGGTGTGCAACACAGCGGGTTGCATCCTCTGTCGAGCAGTTCGCGGATGACTTGGACCTGTGGCAGGATGATACGCCCCTTCGGCGCTTCGCTGTCTTGCGGCATTACCAGCAGAACGATGTCGCCAACCTGCACGAGGTCGCCCGTCAGGAAGCGTTCTTCTTCGGCAGGGCGGGCGGCGGCGATGCGGCGGAGCAGGGAGTCGACGCTCTCGCCGCGGGTGTAGTAGACTACCGGGATGTCGGCACGTGAGAGGAGTTTCCCGATATCGGGACCATCTGATGCGCTTTCCCCGGCTATTTGCTCCCGGTGTCCCTCATTAGGGGGCATCGGGAGCACGACGGCGATGTCGGTTTCGTCGAGGACGGCATGGGTGCGGCGCTGGCGCTCAGCGCCGAGCAACCCTGTATCGTCGAGACCTGCCGTATCGATCAGGACACAGGGACCGAGTCCCGGCAGTTCGATGGTCTTTCGGACCGGGTCGGTCGTCGTGCCCGGTATGGGGCTTACAAGCGACACTTCCTGGCCGCAAATCGCATTGACCAGCGTAGATTTGCCGCTGTTGGTGGGGCCGAAGAAGGCGATGTGCAGGCGTTCCATAGACGTGTCCAGACGTTTCTAAACGTTTAAAAACGGAAATCCCGTTCACCGGCCTCGATAAGCCGGAGGCGTTCGAGGGTTTTTTCGCGGACGCGGCCTTCGGGAATCTCGCCGATCGATTCGGCGATGAGGCGCTCGCCTTCGGTCCGGGTCTGGGGCGAAGCGTAATCCATCAGGTATTCCTTCAGGGTCATCAGGGCGTTGGGCGTACAGCAGAGGCTGATCTTTCCGCTCTTGCAGAGCGACATGAAGCGGTCGCCGGTTCGTCCTTCCCGGTAGCAGGCGGTGCAGAAACTCGGAATGTGGTTCGTTTCCAGCAGCCAGCGTACGACTTCGTCGAGCGGCCGGGTGTCGGAGACGTCGAACTGGGCGGTTTCATCGTGCCGTTCCTCGGTGGTGTAGCCGCCCACGCTGGTGCGTGAGCCGCCGCTGATCTGCGACACGCCGCAGGCGAGCAGTTGGGCCCGCATGCGGGCGGATTCACGGGTGGAGATGATCATGCCCGTATAGGGGACCGAGATGCGGAGCACGGCCACGATCTTCCGGAAGATCGCGTCGGGCAACGCGTCGGGGAAGCTGTCGAGTGAAACGTCGTCGGCCGGACAGATGCGGGGCATGCTGATGGTATGCGGACCGACGCCGAACCGGGCTTCCAGATGCTCTGCGTGCATCAGCAAGCCCACAAGCTCGTAGCGGTAGCCGCTCAGGCCGAAGAGGACACCGATGCCCACATCGTCGCAGCCGCCTTCCTGGGCACGGTCCATCGCTTCGGTATGCCAGGCATAGTTGCTCTTGGGCCCGGTGGGATGCAACTGTTCGTACTGCTTCCGGTTGTAGGTTTCCTGGAAGAGGATGTAAGTGCCGATGCCGGCGTTCTTGAGCTTCCGGTACGATTCCACGTCTGTGGCGGCTATGTTGACGTTCACCCGGCGGATCGAATTGCCTCCCTCTCGGACGGAATAGATAGTCTTGATAGAATCGAGGATGTATTCCAGCGGGTTGTGGACAGGGTCCTCACCGGCCTCGACGGCCAGACGTTTGTGACCGGTCCGGATGAGGGCGCGTACTTCGTCGGTGATTTCCTCCTGCGAGAGTTTCTTGCGGGGCAGGGTCTTGTTCTTGATGTGATAGGGACAGTAGACGCAGCCGTTGATGCAATAGTTCGACAGGTAGAGCGGGGCGAAGAGTACGATGCGGTTGCCGTAGAAACGTTGCTTGACCTGTTCGGCCAACTTGTAGATCTCCTGTTCGAGTTCAGGGTCGTTGCAGTCCATCAGAATGGCCGCTTCCCGGTGGCTGAGGCCTTTGCAGCGGGCTGCTTTCTCCAGGATTTCGCGGACGCGCTGCCGGTTGCCGCTTTCCCGGGCGGCTTCTTCGAGCGAGGCGAGGATCTCGGCATGGTCGATAAACTCGTCGGCGTGGGTGGATAAAGGATTATACATGGTTGTATGTGGCAATTTGAGTTGATTCTTCATAATCGCCGCGGCTTGCGCTGATGCGCCAACCGATGGCGGCGAGTTCCGTTTTCAGTTGCCGGAGGTTTTCGGCCGACTCGACCTGGATGGCGTTTTTCCCTTCATACAGGGCGTAAGCGGAGCGCTGCGCCTTCGGCGTGAAATTGGGCATGATGACATTGGCACCCGCCAGGATGCCGGCCTTCCGCCCGTCTGGAAGCAGGGTTGAAAGGGCCGTAGTGGCAGGAATCAGGGCGTCGGGCAGCATCAGACGCAGGATCGAGCAGATCCGGAGCGTGAGAAGGGCACTTCCTGCCGGGTGTCCGCCCAGTGGTGTGTCGGGATGTGGGATAAAGGGGCCGATTCCGATCATTTCGGGGCGGAAACGCTCGATCAGTCGGATGTCTGAAAGCAGGTTACGACTTGTCTGCCAGGGACTTCCGACCATCATTCCCATTCCGGTCTGAAAGCCCAGCTCCCGCAGGTCCCGGAGGCAGGAAAGCCGGTTTTCAAGACGCATTCCGGCCGGATGGAGTCGGGCATAATGGACCGCATCTGCCGTTTCGTGCCGCAGAAGATAGCGGTCCGCACCGCTGCGGCGAAGTTTCTCGTAAGCGCAGCGGGGGAGCTCTCCGAGCGACAGGGTGATGGCACAGTCCGGCCAGGAGGCCCGGATTTCGGCGACGGTTTCAGCAAGTCCTTCGACTGCATGCGGATTTTCGCCGCCCTGGAGCACGAATGTGCGCAGTCCCATCCCATAGGCATGTTGGCAGGCTTGCAGGATGTCTTCCCGGGAAAGGCTGTAGCGGGGCAGGGAAGTGTTGCTCCGTCTGATTCCGCAGTAAAGGCAGTCGTTGCGGCAGACGTTGCTCCATTCGATGAGTGCCCGCAGATAGACCTGCTTGCCGAAACGGTCTGCTGCCACCTCGTGGGCCGCCGCGTGAAGGCTCTCATCGAGGAGCACGTCTTCGCTATCCAGCAAGCGGAGGAGTTTGTCGTCTTCGAGCGTCTTCCGCTCCAGCAGTTCTTCTACGAATAAGTTCATCTTCAGGCGGACCGAAATCCTTTCCACAAAAATAATCAATCGTTCACAAATTCCATAATATGTTTATCTTTGTAGTTATGAAACCGACATTCCGCTCCCTCCTTTTGCCGGCCGCGCTGCTGCCGGCCCTGTTGCTGTCTTTCCTCCTGTCCTGCTGCGCTCCCCGCGTGGAGGACCCCACCGGATCTTCCGTTCCCGACCTGGGTTGGCTCTTTACGGGGAAAGGTCCCTATACGCTGAAGACCAAAGTGGATGCAGCTCCCGGCCCTGCCACCCTCAGCCTGGTCACCGACCTTTCGCTGATGGCCGATACGCCCGACGTGGTCCTGACGAAAGATGTCACCATCGCAGCGGACAGCACCCTGGAGGTGAAACTGGGAAAACTCGCCCCCGGTTTCTATGAAGTGCGCTTGCGCGATTCCATCCGCTGGAACATCGGCGTGCGCCCCGACGCCGTCGTGAGCGCTCCCGACGCGCAGCCTGATTTCGATGCGTTCTGGGAACAGACGATTGCGGCGTTGGATGCGATTCCACTGACTGTGGAATGGACGGAAATTCCACTGTATTCCAATGAGAAACGCACTTGCTTCGAAGTTCGGTACCCGTCCTTTGACGGCGGCGTTTCCGGCGGTATCATCTCCATTCCCGTGGCAGAAGGGAAGTATCCCGTCGAAATCCAGTATATGGGTTACGGTGCGCCGGTCTATTATTTCGACCCGAATGCCCCGGCCGACCGCATCGAATTCGCCGTCAGCATCCGCGATCAGGGCATTTTCAAAGGCGACCAGGACCGCTGGATCGACCGCGGCCTCTCGTCGAAGGAATCTTTCTATTACCGTGGCGCGTTCGCTGACGCCAAGCGGGCCGTCGATTTTGTAGCCTCGCTCGACAAGGCTGATGCTGAGCGCATCGTCGCCCTCGGCGAGAGCCAGGGCGGGGCACTGACCTTCGTTTCCGCTGCGCTCGACAGCCGCATCAAGGCCATTGCACCGGCCGTACCGTTCCTGGGCGATTATCCCGACTATGCAAAGATTGTCTGGTGGCCGGTCCACGAGGTCTTCGAACAGGCCGACGCGGAAGGCATCGACCGTGAGGCGCTCTTTACGATGCTCTCGTACTTCGACGTCAAGAATTTTGCGCCCCGCATCCATTGCCCCGTTTATATGTCCTTCGGCCTGCAGGATCCCACCTGCCCGCCGCATACCAATTTCTCAATCTATAACAATCTGGGAACCAAAGATAAACATTACTTCTGTGTTCCGACGTGCGGACACGCGATGTGGATGGAGCCGTCCTGGAGCGCCCAACGTGCTGAATTCTTAAACAACTATTGATATGAAACGTATTTTCGCCATGCTGGCCGCCCTGGTCATCACCCTGGGTGCCACCGCCGATGAAGGAATGTGGCTGCTGCCGCTGATCCAGCAGATGAACAAGAAGGATCTGAAGGAAGCGGGCTGCAAGCTCACGCCGCAGGAAATCTACAACATCAACAAATCCTCGCTCAAAGACGCCATCGTTCAGTTCGGCGGCGGCTGCACCGGCGAGATGATTTCCAACCAGGGTCTCCTGGTGACCAACCACCACTGCGGTTACGGCAGCATCCAGGGCCTTTCTACCGACGAGCACAACTATCTGATGGAAGGTTACTGGGCCAATGAACGCGCCGAGGAAATCCCTGTTCCCGGTCTTAACGTCACCTTCCTCGTATCGATGGAAGACGTGACCGCCCGGATGGAGGAAGCCGCCGATCCGGAAGCTCTCCGCAAGCAGCTTGTGGAAGACGCCACGAAGGGCCAGCCCGGCACCCGCGCCGTGGTGACCGGCTTCTACAACGAGAACGTCTATTACCTGATCATCTACCGTACCTATACCGACGTGCGTTTCGTCGCCGCCCCGCCGGCTTCGATGGGCAAGTTCGGCGGCGAGACCGACAACTGGATGTGGCCGCGCCATACCTGCGACTTCTCGATGTTCCGCGTCTATGCCGGCAAAGACAACATGCCGGCCGAGTACAGCCTCGACAATGTGCCGTACCGTCCCGCCCGCAGCCTCAAGGTTTCGCTCAAGGGCGTGCAGGAGGATGACTACGCGATGATCATGGGTTACCCGGGCCGTACGCAGCGCTACCAGACGGCTGAGCAGCTCAAGCAGATGATCGCCGGCAACCGCATCGCCATCGACGCCCGTACCGTCCGCCAGGACATCATGTGGGAAGCGATGTGCGCCGACCCTTCGGTCCAGCTGAAGTATGCCAGCAAGTATGCCGGCAGCGCCAATGGCTGGAAGAAGTGGCAGGGTGAGGAGCTCGCGTTCGAGAACCTCAATATCATTGGCCGTGAGGAAGAGAAGGAAGCCGCGCTCAAGGCTTGGATCGCTGCGGATCCCGCCCGTCAAGCCCGCTATGGCACCCCGATCGAAGACATTGCCGACTATGTGAAGAAGAATGCTGCGGACAACCGTGCCGTGAGCCTGATCACTGAAGCTCCGTACCGCATCGAACTGGTGGGCCTCTATGGTAATCTGATGAACATCTTCAGCCGCGAGAAACAGCGCGGTGCCGATGATGCCGCCGCCCTTGCCGCCGCCAAGAAACGCTTGCAGCGCACCTATCGCGACTATGTCGAACCGCTCGACCGCAAGGAGGCCGTGGCTCTGCTCGACTTCTACCGGAAGAACGCCAAACCGGAAGATTTCCCGGTCATCCCGGACCAGGACTTCGCGACGATGGATATCCCTGCCTATGTGAAATGCCTGTTCGACAACTCGCTCCTGACCGATTATGCCAAGCTCGAGAATGCGACGGTGGAGCAGTTGCAGGCCGATCCGGCCGCCGGCCTCTACAACAGCATCATGGAGAAACTCATGAACCATTACAATGCCCGCTATGCGATTGATGACAAGGCGTACAACGCTGCGCGCAAGAATTTCGCGGCTGCCCTGATGGAGTGGCAGAAGGGCCAGGCCATGTATCCCGACGCCAACTCCACGATGCGTCTGACCTACGGTCACGTGCTCCCGTATTCTCCCAAGGACGGCCTGAAGTATCTGCATTTCACGACGCTCAAGGGTGTGATGGAGAAAGAGGATCCCACCAATCCGGAATTCATCGTCCCGGCCAAGGTGAAGGAACTCTATGAAGCCGGCGACTATGGCCGCTGGGCCGATGCCGACGGTACACTGCACACCTGCTTCCTGACCAACAACGACATCACGGGCGGCAACTCCGGTTCGCCGGTGCTCGACGCCAGGGGCAACCTGATCGGCCTGGCTTTCGACGGCAACTGGGAAAGCATGAGCTCCGACGTGATGTTCGAACCTGATCTGCAGCGCTGCATCTGCGTGGACATCCGCTTCGTCCTCTGGATGGTGGAGAAGTACGGCGGCGCTACCAACATCATCAACGAGATCACTTACGTCAAGTAACCGGCTTTGCCGGATAACACGCCGACGGTATGAGGAAGAAGATTTTTCAAATCATCGATCCCAGGAAAAATGACCGGGGCATCAGTCTGGCCTACAACATTCTGATGCTCCTGGCCATTGCCGTGAGCATCGTACCGCTGCTTTTCGCCAACGACCATCCGGTATTCCGTTACTTCGAGCAGATTACGGTCGCCATCTTCATCCTGGACTACCTGTTGCGCTGGCTGACGGCCGACTATCGTCTGGGCAAGAAGGGATGGTCTTTCCTCCTGTATCCTTTCACCGGCTGGGCCATCATCGACCTGTTGTCGATCCTTCCCGCCCTGAGCCTGATTTCCGGTGGATTCAAGATCTTCAGGGTGACCCGTCTGCTGCGGATACTCCGCCTGTTCAAGTTCATCCGCTACACCGACAAGATCCAGGTCCTGGGGAAAGTGGTACGCAAGGAGAAGAAAGTTCTGCTGACCGTGTTGGGCATCGCCATGTTCTACGTTTTCCTGACGGCGCTGATCATGTTCAACGCGGAGCCCCGCATCAATCCGAATACCGGCGTACCTACCTTCGAGGATTTCTTCGACGCCCTTTACTGGGCCACGGTTACCCTGACCACGGTAGGATACGGTGACGTAATCCCCGTTTCGGACATCGGCCGCTTCGTCAGCATGCTCTCTTCGCTGTTCGGCGTGGCTGTCATCGCCCTTCCTTCCGGCGTGATTACCGCGAGCTATCTGGAGGAACTCCGCAGCGAGCGCAAGGCCAAAGAGGAGGAGGAGGAAGAAAAGCAACCTGCGGAAGAAATCCCAGAGCTATGAAAACCAAGGTTTTGACGCTCCTCGTCTGCTGCGCCATCCTGCTCTTTCCCTTGAAGGCCCTGGCACAGGAGTTCGCGTATCCCTTCCAGAATCCGGCGCTTACGGAAGAAGAGCGTCTGGATAACGCCCTTTCCCTGATGACGGTCGATGAGATGATCTTTACGATCGTCGGACAGGGGGTGCCCCGGCTCGGCATTGCCAATCCCGGATCGACGGAGGCCATCCATGGCATCGTACGCGGCGGCCCTACGACGCTGCCGGACATGTATGCCCTTGCCCGTGGCCAGGCCGGCCGCAATGGCATCATGGAGCCGGCCTATCTGCACAGCACAGCCTTCCCGCAAGCCTACGGCATCGGGGAGACCTGGGACCGCGGAATGGCACAGGTCGTGGGTGAGGTCATGTCGGTCGAAGCACGCTACCATTCTCAGAAATCCGGCCGTAACTGCCTGGTGCTCTGGGCTCCCAATGCCGACCTTGGCCGCGATCCGCGCTGGGGCCGCACGGAAGAGTGTTTCGGGGAAGATCCCTACCTTGTCGGTGAGATGGTCGCTTCGGAGGTGCGCGGCATCCAGGGCGATGACCCCGTGTATTGGCGCGGGGCTGCCTTGATGAAGCATTTCCTGGCCAACAGCAACGAGGACGGCCGCATGCACACGGATTCCCGTTTCGACGAATCCCTGTTCCGCGACTACTATTCCTACGGTTTCTGGAAGGGAGCCCGGGCCGGTGCCAAGTCCCTGATGACCGCATATAACTGTTACAACGGGATTCCCTGCGAAGCCAATCCGTTCATCCATGAAATCCTGCGGGGCGAGTGGGGGATGGACGGTACCATCGTCAACGATGCCGGTGCCTTGCGCAATATGGTCACCGAGCATCATTTCGCCGAAGATATCGACCAGGCCATCCGCCTGTCGCTCGAGGCGGGTCTTTCCCGTTTCATCGATTCCCGCTTCGAACAGGTGAAAGCAGCTTACGATGCGGGTGCCCTGTCTGAGGAGCTGCTGCGCAAGAGCGCGCGATACAATCTGCGAACGATGCTCCGGCTCGGCCTGATGGATGCGGCCTGCCCGTATGATGCGCTGGAATTCGGAGAGGTGGCTCCTTGGGAGACACAGGATTACAAGGACAAGGCGCGGCTGGTCACGCAGAAATCCGTCGTGCTGCTCAAGAATGAAGGTCATCTGCTGCCGATCGACAAGTCGAAAGTCAAGAAGATCGCAGTGTTCGGGAACCGGGCGGAGGCCGTCCTCAAGGACTGGTATGGCGCCCTTCCGACCTATACGGTGACACCGCTCGAGGGGATTCGGGAAGCAGCTGAGAATGATGGCGTTGAAGTCCGGTTCCAACGTTGGGACAACGATGGGACGGCGCAGGAGACCGCACGCTGGGCGGACGTCTGCATTGTCTGTGTGGGCAATCACCCGACCACCAGCCCCGACTGGGATGAACAGACCATCCAGTCACCCTGGGGACGGAGCGTTGTTGCGGGCGACGGCCGTGAGGCCATCGACCGCCGCTCCCTGATGCTGGAGACGGAAGATCTGATCAAGGTGGTCTGGCAGGCCAATCCCCGGACCGTGGTCGCCCTGATCAGCAGTTTCCCATTCGCCATCGGCTGGACGGCCGGCCATGTTCCGGCCATCGTCCATTTGACGCAGTGCAGCCAGGAACTCGGCCATGCGCTCGCTGACGTGCTGTTCGGCACGTACAACCCGGCCGGCCGGACAACGCAGACCTGGGTGGGTGACATCCTCGACCTGCCGAATATGATGGACTATGACATCCGTCACGGCCGTACCTACATGTATTTCAAGGGCAAGCCCGTCTTCCCCTTCGGCCATGGACTGAGCTATACGGATTTCAAGTACTCGCGCCTGAAAATCCGCAGGGAAGGGGACCGCTATGTCTTCCGTTTCCGCCTGGAGAATACCGGCCCCTGTGACGGCGAAGAAGTTGTCCAGCTGTATGCCCGTTTCAAGGGTGACGATGCGGCCTGCCGCCTCCGCGGTTTCGAACGGATCGCCCTCGCGAAGGGGGAACGGCGGGAAGTCGAAATCTCCGTTCCAGCCAGCGACCTGCAATTGTGGGATCCTGTCGCGCACGCATTCCGTACCCCAGGCGGACGCACCCGCTTCCTGATCGGCGCCTCTTCCGCGGATATACGACTGAAAAAAGGCGTCCGTTTATAAGAAGGACAAACCGAAAGTGGTTTTCCGGATTGACCGGATGGTTCATCCATCCGTCCGTCTGCAATGTACACAATTGGCTTTCAGCCTGTTACATAAACTGATCCCCCTCGAACCTGAGGGGGCCACTTTTTGTAAACACCTGACAGTCAACAGCGTCCGTTGCAGCGGCGATACGCGGCGAGCGCCCTTCTGGCAGCACAGCCTCAGGACCCGGTCCGAGGCCGCCAAGCGTGGTCGCATGTTCATCTGCTTCTTCGGCCTCATCCTCGTCTCCTATGTGCGCTCGGTCCATAGGTATAGCGAGTACCTGCGGACCAAGTTCGCTTCCATCGAGGAGATTGAGGCCGATATAAAGGAACTCACCGCCTGTTTCGGCTCTCCCAAACGCATCTTCCTGCAAGGGGCCGATGGCTTTGCGGCTGACTACGATGTACTGATGAAGACAGCGGAACTCTTGCATAAGTACGTCCCGTCGGTGGAGAGCATAGGAGGCTATGCCCGCATCGACAACTTCTACGACAAGACCGAGGAGCAGTTGCGCAATCTGGCGTCTGTGGGTTATTCCAATCCGTATATCGGTGTGGAATCCGGCGATGACGTGGTCCTGAAACGCATCAACAAAGGATACTCGGCTGCCCAGGCCCGCGAGGTCCTCGAAAAGGTGGACGCCTCGGGAATGCCCTATGTCGTCAACTATCTCTGCGGAGCCGGTGGCCGTGGCTACGGGCTGGTTAATGCGCAGCACACAGCCCAACTGTATGATGGCCTGCACATGACCATGGTCAACGCTTCCATGTTGACAGTTGTCCCGGGAACTCCCTTGTACCGGGCCATGCAGAAGGGCCTGTGGGAGGAATCCACCGAGATGGAGAAGATGGAGGAAATCCACGAGCTGGTGCGCTGCCTGACCAATGATACCGTCTTTATGAACGAGCACGCCTCGAATCTTTTCCACGTCGAATGTCGCATTCCGGAAAAGAAAGACGAACTGCTGTCCTATATCAGAAAGTTCATGGAAAGCCACGATGAAACGCAGTTCCGGAAGTACCGGGAGCAGATAACCCATGCTTTTCTCTGATGGTTTTTGTAAATTTGCTCCAAATGTTCAAGATATGAAGAAGATTGTAATCATCGACGGCGGTCCGCGCCGTAATATGAATACGGCCCAGATGCTCCAGAAATTCGCCGAGGGCGTAAAGACGGCAAATGAGGGAAATGAAGTCAAGACTTATCGTCTTTACGACCTGGATTACAAAGGGTGCATGTCCTGTATGGCCTGCAAGGTCAAAGGCAAGGCATCCAACATCTGCAAGTTCAAGGACCCGCTTACCCCCATCTTGGAAGAGATTGCCCAGGCCGATGGGCTTGTGCTGGGGTCGCCCATCTATTTCGGCGATGTCACCGGCCAGATGCGCACTTTTTTGGAGCGTCTCTGCTTCCCATGGCTCTCTTACAATGATTACAGCTTAACTGCGCCCAAACGGATGCCGGTGGTACTCATAGAGACCATGAACGGTCTGCCGGAACGGAACAACGACAACGGTTACGGCTCCATGGAGCATTGCCTTACCGTGGCCCTTGGCGCCCCGGAACGTATCATCGCCTACAACACCTGTCAGGTCAAAAGCTACGACCGCTTTGAACTGGCCTCATTTTCGGAACCGGCCAAGCAACAATGGCGTGATATTCATTGGGAAGCTGACCTTCAGAAGGCCTTTGATGCCGGAAGGAGAATGGCTGGCTATTAGAAGATGATTGTTCGATAAATCGGAATCTGTTGCGATTATCGCAGATTCAAGTCTGCCATGCCCGTAGCTGCATGGCTGATTTATGTCTATATCGGCAGATTCTCTAACTGGCAACAAACGCTGGTTTTGTAATTAGACGCTCGGTCCACAATTATACCGTCTCATGGATCGTGCGTCCGGAAAAAGAGATCTTCGGCGGCAATCCTGGACGCACGATTCACGAGACGGCGCATTTGTGGACCGAGCGTCCAGAAAAGCGGCGCACAGCCCCAACCGTCGTCCGGTACCCCTTGTTCGATAAAATCTCTGTTTATCGAAATGGATTCACCCCGGCTCTGGGCGTCATCAGTGCCTGTTTCGAGGGATGGAATCCACTGTTTATTCAACTGATTGTCTGCCTTCCGGCGTTGTTTATCATTCTCACGAACCTGGTATTTCCCAAGCTCTGCCGTTTGATGAAAACATGTACCCTGGCACTGACGGGACCTGCCTTATACGTCTTGTCCGGGGCCGTGGCTTTCTATATAGATGATATCTGGGCACGGCTGGTTTTACGTGCCCTGATGGGCCTGTCGCCCGCCATGAACCAGATGGTCCATCCATCTGCATTGAACGATCTGTGTCGCCCATCCGGCCGCGGGCATGGATACGAAAGTCCATGCCTTTTTGTGCCATTTGATCGAGTTGAGTGAAGATAAGCGAAATGTGCTTCTATATAACCAGCCGCGCTCGGTTCATACCACTACATAATCTGATTTGAGATAACCATTCCTTCCCGTATTAAACCAGGAGCGGGATTCCTGTTTTTCGTCCCACACCGTCCCAATCGTTTCATCGGTTCCTTTCACCAGTGAAGAGGGACGGCTAATCGCTATTGCCACTCACACTTTTTCTGCTGATCCCTCATTTCATCGGTCTGCGCCGCTGCAATGGCGACCGACACGCTGCAACGGACGCAGTTGATTGTCAGGTGTTTACAGAAGGTGACCCCCTCTGATTTGAGGGGGATCAGTTTGCGTAACAGGCTGAAAGCCAATTGTGTACATTGCAGCGATGCTGTGGCATAGATTGTCTCCATCCATAAAACACAAACACCACTTAATCAGTTGATTAAGTGGTGCTCTTTGTAGCGCTACCGGGATTCGAACCCGGATTTCAGCCTTGAGAGGGCCGCGAACTAAACCCTTATTCGATAGCGCCATCGCGGAAATGGACTGCAAATGTAAGTCAAAAAGTTTGAATCTCCAAATAAATCGAAAAAACAGCCTGTCCCTGCCAAATTGTCCTGTATTTCCGGATGGCAGGTATTTTGATTATCTTTGTCAGCGGATTTGAAAATAAGAAAATACTATATGGAAAACGTCAACGAAAAAGAAAAAGAAGAGAAAGAAATCATAGAAGAACCGTCAAAGCCCGCGGGGGAGCAGAAAGCTGCCTCCGAGAAGGATCGCAGGAAACGCAAGATCGCCGAACAGGCAGCCCGGATCGAGGTGCTCTCAGCCGATCTGCAAAAGGCGCTTGATGCACTCGAAAAGGCCCGTGAAGAAACCGCGGAAGCCAAGGACCAGTACCTGCGTCTGCAGGCGGAATGGGACAATTACCGCCGCCGTACGGCCAAGGAAAGGCTCGAATTGATCGACAATGCCGGCCGCGACATCCTTACGGGTTTCCTGCCTGTGGTGGACGATTGCCAGCGTGCCCTGAAGGTGCTCCGGGAATCTGAAGCGGCTGGTGCCGCCATTGAAGGAACGGAGCTGATCTACAATAAGTTGATGAACTATCTCAAGCAGCGCGGCGTTGAACCGATCGCGGCCCGCGGCGCTGTCTTTGACACCGATTTCCACGAGGCTGTGGCCCAGTTCCCGGTGGAAGATCCCGAGAAGAAGAACACCGTGATCGACGTTACCCAGGAAGGCTACACGCTCAACGGCTCCGTGATCCGCTATGCGAAAGTCGTCGTCGGCATCTGAAAAGGAGGTTTGACAAATGGCAGAGAAAAGAGATTATTATGAAGTCCTCGGCGTGGACAAGAGTGCTTCGGCCGAAGACATCAAAAAGGCATATCGCAAGAAGGCCATCCAGTATCATCCCGATAAGAATCCGGGTGACAAGGAGGCCGAGGAGAAGTTCAAGGAGGCGGCAGAGGCGTACGACGTGCTGAGCGATCCGCAGAAGCGTGCCCGTTACGACCAGTTCGGCCATGCCGGCATGAGCGGCCAGGGCGGCTTCAGCGGCGGTGGCTTCTCGATGGAAGACATTTTCTCGCAGTTCGGTGATATTTTCGGCGGTGCGTTCGGCGGCGGTTTCGGCAGTGCTTTCGGCAGCGCATTCGGCGGTGGCTCCCGCAGTTCCAGCCGGCGCGTGGCCCGTGGCAGCGACATCCGCATCAAGGTGAAACTGAGCCTGGCTGAAGTGGTCAAGGGCGTGGAGAAGACCGTCAAGATCAACAAGATGGTGACCTGTCCCGACTGCCATGGCAAAGGTGCCGTCTCGGAAGCCGATATCAAGACCTGCGACCATTGCCACGGTACAGGCGTGGTAACCAAGATTGCCAACACGATCTTGGGTCAGATGCAGACCACGTCGCCCTGTCCCTATTGCGGCGGCGAAGGCAAGAAGATTACCAATCCCTGCCGCAAATGCAGCGGCACGGGCCTGGTCAAGAGCGCGGAAGAAATCACGTTCAAGATTCCGGCAGGCGTGCAGGAAGGCATGCAACTGACCATCCAGGGCAAGGGCAATGCGGCCCGCAATGGGGGCGTGCCCGGAAACCTGCTGGTTGTCATCGAAGAGGAATCGCCCAAGGAAGGCGGTCTGCAGCGCGACGGCAACGATCTGGTCTATACCCTGAACCTGTCGTTCCCCGACGCTGTGCTGGGCTGCTCTGTGGAGATCCCGTACATCGACAGCAAACTCAAGATCAAGGTGGATCCCGGTACCCAGCCCGGCAAGATCCTCAAACTCCGCGGAAAGGGTATTCCGGAAGTCAACGGCTACGGCTGTGGCGACTACCTGATCTACGTGCAGGTCTATGTTCCCAAGAAGCTGGACCGCAAGGAAAAGGAAATCATGGAGAGCTGGCGCGCTTCTTCTTCATTCACGCCCAAGTCATGAAACGGCTCTCAGTCTGGATCGTCACGCTCTTTCTCGGAATGAGCGCCTGGGCACAAGAGCAGGCCATCCGGCCGCTCGAAGTGCCCATGTCTTTTTCCGGCACCTATGGCGAGCTGCGGCACGACCATTTCCACGGCGGCCTTGACTGGCGCGTGGGTGGAAAGGTCGGCGATGATATCCACGTCATCAAGAGTGGATACATCTCCCGGGTGAGCGTCTCGCCCTGGGGCTATGGCAACGGCATCTACGTGACGCATCCCGACGGTACGACTTCGGTTTACGGGCATCTGCTCCGCTTCTGCGAGCCGGTGGCCCGGCGGGTGGAGGAGGAACAATACGCGCGTGAGAGTTTCAGCGTCAATCTGGAATTCGGCCCGGACGAGTTCCCCGTGCAGCAGGGCGATGTTATCGGTCAGGTGGGCAATACCGGTTCCTCTGCCGGTCCGCACCTCCACATGGAAATCCGCGACTCGGAGCAGGACTTGCCGTTGAACTATCTGTCCAGGGACGTTTATACGCCGGTCGACAAGATGTCCCCGCAGTTCCATCGCGTGTGTTTCTATGCACTGGATACCCTTCCGGTCACCGGGAGCTGGCGTATCTACAACCTCACGCAGCCCGCTTCGGTCCGCGATACACTTGTGCTTCCGCATCGCAGCTACGTGGCCATCGATGCCACTGACCGTCAGGAAGGAACGGGCTCGAAACTGGCTGTCGAGGAATATCGCGTCACGCTCGACCAGACGCTGCTTTTCTCCTTCAAGGTGGGGGATATGCCCTTTGACAAGGGACGCTACATCAAGTCGCTGATCCAGTTTGACGAGAGCAGGGGCGGCGGCCGCGACCTGGTCAAGAGCAAAGTCGACCCGAACAACCTGCTGGCCGACCGTATTACCAGCCGTGATGGCGGTCTGATCGTCCTTGAAGACGACGCTGTTCATACGATCCGCCTCGATGCGATCGACGAGCACGGCAACCGGGCGACGGTCCACTATAAGGTCCGTCGCGGGGACGACTTCACGCCACCGGAGCGCGACACTTCGCTGACGTATGTCCCTTGGCTTTGGTATACGCAGAATGTCGTGACTGACAGCACGATGGCCTATTATTTGCCCGCCGGCGCACTCTACGACAACATCAACTTCAGCTATAAGAAAGTCGGCGATCCCGACCCTTCGCGCGGCATTGTCTCCGAGGTATGGCAGATCGGCACGCCCGACATTCCCTTGCAGATGGCTGGCGAACTGGAAATCGCCGCCGCGGTGCCGGAAGGCCTGGAAGATAAGACCTATATGGCCAACTACGGCAAAACCTTGACCCATTCCGGAGTGCAGGTGCGCTTTGGTACCTACTGCGTCGCGGTGGATACGGTGGCGCCTTCGATCTCTTTCCTCGGAGGGAAAGGGGGCATCGTCAATGGCAGCACCATCCGGATCAGGGTGCGCGACGACGCATCGGGTGTCTCTTCGGCCCGCGTGGAGATCGACGGGAGATGGTATCTCTCGATGCTCAAGCGTGACATCGTCTCGCTCGAACTCAAGGAAGACCGCCTCAAGCGCGGAAAACACAGGATCGACGTTTTCGTAACGGATATTTGCGGCAATGAATCCCATGAAACCCGAGAATTTACATATTGACGTAATCGGTCTGATGTCGGGTACTTCGCTCGACGGGCTGGACCTGTGCTGTGTCCATTTCGATTTTGACGGGACCTGGCACTACCGGATTGTGAAGGCCGAGAGCGTGGACTATCCGGATGAATTGCGCCGGGCGCTGGGCTCAGCCCAGGATATGACGGCGCTGGAATATGCCCGGCTGCATTCCGATTACGGGCTCTATCTGGGGCGTCAGGTGCGGGCATTCGTGGAAAGAAATCAGCTGAAAGCCGATCTCGTGGCCTCGCACGGGCAGACGATCTTCCATCAGCCGTCCGTTCGGTTTACGGCGCAGATCGGTTCCGGTGCGGGCATTGCAGCCGAGTGCGACATCGACACGGTGTGCGATTTCCGCACGACAGATGTGGCGCTGGGAGGCCAGGGTGCACCGCTGGTGCCGATCGGCGATGCCGTCCTTTTTGGCGATTACGACTATTGCCTGAATCTGGGTGGCTTCTCGAACATTTCTTTCTCTTCTGACGGGCGCCGTCTGGCATACGACATCTCGCCCGTGAACTATGTCCTGAACCATTATGCCGGATTGCGCGGCCTGGCTTTCGACAGGGACGGTGCGCTCTCCCGCAGCGGAAAAGTCTGCGGGGAACTGCTCTCGCGGCTCAATGCCCTGGATTTTTACACCCAGCCCGGTCCCAAGTCGTTGGGACGTGAGTGGGTGGAAGAGCGTGTTTATCCGCTTATAAACGTTTATGATTTGTCGGTTGAAGATGTTCTTGCTACCTTTGTAGAACACGTTGCCATCCAGATAGGCCGGAACGTGAAGGGAGGCAGGGTGCTGGTGACGGGCGGCGGAGCCCGCAACGTCTTCCTGCTGGAGCGGATGCGTGCTGTCGCGCCCCAGGCCGGGTTTGTTGTGCCCGACCCGCTTACCGTCGATTTCAAGGAAGCCCTTATTTTCGCTCTGCTGGGCGCTCTCTACGTGGCCGGACGGCCGAATTGCCTCTCATCTGTCACCGGCGCCGTCCGCGACAATATCGGCGGCTGCCTTTATAAAGGAAACAAATCGAATACTGCGATATGAAAAGACTGACCCTTATTCTCTGCACGGTCCTGGCCGTATGTGCCTGCGCCCAGAAGGAGCCCGATCCGGTGGCGGAAGCCATCATCGCCGAATTGACGAAAGACCTCGATCAGCCCTTCGACATCTCGGTCCGCAACCTGCAGATGCTCGATTCCACGACCTTCGCGACGGAGTTCCAGCGCCGCATCAGCATCTACGATACCCGACTGCAGCAGAATACCGAGCGGATGGAAAAATACATCCGGCAGGGCATGAAAAAGAACGCCACCCTGATGTATGACGAACTCAAGAAAGACACCAGGATCTACAACGAACTCATCGGCCTGAAGGAGATGATGGGTGGCGATACCCTGAAGATCGCCTATTATGACTATTCCTTCGCCTACGGGGGAAAGGTCGGCAGCAGCAAACTTCCCGACAAGCAGGCCTATGCGACCGTCACGCCCGAAGGCAAGGTACTGACCTGTGTCTCCGACCAGCGCGACCTCCATAAAGCCACTGGCCTGGTCATCCCCGGTTACAAGGAATTGCTCGACAGTTTCAAGGAAGAAGCGAAAGAGTGATGGATACGCTTTCCTATTTCTTTTTGGCGGCGCTGGCCGTCGTGGTGGTTGCGGTGCTCGTGACGAGGGCCATCGTGCGCTCCCGGCTCCAGGCCCGCTCTGGTGCTGAAAAGGCCCGGCTTGAAACAGAACTCTCTCATCTCCAGGAAGAAAATGAGAGACTCAAGGGCGAGATGAAGGCGTTTCAGGACGAGATGCCCTCCCGCATCGAAAAAGCCGTGAATGCCGCCAACAAGGCGAAGGACGAGGTCCTCGAGGCGCGGGAGAAAGCACACGAGGAAGCGATGGCAACCCTGAAAGAAAACTTCGGCACGGCGCTCGGCCAACTTAAGGCTCAGGTCAAGGAAGATACGGATGTCTTGCTCAAGGCCCGTCAAAAAGAGTTCAAGGATGCTTCCGGTGAAGCGATCGGTACCCTGCTTTCGCCGCTTAAGGACAAATTGGAAGACCTGCGCAAAGAGATGTCGGCCAACAGCGATGTCCACAAGGCTTCGCGTGAGGCGATGAAGACCGAAGTCGACAACCTGATGAAATACACGGGCCGCGTGTCGGAAAGTACCGACCGTCTGGCTGCCGCCTTCAAGTATGGCAACAAGCTGCAGGGTACCTGGGGTGAGACAATCCTCGAAGAACTGCTTTCTTCACAGGGTCTTACGGCCGGCGTCCATTTCGACGTGCAGCCTACTATCACCGATGCGGCAGGCAACGCCGTCCGCAATGAAGATGGCTCCGTGATGCGTCCCGACGTGATTATCCACCTGGACCGCCGCCGCGAGGTCATCGTCGATGCCAAGACTTCGCTCACAGCCTATGTGGACTATGTGAATGCCTCTTCCGAAGAAGAACGGGCGCGGTATCTGAAAGCGCACGTGGACAGTCTCAAGACGCACGTCAAGGAGCTCGCCCGGAAAGACTACTCAGCCTACATTCAGAAGCCGAAGGTTTCTGCTGGCTATGTGATCATGTTCGTTCCCAATATGGGCGCGCTCTGGACAGCACTCAATGCCGAACCCGACCTGTGGCGCCGTGCTGCAGAACAGAATGTCTATATCGCTGATGAACAGACGCTCTATGCCGCCATCCGCATCGTCCAGCTGACCTGGACGCAGCTGCAGCAGGCTGAGAATCACGAAAAGGTCTTCGCCCTGGCCGACGAGATGGTCGACCGCGTGGAGAAGTTCATGATCAGTTACGAGAGTGTCGGGAAGGCCCTGGAATCTGCCACGAAGGCATATGGCGATGCCCGTCGCAAGCTGGAGCCCCGCGGCCAAAGCATCCTGACCACCGCCCGCAAACTCACGGAAATGGGCGCCAAAAAAGGCAAACTGCTCGACAAAGCGCTGATGGATGTCGATGAAATCCCCGAATAAACACTTGCTGGAAAAGCGGCTTCAGCCGCTAGTGGAGGCCGTGAGCGCAAGCCTGTGTGATAGCAGGCCGGAGCGGCAAGTACTTGCCAGTCGCCATCAGGCGACCGCCGTAGGCCGGTACTTTTGCAACAGAGGCTCGCATGGGTAGTCGATACGCGCAGCAAAAGTACTAAGGCCGGGAGGCGCGGGGGTTGGGGCAGCGCCCCAGTAAAAGAAAGCCGCCCTGGGGGCGGCAGTGGAAACAACTGGATTCGAACCAGTGACCCCCTGCTTGTAAGGCAGGTGCTCTAAACCAGCTGAGCTATGCTTCCTTTTGGGGATGGCAAAGGTAGGAACTTTTTGAGAAACCGCAAAATTTTGATACAGTCATGAATAAAACACTTCTTTTCGTCCTTTCGGCCTTGCTGCTGCTCTCGGGGTGCCGTGCGCCGAAAGCGGAGGTCGATCCGCGGGTGTCAGCCGCCCTGGATTCCCTCCAGATCCTGGTCGATGCGAATGGAATCCCCGTTTTCCAATACTGCTATTTCTCTCCGCAAGGCCAGTTGCACGGACTTGTGTGCGCGGAGGATACGGTCTTCAATATCCCGCAGAATATCAGCGAGAACAGTATTTTTCAGGCTGCATCGCTGAGCAAGCCGGTGTTCGCCTATATCGTGATGCGGATGGTGGACCGGGGCGAGATCGACCTGGACCGTCCCATCGCCGACTATACCGATATCGACCGTTTCGACGACAAGGAGATGGCCCGGCGCCTGACGCCTCGCATCGTGCTCTCTCACCAGACGGGCCTGCCCAACTGGGCCGCCGGCCCCTCGTCGGATGAGTGGCCTACGAGCCGAATTACCTTCAAGTATCCGGTCGATTCCTGTTTCGCGTATTCGGGTGAAGGCTACGCGTTCCTCCAGCGGGCCGTGGAAGCCATTCAGGGAGAGCCGCTCGACGCCATCGCCCGTCGCGAAGTCTTTGAGCCTTTCGATATGCCGACGACATCTTACGCCTGGCAGCCTGCGTACGATACGCTGGCGCTGGTGGGTTTCAACCGGGACGGAGAAGACAGGGGTCAAGGACGCCATCCGCGTGCCAACAGCGCCTATACGCTGCGTACCAATGCCATCGAGTATGCAAATTTCGTCAGACGGGGCCTCCTGGAAGGCGAGGGCCTTTCTGAATCAGCACATAAAGAGATGTTCACGCACCAGGTCCACGCGCAGCGCTATGCCGATGAACCGCGGGCCTGCGACACTTCCGTGTTCTGGTGCCTGGGCTTCGGCGCTGTCGCTGAGCCCGCTGTAGGTGCGGGTGAATACTACTGGCACTGGGGCGACAACGGCAATTTCAAGGCGCTGTGGCTCCTGCATCCGGCAACGAAGGAAGGCTTCGTCTATTTCACCAATCGTGCGACCGGCCACGACCTTCTCGATCCTTTCCTGAAACAGCTCACCGGCGACGAGTTGCCGCTGAATGACTGGATTAGGAACTGAGAACAGGATAAGATTCCCCGGTCAAGCCGGGGAATGACGAAGGAAGGTCAGAAGCCGAAGATGGATTCGATCTGCTGCATTACGGCGTAGCGGTCCCAGTCGGCGCGGTTGGCGAAGACCAGCACGAGGGCTTTGTCTTCGGGGTAGCGGGCGGCCAGGATCTTGAAGCCGCCATTGTCACCGGTATGGTAGATCACTTCTTTGGTCGTGTCCGTCTTGGGCTCGATGAACCAGCCGTAGCCGTACCAGGTGTTAGGGCGGTTCTGGTAGTCGCTCCAGGGACTGTCACTGGCGTAGATATGGGGCGACTGGGCATCCACGCGATTGGCTTCTTCGAGCACTTTGTTCTCGCGTAAAGCGCGCTCCCAGAGCGCGAATTCGTGCGTGGAACAGTAGATGCCGCCGTCAGGCCGGGTGGCGAAGAAAGTCTCTTCTCCGTAATCGTATTCATACCATTTTTTCGGCTCGTCGGAGGGCTGGCTGTCCGCCGTGCGCTCTTCCGGCATATCTTCTACGTCAGCGTATTCGTAACCGTGCGCCATGTTCGGAATCAATTCCTGATGCTGCGGGTCGAAGTAGAGCGTCTGCAGCATACCGGCAGGGCGAAAGATGTTCTCCGTAACATATTGCGTGAAAGGCATTTTCGTGACCTTTTCGACAATGGCGCCGCAGAGGACGAAGGTAGGGTTGATATATTCGTAAGCCGTACCGGGCTCGAAGTGCAGGTAGTCGAGCGTGGGAAGATAGGACATGGCCAGTGCTTCGTCTCCCTTGATCTTCATTTCACGCGGAATGCCGCCGCGGGCATCCGGGACACCCGAAGAGTGGGAGAGGAGATGCTTGATCTGGATGTCCTTCCAGAAAGGGGCCTTGTACTCCGGAAAATACTTTGAGACAGGGTCTTCCAGCGACAGCTTTCCCTGTTCGGCCAGTTGGAGGATGGCCACGGCCGTGAACTGTTTCGACACGGAGGCGATATTGAAGAACGTATTGCCGTCGATGGGTTTGCGGGTCTCGATGTCGGCGATGCCGTAGCCCTTGTCGAAGATGATGTCATCGCCCTTGAGCACCAGGACGGCAGCCCCGGGTTCATCGGCGGGGAACAGGGAGGAACAAAGCTGGTCGAGTTTTGCAACCGCTTCTTTTTCAGGATTTTTTGTGCAAGATACCATCATGGTCGAAAGAATCAGGAGCAGGAAGGCAAGTTTTTTCATGGTAAGGCGTTGTTACAGGTTTCTTCTGAGCAGGTCGAGCGCGTAGGAAGCGAAGCGCTCGATGTTGACGGCGCGGGAGGAGGCGAAATGGACGCATTGGGTGGCCACCTGCACGCTGCCGTCTGATAGCTTCCTGGCTGCAGCCAGCCAGGCAGTGCCGACCGGTTTTTCAGGGGATCCGCCGCCCGGACCGGCAATGCCGGACGTGGCCACGGCATAGTCGGTGTCGAGCGCGCGAAGCACGCCGGCCGCCATCTCGCGGACACAGGGCTCACTGACGGCCCCGAATTGCGACAGCGTAGCGGGTTTAACGCCCAATATGTTCATTTTTACCTCGTTGGAGTAGGATGTGACGGAGCCTTTGTAGTAGTCGCTGCAGCCGGCAACGGAGGTGATCAGTTCGGACAGGTGTCCGCCGGTGCAGGACTCGGCGAGTGCCAGGGTCTTGCCTGCGGCACGCAGCTTGGCGCCGATGACACTTTGCAGTGTATCTTCGCCCTCTCCGTAGATAGCATCTCCCAGAATTTGCTGAAGTTGCGCAATATAGGGCTTGAAATCCGCTTTCCCGCCGAATTGGGTGAGGCGCAGGCGGACGCCGACCGTCGGATTGGGAAGATAGGCCAGGTGGATGTTCTCAGGCAGGGCGTCTTCCCAGGATTCGATTTGTTTGGCCAGCGTGGATTCGGGAATGCCGAAGGTCACGATGGTATGGTGCGTAATCTCTTCCAGGGAGAAGTGCCGGCGAATGTCGGCCATGACGTCGGGAAGCAGGCCGATGGCTTCGAAAGGAACGCCCGGGAGCGAATAGAGCGCTGATGTGCGGGCTTTTCCCAACTGGTAGAAAGCCATACAGGGCGCCGTTCCCAACTTGTTGGGAATCACGCTGCAAGCGTCGGGAACCAGGGCTTGTGCGCGGTTGGTATCGATCATGGGGATCCCGCGTGCGCCAAGGATGCGCTTGATATGGGCCATCTGTTCGGCGGATTCCTTGTAGCCGGAGGATCCGGACAGTTCCCGGAGGGCGTCCTTGGTGATATCGTCTTTCGTGGGACCCAGGCCGCCCGTGACGATGACGATGTCGGTATTGTCCAGGCATTGACCGAGTTCCTGGATGATCCGGGCGCGGTCGTCACCGATAGAGGTCATGTATTTGACTTGGATGCCCAGCGCATTGAGTTCGCGGGCGATGTGGGATGAGTTCGTGTCGACGATCTGGCCGATGAGGATCTCATCGCCAATGGTACAGATCGAAGCTGTTTTCATCGCTTTTCCAGATATTTGTTGATTCGTTTGATGAGTTTCGGCCCGTAATGGAACGGGGAGTTGCTGACGGCGATCAGGTCGGCGCCCATATCAAGCATCTGGGCTGCCCGCTCGGGGGCGGAAATCTCCGCGATGGCGATGACCGGTAGCAGCCCCAGCGTCTTGTCGCGGACCTTCTGCACGAATTCCGCACTGACCATCACTCCGTCGATGCCGCTGCGGAGCATATAGTCGGCCACCTGGTCGGCATCTTCGTGCGTAAGGTCGGAGAAAAGCTTGAAAATGATGGGTTTGTAGGTATCGTTGTAGCGGCGCAATTCCAGCAGATGGTCGATGGTTTTAGCTACATTGGTGCCGTGCGAAACGTTGAGCACGATGCCGTCCACAAAGTCGTAGATGAGGGAGAATACCCGTTCGATGTCTTTCGCGTTGCTCAGATTGGCGAAGATGAGGATGTCTTCCTGACGTTTCTGCAGGTTCTGGATCGTGAACATCACGTCACGGACGGGACCGATTTCAATGAAACTGGGGGAGTAGCAGGAAATGATATCGGTATATTCGCCACGTTTGTCCACGCCGGCGGCGACGCCGATCGGCCCGGAGAACGTCAAACCCAGCAATTCCTTCCTGAGTACGGGCGATGTCCTTTTATAAAGGAGCCGGATGACCGGGCGGAGGAAAGGCAGAAACTTGAGCAGCCGGAGCAGCGGTATGTTCTTGACAGTAGCCATCTGGCTACAAATTTACGATTTATTTCTCTTCGTAGGTACCGTCGTTGAAAAAGACGATGATCCGGGCGATTTTTTTCACGCTTTTTGACGGTACGCCGGGAGAAGGGAGGACGAATTTTGGATTCTCAGCGCGTTGTTCGGGCGGATTTTCTCCTTCAAGTTCTTGATCCTCAGGCTCTAGTGAGGGTTGTAACGCTGTATCGGATTCTGCGATTTCTGTAAACAGGTCGGTTTTGTCGCCGATTTCGACCTGAGGACGGTCACTCTTGTAGGGACGGCCCTTGCCGAGGATCAGCCACTCGGGATTGACATCGGGGTAGGCGGTCATCATTTTCTCAAGGAATTCAAAACTCGGCTTGTTGCGTCCGGACAACAAGTGGGAGATGCCGGAGCGCTGGATGCCCATCACCTCTGCGAATCGGGCAGGGGAGAGACCCTCCATCGTGAGAAACTGCTTCAACCGGTCGTGCATGACGTGCTTTTTTTACGATGTACAAATGTAAAAAGAATAAAAGAATTTACGAAAGAAATTGTTGACAAATTTTATAAAACTTAACAATTACAATTGTAACAGAAGCAACGACCAGGGGAATAATACAATAATTAACATCTAATTAATTATAATCCAGCTTTAGCTAAATGCAGTAAAATGCTGGGAATAAGCATGATAATTATGATTATAAATAGCTTTTCGCGTTAAACGGTGGTTTCGGTTTAGGGATTTAACCGAAGTAAAGCTTGATATTGATATATTAAATTACTGGGATACAGACTATTGTATTACTTTATCAAGATTTCTGTTGTTGCGACTTGTAGCGTTTGTTTGTTCTGGCCCTGGTTTCTCTTAAATAAATAAACGCGGGGCGTCACACTATTGTAAACTTGAAAAGCGTGTTTGATTTTGTGAACAAATTCGCCGGATAAGAGAAACTTGTATTTCCGTTTTCCTTGTTGTAATTTTGCATGCTCAAAAAATGCCCGATGGTTCAAGAAATCCGCATCGATTCGTACGATTATCCGTTGCCTGACGACCGCATTGCACGCTATCCGCTAGCGCAACGCGATGATTCAAAGCTACTTGTATTCACAAATGCGAGTGCAAGAGTGCCTGAGAATCGAAAATTCCGCGATTTGCCCGACTGCCTCCCGGAAAATTCGATGATGGTGTTCAACGAGACGAAGGTCGTTCCTGCCCGTCTCCTGTTCCGGAAAGAGACCGGCGCCCTGATCGAGATTTTCTGTCTGGAACCTTCGAGACCGGAAGATTATCAGCTTTGTTTCGCATCGACGGCCACGTGCTGCTGGAAGGCGATCATCGGGAATGTCAAACGCTGGAAAGGCGGCCGCCTACAACTTTATGTCGGCTCGGAAAACCCTGATTCAGCGTTTCTTAGTGAGATTAATCTGGAAGCTGAACTCCTGGAACGGGGGGAAACGTCCATCGTCTCTTTTTCCTGGAATGGCGGCTACTCCTTCTCCCAGGTGATGGAGCATGCCGGACGGATTCCCATCCCTCCCTATTTGAAAAGGGATACCGAAGCGATCGATCTCGAGCGCTACCAGACCTGGTATGCGAAGCGAGAAGGTTCGGTCGCCGCACCGACCGCCGGCCTGCATTTTACCCAGCGTGAACTGGATGCCATTGATGCAAAGGGGATTACCCGTTTGAATCTCTGCCTGCACGTGGGCGCGGGTACCTTCCTCCCCGTGAAGAGCGAGACCATCGGCGACCATACGATGCATAGCGAGCCTTTTTCCGTATCGCGCGACTTTCTGGTGACGCTCGCCGCGAAAGGCGAACGGCCGCTGACGGCCGTCGGAACGACATCGACCCGTTGTCTGGAGTCTTTGTATTTCCTTGGTGTTCATTGTATTGAGAAGGGTGAACCCGGTTTGGTGGAACAGTGGGAGCCCTATCGTGAAGAGGGATATGGATATACGATGGAGGAAACGCTTCAGGCACTGATAGCCTATATGGACCGTGCCGGCCTTGCTGAACTGCATTCGCGCACCCGCATCATCATCGTCCCCGGTTATCGTTTCCGGGTCATCGATTACCTGGTAACCAACTTCCATCAGCCCAAGAGCACGTTGCTGCTGCTGATCAGCGCTTTCGTAGGGGAGGCTTGGCATGACATCTACCGCTTCGCCCTGGAGCACGATTTCCGCTTTTTGAGTTATGGAGATTCGTCACTTTTGCAAAAAGTATGATATATTTGTAGAAAAATAGATATACCATGAAAACCATATTCGACATCAACAGCTACCTGATCAATACCCTGGGCTTCTCCTTCGGGCTCTGGGTCCTGATCGGGGCCATCCTTTTCGCCTTGCTCTGCCTCTGCTTCCTGCTCGCCGTCCGCAACGGACGGGTCAAAGGCGGTCAGATGCTCAGGGAGGCTTTTTGGATGGCTGTCTGGTATTACGGAATTACGGGTCTGACGGCGGTCACATTCCTGCCCGACAGGGTTAATCCCATCTGGCATCCAGGACATCCCTTCCTGGTGTGGGGGATTGCTGCCGCTGTGATTATCGCATTGTTTTTCTGGTACTTCCTGAAACGGAAAAAACGTTTTTCGGACCGCGTCTCGGCCTATGCCGTCCGGCGCAGCGCCGCTGGCAGCGGTGCGGCCAAGTATTGCTACGCCCTCCTGTTCGGCGGGCAGTTGCTGGCGTTCGTGATCGCCGGCATCCGGGTCGGGTGCGGCGACAGCATCGTCCATCTGCTCGTTCCGATGGCCGTGGTTGTCCTGACCCTGCTGCTCTTCTTTTTCACCCAGTGGAAGTTCTGGCTTGCCATCGGTGCGCTCGTGATTGCCTGCTATGCCGTTCTTGTGCTGCAGAATTCCTTGACATACAGTAATTTTTCCTTCTTCCCGAGTCTGCCGCTCGTGGTTCTGTATCTCTCTTCGGTCCTGCCGCTGTCTGCCCTTGCTTTCAACAAGTCTAAATGAATCCGGCCATGTATGAGGATATCCGGCCCTACAACGATGCTGAGACGGCGGCTGCCCTGAAACGTGCCTCCAACAACCGCCTGATGGAGCAGATCTCGGCTTTTCTCTTTCCGGGGAAAGATCCTGACATCCTGCGCAATACACTCAATACCATCCATGGAGTGGACGACTTCCAGACGCGGGTGATGTATCCGGCGGTCCGTTCGATCATCAGCAAGACGACCAATGGCCTTTCGTATGACGGTCTGGAGTGGTTCGAAGGTGGACAGACCTATACGATGCTGTCCTCCCACCGCGACATCGTGCTCGATTCGGCTTTCATCCAGTATATCTTCAAGGGAAACGGGCTGCCGCTCTCCGAAATCGCAGTGGGGGACAACCTGATCTACAATCAGTTCATTGAAGATCTGATGCGTTCCAACCGCATGATCAAGGTGTCGCGCAGCGTCAGTCCGCGCGAACTTCTGGAAACCTCGATGCAACTGTCTTCCTACATCCGGATGCGGCTCTCCGACGAGCATCCCGCCTCGGTGTGGATATCGCATCGCAACGGCCGTACGAAAGATGGCAACGACACGACCGAACAGGGCCTGCTCAAGATGCTCTCGATGAGCGGAAGCCGCGATTTCCCGGAAAACATGGCGGAACTCCGGCTGATGCCCGTCGCCGTATCCTATGAGATCGAAAGCTGCGGTATTAAAAAGGCTTACGAGATTTATATCAAGCAGATGATGGGCAATTACATCAAACGGCCCGGCGAGGATCTCGAAAGCATCATCATGGGCATCATGCAACAGAAGGGGAGGGTGCATGTGGCTTTCTGCAAGCCCATCACCTTCGAGGAACTGTCGGACTGCGCCGCCCTCGACAAGAACGAACGCTTCCGTTCGCTTGCCCGCATCGTCGACGAGCGGATCCTCGACGGCTATCGGATCTGGCCTTCCAACATCGTCGCCGCCGAAATGCTGACTGGCCGTACGCCTTCCGACAAATACGAAGCCGCCCAGTTCGAGAAATACCTGAAGGAGGAGATCAATACGCTGCCCAAGCACATGGTGGACCGCCGTGTCATCCGGGATATCCTCATCAGGATCTACGCTACGCCCGCGCTCCGCAAGGGATTCTGACCATTTCCGGCTTTTTTCTCGTCTTTCCTTTTTGGCATCCCGCCGGGTGTCAAAAACCCGTTTTTTTTTCTTTGTTTTCAGGCTTTATTTGATTAAATTTGCAAATTAAGCTAACCCAAGTATCGTAAAGGATAATCGTTATAATTTTTTTAGCAATATGAAAAAGAATATCACGCTCAAAGAGGCTGTCGCAATGATTAAGGACGGCTCTACGGTTATGATTGGCGGCTTCCTGGGAACAGGTGCCCCCAAACAGATTGTCGATGCGCTGGCGGAAAGCGGCGTCAAGGATCTGACCATCATCTGCAATGATACGGTCTTTGACGGGAAAGGCTGGAGCAAGCTGATCGAGAATCACCAGGTGAAAGAAATCTATGCTTCCTACATCGGCGGCAGCAAGGCGTCGATCGAGCAGATGAACACCGGCCAGCTCAAGATGAACCTCGTACCGCAGGGAACCCTTGCGGAGCGCATCCGCGCCAAGGGCGCCGGTCTCGGTGGTATTCTTACCCCGACCGGCATCGGCACCGTCGTCCAGGAAGGCAAGCAGATCATCAACGTGGATGGCAAGGACTATCTGCTGGAGAAACCGCTGGGCGCTGATTTTGCTTTGCTGGGCGGCAGCATTGTCGACGAATCGGGCAATGTGTTCTACCGTGGTACGACGAAGAACTTCAACCCCATGATGGCCCAGGCCGCCGAGACCGTGATCGTCGAAGCGGAGAAACTGGTCAAGGTAGGGGAGATCGAACCGGAAGCCGTCCATACGCCCGCCCTGTTCGTGGACTACATCTATGTCGAACAATAACCTAAACTTACACCCGATATGGCAGAGTACAAATCCATGATCCGCGTCCGCATGAGCGCCAAGGACGCGCACTACGGAGGCAACCTCGTAGACGGCGCCCACATGCTCCATCTTTTCGGTGACGTGGCCACTGAACTGCTGATCCTCCGTGACGGCGACGAAGGCCTCTTCAAAGCCTATGATATGGTGGAATTCATCGCTCCGGTCTATGCCGGCGACTTCATCGAAGCAACCGGCGAGATTGTCTCCGAGGGCAATACCTCCCGCAAGATGGTCTTCGAGGCCCGCAAGGTCATCGCCCCGCGTCCGGATATCTCCGACTCCGCCGCCGACCTGCTCGAAGAGCCGGTCGTGGTCTGCCGCGCCAGCGGTACCTGTGTCACCCCCAAGAAATGCCAGCGCAAGTAATGGACAAACTCATCATCACCGCCGCCATCTGCGGCGCGGAAGTCACCAAGGAGCAGAACCCCAACGTTCCGTATACCGTTGAAGAGATCGTCCGCGAGGCCAAGTCGGCTGTCGATGCCGGCGCCGCCATCGTACACCTGCACGTCCGCTGGGACGACGGCACGCCCACGCAGGACCGTGGCCGTTTCCAAGAGTGCGAAGAAGCCATCCTGAAGGTGTGCCCCGACGTCATCCTGATTCCCTCGACCGGTGGTGCCGTGGGCATGACGCCCGATGAACGCCTCCAGTCGACCGATACGACCCCGCTCCCCGAAATGGCTACCCTGGACTGCGGCACCTGCAACTTCGGTGACGAGATCTTCGACAATACGATGCCGACCATGCGCGCCTTCGGCAAACGCATGATCGAGCGCGGCATCAAGCCCGAATACGAATGCTTCGAAATGGGCCATCTCGACACCATCCTGACCATGGCCCGCAAAGGCCAGGTACCCGGCGCCCCGATGCAGTTCAACTTCGTGCTCGGCGTCCCGGGCTGCACGCCCGCCACGGTCGACAATCTCTGCTGGCTGGTGAACAAGATTCCCGCCGGCAGCACCTGGACCGTTACCGGCGTCGGCCGCAACGCATTCCCGATGGCCGCTGCGGCCATCGCCATGGGCGGCAATGTCCGCGTCGGTTTCGAAGACAACCTCTATCTGTCGAAAGGCGTTCTGGCCAAGAGCAACGGCGAGCTGGTCGCCAAGGTCGTCCGCCTGGCGAACGAACTCGGCCGCGGCATCGCCACCAGCGCCGAAGCCCGCGAAATCCTCGGCCTCAAAGCCCGCTAATCGGCAATTAAGAAACAATTCATAAACATTCCTTTATAATATGGCACAGAAACACGGAAACAAGTACGGAACCCACCGCGTCATCGAACCCAAAGGTGTCCTTCCGCAGCCCGCTAACAAACTCGACAACAACATGGACGAAATCTGGGACAATGAGATCCTGATCGACGTCCAGACCCTCAACATCGACTCCGCTTCGTTCACTGACATCCACAACTATGCGAAGCAGCAGGCAGGCGAAGGTGCCAGCCAGGAGCGCATCATGGAGGAAGTCAAGAAAGAGATGTTCCTCAACGTGGAACTGCAGGGAAAGCACCGCAACCGTCGCACCGGTTCGGGCGGCATGCTCCTGGGCAAGGTCGAAAAGATCGGCGACGCCCTCAAGGGCAAGATCGACCTCAAGGAAGGCGACCGTATCGCGACGCTCGTCAGCCTTTCGCTGACCCCGCTGCGGATCGACGAGATTCTGGAAATCCGTCCCGACGTGGACCAGGTCGACATCAAGGGCAAGGCCATCCTCTTCGAGAGCGGTATCTACGCCAAGATTCCGAACGATATGCCGGAGAAGCTCGCCCTGAGCGCCCTTGACGTGGCCGGCGCACCCGCCCAGACCGCAAAACTCTGCCAATACGGACAGACCGTCGTCATCCTCGGCGCCGGCGGCAAGAGCGGTATGCTTTGCGCCTACGAGGCCAAGAAACGCGTCGGTGTCACCGGCAAGGTGATCGGTATCGCCAACAGCCCCCGCAGCACCCAGCGTATCAAGGACCTCGGCTTCTGCGACGTAGTGGAAAGCGCGGCCGGCATGACGCCCGTCCAGGTCTATGAAATGGTCGAACGCCTGACCGGCGGCAAGATGGCCGACGTGACCATCAACTGCGTGAACGTTCCGGATCAGGAAATGACCGCCGTTCTCTGCACGAAAGACGACGGCGTGGTCTATTTCTTCTCCATGGCGACCAGCTTCACCAAGGCTTCCCTCGGTGCGGAAGGCATCGGCGCGGACGTCAACATGATCATGGGCAACGGCTACACCAAGGGTCACGCCGAATTCACCCTCCAGGAACTGCGCGAGAGCCCGAAGCTCCGTAAGATTTTCGAAGAACTTTACGCATAACTGCTTATGAACGTTTCCAGAAGAAAGGAACTCTTTCCCGAGGTGACCGACGCCCAGTGGAACGACTGGAAATGGCAGGTCAAGAACCGGATCGAGACACTTGATGAACTCAAGAAGTATGTGAAACTGACGCCGGAAGAGGAGGAGGGCGTGAAGAAATGCCTTTCCACGCTCCGGATGGCCATCACACCTTATTATATCTCCCTCATCGACCCGGACGATCCGTATGATCCCGTGCGCAAGCAGTGCATCCCTACCGCGGCCGAAACGCACCAGTCCGCCGCCGACCTGCTCGACCCGCTCCACGAGGACGAGGACAGCCCGACACCCGGCCTGACGCACCGTTATCCCGACCGTGTGCTGCTGCTGATCACCGATATGTGCTCGATGTACTGCCGCCATTGCACCCGCCGCCGCTTCGCCGGCCAGAAAGACGACGAAAGCCCGCGCGAGCGCATCGACAAGGCCATCGAATACATCCGCAATACCCCCCAAGTGCGTGACGTGCTCCTGTCCGGCGGCGACGCCCTGATGGTGAGCGACGCCTGGCTGGAAGACATCATCCGCCGCCTGCGGGAAATTCCTCACGTGGAGATCGTCCGCATCGGCACCCGCACGCCGGTCGTTTGCCCGCAGCGCATTACGCCGGAGTTGTGCAATATGCTCAAGAAATACCATCCGATCTGGCTCAACACCCATTTCAACCATCCGAACGAGGTGACCGCCGAATCTGCGGCCGCCTGCGCCCGTCTGGCCGACGCCGGCATTCCGCTGGGCAACCAGAGCGTGCTGCTGCGCGGCGTAAACGACTGCGTACACGTGATGAAGAAACTGGTTCACGAGCTGGTGAAGATGCGCGTACGTCCGTATTACATCTATCAGTGCGACCTTTCGATGGGCCTTGAGCACTTCCGCACCCCCGTGTCGAAGGGCATCGAGATCATCGAAGGCCTTCGCGGCCATACCTCCGGATATGCCGTTCCTACCTTCGTGGTGGATGCACCCGGCGGCGGCGGCAAGACCCCTGTCATGCCGCAGTACGTGATTTCCCAGGCTCCGGGCAAGGTGGTCCTCCGCAACTTCGAAGGTGTGATCACGACGTACACCGAACCGGCTGAATACCATCAGGAATGCCACTGCCCTGAGTGCCAGAAGAAGCTCGAAGGCGTGGCCGGCCTGCTGGAAGGACAGCGCATGGCCATCGAACCTGCCGTGCTGGAGCGCAAGGAACGCAGCAAAAAACGCAGGTAGATGCCTTTCGTAGGGGAGATACTCAAGTATCGGAGCGTTTCGATCGTCGGCCTGTCCAAGAATGCAGGCAAGACGGAGTGTCTCAACTACATTATCCGAAGATTGCCGCTCGACTACTTCAATGTGGCGGTAACTTCGATCGGGATCGACGGGGAGACCACCGACCAGGTGACCGGTACCGCCAAACCCGAGATTACAGTACGGGAGGGGATGTTCTTTGCGACGAGCGAAAAGCATTTCCGGCAGAAACGTCCCCTCTCTGAACTGTATGCGGTGAGCGATGAGGACACGGCCCTCGGGCGCGTGGTCACGGCCAAGGCCCTGCAGGAAGGGAAGGTGCTGCTGAGCGGACCTTCCAGCGCTGCGGCCCTGAAACGCTGGATGCGTTCATTGAAAGATTTCGGGATAGACCTGATCCTGATCGACGGAGCGCTTTCCCGCCTGAGCACGGCTTCTCCGGCCGTGAGCGAGGCGATGGTGCTTTCGACCGGTGCAGCTTATTCGGCGAACATCCGTGAACTGGTAGGCAAGACGGCCTACGTGGTGGAACTGATCCGGCTTCCGCAGTATGCGGGGCCGGAACCCGGACTGCGGGTGTCTTCCTTCTCCTCCCTGGATGCAGGGACTTTGAAGGCCCACCCGGTCATTGAAGTGGAAGGTGCGCTGACTGACCGGCTCCTGCAGATGGTCCGGCAGGGTTCGGGAGAAGAGGAAGTGGAACTGGTGGTAGGGGATTTTACCAAGGTGTTCTGCTCGCAGGAGCTGTACCGCGCCTTTATCCGGCGCGGCGGCCGGATTTCGGTCCGGATGAAGAGCGAACTGCTGGCCGTCTGCGTGAACCCCAAGGCGCCCAACGGCATCGTCCTGGATTCGGACATCCTTTGCCGGGAGCTTTCGCAGCGGATCGGTCTGCCCGTATATGACATTGTGAAGAACGAATATGAAATTTAGAGAAATCGTTGAGAGCCCGTGTGGCATCCGCTATCTGTTCGACGAATTGGGCCTGCAGAGCGGATATGCCCGCAAGGTTCTGTTGGACAGGGAAATGATGATCGATTCCGATCAGATTGATGCGGCGTATGCACGTTTGCGTACGTACTTCAACCTGGTTGTGAGCGACCGTCGCCGCGCGGAAGACATGCGCTTCCGTCTCCAGGGACTCCGCGATATCTCGGGCACGCTCTCCGCCCTGGCGGAAGGTGCCACACTGGATGAGATCGAATTTTTCGAAATCAAACATATGGCCATGCTGGCCGAAAAGCTGTCCGACGCAACGTATCTGGACAGCGTGATCGGGATCCTGGACCCGGACGGGCTGAAGATCGGGACCTTCTATCTGTACGATTCCTATTCCGTGGAATTGCGGCGGCTGCGCGCTGCCGTGGAGATCGACCCGGATGATGCCCAGACCCAGGAACTGCTGGTTAATGAAGAAGACCGGCTGAAGAAGGTCATCAGCGACAAGTTGCGCCCGTATGCAAGGCAGTTGTCGGAGACGCTCCGCGAAATGGCTGAGCTGGATATCTCCCTGGCCCTGGCTGTCCAGATGCACGCCGAAGGGCTGGAGATCCCTTCTTCGGGGACGGAAACGAAGATCAGCGGTATGTTCCACCCGGGCGTCCGGGCGGTCCTGCGGACGAAGGGCAGGGAATTCCAGGCGATAGACTTTGCTTTCAAGCGTGGAGAACCTGCCACCGTCATCGGTGCCAACATGGGCGGAAAAACCGTGGCGCTCAAGACCTTGTGCATGCTGCAATATCTCTATCAGTTCGGCTTCGGCCTTCCGGTAGCTTCGGCGGTGATGACCCCCTTTGACGATATCCGCTTCTGCATCGGTGACGAGCAGGACGAGAAGACGGGACTTTCCTCCTTTGCCGCCGAAATGCAGCGCATCGACCGGGCCGTCGCAGCCGTCGAACGAGGCGGCAGCGTCCTGTTGCTGGTCGATGAACCGGCACGTACGACAAATCCCGTAGAAGGGACTGCGCTTGTCTCCGCTCTGCTGGAATTGCTGGCGGACAAGCCAAATCTTGCACTCGTCATGACGACGCACTATACCGTGGAACACGCCGGCCGTTGCTGGCGGGTACAAGGTTTACTCCCCGGCTCGAAGGGCCGGACCATGGATTACCGGCTCGTTCCGACAACGAGTCACGAGGTGCCGCACGAAGCGCTCAATATCGCGCGGGAACTCGGCATCGATCCGCGTTGGATCGAATTGGCAGACACTATAATGAAACGACAATATGAATAAAAGCAAACTTGGATTGGACCAGCGGAAGGTCGACAGGGCGCGCTCCCTGGCGAAACAGATTGCCGAAGATGTGCAGTCTTTCGCCGACGGCTACACGACGGTAGCCGTGGAACGTACCATATGCCGTCTACTGGGTATCGACGGCGTCGATGAGAACCAGGTCCCGCTGCCCAACGTCGTCGTGGACGCCCTCAAGGGCGCCGGCGTTCTGAACCAGGGCGTGATGTTCTACATCGGCAACGCCATGGTGGCAACGGGCCGTACGCCGCAGCAGATCGCCGAAGCGGTAGCCGACGGCTCGCTGGACCTGACAAAGGTCGGTATTTCCGACAAAAAGACGGTGGATGCTGCGCTGCAGCCCGTCATCATGGGTTCGATCGAACGGATCCGCGCGCGTCGCAACCGTCGCGAGTCCTATCTCCGCACCCTGGGAGAAGGCCCCAAACCATACCTCTATATTATCGTCGCAACCGGCAATATCTATGAAGACGTGGTGCAGGCCGAGGCTGGTGCCCGTCAGGGAGCCGATGTCATCGCCGTGATCCGGACAACGGGTCAGTCGCTGCTCGATTATGTGCCCTACGGTGCGACGACCGAAGGTTTCGGTGGAACTTTTGCCACGCAGGAGAATTTCCGCATCATGCGCTCCGCGCTCGACAAAGTGGGCGAGGAGGTGGGGCGCTACATCCGTCTGTGCAACTACTGCTCAGGCCTCTGCATGCCGGAAATCGCCATCATGGGCGCCTTCGAAGGTCTCGACGTGATGCTCAACGACGCCCTCTACGGCATCCTGTTCCGGGATATCAACATGCAGCGTACGCTGGTGGACCAGTTCTTCTCGCGTGTGATCAACGGCTTTGCCGGCGTGATCATCAACACGGGTGAAGACAACTACCTGACCACCGCCGATGCGGTGGAAGCGGCGCATACCGTGCTGGCATCCGATATCATCAACGAACAACTGGCCCTGCTGGCAGGTCTGCCCGAAGAGCAGATGGGTCTGGGCCATGCCTTTGAAATGGACCCGATGCTCACCAACGGCTTCCTCTATGAGCTGGCGCAGGCTCAGATGACGCGCGAAATCTTCCCCAAGGCCACGCTGAAGTACATGCCGCCGACCAAGTTCATGACCGGCAACATCTTCCGGGGCCATATCCAGGATGCGCTGTTCAACATCATCGGCATCTGGACCCATCAGGGCATCCAACTGCTGGGTATGCCGACCGAAGCCATCCACACGCCTTTCATGAGCGACCGCTACCTTTCCATCGAAAACGCCCGCTACATCTTCAACAACCTGAAGGACATCGGCGAGGAAGTGGAATTCAAGGAAGGCGGCATCATCCGCCAGCGGGCCGCCCTGGTCTTGGACAACGCCGTGGCGCTGCTCGAGGAACTGGTGAAGGAAGGCCTTTTCAACGCGCTGGAAAAAGGAAAGTTCGGCGACGTGAAACGTCCCAAGGACGGCGGCAAGGGCCTCGACGGCGTGGTCGCCAAGGGCGAACACTATTCCAATCCGTTTATTGAATTGATGAAAGGGAGGAGATAAAAGATGAGTGGCGGACTTTATTCAATGGATGCCAAGGATTTCGACAAGACCTTGGATCTGACCAAAGTAAAGCCTTACGGCGACACTATGAACGACGGGAAGGTGCAGCTGAGTTTCACGCTGCCCGTTCCCTGCGGCCCCGAAGCGGTGGAGGCGGCCAAACAGTTGCTCAAGGAGATGGGATTCAACAACCCGCTGGTGGTGTTCTACCAGGAACTGACCCCGGGCTACACCTTCTTCAATTGCTATGGCAGCACCACCTTTACGGTGGACTATACCTCCATCTATGTACCGAAGGTGGAATCCTCGGTCATGGAGATGAAGGAGACCGATGAATACATCCGGCAGAACATCGGCCGGAAACTGGTGGTCGTGGGCGCCTCCACGGGCACGGATGCGCACACCGTCGGTATCGATGCCATCATGAACATGAAAGGCTATGCGGGCCATTACGGCATCGAGCGCTACGACATGTTCGACGCCTATAACCTGGGCAGCCAGGTGCCGAACGAGGAATTCATCGCCAAAGCACTGGAACTCAAGGCTGACGCCCTGCTCGTCTCGCAGACGGTGACGCAGAAGGACGTGCACATCAAGAACCTGACGGAACTCATCGAACTGCTGGAAGCCGAAGGCCTCCGCGACAAGATGATCGTCGTCTGCGGCGGCCCGCGCATCTCGCACGAACTGGCCAAGGAGCTGGGTTTCGACGCCGGTTTCGGCGCCGGCACCTATGCGGACGATGTCGCTTCCTTCGTGGCGCAGGAATTTGTCAAACGAATGAATACCAAGAAATAACAATATCTAAATCTAGTGATTATGGACAAAGCTCAAATCAGAGAAACGATCGCACGTCGTGCGGCACTCGAACTCAAGGACGGCGACGTGGTGAACCTCGGCATCGGTCTTCCGACCGCGATTCCGAATTATCTTCCCGAAGGCGTGAACGTGACGCTCCAGTCCGAAAACGGCCTGGTCGGCATGGGCCCCGCGCCGGAACCCGGCAAGGAAGACAAGGACTACGTGAATGCAGGCGGAGCCTACATCACGGCCTATCCGGGCGCATACGCCTGCTCTTCGGCTGATTCCTTCCTGATCATCCGCGGCGGACATGTGGACTGCACGTTCCTGGGCGCCATGCAGGTGGACGAGAAAGGCAACCTGGCCAACTGGATGATTCCGGGCAAGCTGACGCCGGGCATGGGTGGCGCGATGGACCTCGTGGTCGGCGCCAAACGCGTCATCGTGGCGATGGAGCATACCCAGAAAGGCAACTACAAGATCATGAAGGAGTGCAACCTCCCGCTCACCGCCGCCCACCAGGTCAATATGATCATTACGGAGATGGGTGTGATGGACGTCACGCCGGAAGGCCTTGTGCTCAAGGAGATCAACCCTGAGTTCACCGTCGAGCAGGTGCAGGAAGCTACGCAGGCCAAACTCATCATCTCGAAGGATCTCAAACCGATGGCCCAGTAAAGCCGCAGGCGATGGAATACCGTTTTCTGAAAGTCAACGCGGACCGCGAGGGGATCGTCTTCCTGACGATCTCTTCGCCGGCCACGCTCAATGCCCTCAACTCCACGATCCTGAAGGAACTGGACGATTTTGTCGATTCGCTCAGCCCCGAAACCACACGCGTACTGGTGATCACGGGTGAGGGGAAGGCCTTTGTGGCCGGAGCCGACATTTCCGAGATGGCGCATCTCTCCGAGCAGGAAGGTCTGGAATTCGGCCGACGCGGCGCGGCGGTGTTCAGGAAGATTGAAACACTTCCTTTCCCGGTGATCGCCGCCGTCAACGGCTTCGCTCTGGGCGGCGGATGTGAACTGGCCATGGCCTGCGATATCCGCATCGCTTCGATGAAGGCCCGTTTCGGCCAGCCCGAAGTGGGACTGGGCATCATCCCCGGTTTCTCGGGAACCTACCGGCTCCCGAAACTGGTGGGGCAGGGCATCGCCAAGGAACTGATCTACACCGGCAAGATGATCGACGCCGACGAGGCGTATCGCATCGGTCTGGTCAACAGCGTCGTGGCCCCGGAAGAACTCGCGGGCGCCGTCGACGCGATGATTGCGGTCATCTGCAAGAACGCCCCGATTGCCGTGTCGTACGCCAAGACCTGCATCGGCGAGAACTACGATCTGGACGTCGATGAATCGATCGCCCTGGAAAACCAGTATTTCGCCAAGTGTTTCGCCACGGACGACCAGAAAGAAGGCATGGCCGCTTTCCTGGGCAAACGTCCCGCCGCTTTCAAGAATCAATAAGTATATCATAGAATCAACAATATCTCTGTCATCATGAAAATTTGCGTTATTGGAACCGGTACGATGGCCAAGGGAATCGTGAAGGCTTTTGCCGCCAAGATGCCCGTCGTCATGAAAAGCCGTACCCAAGCCAGCCTCGACAAGGCCATGGCTTCCATTTCGAAGGGCTACAGCAAGCTCGTCGAGAAGGGCAAGATTGCCCAGGACGCGATGGATGCTATTCTGGCAAACATCTCGACTACAACGGATTATGCTACCTTCGCCGATGCGGACCTCGTGATTGAGGCTGCCGTGGAGGATATGGCGCTCAAGAAAGGTGTCTTCACCGAACTCGACGGCATCTGCAAACCCGAGACGATTTTTGCGACCAACAGCAGCTCGCTGAGCATTACCGAGATTGCCGCCTGCACAAAGCGCCCGGCTCAGTTCATCGGCATGCACTTCTTCAATCCTGCCGACCGCATGGCGCTGGTCGAGGTGATCCGTGGCCAGTTGACCAGCGACGAGGTATGCAAGTGCGTCGTCGACCTGGCCACCTCCATCGGCAAGCAGCCTGTCGAGGTGAAGGAAGCCCCGGGCTTTGTGGTAAACCGCATCCTCATCCCGATGATCAACGAGGCCGTCGGCATCCTGGCCGATGGTATCGCAACCGCTGAAGACATCGACAAGTGCATGATGCTCGGTGCCAACCATCCGATGGGCCCGCTGGCACTCGCCGACCTGATCGGCAACGATGTCAACCTGGCTATCATGGAAGTACTCTACAAGGAGTTCGGCGATCCGAAGTACCGCCCGCATCCGCTGCTCCGCAAGATGGTCCGCGCCGGCCTGCTCGGCCGCAAGACCGGAGAAGGTTTCTACAAGTATTAATCGCTGATTCTTTTTCCCGTAAGCTATGAATTTCAACCTCAACAAAACGCAGGAGCTGTTCCGGCAGATGATCCGCGAGTTCGCCGAGAAGGAGGTCAAACCGCTGGCCGCCGAGATCGACGAACAGGAACGCTTCCCCCAGGAGACGGTCGAGAAGATGGCGAAACTCGGCATCTTCGGCATCCCCGTTCCGAAGCAGTATGGTGGTGCCGGTGGCGACAACATCATGTATTCCATTGCAGTGGAGGAGCTTTCCCGCTGCTGCGCCACGACGGGTGTCGTCGTGTCCGCCCATACGTCCCTCTGCATGTCTCCGATCCTCCAGTTCGGTACGGAAGAGCAGAAAATGAAATATGTCCCCAAGCTCGCATCCGGTGAGTGGATCGGTGCTTTCGGCCTGACTGAGCCCAACGCCGGTACCGACGCAGCCGGTCAGCAGACCACGGCCGTGCTCGACGGAGAAGAGTGGGTGCTCAACGGCAACAAGATCTTCATCACCAACGCCGGACATGCCAATGTCTATATCGTCATCGCCATGACCGACAAGAGCCTCGGCACGAAGGGCATCTCCGCTTTCATCGTGGAGGCTACGACCCCGGGTTTCTCGGTGGGCAAGAAAGAGCTGAAGATGGGTATCCGCGGCAGCGCCACGGCTGAGCTGATCTTCTCCAACTGCCGTATTCCGAAGGCCAACCTGCTCGGCAAGGTGGGCGAGGGCTTCAAGATCGCGATGATGACGCTCGACGGCGGCCGTATCGGTATCGCCTCTCAGGCGCTCGGCATCGCCCAGGGTGCGCTCGACGAAACCGTCAAGTATACCAAGGAGCGCAAGCAGTTCGGCAAGGCGATCGCCAAGTTCCAGAATACGCAGTTCCAGATGGCCGACCTCAAGACCAAGATCGAGGCCGCCCGTCTGCTGGTGCGCAGCGCCGCATTCCGGGAAGATGAGCACGTGGCCAATCCGCGCGTGAACTACTCGGCCGACGCAGCCATGGCGAAACTCTATGCAGCTGAAGTGGCCATGGAAGTGACGACCAAGTGCGTGCAGTTCCACGGCGGTTACGGCTACACCCGCGAGTATCCGGTGGAGCGCATGATGCGCGACGCCAAGATTACCGAAATCTATGAAGGAACCTCCGAGGTCCAGCGCATGGTCATCGCAGGTAAGTTGTTCGGCAAAATCAAGTAGGAGGAGAGTACGATGAAAATTTTAGTCTGCATCAAGCAAGTTCCCGATACGACCGAGATCAAGATCGATCCGGTAACCAAGACCCTGGTCCGCGAGGGCGTTCCCGCCATCATGAATCCGGACGACAAGGGCGGTCTTGAATTCGCACTCCAGCTCAAGGACAAGTTCGGTGCCGAGGTGACCGTCGTGACGATGGGTATCCCCGCCGCTGAGATCATCCTCCGCGAAGCCTTCGCCATGGGCGCCGACCGCGCCATCCTGCTGACCGACCGCAAACTCGGCGGCGCCGATACGCTGGCTACGTCCAAGGCGCTCGCCGGTGTGGCCCGCAAACTCGACTGGGACCTGATCATCGCCGGCCGTCAGGCCATCGACGGTGACACGGCACAGGTGGGTCCGGAGATTTCCGAACACCTGGGCATCCCGCAGATTTCCTATGTCGCCGGTCTGGAATACGACGAAGCTTCTAAGAAGTTTACGGTGACCAAGGAGACCGAGGACGGCTACCAGGTCCTGGAATTCCAGGGCAAGGCCCTGCTGACCTGCCTGGCATCGGCCGTGAAGCCGCGCTACATGAGCGTGGGCGGCATCGTGGACGCATACGGCAAGGAAGTGGAAGTCTGGGGTGCCGACCGCATCGACGTACCCGAGACCGAACTCGGCCTGAAGGGCTCGCCCACGAAGGTCGTCAAATCGTTTACCAAGGAACTCAAGGCCCCCGGCCAGATCCACGAGGTGGATGCCGAGCAGGCCGTTGAGCTGATCGTCGCCTGCCTCAAGGAGAAACACATCATCTAACCGTCTAAAACAGTATCGCTATGGATTTTTCAGATTATAAAGACATCTATGTATTTGCGGAACAGCGGGACGGTGAGATCCAGTCTGTCGCCCTTGAGCTGATCGGCAAGGCGCGTGACCTTGCCCAGGTGACCGGTGAGAAAGTGGTCGCCATCCTGGCTGGCTGCGGCATCGCCGACAAGGCGCAGACGCTGGTGGCCTACGGAGCCGACAAGGTCGTCGTTATCGACGATCCGCTGCTCAAGGACTATGTGACTGAACAGTACACGCAGGCCGTGTTCCAGGCCGTCAATGCGTTCAAGCCCTCGATCCTGATGTACGGCGCCACGACCATCGGCCGTGACCTTGCTCCGCGCATCGCCGCCCGCCTGGGCACCGGCCTGACAGCCGACTGCACCAAGCTGACCATCAACGAGGAAACCCACGAATTCGAAATGACCCGTCCGGCTTTCGGCGGCAACCTGATGGCCACCATCAAGTGCCCCGAACACCGTCCGCAGATGTCGACCGTGCGTCCGGGCGTGATGCCGAAGGCTACTCCCGATTTCGACCGCAAGGGCGAGATCGTCACGTTCCAGCCGAAGTTCGACCCGAGCAAGTTCGTGGTCAAGCTCGTCAAGACCGTGAAGGAACAGAAGGCGGCCGGCGACATCTCCGAGGCCAAGATCCTGGTATCCGGCGGCCGCGGTGTCGGTTGCAAGGAAGGTTTTGAAATGCTGCAGGGCCTGGCCGATGTGCTGGGTGGGGAAGTGTCCTCGTCCCGCGCCATGGTCGATGCGGGCATCATGCCGCACGACCGTCAGGTGGGCCAGACCGGCAAGACCGTCCGTCCGGCTGTCTATTTCGCCCTGGGTATCTCCGGTGCCATCCAGCATCTGGCCGGCATGGAGGAATCCGAGACGATCATCGCCGTCAACAAGGACAAGTTCGCGCCGATCTTCAGCGTGGCTGACCTGGGCATCGTATGCGACCTGAACAAGGTCGTTCCGCTGCTGACGGAACGGCTGAAGAAGGAAATCGCGGAATAATCCCGTCCGATTTCCGGTTTTAGGAGGGCTGTCATAGAGATGACAGCCCTCTTTTTGACCAGGCAATCTGCTTTTTTCGTATCTTCGCAAGATTATTTGCAACCCGGATGGTATTTGCCGACCTTTTCTTCCTCTTTGCCTTTTTACCGGCCTTCGCGATCTGCTACCTGCTCGCGTCGCTGGCGAAGGGTGTCGGCGTGAAGAATCTCGTCCTGGTCGTTTTCTCCCTCATCTTCTATGCATGGGGAGAACCGGTCTATGTATTCCTGCTGCTGCTTTGTGCGTTGCTCAACTGGCTCTTCGGCAAGGGTATAGACCAAAAGGGGCGGGGGAGGACGTTCTGGCTGGTTGCAGGTCTGGTCTGTAATCTGGCCATTCTGGGTACTTTCAAATACCTGGGCTTCTTCGCCGACCTGCTGGGCCGGTTCGGGCTTTCCGTCCAGGTGCCGGAAATCGCCCTGCCCATCGGCATCAGTTTCTACACCTTCCAGTCCATCTCTTATCTGGTGGACGTTTACCGGAAGGAAAGCAAGGCGCAACGGCGTTTCGGCGACCTGCTGCTCTATATCTCGATGTTCCCGCAGCTGATCGCCGGTCCGATCGTCCGCTACGGAACCATCGCCAAGGAAATCAACAACCGCCATACGACGGCCGCCGATTTTGCGGACGGCAGTTTCCGTTTCCTGGTGGGTCTGGGCAAGAAAGTCATCCTGGCCAACCAGCTTTCGGAAGTGTCCGACCAGTTCCTTGCCGGCGGATTGGCCGGCCTCTCCACGGCCGGTGCCTGGGTGGGTCTGCTGGCCTTTACCCTTCAGATTTATTTCGACTTCTCCGGTTATTCCGATATGGCCATCGGTATCGGACGCTGCCTGGGCTTCCATTTCAAGGAGAACTTCGACCATCCGTACTGCTGCAACTCCATCACGGATTTCTGGCGCAGATGGCACATCTCCCTGGGTAGTTTCTTCCGGGACTACCTCTACATCCCGATGGGCGGAAACCGGCGCCATCAGTTCTTCAACATCCTGGTGGTGTGGTTCCTGACCGGTATGTGGCACGGCGCCAGCTGGAATTTCATCCTCTGGGGTCTGTATTTCGGCCTGATCGTGGCGCTGGAAAAATACACCATCCTGCGCTGGAAAGTCCCTGCCTGGCTGCTGCACCTGTACAGCCTGGTGCTGGTCGTGCTGGGCTGGGGAATCTTCTATTTCGTGGATTTCAGCCAGATGACTGCGTTCTTCCCGATCCTGTTCGGAAAAGCCGAGGCGCTGAGCGACTTTACGGTGCGCAGCGCGCTCACCTCGCGATTCTGGCTCTGGATCGCCGCTCTGGTCTGCTGCCTTCCCCTGGGCCGCTGGATCCGCGACCTGGTGGGCGAGAAGCGGGCTTTCGGACGGAGCGTCCTTTCCATCCTCAAACTCGTGTTCTCCGTGGCCCTGCTGACCGTGAGCGTGGCCCTGCTGGTGGGCGCAACCAACAATCCTTTCATCTATACCCGGTTCTGATATGAAGAGAGGCGTTTTTTTCGTAACGGTCATCGCACTGGTCTACCTGTTCTTCACGGCGGCGTTCAACCTGCTGCCGCGGAGTCGCTATTCCGTGCTCGAGAAACGGGAGTTGAACCGTTTCCCTTCGTTTACGCTCGATTCGCTTGCGGACGGTTCCTATACGGCCGCCATCTCTTCGTGGTACAGCGATACCGAACCATACCGGGATACGCTGATGGAACTGAGCATGCAGTTCCGCGACTTGCTCGGCATCCGTCTGGGCGAGCAGAATATCCAGTATGTGTCGCAGGAAAAGAATGCCGCCGTGGAGACAGCGGGGGAAGAACAGGATCCCGTTGTGGCGGCGGAGAAACAGGAACACGCCGAAGCAGCGGAAGACTCGGTCAAATCCGTGAAGGCGTTCGAACACGTGGATGCGGAAGGAGGGATCGACGACGTGGCGAAAGTGGCGAGTTCCGGCATCATCCTGGTAGGCAGCGGCGAGAATGTCCGCGCCCTGATGGGCTTTTTCGGCACGGAGCGGGGAGGCGCTAAATATGCTGAGGTCATCAACCAGTACGGTGCCACTTTCGGCAAGTCCGTCAAGGTGTGGTGCATGCCCATTCCTACCTCTACGGAATTCTACTGCCCGGAAGATGCGGCCAAGTTCACGAAGAAGCAGTGGCCCGTGTTCAACAGCATCTTCTCGAATCTCTCCAACGGCGTGCGGGCCGTTGACATCTATTCCGTTCTGGCCCAGCACACGGATGAGCCGATCTACCTGCGTACCGACCATCACTGGGCGCCGCTGGGCGCCTACTATGCCGCGCAGGAATTCGCCCGGGTCGCCGGCGTTCCGTTCGGAGACCTCTCCCGTTATGAAGAGCACGTCGTCCACCGCTTTGTCGGCAGTATGTATGGCTATTCGCAGAATGTGGCCGTGAAAAAGGCTCCGGAAGACTTTGTGTACCACATCCCGACCGAGGTAGAGTACACCACCACCTATGTGAACTACACCCTCGACGAAGAGTTCCACGTGACAGGAGAATCGCGGCCCTATAAGAGCAAGTATTTCTTCTCCTTCAAAGACGGCAGCGGCGCCGCCTACACCACGTTCATGGGCGGAGACATCAAGCTGACCAAGGTGGAGACTTCGACGCACAACGGCCGCCGGCTGCTCGTTTTCAAGGACAGTTTCGGCAACGCCGTACCGGGCTATCTTTTCTACTCGTTCGAGGAGATCCACGTGGCCGATTTCCGCTACTTCACCAAGGACGTGGTCAGCTATGTGGATGAAAACCATATCACCGACATCCTCTTTGCTAACAATATCACAAATACTTGTGTGAATTATACTTACAGCCGCTACCGCAAATTCCTCAATCCGGTCGACCCGGGCCTGTCGGCTTTCAGCGCCGACACGATTCCCGAAGCGGTGAAACTGCGGATGACGGGGCGTTCCTATCCGGAGGAGGATGCCGGGATCAGCCTGTCCGACCTGCGCTATCTCAAGCTGCTGTATTACGACTTCGGCGGCAGGGTACGGCGTGGTGAAATGGTCTGCAACAATGCCATTGCCGACGACCTGCTGTATATCTTCAAGGAACTTTACAAAGCGAAATACCCGATTGCGAGCATCCGGCTCATCGACGACTTTGACGGCGACGACCAGCGTTCGATGGAGGCCAACAACACTTCCTGCTTCAACTACCGTACGAAGACTTCGGGAACCTCGTTGTCGGCGCACGCGCGGGGGATGGCCGTGGATGTCAACCCCTTGCAGAATCCCTATGTTAAGGGAGAGATCGTAGAGCCCGAAGCGGCGCGCGAGTACGCCGACCGGACCGTGGATTTCCCGCACAAGATCACGGACGACGATTTGTGCTGCAAGTTGTTCCGCTCCCGCGGTTTCCAGTGGGGCGGAGCTTGGAACTCGGTGAAGGACTATCAGCATTTCGAAAAGAAATGATATCAGGAAAGAGACTATGGACGAAATGAAAGAAATTCCGGTCCTGCTGCTGACCGGTTATCTCGGCAGCGGAAAGACCACTTTGGTCAACAAGATTCTGAACAATCGCAAAGGAATACGCTTTGCGGTGATTGTCAATGATATCGGAGAGGTTAATATCGATGCGGACCTGATCCAGAAGGGTGGCGTCGTGGGCAAGAAAGACGAGAGCCTGGTCGCCCTGCAGAACGGCTGTATCTGCTGTACGCTGAAGAACGACCTGATCCAGCAGCTGACCGAAATCACGAGCCGGCAGAAGTTCGACTACATCGTGATCGAAGCCAGCGGCATCTGCGAGCCCGAGCCCATTGCCCAGACGATCTGCTCGTTACCTGCGCTGGGTTTCGAATTCGTGAAGAACGGGATACCGATGCTCGATTGCGTGGTGACCGTTGTCGACGCGATGCGTATGGAGAGCGAATTCGCCTGCGGCGAGGATCTGCGCAAACCGCATCTCGACGAAGAAGACATCGAGAGCCTGGTCATCCAGCAGATTGAATTCTGCAACGTGATCGTGCTCAACAAGGTGTCGGAAGTCACACCCGAACAGTTGGGCCGCATCCGCGCCATCGTGCGAACGCTCCAGCCCAAGGCACGCATCCTGGAATGCGACTACTGCGATTTCGACCTCGAAGAGATCCTCGACACGGGCATGTTCCAGTTCGACGAGGTCGCCGCCTCCGCCACCTGGATCCAGGAAGTCGAGCATCACGACGACGATGATGACGATGACGATGACGATCACGATCACGATCACGATCACGATCACGAGGAGCACGGACACCATCACCACCATCATCACGAAGGAGAAGGGGAGGCCGAGGAATATGGCATCGGCACGTACGTTTATCAGGCGCGCCGGCCTTTCGACCTGAATACCTTCGACAATTTCGTGGCGAAGAAATGGCCCAAGAACGTGATCCGTGCCAAGGGCATCTGCTATTTCAGCGAAGAATTCGACACCTGCTATCTGTTCGAACAGGCCGGCCGCCAGTTCGTGCTCAAGAACGTGGGCCTGTGGTTCGCCACAATGCCGGAAGAAGAACTCATCGAAAAGCTGCGCGAGCAGCCCGACCTGCTGCATGACTGGGACGCCACGTACGGCGACCGCATGCAGAAACTGGTCTTCATCGGTCAGCATCTGGACAAGGATTTCCTGAAGAGAGAACTCGATAACTGCCTGTTTGAATGAAAAGCTCCCGCTTCCCGCTGACGCTGGCACTGCTCCTTCTGGCCCTGCTGCCGGTCTCCTGCCGTCCGGAGATGGATTTCGTGGAGAATTCCTTCCGTTCCGGACAGGCCGAGATGACGGGCGGCGCGCAGACGGTGTCGATGCTCTTCGGCTCGGCTGCCGGTTCGGCCTCGATCGACCTGACCGCCAACCGTTCGTGGGAAGCCACTTTCGTGAACGACCGTGCCCGGAACTGGTGTACGCTATCTGCCACGAGCGGCGGACGCGGCACTGTGACGCTGACGGTAGGTGTCACTATGAACGGCGACTACGACGAACGCTCCGCCTCCATTCTCTTTACCTGCGATGACGTGACCCGGACCATCGTGGTGACACAGAAGCAGCGCGACGCGCTGCTGGTGACCAGCAACCGGGTTTATGTGCCGCAGGCAGGTGGAACCTTCCTGGTGGAAATCCAGTCCAACGTCGATTTTTCATCGGAAATTTCATTCCTTGCCGGCGGGCCTTCCGGCTGGATCCACGAACTGGGCACAAAGGGCCTGTCCCAACATATCCTCACGTTCCAGGTCGACGAGAATCCGACCCTTGTCTCGCGCGAAGGTTTGCTGACGGTGCGCAGTCCGCTGGGCGAAGAAACGGTCCATTTCTACCAGGACGGTGAGATCCCGACCCTGGTGGTGAGCACGCACGAGCAGCTCGTCAGCCCGGAAGGCGGTCCGTTCGACGTACAGGTCCGGAGCAATATGGACGTGGAATTACTGTTGCCGGACTCGTGTTCCTGGCTGCAGGAAGTAAAAAGCAAAACGCTGTCCACCAATACCTATACCTTCTCGGCCGACCGTAACGACGGCCGGCAGGAGCGTAAGTGCCGGCTGGTGTTCCGCAATGCGGAGTGGGCCATGGCCGATACGGTCTTCGTCCGTCAGAACAGCCAGCCCATCCTTCTCTCGGAAGACCGGGTCTACCTTCCCAAGGAAGCTTCCGGTTTCACCGTCCTGGTAAACGGACAGGATCCGGCGTTGTTCAAGCTGGAGATTTCTGATCCGTGGATGGAACTGACGGGCTCCGATGTAGATGATACGGGCACGCATTTCCACTTCCAGGCGACGGAGAACGAGAGCGGAGAGGAGCGGGAGGGACAGGTCCGGGTCTTTTACAAGAATTTCCAGCAGCCTGATGTGGTGACTGTCATCCAGTCGGGCGTGCTGCCTTCCTTCTCATTCACGACTGCCCGGACGGAAGTACAGGTTCCGCTGATCGCCGCACCTGACTCTCTGACCTTTGTCTTCTGGGGTGATGGAGATTATGAGCGCTACACCGAAGGGCTTATGCATACATATAAGACTCCGGGTGTGCACACGGTCACCGTGGAAGGACGCGGTCTGTCCGATGTCCGTTTCCCGCTGCCTGAGAATGGCGTCCATTATGATTTCTCGAAACTGAAAAAGGAGGGACGGAAATGAGGAAAAGAGTTGTCATCCTTCTGGCTTTTCTGCTTTGCGCCGTTCTGTCCAGGGCGGAGAATGTATCGCCTGAAAGGGCTGCGGCAGCCGCTGAGTCTTTCTTTGCTTCGGTTTCCACCAAGTCGACAAATGGCCCGGTGCGGCTTGTAGCGACATTCCCCGACATCCCCACCAAGGCGCGGAACGAGGTGCCGGCCCTCTACGTATTCGAGTCTCCTTCGGGTGGATACGTCATCATTTCGGGCGACGACGTGGCTGTCCCCGTAACGGGATATTCCCGTACAGGACGTTTCCCCCGGGAAAATATGCCCGACAATATGCGCAGCCTCATCGAATGGCACGCAGCCATCATCCAGTATGCCCGTGCCCAGGGATGGGAAGCGGACTTGCAGGCAAGAGAAGGGTGGGGGCGTATCTCCGCGTCTTCCTCTTCGTCCGACAAAGTCGTGCTTGAAACGGCCAAATGGGGGCAGTGGACTCCGTACAACGATCTGTGCCCCACGGAAAACGGACAGAAATGTCCATCCGGTTGCGTCGCCACGGCCATGGCCATCATCCTTCGCTATTACCAGTATCCGGATAAAGGCGTCGGGACACTCCCGGGCTACGATTACGCGTGGGACGAAACGAAGGGTAAGTACCTGTACCATCTCGACGGCTATGACTTGGGGCATGAATACCGTTGGGACCTGATGCCTCTGCAGTATAATAGCGGAAATTATACGCAGGAAGAAGCCGGCCAGGTTGCGCAACTGATGTATGACCTGGGCATCATGAGCCAGATGGATTATGCCCCGGGCGGCTCCGGCGCGCCGGGCGACTCTCCGATCCTGCTGACGCAGTTTTTCGGATACGACCGGCAGATGCGCTATCTCGACCGCCAGAATTTCTCCGACCGACGATGGGAACAGCTCATCCGCGATGAGATTGATGCCGGAAGGCCGGTTTTCCATTGCGGCTTTTCAGAACAGGGGGGGCATGCCTTTGTGATCGACGGCTATGAAGGCGATTATTTCAGCATCAATTATGGCTGGGAGGACGGCAGCCAGTTCTATCTGCTCACGCCGCCGGTGAAAGGCAATTCAAGCCGGCTGACGGAATTCACCGACTGGCAGGATATGGTCACGAACATCCAGCCCGACCAGGGCGGGGAAGGCTATACCAACCTGTATGTGCCTGTGTATTATACGCCTTTTACCTGGGATTTCAACAGCAAGTCGTTCCAGATGCCGGAAGCCTATGTGTATCTGTATTATCTGACGACGGGTGAAGAAGATGTCGAGGTCTGCTACGCGCTCTTTGACAAGGAGGAATCCTTCAAGGAAGCGATCTCCGAACCGGTGCTGTTCAACGTCTCCGACGGGGTCGTCCCGCCGGTGGACTGCCGGATTCTCGGCAAGATTGAAGACGGCGACCGCATCATGCTCGCCCGTCGTGAAGGGAAGTCTTGGGAACCGTTGCCGCAGACACGCGTCAGTTTCCACGTGTTCGACCGCACACGTCGTCTGCCGGAGATGGTCACGGTCGGTCACTCGTTCGAGTCCCAGGTCGGCAAACTGAAAAAGTCCCCTTGCCTCTACTGGGAGGCCTACAAGGATATCTGGTGGGAGATTGTCTCGGAAGAAACGGGATCGGTCGTAGCCTCGGCCAAGGACTGGAACGTCCAGGATTTCGACGACAGCAAGGCGGATACCTTCAAATACCGCTTCTTCCTGCCTGCTGGCAGTTACAAGGTGACCTTCCGCAATTTCGACGAGGAACTGGTGTTCCGCGTGACCTTGTAATGATTTATTCTTATCTTTGTAAGACAAATCTTTAAAACGACTGGATATGGCAAAGTATGTATGTGACCTGTGCGGGTATGAATACGACCCGGCAAACGGCGATCCGGACAGCGGCGTGGCCCCCGGAACGCCCTTCGAGAACCTTCCTGCAGACTGGGTCTGCCCGCTTTGCGGCGCCGGCAAGGAGGACTTCTCCAAGAAATGAAACGATTGACGCTCTTCCTGCTGGCGGCCTTGTTCCTTTCGGCCGCCTGCAGCAAAGAGGGTTCCGCCGTCCGTACGCCTGAAGCACGCATCGAGACGGGGGACCTTCTTTTCGTAGGCATTCCGATGGATTATGGCGACGAGGACATGGCGCAGGCCATCGCCGACGCCACTTCCACCGGCGGCGAAACCAATTTCATCCATACGGCTATCCTGGAGGTCGATCCGGCCGGCCAGGTCTGGGTCATCGACGCCACGCTGGCCTATGGTGTGGACCGCCATCCCCTGGACACCCTGCTCAAGCAGTTCACGCTCCACCGGGGCAACGCCAAGGCGACTTTTGAAGTCATGCGTCTCCAGGACAATGGGGAAGTGAAACAATACGTGGAACAGGCCAAGGGTCTTCTCGGCGAAGAATACGACCTGTATTTCCTCCCGGCCAACGGCCGGCACTACTGCACGGAACTGGTGTATGATATGTACGTCAAAGCTGACGGTTCCCACGTCTTCGAATGCATTCCCATGAACTTCAAGGATTCAGAAGGCCAGATGCCTTCATACTGGACCCGCCTCTTCGCCCAGCTGGGCCAACCCATCCCCCAGGACGAACCCGGCACCAACCCCCAGCAAATGCACGCCTCCCCGTTCCTGACCCACGTAATGTTCCTTGAATAATAGTGGATTACCGCCCCAAAACCGGGTGGGCAGGTGTTAGCCGCAAACTGCGGCGTCCTCCTTTGTCCGACACAGAAGAAAGCGCCGCTATGTCTGTGTCACATGAAGTTTGGAGCCGGAAATAAACGATTTCGCCTCGCGACACAGACGAGACAGATCAATCTTCTGTGTCGCGAAGCGTTAACCCATCTTGAGTTTTGTTTATAGTTAGTTTAACACTATTCATTGTAAACCTATTTCAGGACAAGTCATCGGAAGGCCATAGGCCGACGCAGGGGAGCTCGAGGGGGTACGCCCCCTCGGAAAGAAAAGCGCAGCTTCAGCTGCGCGTACTCCACAAAAAAAAAGTTCAGTTTTGAAACTGAACTTTTATTTTGTGGAGTATAGGAGAATCGGACTCCTGACCTTTTGAATGCCATTCAAACGCTCTACCAACTGAGCTAATACCCCGTTTGCATTTGCAAAGGTACGGCTTTTTTTTATTTCTGCAAGTTTTTTGCGGAGTTTTCGTAAATTTGAACTATGGAAAAAGAACGGAACATCGACCGGCTTGCCGGTTGGATCATCAAACTGGGCGCCATCGCCGCCGTCGCGTGGCTTTGCTGGTATTTCCGCAGCGTCCTGGTCTATATCATCATAGCTTTCGTCGTTTCCCTGGTCGGGCAGCCGCTGATGCGCCTGATGCGGAAGGTCAGGATCAAAGGCAAGTCGGCGCCCGACGGGCTTCTCGCCATTCTGTGCATTCTGGTTATCCTCAGTTTCGGTGCACTCTTCGTGACGCAGTTCATCCCGATCGTGACCGGAATCGTGCGCGACGTTTCGACGATGAATGCCCACGCCATTCCCTACAACAGTCTCCTGGACCAGCTGAATGCCTGGATCGTCAGTGTTTTCCCCAGTCTGGATCCCGGCTTCGATATCGTGACCGTGCTGCTCTCGAAAATCCATGAATTGCTCAATTTCTCGAATGTATCCTCGGTTCTCGGTTCTGTCGCGTCGGTGGCGATCAGCATCGGTGTCGGGTTGTTTTCCGTCGTTTTCATCTCTTTCTTCTTCATCAAGGACGAGCATCTCTTCAGCCGGATCATTTGCGCGCTGGTCCCCGACAAGATCGAGGGCTCGGTCACTTCCACGATCAGCGACATCACGCATCTGCTCTCGCGTTACTTCATCGGCCTGATTGTCGAGGTGATGGGCGTCATCCTGGTCGACTTCCTGGGCTTGTGGCTGATCGCCCGCATCGGGGCGGACTATGCCATCGGCATCGCCTTCATCGCCGGCATGCTCAATATCATTCCCTACGTCGGTCCGCTGCTGGGCGAGGTCATCGGTGTCCTCCTCTGCGTCGTGCTCAAATATGGCGCCGGTGTGGGCCTCAGCGTGCCGATCTGGGCCTTCGCCCTGATCGTGCTGGCCATTATGCTTGCGGCGCAGATGATCGACAATTTCATCTATCAGCCGCTCATCTACTCCACCAGTATCAAGGCCACTCCGCTCGAGATCTTCATCGTCCTGCTGATTGCCGGGCGCATCGGCGGAACGGTGGGGCTGCTGGTCGGCATCCCGGCCTACACGGTCATCCGTGTGATTGCCATCCGGTTTTTCTCCGACAAGAAAGCGGTCCGGCGCTTGATACCGGACATCGACAAAGAGAATACGGATGCGCTGATTTAAGCGTTTAATGCTTTGATAAGCAATTCGAAGAGCCGCGGCTTGCCGTATTTGTCCAGATCAGTTTCAGGAATCCATAGGTAGCCCTCGGGGAGGACGGGTTTCTCTTTGCATTCCAGCAGGTAGAAATCGACGGTCAGGTGCTGGTGCGTCAGCTGGTGCTTGACACCGGAGCGGAGCAGGCGCTGACCCGGGAAATCCGTGAAACGATCTTCTTGTACCAGCGGTTCCCACAGGCCTTGCCAGATGTCGCCGGGGCCCCTGCGGCGGATGGCCGTTTCGCCGCCGCAGCGGAGGTAGATGTAACGCAGATGCCTATCCCGCACGCTTATGGGTGCTTTCTTTACAGGCAACAGATTTGTCCGGCCGGTCTTGAGCGCATCGCATCGGGAAGCGAGCGGGCAGACCAGGCAGGCAGGGGAGGCCGGGGTGCACTGCATGGCGCCAAAATCCATCATCGCCTGGTTGAAGTCGCCGGGTCGGTCGGCAGGCAGGAGCGACTGGGCGCGTTCTGTAAACTCCTTTTTGGCCGCTGTAGTGCCGACGGGCGTGGCGATTCCATAGAAGCGGGCGAGTACCCGGTACACGTTGCCGTCAACGACGGCGGCGGGTATGCCGAATGCGATGGAAGCGATAGCTGCGGCTGTATAATCGCCCACGCCCTTGAGAGTGCGGATTCCTTCGAGGGTATCGGGGAAGGAACCCCTTTCTTCGATCTGCCGGGCGGCGGTGAGCAGATTCCGGCCCCGGCTGTAGTAGCCCAGCCCTTCCCAGAGGCGCAGTACTTCGTCTTCGCTGGCCGCTGCCAGGGCGTGGTAGTCCGGGAAGCGGTCCATGAAGCGCTCCCAATACGAAAGGCCCTGTGCGATACGGGTTTGCTGCAGGATGATCTCGCTCAGCCAGATGGCATAGGGGTCCTTTGTGCGGCGCCAGGGCAGGTCGCGGCCATGGACGTCGTACCACGCGAGGAGGGTTGCGGTAAAGAGCGGATCTTGCATGCCTTAGGGCAAAGATAAGGTTTTTCCGCGAGGAATTGCTAAATTTGCAGGATGATGCGTTTCGCCCGACGAATCCTATGCGCTGTGCTGGCCCTGTGCCTGCCGTTTGCGCTGGAAGCCCAGACCAGCAAGGTCCGCGGCGTGGTCATCGATGCCGAGAGCGGAGAACCGGTCCCTTACGCATCGGTCTTTTTCGGAGGTACGAGCATCGGTGTTTCGACCGATGAGACGGGTCGCTACTATATTGAGACACACGATACGACGGCCGTGCTGCTGACGGCCCAGATCCTGGGCTATCTGCCCGCATCGACCCGCATTTCGCCCGGGGTCTTCTCCGAAATCAACTTCACGCTCAAGCCGGACGTGGATATGCTTTCCGCAGCGCAGATCCGGCCCGATGACCGCTGGATCCGTTACATTCTCCGTCAGATCGACGAACATCGCGAGCAGCATGATCCGGAAATGGGCGATCCCTGGTCGGTCCGTGTCTATTCGAAAGTCGAACTGGACGCGACCCATGCCGAGTGGATTGCCAGCCGTTCGATCCTCAGGAACGTGCTGGGCGACGTGATGAAATACCGCGACACCTCCGCGGTTACGGGCGAGTCGTATCTGCCCATCATGATCTCGGAAACCTTCTCGCAAAAGTATCATTCCCAGGATCCTGAGCTCGAAAAGGAGGTAATCCTGGCCAACCGGATCTCCGGGCTGGATCCCGACAATTTCATGCGGCAGTACGCCGGATCCTATCTGCTCAAGACCAATTTCTACAAGAGCACCATCACGCTGTTCAACCTGGATGTCCCGTCACCCCTTGCGTCCTACGGCCATGCTTTTTACAACTATTACCTGGTGGACAGCCTGGAAATGGACGGACGCAAGAGCTACTGCCTCCGTTTCCATCCCAAGCGGGGGATCACTTCGCCGACTTTCGACGGCGAATTCTATATCGACGCCACTGATTTCGGCGTAAGGAGCGCTCACGTAGCCCTGTCCAAGGGGTCGAATGTCAACTGGATCCGGCATATCAACATCGATACGGAGAACCGCAAGACGGAAAAGGGACGCTGGTTCCCGAAGGAGGAGAAACTGTTCATCGACTTCTCGATTGCCGTGAGCGACAGCTCGAAAGTCCTGTCTTTCCTGGGAAACCGCGAATTGCACTATGGCGAGCCCGACAGCCGCGTGATGCCTTTGGAAGCGCTGGAAAGCCCTGATCCTGTGGTGATGGACAACGTGGCGGATCTGGATGATGACGTGTGGGAATCTTCCCGTCCCGTTCCGCTCAGCAAGCGGGAGCAGGGCATCTACGATATGGTGGATGAAATCCAGCAGAAACCTGCCTATAAGGCCTGGTATCTGGTGGGCCGTTCCTTGATCGTGGGCTATGTGGAAGGGGAGAAGACGAAAGTGGCATTCGGCCCGCTTTCGCAGGTGGTGAAATACAATGCGACTGAAGGGTGGCATGTCGGTGCAGGATTCCGGACCACGAAATTCTTCCATCCGGCGTTGCGTTTGACGGCGGATGTGGGCTATGGTTTCCGTGACCATCTGGTCAAAGGCGGCGGTTCTTTGGAATATATGATCCGGCGCGACGTCACCCGCAAGCTGACGGTTTCCGGCAGTTACGGCTATCATCAGCTGGGCGTGGGAAGTTCCGGCATTTCGCAGCCCAGCATGCTGAATTCCGTATTCGCCTACAGCGGTGGGGACAAGCAGACGCTGATCCGCAGCCTGAGCATCGACTATGAGCACGAGTTCACGGGAACGTTCACCGGTTTCTTCGGAATCGATTCCAGGCGTCTGTTCGGCAATGCGATGGTTCCGCTCCGGACCCGCGACTTGAACCCCGTCCGTTCGGTCTCGCTCAACCAGCTGCGCTATACGGCCCGCTTTGCCTGGGAGGAGCGCATCGACCGGGGCCATTTCAAAAAGGCCCATCTGTTCACGCGTTATCCGGTGATCGGCTTGAGCCTGGCCGGCGGGGTGCGCGGCGTGACATCCGATGACTTCTCTTTCCTGCGGGGGGAATTCACCTTCGACTGGAAGATTCCGGCCACGGCTTTCGGCTTCGGTTCCGTCCACGTCGATGCCGGTGCCATCCTGGGCGAGGTTCCGTATCCTTTCCTGAAGCTCCACGAAGGTAATCAGACCTATTTCCTCGACAAGACGGCCTTCACATGCATGGATTATTATGAGTTTGCGTCCGACCGCTGGGTGTCCACGATGTATGAGCACAATTTCAACGGTCTGATACTCGGCCGGATTCCTCTGGTCAAGCGGCTAGACCTGCGCGAGATCTTCACGCTGAAGGCTGCCGTAGGAACGCTTTCCGAGACGAACCGCAACGGCCGTATCCTGCCGATCGAAGGACTCTCGACCATAGAAAAGCCCTACGTCGAAGCGGGCGTAGGGCTTTCCAATCTGTTCCGGGTACTGCGGGTTGACGCCACCTGGCGCCTGACCCACCGTCTCCCCGACAGCCGCAATTTCCGCGTGACCGTCGGTTTCGACGTACAGTTCTGATTACTTCACCTCGATGTGGCGCGAAGCAGGGACCTGCTTGACTTCCTGCAGCTTCGGCAGGGTGATGTGAAGCACGCCGTTGTTTATCTCGGCATGGATCCCGTCGAGGTTGATGTTTTCGGGGAGCGTGAAACTCTGGTGATACGAGGTGTAAGAGAATTCGCGGCGGAGATACGAGGTACCCTTTTCGTCCTTCTCTTCCTTCTTGTTCTTCTTTTCGAGGCCGATGACCAGTTCGTTGTCGTTGTCGATGCGGACGGAGAAGTCTTCCTTCGTCATTCCCGGTGCGGCGATTTCGATCTGGAATTCCTTTTCACTTTCCTTGATGTTGACAGCGGGCGATGCGAACTGACGGGCAGGCATCACGGTGAAATCATCGTCGAACAGGTTGCTGAAAATGCTGGGCAGCCAGGAGTTTCTTCTTTCAATTGCGTACATGACTAAATCCTCCATTTTTATACGTTTACTTTTTGTTTCTTATTCTTTGCCGCCGCCTTTATCAGCGACTGGCGACTAAGGAACTATCAAATTGCCGACCAGTCGGGAAAAAGGTGACAATTTGGCGTAAAAAACGCTATAATTGCCTGATAATCAGACAATTTGGCAGAATTGTGTCAGGATTTGGCAGTCGTTGCTCCTAGGAAGGGCGCTGGTGGATCGCGCCGCTGCGATAGGCATCGAGCAACTGGTAGAGGTCATCGATCTGTTCGCGGATTTCGGCGCCCTGGTCGGTGTCGCGTACGTAGCGGCGGCTCTCTTCGAACTCCAGGACCTTGGTTTCCGACAGGATGTCGAGACCGAACTTGACGGCTTTCTCGCGTGTGGTGAAGGGGGCGTGCTGAACCAGTTTCAGGCTCTGGGAGTTGTAGATCAGCGTGTAGCCGGCGATACCCGTTTCAGGCTGGTAGGCCTTGGAGTAGCCGCCGTCGATGACCAGCAGGCGTCCGTCCGCCTTGATGGGACTTTCGCCCTTGATGGTCTTGACCGGAATGTGGCCGTTGATGATGTGGGCGTGCCGGAGGTCCTTCACACCGAATTCCCGGAGGATCTTCTCGCAGATGTCCGCGCGGTTCTTGAGTTCCTTGTAGGCGCCGTTGACCTCTTTGTGGGCTTCCTTGTCCGCGATCAGATAACGCTCGAAGGTGGTCATCTTGTCTTTGTCGAAGGTCGGGGCGATGGGGCCGCACCACAGGTACCAGATGAAGTCCTGGCCGGCCTGGCGGCGCGGAGTCTCTTCGCGCGTATAATAGGCGTTGCGCACCATCTGGTCGACTTTGTCGAAGAGTTTCTTGCCGCTGTAGGGCTTGCCCTGGATCATCATCTCCTTGAACGTCCCGTCGGGGTTCATCGGGACGGAACCGTGGAAGAGGAGGTTGCTGTTGCGCACCAGGTACAGGGAACCGTGACTCAGGAAGCAGGCGATGTGGCGCCGGAGCTTCTCGCTGGTTTCGAAACTGCGGGTCACGCCTTCGAGGACTTCCTGCTCGGCGGGCGTCAAGGCGTAGGGGTTGTCGGGATCGATGGTGGGGAAGTTGGTGTCCCTGAGCAGATACTCTTTGTCGCCGTACTTGATGGTTCCTTTCTTGAAATCGATCAGGTGCAGGAAGTTGCGGTCATCCATCCCGAATTCGGGATTGCGGTCGATCACGAGTTTCTCCTGCTTGAACTGGATGACGGTGATGGCCTTGTGCAGTTTAGCGATCAGGGCAAGCTGGGATTCGGGGAGGGTTTCGTATTCGTTCTTCCTCGGGCGGAAAAGCGTGCAGGGGTCGTCGGCATAGGTTTCCATCGCGAAGGTGGTCAGTGGCAGGAGGTTGATGCCGTATCCGTCTTCCAGGGTGGAAAGGTTCGCATAGCGGAAACACATGCGCAGGACATTGGCCACGCAGGCACGGCTGCCTGCCGCCGCACCCATCCATACGATGTCGTGGTTGCCCCACTGGATATCGTAGTTGTGATAGTTGCACAGGGTCTCCATGATCAGGTGTGCGCCCGGGCCGCGGTCGTAGATGTCGCCGATGATGTGGAGCGAGTCGATGACCAGCCGGTGGATGACATTGCAGATGGTGGCGATGAAGTGGTCCGCCCGGCCGGTGGCGATGATCGTGTCGACGATCGACATCATGTAGCGGCGCTTGTTCTGATTGTCCTCGATCCATTCGTGAAGGAGTTCTTCGACAATATAGGAATACTCTTTCGGGAGGGCCTTGCGGACCTTCGAACGGGTATATTTCGACGAGCAGACGGCCATTACCTGGATGATGCGCATCAGCATGACGCGGTACCATTCCTGCATCTTGGCGCGGGTCCGGAGCGAGGCGCGGACTGCCCGGATCTTGTCTTCCGGATAATAGATAAGGGTGCAGAGCTCCCGGATCTCGGTTTCGGTGAGCGTGGCGCCGAAGATCATCTCGACCTTCTGGCGGATGACGCCGGAGCCGTTGCGCAGCACGTGCTCGAAGGCTTCGTTTTCACCGTGCAGGTCGCAGATGAAATGCTCTGTTCCTTTCGGGAGGTTCAGGATTGCTTCCAGGTTGATGATTTCCGTACAGGCGGCCTGCTCCGTCGGGAAACTCTTGGACAGCAGGCTCAGATATTTAAGGTCTCGCTTCACGGTTGGTAAGGATTTGTTACAAATATACGCTAATTCTTGCGGAATTGCAAGGGAGAACGCCCTGTCTTGGCCTTGAAGAAGCGGGTGAAATGGTTGGGGTAGGAGAATCCGAGTTCCTCGGCGATTTCGCCGACCGACATGTCCGTGGTCAGCAGCAGTCTTTTGGCGGCGTCCAGGATTTTACCCTGGATGTATTCCTGGGCCGGCATGTGGAGCTCCCTCCGTACCAGTGAACTGAAATAGTTCGGAGAGAGATGGAACTGGTCGGCGCACCAGGCTACGTTGGGCTGGCCCTGCTGGGCTGCGCTGCCGCTCGAGAGATAGGTATCGATCATCGTGTCGATGGCAGGGCCGAGGTTGCGGCCCGTGGATGGACGTGCGGCATAGCGGCGCTCGAAGAAGCGTTTGCAGCAGCTTAGGAGCCGGCCGATGCAAAGACGGATCATGTGATTGGTCAGGTAGTCCGGATCCTGCAACAGTTCAGAAAGCACGGTCTCGTAGCAGGCGGCCAGGATGCCCCGTTCCTGGAGAGTGAGGTCCGGCGCCTCGTCGAATTCCCGGTCGAAGAAATCGAACATATAGAAATCGCGGCCCAGTCCCGCTTTTACCAGGAGCGAAGGATGGAAGGCCAGCATCCATCCGCGCGGACGTTCGGCGTAGTCCAGCTTCAGCGATGCCTGCTGACCCGGCCTGAGCGTGTAGAGGCGGTCGCCGAGCAGGATGACGCAATACATGCCGAAATCCAGGTTTTCGAACAGGGACAGGTCGGCGCGGGAGAGTTCGCCCACGGCGACCATCGGATGGAGGGTGGGCTGGTGGAAAAAGCGGTAGATGGTATCAATGTTCATGGGACAAATATAGTAATTTGGTAGATAATTATGGTAGATTCTTGTAAAATAATTGAATTTGGTATTTTATTCCGTGGCAATGGTCGTTCTGTTCGCGCAGGGTCCGCTATTTTTGCCGTGAAAAACGAAATCAATACCTTTTAATCTCATGCCTGTCAAATTCTACCTTCCCGAAAACCAGGTGCCGCTTGAAATGCACAAGGTCCGCGTTGTCCAGAAACTCACCCTGCTTCCCGTCGGAGAACGGCTCAAAGCCATCCAGGAAGCCGGCAACAATACTTTCCTGCTCCAGAACCGTGACATCTATATGGACATGATCACCGATTCCGGTGTCAATGCCATGTCCGACCTGCAGGTGGCCTCCATGCAGATCGCCGACGACTCCTATGCCGGTTCTGAAACCTTCAACCGGGCCAAGGCCGCCATCAAGGAGGTCTTTGGCGTCGACAACGTGCTGCCCGCCCATCAGGGCCGCGCTGCCGAGAACATCCTGGCCGAAACCTTCGTCAAGCCGGGGATGTTCACCTTGATGAACTTCCATTTCACGACCACGAAAGCCCACATCACCCGCCTGGGTGGTGAAGTCCTCGAACTGCTCGACAAGAAGGGCCTGATCCCCCAGAGCGACGATCCGTTCAAAGGCAATTTCGACCTGAAGCGGCTCCGTGCGGTCATCAAGGAAAAGACGCCCGACAAGATCGCCTTCGTCCGTGTGGAATCCGGAACCAACCTGATCGGCGGCCAGCCGGTCAGCCTGGAGAATATGTTGGCGGTCTGTGACATCTGCCACGAATTCGGCATTCCGAGCGTGCTCGATGCTTCCCTGCTGCAGGACAATGTCTATTTCATGAAGGTCCGTGAGCCCCGCTGCAAATACATGGATACCCGCTCGATCTACCAGCTGCTTGCCAGCCGCTTCGACATCATCTACTTCTCGGCGCGCAAGCTGGGCTTCAGCCGGGGCGGTTTCATCATCGCGAGCGACCGGAAGTGGACCGACCGGATGATGGAGTTCGTGCCGCTCTACGAAGGCTTCCTGACCTATGGCGGCATGGAGGTCCGTTCCATCGAGGCGGCGGCGCAGGGCCTGCTGGAATCGCTCGATATGGACTACATCAGCCAGGGTCCGGAATTCATCGCCTACCTGGTCAAGGAGCTGGACGATTACGGTGTGCCTGTCATCAAGCCTGCGGGTGGTCTGGGCTGCCATCTGAACTGTTCGGAGATCGTTCCCGACATTCCGCACGACCAGTATCCGGCTGCTGCCGTCGGTGCGGCCGTGTTCATCGCCGGCGGTATAAGGGGCATGGAACGCGGCACGATGTCGGAACAGCGCGAGCCTGACGGCACGGAGCGCTTCGCGGAACTGGAACTGCTGCGTCTGGCCGTACCGCGCCGCGTGTTCACGCTCAGCCAGATCAAGTACTGCGCCGACCGCGTGAAATGGGTGTGGGACAACCGCAAACTCATCGGAGGCCTGCGCTGGACCCAGGAGCCCAAAGTGCTGCGCTTCTTCTTCGGACGGATGGAGGAGATCGGCTACTGGCAGGAGGAACTGGTTGCGAAGTTCCGGAAAGATTTCGGCGATTCGCTGTAACCCCGGTACAGTTCCTGCGTCTGTCGTGCAGTCTTCCGGAATCCCGCCTTTTCAATTCTTATGAAAAGGAACGGGATTCCGGCTTTTTTTATTATTTTTGAACTTTAAACCAGAAAAACCGATCCATGTTTACGAAGAACGACATCCGGCAGATCCGGGAGCGGGGCGCGGACCCTGAACAGGTTGAGCAGCAGATCAAACATTTCAAAAACGGCTTCCCGTGGATGAAGATTGTCGCTCCGGCCACGCCTGAGCGCGGCATACGCGTGCTTTCACCCCAGGAGGCGGAGGAAGCAGCCGCTTATTATCGCGGTGCCTCCGTTCATGGCAAGTGCAAATTCGTGCCTGCCTCCGGCGCGGCGTCCCGTATGTTCAAGGACATGTTCGCCGGATTGGAAAAGCTTGAGGCAGGGGAGGACCTGCCTGCTGACGCACCGGGCTCGAAGCTTGCCGCACGGATCAAGGATTTCGCGTTCTATACCCCGGCTCTTTTCGGCGAGCCGCAGGACAGTGCCGCCTATCGGAAGGCGACGCTCCGCAAACTCCTGAAGGAAGACGGGCTTGCCTACGGTGCCAAACCCAAAGGTGTGCTGAAGTTCCACCGCTACCCGGAGGAAGTGCGTACCGCCATCGCCGAGCATCTGGTGGAAGCGCAGGATTATATGCGTGGTGAAGACGGCACCTGCCACCTCGTGGTGACCATCTCGCCCGAACACCAGTCGCTCTTCGAAACCGCCGTAGCTGAAGTAAAAGCAGCGTATGAGGCCCGTTACGGAGTAAAATACGACATTACGTTCACCTACCAGGACAAAGCCACCGACACTATCGCCGTTGACCTGGCAAATGAACCGTTCCGTACGGAAGACGGCGCGCTGCTTTTCCGTCCTGCCGGCCACGGCGCGCTGATCCACAATCTCAACAAGGTACCGGCGGAACTGGTTTCCATCAAGAATATCGACAACGTGGCCCACGAGAAACTGCTCGGGACTACTTCGCTCTATAAACAAGTCCTTATGGGCGAGGCGCTCCGCCTGCGCGACCGCATCTTCGCATACCTTGAGAAACTGGATGGTTGCCCCGATGCCGCGCTCTGCGACGAGATCGAACGCTTCCTCGACGGGACGCTCTGCGTCCGCATGCCTGCAGCCGCTTCCCTTGCGGAGCGCGTCGGACGGCTCCGGACCAAACTCGACCGTCCCATCCGCGTCTGCGGCATGGTGCGCAACGAAGGAGAACCGGGTGGCGGCCCGTATGTCATTGAAGGAAAGGATGGCTGCACCTCGCTCCAGATTCTTGAGAGCGTGCAGATCGACAAGGGCGACGCCCGGGCGATGGATGCCATGGCGCACGCCACGCATTTCAATCCGGTCGACCTGGTGTGCATCCTGCGGAATTACAAGGGCGCGCGTTTCGACCTGCTCCGCCATGTCGATCCCGAAGCCGGTTTCATCAGTTCCAAGAGCTACCAGGGACGTGAGCTCAAGGCGCTCGAGATGCCCGGCCTGTGGAACGGCGCGATGAGCGACTGGAACACGCTCTTCGTGGAAGTGCCCCTGGAGACCTTCAACCCCGTGAAAGTGGTGCTCGACCTGCTCAGACCGGCCCACCAGGCTTGATCATTCATCATTCACCATTGATAAAACCTAAAACAACCTTTATGAAGAAATTTTTGATCTGTACGCTCCTTTGCCTCGGAGTGGTAACTGCTTTTGCGCAGGAAAAGGAGAAGGAAGTAAAGAAGGGCTGGAGCTTCGGCCTGCTTCCTACTGCGACCTTCTCGGTTGACAACGGCTTCCAGGCCGGTGCCTTCGGCGACATCTACAACTATGGCGACGGAACCACGTATCCCGACCCGCTGCACAAGATCAGCTGGGAAGTTTCCTATTTCACCAAGAGCCACCGCATGCGCTTCTACCTGGGTTACGACTCCAAGTATCTGATTCCCGGCATGCGTATCAACGCTTCCGCTACCTATGTGAGGGACCCGCTCTACAGCTTCTGGGGATTCAACGGCCCCGCCTCGCTGGCAGGTATGGACAATCCTTACGACTATTGGACCAACAAGCAGACCGATATCAACTATTTCGGTATGAGCCGCGACATGCTCCGTTTCCTGGCCAATCTCCAGGGTCGGATCACGGACAACCTGAACTGGGCGGCCGGCGTCAACTTCTGGAACTGGAAAATCGGTGACATGCGCGATCCAGGCTTTACCCACGAGGGATCCAGCGACAAGCACTATTACAGCAAGGAAAACACCCTGTTCCGGGATTATCAGAAACTGGGTATCATCCGGGAAGACGAGAAGAATGGCGGTAACGCGCTGGAACTGAATGCCGGTCTGGTGTTCGATACGCGCGACATCGAGGCGGCCCCCAGCAGAGGTATCTGGGCGGAAGCCTATCTGAACGGAAATGTCCTGGACCACCGCTACCTGAAAGCCTGCGTCTACTTCCGTCACTATATCGACATCCCGATCCACATTCCCGCAGGTGATCCTGTCTTCGCCTACCGTCTTGCCTGGCAGCAGACCATTGCCGGTGAAACGCCGATCTACATGATCCAGAACGTGCCGCTGCTCGTCCAGCGCAACATGATTTCCGAAGGTTTCGGCTCTTCCAATACGATCCGCGGTCTGCGCGAAAACCGTATCCTCACCGAAGGTTTCGCCTGGGCCAATACGGAATTGCGCGTGAAACTGGTGAACTTCAAGCTCTTCAACCAGTTCTTCTACATTGCCGTCAACCCGTTCTTCGATGCCGGTGTCATTACGAAGCCGTATCGTGCCGCCGAATTCGAAAACGCCCGGAGAATGAACGTCGCCACTTATCTGCCGTTGGACAAGATCTACGACGGAACGCAGGCAGGTACTTTCATCTGCAGCGCCGGCGCAGGACTCAAGATTGCCATGAACCAGAACTTCATCGTTTCGGTTGAACTTGCCAAATGCTTGAGGCCCAGCGTTCTTGATGCAGGCCTTTGGCTGGGTATCGGCATTAACTACCAGTTCTAAGCCCGCTTGTCATGAAACGTTTCCTGCATGTGGCCGCCATCGTCCTGGCGGCATTCTGCCTGAGCGGCTGTCTGGCCGGCAAATACATGTCCGAGTTTGCTCTCAAGCCCGCGCTGCACGGTGTGGAGGATATGGACCGTTGCCGCGCCAAGGCCGACTCCCTGATGCCGGGCAGTACCCTCTGGTATGATACGCTTAAGGAACAGGGGATTTTGAAGGATACGGTAATCACGGGTTACCGTAATTTCAAGGTGCATGCCTGCTATGTCCCGGCACTCGATCCCGAGCATGCGAATGGTACGGCCATCGTGGTTCACGGCTATACCGACAACCATGTCGTGTTCCTCTATCTGGTCCGGATGTACCGCGACGAGTTCAACTACAATGTCCTGTTCCCCGATCTGCAGTATTTCGGCTATTCGGAAGGCGACCACGCCCAGATGGGCTGGTATGACCGTTATGACCTGGAGAAATGGGCCACGGTTGCGCACGATATTTTCCAGGATGACTTCATGGTCCTCCATGGTGTTTCGATGGGTGCTGCTACCGTCATGATGGCCAGCGGCGATCCGCTTCCGGAGTATGTCCGCTGCTTTGTGGAAGACTGCGGTTATTCATCCGTCGTCTCCCAGTTCAACAGCAATCGCCGGCAGAGCTTCTGGTTCATCCCGCCGGATGTCCTCCAGAGTGCCAGCATCGTCGCGAAGAAGAAGTACGGATGGGGATTCTGGGAGGCTTCCTCTGTCAAGCAGGTCGCCAAGAGCACCCAGCCTATGCTGTTCATCCACGGCGATGCCGACGATTTCGTTCCATTCAAGCACTTATGGAGAAACTACGAGGCGAAGACCAAGGGATACAAGGACTATTGGGTCTGCCACGGCGCCGTCCATGCCAACTCTTTCGCCAAGGATCCTGTCACGTATAAAGCCAAGGTGGGGGAATTCCTCCAGAACGTGAAGCGATTCATCGCGGAAGGAACCTATCCCGACGGCGATATCCCGGTCAAAGCCCCTGCTAAAAAGTAAACTATGGACAAGTTCATTCTGGCGCTCGATCAGGGAACCAGTTCTTCCCGCGCCATCGTCTTCGATCACGAAGGAAAGATCCGCTCCACTGCCCAGCAGGAATTTACCCAGTACTTTCCCCAGCCCGGCTGGGTGGAACACGACCCGATGGAGATCTGGGCTTCCGAGGCGGCCGTGATTGCCGAGGCTATCTCCAAGATCGGCATCAATGGCAAGGACATTGCCGCTATCGGCATCACCAACCAGCGCGAGACGACGATTGTCTGGGACGCCGAGACCGGTATTCCCGTCCATAAGGCCATCGTCTGGCAGGACCGCCGTACTTCGGCTTTCTGCGACGAACTCAAGGAAAGGGGACTGGTCGACCGTATCCGCGAGAAAACGGGCCTGATCATCGATGCCTATTTCTCCGGGACGAAGATCAAGTGGATCCTCGACAATGTACCGGGTGCCCGCGAGCGGGCCGAGGCCGGAAAACTCCGTTTCGGAACGGTGGACAGCTGGCTCGTGTGGCAGCTCACAAGGGGCGCGGTCCACGTGACCGACGTATCCAATGCCTCACGCACGATGTTGTTCAACATCAACACGTTGCAGTGGGACCAGGAGCTGCTCGACCTGCTCGGGGTTCCGGCATCGATGATGCCGTCCGTCCGCTCTTCCTCCGAGGTTTACGGCTATACCAAGACCACGATCTTCGCCCACGAGGTGCCGATCGCCGGTATCGCCGGTGACCAGCAGTCCGCCTTGTTCGGCCAGATGTGCACGGAGCCGGGTTCGGTAAAGAACACCTATGGAACCGGCTGCTTCCTGCTGATGAATACGGGGGAGAAGCCGATCCTGTCGAAGAACAACCTGCTTACCACGGTCGCCTGGAAGATCGGCGAAACGGTCAACTATGCGCTTGAGGGATCGATTTTCGTGGGCGGTTCCGTCGTCCAGTGGCTTCGCGACGGACTGGGGATCATCCGTTCCTCTTCGGAGATCGAGGCACTGGCCACCTCCGTGCCCGACAATGGCGGCGTCTATTTCGTACCCGCCCTTACCGGTATGGGTGCGCCGTACTGGGACCAGTATGCCCACGGCGTTATCTGCGGCATCACCCGCGGAACGAAGGCGGCCCACATCGCCCGCGCTGCGCTGGAAGGCATCGCATTCCAGACCATGGACATCGTGGCCGCGATGGAAAGGGATGCCGGCGTGAAACTGGCGGAACTCAAGGTTGACGGCGGCGCTTCCCGCAACAATCTGATGATGCAGTTCCAGTCTGACATCCTGGGTACTTCCGTCATCCGTCCCGAGGTGACCGAAACCACCGCCATGGGCGCCTGCTATCTGGCTGGCCTGGCCGTCGGATATTGGTCCTCTCTCGACGAGATCCGCCGGCAGTGGAAGGCGGAGCGGACGTTTGTTCCTTCCGGCCAGAATGTCCAGCCGCTCAAGCAGGGCTGGGCCGACGCTATCTCAAGAACTATTTCAAGTAAATGATATTATCTTTCTATGGAACAGTATATTTTTGAGTTTATCGGAACGCTTGTTCTCGTGCTGTTGGGCGACGGCGTCTGCGCCGCCTGCTCCTTGAATCACTCGAAGGCCAAAGGCGCAGGATGGATTGTCATCACCCTCGGATGGGGCTTCGCCGTCATGGCGGGTGTACTGATCGCCGGCCCTGTCTCGGGCGCCCATCTGAATCCGGCCGTCACGCTCGGCCTGGCCCTGGCGGGTTCATTCCCCTGGGCCTCCGTGTTCGGCTACATCGTCGCCCAGATGCTGGGCGGCTTCGCGGGTGCAGTCCTTGTCTGGCTGTTCTACAAAGATCACTACAAAGCGACCAAAGACGAGCCCGACACGATGCTGGGAACCTTCTGTACCGCTCCTGCCATCCGAAATCCTTGGCGGAATTTCTTCTGCGAATGCCTTGCGACCTGTCTGCTGGTGTTCCTGATCCTGGCCCTGGGTACGGCCGGCAATGCCTTTGCCTTTAACGGCGCCAATGCCGCGACCGGTTCGCTGGGTGCCTTCCCGGTAACCTGCGTGATCATGTCGATCGGTATGTCACTGGGTGCGACCACAGGTTATGCCATCAATCCTGCCCGTGACCTGAGCCCCCGTTGCGCCCACGCAGTGCTGCCTATCGCGGGCAAGCGCGACAGTGACTGGTCCTACAGCTGGGTACCCGTCGTCGGTCCTATGGTCGGCGCCGCCCTCGCTGCAGGGATTTTCCTCCTGGTATTCTGAGGGAGGGTTTTCATATGAAGATGGCCGGTATCAACCGGCCATCTTTTTTTATTTGCGTTCCTCTTTTATTTGCGTTCCTCTTTCAGGGTCAAGCCCATGAAAAGGATAGCCAGCAGACACGCGACAATCAGCAGGGCGAAGGTCCAGCTCCAGCCGGCCTTTTGGGCAACCAGGCCGATGATGGTGTTGGCCAGCAGGAAGGTTCCGAAAAAGTAACCGAAGAAGCCGGTAAGGCCCGCCGCCGTGCCGGCGGCGTTTTTCGGTGCCAGGTCGAGTGCCTGCACTCCGATGAGCATCACGGGTCCGTAGATGAAGAAACCGATGCCGATCAGCGAGATGATGACGACGGTAAGGTTGTCGATGTTCGCCCAGTACAATACGACGAACAGCAGGACCAATGCCATGAAGATCATGGTAGGCAAGGCCCGCTTTCCTTTGAACAGCTTGTCGGAGAGCCATCCGCAGAGCAGCGTGCCGGGGATGGCCGCAAACTCATAGGCGAAATAGGCCCAGCCCGCGCTCTTCAGGTCGATGCCTTTTTCCGTCAGGATGGTCGGTGCCCAGTCGAGGCAGCCGTAACGGACCATATAGACGAAGGCGTTGGCCAGGGCGATGTACCAGAGGAATTTGTTGTTCAGTACGTGCTGGAAGAAGATTTCCTTGGTCGTGAGCGTCGTTTCGTGTTTCTCGGAGTAGTTCTTCGGGTAGTCGTTGCGCCACGATTCCACGGAAGGGAGACCGCAGGACTGCGGCGTATCGCGGAGCAGGATGAAGGCCAGGAGGGCGATCAGCAACGCCACGGCGGCAGGGAAAGCGAAAGTACCGATCAGGAAATAGAACTCGCTCTGCTGGCCGTAGAACCAGCTGCCGAACCAAAGGGCGCCATAAGTAGCCATCGGGCCGACCAGGGCGCCGCCCACGTTATGGGCACAGTTCCAGATGCTCATCATCGTGCCGCGTTCGCCGGGGGAGAACCAGTGCGTCATCACACGGCCGCAAGGAGGCCATCCCATGCCGTTGAACCAGCCTACGAGGGCGTTCAGGATGCCCATTACCAAGATGGCCAGACCCTTTCGTTCAGCGCCGATCCACTGGATGGGGACGATCATGAAGCACATGGAAATGGCGGTCAGAATCAGGCCCAGCGGCAGGAACACGCGGGCGTTGGACCGGTCGCTCACGCTGCCCATCAGGAATTTGGACAGGGCATAGGCCGCGGCATTCAGACCGAGCACGAAGCCGAGCTCCGTCTTTTCAAAGCCCAGCGGCGCCATGGCCGGAATGGCCATCGAGAGATTCTTCCGGACCAGATAGAATCCGGCATAGCCGATGAAGGCCCCGATGAACACCTGCAGGCGCATCCGTTTGTAGCGGCCATCTACGTCGGGACCGTGAACTTCCTGATAAGGGGGTTGTTGGAGGAATTTAAGCATAGCTTTGATCAGTTATTATTCAGCGAGGGCCTGCGCAAGGATCGAGATGGGGTTGATGACGGAGTAACCCGTCGACATCTCGATCTGCCACTTGCAGGTTTCGCAGTCACAGGCCACAATGTCGGGGTTGACGCTCCGGATCTGTTCGAAGAGCGGTTCCCCGACAGCCTGGGAAGCCTCGTAGTTTTCTTTCTTGAAACCATAGGTGCCCGCGATGCCGCAGCAGGCAGAGTCGAGCAGGGTGAATTCGACACCCGGGATCATCCTGAGCAGCCTTTCGGAGAAGATGCTCCAGCCCAGTCGCTCCATATGGCAGGGAACGTGGTAGGCGATCTTCTTGTGGAAGTCCGTGCGGAAACGGAACTTGGCGCCGGCTTCCAGCCGTTCATAGATGTAGCGGGTGGCCATCAGCAGGGAGTCGTGTACGGCGCTGTTGTCTACGCCCAGCAGGTTAGGATACTCTTCCCGCAGGGTGAGGGTGCACGATGAAGAAGTGGTGACCACGGTCAGACCCTTGTCGACCACGGCTTTCTTCAGAACGGCGATATTATGGACGGCGTGACGGGTGGCCTGCTCCGACATCCCGTTGGTAATCATGGCGATGCCGCAGCATTTCTCATGGTCGAGCAATTGGACGCCCACGCCCAGCGCATTGAGTACCTTCACCAGGTCCTTTCCCAGGTCGGGATGATTGTAGTTGACATAGCAGCCGTGGAAATAGGCTACTTGCTTTGGGAATGCCGCCTGTTCCTTTTCATGGCTCCTGAGCCAGGCTTCGAAACTGCGTCCGCTGTACTTGGGGAAGGTGCGGCGATGGTCGATCTTGAGCATGGCGTCCATTGCGGACTTGGCGATCTTGAGCCCTGTGACGCCGTTCACAACAGGCGCGACAGGACGGGTCAGTTTGCCCATCAGGTCTGTCGAAGCCAGGATCCGGTCGCGGAGCTTGGGCTTGGTATGGTCGTAACGGATGCGGGCGGATTGGATGAGATCGGCCACACGCACGCCGGAAGGACAGGCGACTTCGCAGCGTTTGCAGTTCATGCAGTACTTGAGGGCGTAGTTGAAGAACCAGGGGTCCTTCAGGCGGAGGCGCTCCCCGTCGGGGCCTGCCTGCTTGGGGCCGGGGTATAACGGATTAACCTGGAGGACAGGGCAATAGGCCGTGCATACCGTGCATTTCATGCACTCCTCGAAGTTGTGCCGGCTTTCGGTATATTCCTGGAGTTTCATAGTGAAAGGATCTGGTCGACGGCGACCTGGGCGCTTCGGATCGCGAGACCCGCTCCTGAACCCAGGTCGGGGCGGGTGTTGCCGAGGATGGAACCGGCCACGAAGAGATTGCCGATCGGCTTTCCCTTGTGCAGGCCGTGGAGGGCGGCGTCGGTACGCACGCCGTAGTTCATATAAGGCTGGTCGTTCGCAAAAGCGGGATCGTACCAGCGGTTGCGGTCTTCGTCATATTCCACGTCCAGTCCGAAGACCGGCTCGAAGATGCTGAACGGATTGGTCTTCAACCCTTTGGAGAAGTAACTACCCGTGGCGAGGATAAAGTTGTCCGCTTCGAGGCAATGGCTGCCGAGATTGCGGGTCACGATGCTGTGGACTTTTCCGTCCACGATGTTCGCACGCGTAGCCTCATCTCCCATCAGGTAGGTACCTCCCAGCACGCGGAGGCGTTGCTTGAGCAGCATCTGGGTCCGGATGCCCGGCACGGACGGCGGCATGGTGCCTGCAAACACGACCCGGGCTGGAACACCCTGCCGGATGCGGCCCGGGACGGAAATGTCCTGCAGGCCGAATACCTGCGGCAGGATGACCGTATCTTCGTCGCGGAGCAGGGCACGGATTTCCTGTACGACCTTTTCCCAGATGCGGTCCATGGTGCGGGCGATCTGTACCGAGCGTACCTCGCTGGGACCTTGTTCGAGTTTTTCAAGTTCGGGCAGGTTCAGGACGCAGATGCGGCACGACATCCCTTGCTTTTCGAGGCCTTCCGCCAGGAAGGAGGTGAAGAAATCGAGATAGCCCGCGAAGCTGACGATCAGGATCTTGTCGGCGAAGCGGGGTGTGGGGAAGAGGCTGGTGTCTTCTAGGGAAAGCGCTGCCTCGCGGAAGGTACCCAGCGGGGTGAGCCGGACGCCGGGGTTGTAGTGAACCCGGATGCCGGCTCCGGCAAACAGGTCGAGCGTCCGTTTGGGGACCTCCTGCATGGATTCGAAGGAGCCGGAAAAAAAGTGGAGGGCGTTCTGCCCGGTGCTGATGATGGCGGTCTGCTGTCCGGCCTGCTGCAGGCTGATTCCGGAAACCAGTCCGGCCAGGCCGCCGCCGATGATCACGGTATCGAATCTCATAGTCCCAGTACGTGTTTATAGATCCACTGTGTGTATTCGGCTTCCCGCAGGGTGTCGCCCCAGCCGATGGGGAAATTGCCTTTCCAGCGTTCCTGCAGGAAATCGGCCAGGTCGGACCGTTCTTTTTCCACGCAGTTCCGGGCCTTGGCCAGCAAGCCGGCTGCCCGACAGGCGCAGAATTCGCCCTGGCAGGTACCCATGCCGATGCGGGTACGGCGGCGCAGGTCGGTGAGCGAGGATACTTCCATCCGCTCGATGGCATCGTTGACTTCACCGACCGAAACTTCTTCGCATTCGCAGACGAGGGCATTGTCATACCGGTCGAGTTTGCCGATGCGTGAGACACTGGTACCCATGCGGGAGGCAGCGGCTTTCTGGGCCATGGAAGGCGTTTCCCAGATTCTCCGTGCCACTTGCTCATACGAGCGTTCCTCGGAGCCGGGAAGCGGCTTGTGAGCCGTTTCGCAGGTCTTGTTGACGTTCAGTTTTCGACAGACCACATCGGTGGCCATCTCGGCCATCAGGCGGTAGGTCATCAGCTTGCCGCCGGTAATGGTGATGAAGCCTTTGAGGCCGTCGCGTTTTTCGTGGTCGAGGCAGACGATGCCGCGGGAGATGTTGCGGCCCGTGGGGTCGTCGTCAGCGCTCACGAGAGGACGCACACCCGCGTAAGCGCGCAAGATACGGGTGGAGGAGAGGGAAGGGGCCAGTTTGGAGCCCTCGGTGATCAGCAGGTTGACTTCATCGGGCGTCACAGCCACATTGTCGCATTCTTCGAAAGGAATGTGCGTAGAGGTCGTGCCGATGATGCAGACCGTATCGCCCGGCACCAGGATATCGGCGTTCGACGGTTTCCGGCACCGGTTGATGACCATCTGGTTTACCCTGTGCGAGAATACCAGCAGGGCACCCTTGGCGGGATACATGCCGATGTTGACGCCGGCCAGCGAAGCGATGTGGTGCCCCCAGATCCCGCAGGCATTCACGGTTACGGGTGCACGGAATTCCTCCGTTTCACCGGTCTGAAGGTTGCGTGTGCGCACCCCCAGGATGGTGTCGCCTTCCCGGATGAATCCGGTGACCTCGGTGTGAAGCCGCACCTGACCGTCGTGGAGCTTGGCGTCCAGCATGTTGGCTGCGCAAAGCCGGAAAGGGTCCACGCTGCCGTCGGGTACCCGTACCGCTCCTGTCAGGGCAGGATTCACGGCCGGATCGAGGCGAACGGCCAGTTTCGGATCGATGATTTCCGCGTTGATACCCGCCTTGCGGCAGGCTTCCACGAAGGTCTGCTGATAGGCCAGGTCATCTTCCGGCAGGGTGATGAAAAGGCCGTCGGTCTCGTCGATGCAGTGGGAAGCGATTTTGCGGAGGATCATGTTCTCGCGGATGCACTCCTCGGCCGATTCCGCATCGTTGACGGCATAGCGGGCGCCGGAGTGGAGCAGGCCGTGATTGCGGCCGGTGGCTCCGGTGGCGATGTCGGAACGCTCGATCAGCAGCGTCCTCAGACCGCGCATGGCGCAGTCCCGCTGCGTCCCCGCACCGGTGATGCCTCCGCCCAGTATGATGACATCGAAATCTTTTGTAGTCATATTCGTATGTATAGACTACAAATTTACAAAATTCATTATCTTTGTAGAGATAAAACCTTCAATTCTTAGCATTTTATCGATTCTCCATGGACGAGGTCAAAATCATCGAGATCAAGAAGAGCATTTTTGCCGACAACCAGCAGGATGCCGACGCACTTCGGAAAGAACTGAAAGCCAAGGGAGTCTACCTCCTCAACCTGATGTCCGCGCCGGGCAGCGGCAAGACGACGACCCTGATCAGGACCCTGAACCTGCTGAAAGACAAACTGCACATTGCCGTGATGGAAGCCGATATCGACAGCGATGTAGATGCCGTCAAGATCCAGGAAGCCACCGGCATCCCATCCATCCAGCTGCACACGGGCGGCATGTGCCATCTCGATGCGGAGATGACCCGCCAGGGACTGGACAATGTCGATCTGGAAGGAATCGACCTGGTCATCCTGGAAAATGTCGGCAACCTGGTCTGCCCCGCCGAGTTCGACACGGGCAGCTGCCGCAACGCGATGATTCTCTCCGTTCCCGAAGGAGACGACAAGCCGCTGAAATATCCCTTGATGTTCTCGGTCTGCGACCTGGTGGTGATCAACAAGACGGATGTCATGCCGTACTTCGATTTCGATCTGGATAAATGCAAGGAATATATCCGTATGCGCAACCCCATGGCGAAGGTCATCCCGATCAGCGCGAAGACGGGCGAAGGCGTGGAAGCCTTTGCCGATTGGCTGCTTGCCGAAGTCAGGAACTGGAAAAACCAATAAATACACGATAACGTATGCCTGAGATGTCCACCAAGTTTGTCCCCAAACACAAGGGCGACAAGAATCCGAATCCCAAGCTCATCAAGCTGGTCCGGCATGTCACCGACCGCATTCCCGGTAAAATCAAGATGACGACCGATGCGCCCGAGTACTGGGGCCTTGCCTGCATCTTCGAAGACGAGATGGATCCCATCACCCGGGAAGCCGCGCTCGACCTGATGCTCGACATGCTGCCCGGCAGTCCTTTCAAGGTGCGCAAGCACTGGACGAACGAGCAACTCCATGAAATGAACCGCAAGAAGCACTACGCCTCCACGGAACAAGGCTTCGACGACCTGCTGGACCTGATGGCCCGCCTGGGTATCATGGAATACGATTATGGCGACAAATACACCAAAGACGGGCCGGTTCCCGGCACGACCTACGAAAGGAAGGACCGCGTGTACTGGGTGCCCATGTTCGTTCCGGGCAGTGCCGAATACACCAACATGAACGAGGAGCTCATGAAAAAGCATCCGGAACTGGGCATGTTCTTCGAACGGATGACTTTCCTTCCCTTGGAAAAGATTACGCCCAGCGTCCCGATGGGCGGCTCCGGAATCGGTATGCACGTCATCCCGGTCGAGAAAGCCATCTCCATGGAGAACCAGTCCATCGACATCGAGCACATCTCCTATTGGCTCAAACGGTATGAGGGGCATCTGGCAGTAGGTATCTGCTCCTGCCGTATCGGCCGCAAGCAGCTGGATGAAGGCTGTGCCGACGACTATCACGACTGGTGCATCGGCGTCGGCGACATGGCCGAATACCTGGCCGAAACGGGCCGTGGTCATTACATCACCTACGATGAATGCATGGCTATCCTCAAAAAGGCCGAGGACCACGGCTTCGTCCACCAGATCACCAACATCGACGGTGAAGGCAAGATCTTCGCCATCTGCAACTGCAACGTCAAGATCTGCAATGCACTCCGCACCTCGCAGCTCTTCAATACCCCGAACATGTCGCGCAGCGCCTATGTCGCGCGCGTAGAATCCGACAAATGTGTGGCCTGCGGCCGCTGCGTGGAGTACTGCCCGGCCGGTGCCGTCAAACTCGGCCAGAAGCTCTGCACCAAGCACGGAGCCCAGACCTATCCCAAGCAGGAGCTGCCTGATTCCGTGAAGTGGGGGCCGCATAAATGGAATGAGGACTACCGCGACCGGAACCGCATCAATTGCTACCCGACCGGAACGGCTCCCTGCAAGACCGCCTGCCCGGCCCACATTGCCGTTCAGGGCTATCTGAAGAAAGCGGCTGAAGGCAAGTACCGGGAAGCCCTCGAACTGATCAAGCGCGAGAATCCGTTCCCGGCCGTCTGCGGCCGCATCTGCAACCGGCGCTGCGAAGACGCCTGTACCCGCGGAACCATCGACCAGCCGATCGCTATCGATGCGGTTAAGAAATTTATCGCTGAGCAGGATCTGAAGGCTGAGACGCGCTTTATCCCGGAAGTGAACATCTGCTCCAATGTCAAGGACCACTGGGAGGAGAAGATCGCCATCATCGGCGGCGGTCCTGCCGGTCTGAGTTGTGCCTACTATCTGGCAACTATGGGCTACAAGCCCACTGTGTTCGAGAAGAATGAGGAACCGGGCGGCATGCTCCGCTACGGTATCCCTTCCTATAAACTGGAGAAAGACGTGATCGCCGCTGAAATCGACATCATGAAAGAGATCGGTGTGGACATCCGTACGGGTGTCGAGGTAGGGAAGGACGTGACGATTGCCTCGCTGCGGGAGCAAGGCTACAAGGGTTTCTATGTGGCTATCGGTTGCCAGGGAGGACGTCTGCCCGGTATCTCCGGCGAGACGCTCCCCGGAACCACGACGGCCATCGACTTCCTGCGTGAAGCCAATACAGGCAAAGTGAAGGTCTCCGGCAAGGTGGTCGTCGTCGGTGGCGGTAACGTGGCCATCGACGCTGCCCGCGTAGCGAAGCGCAGCGGCGCCTCTTCGGTTACCATGCTCTCATTGGAAACGGAAGACATCATGCCCGCGTCGCTGGAAGAGCGCCGCGAGGCGCGTGCGGATGGCGTGGTGATCAACCCCGGCTGGGGCCCGAAGGAAGTCCTCGGTGAAGATAAAGTGACAGGCATCGTTTTCAAGAAATGCACTTCCGTCTTCGACGAGAACAAGCGTTTTGCTCCAAAATACGATGAAAGCCAGCTGATTACGCTTGATGCCGACCTGGTTGTCTTCGCCATCGGCCAGACAGTCCTGCTGAAGGATCTGCTGAAGGATACGAAGGTCGAATTCTTCCGTGGCGTCTATCCCGTGGCCGACAAACTTACGTACCAGACGGCAGAGCCGGACATCTTCGTGGGCGGCGACGTGTTCACCGGACCCAAATTCGCCATCGATGCCATCGCCGCCGGCAAGGAGGCCGCCGAATCGCTGCACCGCTTCGTACAGCACGGCCATATGACCATCGGCCGCAACCGGCGCGACTTCATCGAACTCGACAAGGGCGACATCCTGGTCGAGTCCTACGACAATGGAGCCCGTCAGATAGAAGATCACGACGAGGCAAACGGCCCGTTCCGGGAATACACTCTCACGCTGACGGAGGATCAGGTGCGCAAGGAAACGGCCCGCTGCCTTTCCTGCGGCGCTTCCGTGGTCGATGAAAACCGTTGCATCGGCTGCGGCGTCTGTACGACCAAGTGCGGTTTCGACGCCATCCATCTGCACCGCGAGCATCCCGAGGCCAGCCACATGGTCACGGCCGAAGACAAACTCAGCGGCATCCTGCCCTATATGGTCAAGCGTACCGGCAAGATTCTGTTCAAGAAGAAATAAGCAATCTCGGGTCATGCACGAACTGGGAATCGTCTTCTACATCATCCGTGACGTCAAAGAGGCGGCGGCCGAGCACCACGTGGAGCATGTTTCCGGCGTGGTGATGGACATCGGGGAAGTATCCACGATCGTCCCCGCCTATCTGACCGACTGTTGGCGCTGGGCGGCTGACAAGGAAGACCTGCTCCGGGGAAGCGAGTTGAAAATCCATATCATTCCTGCCGTTACCCTCTGCGGGGATTGTCAGAAGGAGTACGAGACGGTCCGCTATGGAAAAACCTGTCCTTACTGCCAAGGCGGCAATACCTGGCTGCTGAGAGGAAGAGAAGTCGAAATCAAAGAGATAGAAGTTAAAGATAATAATTAGATAAATTCTGCAATGTCCTGTTTTTTAGTACCTATGACGCAGGCAATCGTTACGAGCGCCTGCCGCAGGCACCAAGAAAAATCCATTTCGGGTCCCGGTGCCTCCGTCTTGAAACGCAATCTTCCCGCCCTTGAAAAGATGTTGTGGGGCGGTACCGTTGTCCTGCTTGTAGACCATGCCATCCACGGTGAACTCTTCTCGTTCAGCCTCCGGGAACTGCTGACCGTCGGCGTTCCGATGTCTGTGATCCTGACGGCTGTGTGGGCTGTGTGGGCCCTTGTCAAGGAGCGCCGCCAGAGAGCTGCCCTCAATGCGCAATAACAATTACCCAAATATCCTAACACTATGTTTTTCCAAGTTTATGGGGCGAATGCCCTGGCTCAGTGGGGGATGCTTCTCGTTGTCCTGCTGGGTCTGATCCTCCTCAATGAGTTTGCCCGCCGCACCAAGGCTGGCGGAGCGATCATGTTCTTCGTGATTCCCGTCCTGCTGACCATCTATTTCGTGGCGATCGCCATCGGTGCCCGCACCGGAGCCAGCTGGGCCCTGAACAACCAGACGCATCTTTACATGAACGGCTGGTTCCACTATGCCAAACTGTATGCGGCGCTCACGGGCTGTATCGGCTTCATGATGATCAAGTACAAATGGG
>DETK01000033.1:232024-268323 GCA_002361615.1 Bacteroidales bacterium UBA3290
GCCAAGCACTGGTTCAAGCCTTTCCCGTTCATCATCGTGGCCATCAACATCCTGATCGCCGTGGCTTCCGATTTCGAATCCGCTATCAACGGCTGGAACAAATGGTGGCTCTCCAGTGAAGGTGTGTGGCTCTATGGCGGCTGGCACAACGTAATGAACGGTGTAGCCGGTATCCTCAATATCTTCTGTATGACTGCCTGGTGGTCGGTCTATTCTTCCAAGAACAAGCAGGATATGCTGTGGCCCGATATGACCTGGGTCTATATCGTCATCTACGATATCTGGAACTTCGCTTATACGTACAACTGCCTGCCTACGCACTCGTGGTACTGCGGTATCGCGCTGCTGCTGGCTCCGACGATCGCCGCACTGCTCTGGAACCGTGGCGGTTGGATCCAGAACCGCGCCAATACCCTGGCTATCTGGTGTATGTTCGCCCAGGTGCTCCCGCTCTTCCAGGAGACCTTCAAGAACGGCCAGCAGTGGTTCAGCTGGGCAGTCCTGCCGATCCAGTATCCGCAGGGCGTGGAGACCATCAAGCAGATCTACGAGGTCGCCGGCGGTGAAGCGGCGGCTGTCGGCACGACGGTCGACTCGGTTGCGGCCAATCCCAATGCGATGCTCTTTATCAGCGCCCTGGCCCTGATCACGAACGTCATCGCACTGGTCTACATCATCTGCGTGTCGAAGAAGCGTCACATCAATCCGTACAAGCAGGACGTGTTCGTCAACCAGAGGTACTACAAGGATGCCATGGCCCGTGCCGACATCTGATCATTCTTCTCACGCGTGCCGGCTGTTCGGATCGGAGGAACCCCGTTGTATCCTCATCCAGCCGTCTGCACGCCATGAGAACGCTACGCTGGAATCGGAGGCGGCTGGAATCACAGCCCGCTCTCCGATTCCTTTCGTATTGGCCGCTTTCGAGCTGGAAGACTGGATTCTCGACCTGATGCCATGGCCGGACCGGAATATCTCCCGGGAGGAAGAAGCGGGAAAACGAGCGCAGGATACGCTCTCGTACGTCCTTCTTTCTTTGGTTCCCGCGTTGCAGGATCGTTATGGCAGACTTCCGATGATCCTGGGCGGGTACTCTCTGGGCGGTCTGTTTGCCCTGTGGGCATCGATGCAGACGGACTGCTTCCGCGCCATAGCGGCAGCTTCTCCTTCCGTCTGGATCAAGGACTGGATTCCGTATGCAGAAAAGCACGCCCCGATGGCCGACAGGATCTATTTGAGCCTGGGCGATCGGGAGGAGCATGTACGGAATCAGGCTATCGCACGGGTGGGGGACAACCTTCGCGCGCAGTATGGACTGTTGCAGCGACAGTTAGGCCCGGATTCCTGCACCCTGGTCTGGGAAGCGGGGAACCATTTTACCGACAACGAGGGACGGCTTGCCCGGGCATTCTCCTGGTGCATCCGGAGCCTGCGCTGAATCACTTCGAGAATACCAGGGATTCCAGCGCGCACAGGGATTTGCCCTTTTCTTCGGATGAGAAGGTAAGGTAGAGGGCGTGTTTTCCTTGCATCCGGGTGATGGCGGGAACGTCGATGCGGACTTCGGTTGACTCCTGTGGCATATCGGCGAACAAGTTGAAGGAGCACACGGGGATTCCGCCCTGGGAAGCCCAGGGACGGTCGGCCCATACGGTGACGGTGCCGTCGATGCCTTCCGGGACGAGCTGCAGCCGGAGCTGCAGTTTTTTCATGCCGTGGGTTTTGCTGAAATTGAAGTACTTATAGCCGACGATGGAGCCGTCGGTATTGTTCACTACGCGGTTCATGTTGTTCCGCAGGTCCCAGGGCGCATCAAACCTGTCTTCCGTGCCGTAACCCGGTTCGATGTAGGAACCGGAGAACATGTCGTCGCCATGCTGGCGCCAAGGTTTCGGTCCCGTGTACCAGCAGGCGATGGCAGCAGGGTGCCGCTCCAGGGGATTCAGGCCTTCCAGCGCAAACCCTTCCGATGTGTATTCGCCCTCGCTGATGACTACTTTGCCTCCCGGGCCTTCCTCCACATCTACGGTGATAGGGGATACCATGGCCTGGCGGGCAAATTCATTGCGGCCTGTCTGGCGGTGGTAGAACACATACCACTGTCCTCCGATCTGGCAGATGCTGCCGTGGGTGTTGCCCGTCGGGGTGGCACTGACGATGGTTTCTCCGTTTTCGCCGGTTTCACGGCCGCGCGCATCGATCAATGTGCCGCCGAAAGTCCAAGGCCCGAGCGGATTGTCGCTGTATGCGTAGGCAAGGGTGTAATTGGTATCGGGTAGTCCGAACTCTCCGTTGGCCGTCCAGCGGCTGAAGATGAATACGTATTTGTCTTCGATCTTCCGGATGGAAGAGGCTTCGAAGAAGCGGAAGATACCGTCCTGATGGAGATGGGACACCATGTCCACCATCACTTCGGTTCCGGGCTTCAAGGTGGCCATCGTGGCGGGATCCAGTTCGGCTCCGAACGACTGCGAGAAGCCCCAGTAACCGTAAACCCGGCCGTCGTCGTCGACCAGCACGCCGGGGTCGAAACCCATGATGCCTTCGGTTTCATTGGGATTATCCTTGCTCCAGTTGCATGCCTCGAACGGACCATCGGGACGTGAGCTCTTGGCTACCAGCGAATTGCGTTTCCACCCCATATCGTTGGGATAAAGGTAATAGGTCTTCGTCCCATCGGGATCTACGACCAGACATACGTCAGGGGCATACAGGACGTCAAAGAGGCCTTCTTCGTTGAGCGGCTTTCCGTCACGGTTCTTGTCGATACGGAAGATGACGCCGTCATAGCGCCAGTCCTGCAGATTGTCGACGGGGGCCGACCAAACCACCTGGTCCCTACCGCAATACATGGTGCGCTCGATATCGTGTGATCCGTAGATATAGACGCGCTGCTTCCCGGGATGGTCCGGATCTTCAAATACATAGGGTTCTCCGTCAGGAATATGCTCCCATAGGGGCAGGTAGGGATTTCCGACAGTAACCGAGGTCGAAGGTTTGCGACCGCAGGAAGCAATCACGGTCAGGACTGCGAGTGCGAAAACGAACTTTTTCATGGGATGGGGGTTCCTGGTTCTGGCGAGTGAAGTTACAGAGAATTCGCAGGAGTACCAAATCCGTTTCGCTTATCGCTAGAAATAAGGATTTCCATTTTGCCGGGATTTTCCGAACTTTGCGCTGGATGAACTCAAGAGAATGAGCCCTGTTATTGCAACCTTGTTGATTCCTTTCCTGGGAACGGCCCTGGGATCGGCTTTCGTTTTTTTTATGAAACACGACATGCCGTCGGTGGTACAGAAAGTCCTGCTGGGATTCGCATCCGGTGTCATGGTAGCGGCATCTGTCTGGTCACTGATCATCCCGTCCATCGAGATGGGGAACGGGGCTTCGGCCGTTGTTCCGCCGGCCATCGGCTTGCTCGCAGGGTTTGCCTTCCTTTTGCTGATCGATTACATTACGCCGCATATCCATCCTGCCGGTGGTCCTGAGGGCCCCAAAAGCCGTTTGTCCCGCACGACCAAACTGGCTTTGGCGGTTACCATCCACAATTTTCCGGAAGGAATGGCCGTGGGCGTGGCGCTCGCCGGGGCTCTGACGGCCGATTTCAATATGGCGGGTGCCTTGGCCCTGTCACTGGGTATCGCTATCCAGAACGTGCCGGAAGGAGCCATCATCTCCATGCCGCTGCGGGCGGAGGGCAATTCACGCCTGAAGGCTTTCGGCATCGGCGCGCTCAGCGGCATCGTAGAACCGATCGGCGGTGCGCTTGTGCTGTTGCTGGCCACCTCCATCCTCGGAATCATGCCGTACATGCTGGCTTTTGCAGCAGGTGCCATGCTCTACGTGGTCGTCGAAGAATTAGTCCCCGAATACTCCCAGGAAAAACACTCCAACATCGGCACCATCGGCTTTGCACTTGGCTTTGTCCTGATGATGGTGCTCGACGTCGTTCTGGGCTGAAAAACGGATCAATAGACGTGTACGCTTGTCGCGCGGGCAGACTGGAGATAGTTGATGCCCCACCAGCACATCTGGAGACAGAGGTAAGCGATAATCAGCAACCACAGCGCCGTGCGGTATTCCCGGGGTCGAGCTTTCCGGAAAAGGATGTATAGTACATAGCACAGCCAGGTGATGGCAGCCCAGGTCTCTTTCGGATCCCAGCCCCAGTAGGTTCCCCATACTTCCTTGGCCCAGAGCGAGCCGAACAGCATGCCGAAGGTCAGGAAACTTAGGCCCACATACACCAGGTTGTCTGTCATCGCCATCTCAGCGTCGGTCGTCTTGCTCCGGTGGAAGAAGAGCAGGTAAATGGCCATCACGGTGGCGGCTCCCAGAATGGCATACGAGAGCATATACACGATCACGTGCGGTGCGAACCAGGGACTCATCAGTGCGGGCATCAGCGTCTTGTTGTGGATCTCCGGCTTGAAGAGATTGACACAGATGAACACCAGGGCGAGGACTGTGGTGAAACTCAGGATCCATTTGTAGCGCCAGCGGCCGTAGACCACGATACCTACCAGCGGCAGGAAGAAAGAATACCAAAGCCGGGTTTCGCCCTGCGTACGCAGCGGCGGACGTTCCAGCGACAGCCACATTCCGACGATGAAGGCTGCATACACCAGAAGGCCCAGTACGGTGAAGCCGGTTACCAGCCAGTGCCTGTCTTTCCAGGCGAAGACGGCGCCGATGATCCAGCACACGGCTGCTGAAAGGGCAAACCAGATAAACAGATCCCAACTCATAATCTTTCCTCCTTTTTCCCGGGACGCGGGGCCATAAAGAAGAACAGCGAGAGGGCTCCGGCCAGCATCATGAGGATTCCCGTGAAAACGAAAGGCTGCCATGGATCGCGGACCAGTTCGAAGATACTGACCGTACTTTCCGTGCCCGACTGTTCGTCGTAATCGTACTGATAGATTTTCCAGCCGTCCACCTTGAGCGGCTTGTTGACCTCGATAACGGCATCCTGTTTATGTCCGTGCCTGGAATAGACCGTGACTTCCGAGGCAAAACGCTTGGGCATAGCCCTCCGCTGTCCGGGCTGCATGGGATATTCCTCCATGATGAAGTCGTGGAGTTCGATGGCCAGACCGGGCTCGTGAAGCATACCTGTCTCATCCTCAGCTTGCTGCTGGGTTTCTCCTTCTCGTGTGGTCATGTGGAGACGCTGCGTGTCAGGAGCGCCCAGCGCCCCGCAGACCAGCGCCAGGAACAAGCCCAGATGGTTGAGCAGGAATGGAATCTCCTTAATCCTGAAGTGCACGAGACGATGAAGCGCAGCCAGTCCCAGGATCACCATCATCCAGGCATAAGACAGGACGAAGGGCCAGAAATCCAGCATCTGGGACAACCAGGGTACCCCGCCGCCGTCTTCCTGCTGCGCTACAAGCCCCAGCAGGATCGTCAGGACAAGTGAGTAGCAGAGAGCGGGAACGGCCGCCTCCAGCTGCATGGCCCATTCGAAAAAACGCACCTTCTGTCTGAAAGCATACATGAACGCCATCACAGCCAGAAAGCCGATAAGCAGGATCAGGTTGACCGGGAAGGCCAATCGTTCCCACCGGACGGGGCCGACCGTTATCTGGAGCAGGATCCCTGCCAGAAGAATACCCCCGCCTATGAGAAAGCCTTTTTTCATCTTCCACGGCTTAGTAGTCGTTTTTCCCATAACTTTTCAAAAATAGGCATTTCAAGCGACAATACATAATTGAGGCAGGAAAAATGCCTGGTGTATTCAATGATAGAACAGGAAGCCGAAATAAACCCTGGGACCGTTCGGAAGCAGTTTTGAACTGCTCAGCGCACAGAGATAATCCACTTTGAGCGTCAGATGCATGGGGCCGGAAACGATCAGGTCGCAACCGACAAAGGGGTCGACCGCCATGAATCCCTGTTTGTGAAAACGTGTCCCGTCGATAGGAGCCCAAGCGGTGTGAGGCTCCTCGAACATCAGTAGCGTGGTCATTGCCCCGCCGCCGAGCGTTATGCCTGCATAGGGTTGAAAACGCCCTGTAACGGTATAGACATCAGCGAGGATACCACCCCAGCCGTATTTGAGATAGCTTCCGTTGCCTCGTTGGCTGAGCGTGGATACATAGCCTTCGCTTCCGATACGGAAATGGTCGCCGAGGTGAAGCCGGATGACACCACCGATTCCCATCGGAGCACCTTTGGCTTGATAGCCGATGGCATCGAGCGTGCCGGACAGATAGCCGGTGTGAACCATCATTCCTCCGTCAAAGCCGTGCAGCAACTTCTTATCCTGCGCGGAAACCGTCAGCGCGAGCAGTAGGCAGAAGGACAACCAGACAATCCGTCTCATAGTCTGCCTTGCATTTCTTTGCGACGGGCCTCGTAATAGGCATGCCGTCTGGGGTTCTCCGGGAACCACCCGCGAAGGACCCGTTTTTCCTGAAGGAACATTTCGTGGATCGCCCAGAGACAAGAAAAAGCGAAACCCCCAGCAATGGTGGAAAGGATGTCGTTTTGGAGAAATAAGGATAGGGCACAAAAGGCCAGACCGACGACAAGCCAGATCCACCAAATGCTCTTTCCCAAGTGATACTCCAGTTTGATAACAGCGGGATGGCAGATGCCAATGCTCAGAAACACAGCCGCTCCCACGATAATTCCGCTAAGATTCATTATGATGCCTTTGAATAATCAGATGCAAAGGTCATAAAAAGAATTGGATTTTTTTAGGCCGAAAAGGATGCAAATTAGGATTATCTTTGCATAATTAATCTGCTTTCCCCTGGAGATAAGACTTGAAGAACCGCCCCTGTGTGGTGGGGGTGAAGTCCCAGTCGCTGATGAGCATCGGAGCCCAGTTGGTGTCGAAACACCAGACCGTGAAGGAGATCCCCTTCTGTTCGAAGTAGCGGGTGATGTGCTCGCCGTAGACATCGGTCGACATCACCGGAATATGTGCACCCGGTTCATTTTCCAGACAGAATCCGATCTCCGTGCAGATGACGGGATAGGTGTCTGCCACAAAGCCGAAATCCTGCTCCCATTGCTCTTCCCAGGGCTCGGAACGTTTCATCGGGTAGGGGTGTGACACATAGGCTACATTGGGCCGTGCAATGGGATCCGCAGCCACAGGGGTAAGGTCGTATGCCCAGTTGAAGCCGGCGCAAAGGCAGATGGCGTGTGGATTGTAGGTGCGGATGGTGTCGATCATTTGCTCCTGCATTTGCTTCCATTCGCCCCAAGTGCAGGAACCGACGCCTTCGGCAGTTACAGTGGGTTCATTGAACAGCTCATAGAGCGCAACGGTGGGCTCGTCCTTATAACGCTGGGCAACGGTACGCCAGAACCGGAAAGTCTCTTCCTGGGTTGTGTTGTACATAGGGGAGGTGTAACGTTCTTCCTTGAGGTTGCCGATGGAATGCCAGTCCATGATGACATACATTCCGAGCTGCTTGGCCCAGGCAATACCCTGGTCCATCGCGGCGAAGGTTTCCTCCCAACCCATCGAATTCAGGTTTGCCGGATGCACGGCAAAGCGCACCACGTTGGCTCCCCAGTCGGCCGCAGCGGCAAAGTAGCGTTCATTCCACTGGCCGTCACGGATCAGTTTCACCGGATCCGAAAAGCAGAGTCCGCGGAACACCATTTCATTCCCTTCGGGGCTGATGAATTTGTTTCCCTTTACTTTTACCCAGGCATTGCCGTCCGTGCAGGAAGGCAGCAGGATGATGGCAAAAAGAAAGTAGGTGAAGAATAAAAACCTTTTCATATAACAATGCATTATTGACTTATTCCCGGATTTTTTCTCTTGTAAAGGTCGGAATTATTTTTCGAACTTTTGTAACTTAGCGTTGCATAACGCTTTTTGAGATAATATATGGCGGAAGATCGGAATGACAAAGCACGCGTTGCCCGTCGCGATGACTGGAAAACGGAGCCCATGCCGGAACAGCATGAGTCTTTCGTGCTGAAGAGGACTTTCAGCGAAGCGGAAATGGATGCGCTCCATTGCGGCCATATTCCACAGGCTATGGAGGACAAATGGTTCTGGTATATGGAGGGATCCACGCTTTGGGCGCACCGCAGTTGGACGGGCCATTGTATTTACCGGGTTGACTTCAAGGAAGATAACAATCATGTCGTGATGGTCAACCGCGACCCGGAACAGTACAGGTGCACCCGTATCAAAGAGGATATCGCTTCGTTGAACAAGCTTCTGGACAGGTGGATCCAGACACCTTACGACCACTACGAAGCATGGCTTTCAGAAACCTGCGATGCACTGCAGAAAGCAGGTAAGGTTTAATTCGAAGTCGTTTTTCCCAGGAACTCGGTCGGCGTAACCCCCGTTACTTTCTTGAAGAGACGGGTGAAATGGTGCGGGAACTCGAAGCCCAGGAGGTGTGCGGTTTCGCCTATGTTATGACCGTTCATCAGGAGATTCTTCCCCTGTTCAATCACAAAAACGTGGATGTAGCCGATGGCCGTGCCGCCTGTGGATTTGTGGATCACATCGCCCAGATAGCGGGGCGAATAGGCCAACTGTTCCGCGCAATACTGGACGGAGGGGACGCCGAGGTCCATCTGCCGACCGTCCAGATAGTATTGTCTGAGAAGGCTATGGAAGCGTTTGAGAATATCCGATGAGGTTTTGTCTTCCTTTGAGAGCTGGCGCAGATAGATTCGCTGGCAGTATTCCAGGATAAGGCGTATGTATCCGAGGATAACGTTCCGTAGTGCAGGTGTGTCTTCGTTCTCCTGCAGTTCGTGCCTGAGTTGTACGAGCAGTTGTGTGATACGGCTCCATTCCGAAGGCTCCATTTTCAAAGTCTCGACGGCGAAATAGGAAAAGAAGTGATAGTCTTTCATCCTTGCCTCCAGGTCAGTACCCCGGAGGAGCTCCGGAGAGAACAGCAATGCCCATCCCCTGATATAAATATCCTCGCCATCGTCCTCCTTGCCGCCTATCTGGCCAGGCTCCACGGCAATGATGGATCCATCGGCGGCGTCGAACATCTTCATGCCATAGGTGAGATTTTTGGGGAAATTCTTCTGGATGAAGAGACCATAGACGCCATAATGATTCAGGCTGGAGTGGATGGGCGACACCTCGTCGTAGTGGATGATGCTCACCAGGGGATGCAATTCCCGTGCGCCCACGAAACGGGCGTATACATTGGGGGTAGATACGTGCAGAATGTTCTTCATTACGCTTGAAAAGGTATATAATTTCTCAAAAATATATAAAGTTCTGCGAAATTGGTAGAATTTGGACAAAAATCGGTATAAGAAACTCCGGAAGACCGCCTACCTTTGCATCATCAACTTCAACGATATGACACTCAAATCTATCCTTACAGTCTGCGCCGCATCCCTGATGCTGCTTGCCTGCCAATCGAATACTGACAAGAATATGAACAAACTGACGCTTACCCGGGAATGGGACAAGACCTTTCCCCAATCCGAAAAGGTGAACCACAGCAAGGTCACCTTCCACAACCGCTATGGCATCGAACTGGCGGCCGATATGTATGTTCCCAAAAATGTGGAAGGCAAGCTTGCCGCCATTGCGGTAAGCGGTCCTTTCGGCGCCGTGAAGGAGCAGTCGAGCGGACTCTACGCCCAGCACATGGCTGAGCGCGGATTCCTGACCATTGCCTTTGACCCGTCCTATACCGGAGAATCCGGTGGCGAGCCCCGTAGGATGGCTTCCCCGGACATTAATACGGAGGACTTCCTTGCGGCAGTGGACTTCCTTTCTACCTGCGATCTGGTTGATCCCGAACGCATCGGCATCATAGGCATCTGCGGTTTTGGCGGCATGGCCATCAATGCTGCGGCCCTTGATCCGCGTATCAAGGCTACCGTGACAAGCACCATGTATGACATGAGCAAGGTCAATGTGGAAGGCTATTTCGCCAGCGAGGATACGCCCGAACAGCGTCAGGAAAAGCGCCGGGCCTTGGCTGCCCAGCGTACGAAGGACTATGCCGCAGGTACCTATGAACGTGCCGGCGGTGTCATCGACCCCCTTCCTGAGGATGCCCCCTGGTTTGTCAAGGACTATCACGCTTACTATAAGACTCCTCGGGGCTATCACGAGCGCAGCGGCAACTCCACCGACGGCTGGAACATCATCGGCTGCCAGAGTTTCCTGAACCAGCCCCTCCTGGCCTGGGCCGGAGAGATTGAGACTCCCGTGCTCCTCATCCACGGCGAAAAGGCACACAGCCGCTACTTCAGTGAATACGCCTTTGGCCTCTTGACCGGCGCGAACAAGGAACTCATGATCATCCCCGGTGCCTCCCACGTGGATCTCTACGATGATGTCGCCGGCGTAATTCCCTACGACAGGATTAAAACCTTTTTTGAAGAGAATCTGAAATAAGACATGATCCGAACGTTCGTCATCAACATTCTCTCCCTGGTATTGCTCCCAACTTTGCTGTCTTGTGAGATGATTCCCGATCCGATTGTAACAGATTTGCCAGAAGAAGAGCCCGTCACGATGCCTGCAGCCATCAAGATTACCGTCTCCGGGAAATCCCTCCCGGTGAAAATAGAAGATAATGTGGCCACCAGGGCCCTTGTGGCGGCCCTCCGGGAGGCCTCCATCACTTTTGAGGCCCACGATTATGGCGGTTTCGAGAAAGTCGGTGGACTCGGAAGGACGCTTCCTTCCAGCGATTCGCAAATGACGACCCAGCCCGGCGATGTCATCCTCTACAGCGGCAACCAGATTGTGTTGTTCTATGGCAGCAACTCCTGGAGTTATACCCGTATCGGAAAGATGCAATATGGAACGCTTGATGAGTTGAAGACCTTCCTGCAAGCCGGAAAAGGAAATATTTCCGTTACTTTATCCCTGTAATATGAATCTGTTTATCCTGGCGATCATGGCCATTTCCCTTACACCCAGACAGCAGGCCCTCTCAGCCATCGCAGCATGCGAGGCTAAAGGTGACCAGGTGGCACTGACGGCGTGCCTGCATGAAGGCTTTGACAACGGGCTCACCCTCAATGAGGCCAAGGAAGCCCTTTCACAACTATACGCCTATACGGGCTTCCCGCGTTCGCTCAATGCCTTGGGTACGCTCCAGGCCGTGCTGGCAGACCGTGAAACCAAAGGACTGGATACGACACCCGGCCGCGAAGCAGATCCGCTCCCGGCGGACTATGATGCACTGAAACTGGGTACCGAGATCCAGACCCGGCTTTCCGGTCACCCCTTCCATTATGTCTTTGCGCCCCAGACAGACTATTACTTGAAAGCCCATCTGTTCGGCGACATCTTCGCCCGGAACAACCTGAGCCATGCCGACCGGGAAATCGTGACGGTGAGCGCCATTGCGTGCCTGCCCGGTTGTGAGCCCCAACTCAAGGCCCACGTAGCCGGGGCCCTCAATCTGGGTGTCGAAGAAGCAGAACTCAGATCCATCCCTTCCGTTCTGGAAGCGACTGCAGGCATGGAAGCCGCGGAGCGGCTCCGGGGAGCGCTTGCCTCTGTATTTGGCGAGAGCCATACGCCGGTACAGACTGTTGATTTCAACGTCTGGCCAAAAGGCGAGCCCAATACAGCCTATATGCAGTATTTCGTGGGCAACAGTTACCTTGCACCTCTCGCCGGCGGCATCGCCAACGTAACCTTCGAGCCCGGCTGCCGCAACAACTGGCATATCCATCACAAGCAGGTGCAGGTGCTTGTCTGTGTGGCCGGACGCGGCTGGTACCAGGAATGGGGCAAGCCTGCCGTCGCGCTTCTTCCAGGCGTAATCATTGAAATTCCGGAAGGCGTCAAGCACTGGCACGGTGCTGCCAAAGACTCCTGGTTCCAGCACCTGACTTATCACAAAGACGTGCAGGAAGGCGCCTCCAACGAGTGGCTGGAATGCGTATCTGACAACGATTATGACAAGCTGTAATATGAAGTCGAAGAGAATCCTTTGCTTCATCGTCTCCCTTTTGGGCTTGGCTGTCCTGCAGGGCCATGCGCAGCAGTTGACGATCAACATCCGTTATACCGGGCAGGACGGAAATGCCCGCAAATATGTAGAAGAGATGGAATCCAGCGGCATTGCCGACCGGATCAGGGCTATCGAAGGCTGCCTGGGCTATGATTACTTCTTCCCGGCCGATGACCCTGAAGGCCTGCTGCTCATCGACAGCTGGGAGAACCAGGAAGCCCTGAACCGCTATCACGCTTCTCCTGTCATGCAGGAAGCGGCCGCTCTCCGCGAGAAATATGGCCTTGGCGGACGGACCGTACGGATGTTCACGCCGATGATGCCGGGAAGGCGGCAGGATCCTCCCGAAAAGAATAGCGGACAATGAAAAAGGTTTTTATTATTTTAATGGCTATATCAATGACAGCAAGCGGGTTGTGGGCACAGATCGATGTCCACAGCCATGCCATTACTGCCTCCTATATGAAGTTCCTCCAGGCACACGGTGCCGAAATGGATGAAGGCTTTCCCATCCCATCCTGGAATGTGGAAGCACATCTCGCGTTTATGGACGAGGCTAGAATCGAGACTTCGATCCTGACAATGCCGGCGCCACAGCCATGGTTTGGCAACGGCGCAGAATCGGCTGCAATCTGCCGCAAGTACAACGAAGCGTGTGCTGCCCTCAAGGCGCTGTATCCCGGTCGTTTCCTTTTCTGTGCATCCCTGCCGCTGCCGGATGTGGAACGCGCCATCGAGGAAGCGGTTTATGCACTGGACGTGCTTGGAGCCGATGGTGTCAAGCTGGCAACCAACAGCTACGGCCAGTATCTGGGGGATCCGGCCCTGGATCCGCTGATGGAATTGCTGAATGAGCGCGAAGCAGTCATCATCACCCATCCGCACAAGCCGTCGGCTGTGAATGCGCAGCTCATCGCCGATGTTCCGCTGGCATCGTACGAGTATTTGGCCGAGACCACGAGAGCCGTTCTCAATATGATAGCCCACAACGTCCTGGTCCGCTATCCGGATCTTAAGGTGGTCGTCCCGCACTGCGGTTCTTTCCTGCCAAACGCTATTCCTCGTTTCAAGGGACTTCTGCCCGTCATGGTGGGGCAGGGATATATGCAGCCGGTGGATGTGGACGCCAATGTTTCCCGTCTCTATTTCGACCTGGCCGGCGCTGCTACGGACGATGTGATCCGTGCGCTGCTCACCGTCACCACAGCCGACCATCTGCTTTATGGCTCCGACTATCCTTATGTGGCTGCACCTGCGCTGGTGGGGGCGAAAGCCTCCCTGCAGCAGCGTCTTCCGGCATTGGGCCTGGATCCGCAGGCTGTCTTGTCGGACAATGCGCGGAGGCTGTTCGGTGCCGACATCCCCGTGCGGGCGTATGGAGAAAGGGTGGTCCGCCTTGCCGAGATTGAAATCGTCCCGGAGAAACTGGCGGCTTACCTGGAATATGCCGCGGAGGTTGGCCGCGTGTCCATGGCAACGGAGCCCGGCGTCGTCGCCCTGTTCTCCATGAAGGACAAGACGGATCCCTGCAAGGTTTACATCCTGGAAGTATATGCCGACCGTCAGGCCTATGAGGCCCACATCCAGACGCCGCATTTCCGGAAATACAAGGACGGCACCGCCGATATGGTCCGTTCCCTCAAACTCATCGACACCATGCCGCTTGTCATGGCGGATTTCCTCAAAAAAGCACAATAACAATGAAAAGAATGATTCTATCCGTGTTGATGCTCTCAGCCCTGATGCTGACGGCCTGCGGACAAACCAAGAACAACAGTGAAATGAAAACCCTCGTTGCCTATTTTTCCGCCACGGGAACGACCGAGGCCGTGGCAAAGGACCTCGCTGAAGTGACGGGTGCCACGCTCTATGAAATCAAGCCGGCGGTAAAATATACCGCTGCCGATCTCGATTGGCGTAACAAGGAATCCCGCAGCAGCGTGGAAATGGCGGACAAGAATTCCCGCCCCGCCATCGTGAAAGACCTCAAGGATGCAGACCGTTTCGATGTCATCTACATCGGATTCCCCGTCTGGTGGTACACAGCTCCCACGCTCATCAACACCTTCATCGAAACCTACGGTTTCGAGGGCAAGACAGTCATCTTCTTCGCCACTTCCGGCGGCAGCAGCATCGACAAGGCCAACCAGGACTTCAAGGCGCTGTATCCGAAGATCGACTGGAAATCCGGCAAGACGCTCAATGGTGCGTCGAAAGCCGAAATCAAAGCCTGGGTTGACGGACTGAAGTAGGAGGGGGGACGCCTTTGGATCATCCTTGCATCTTCTTTCGGAAAGAAGACGGCGTCAGGGAGGTCTCCCTTTTGAATAGGCGCGAAAAATAGGACTGATCATCCATGCCTACAGCGGCGGCGATGTCTATGATGGGAAGGCGCGTTTCCGAGAGCAGGCGCTTTGCCCGTTGGATCCGTACGATGTCGATCCAGGCGCCAACACTGCGGCCTGTGGCGTTTTTTACCAGACGGCTCAGGTAATTATCGCTGATTCCAATTGCAGCTGCATAGGACGCGATGGATCCGGGCATCTGCTTGGGGTTGAACAGTGACTCCAGGAATCGGCTGACGGCCGCTGGAAATGCGGCTTTCTGCATAGGCTTGATGCGGGAAAGCAACAGATCCAGTCCTTTTTCCACAAACACCCGATCGCCTTTTTCAAAGGAGTTCGCCAGCATGTTGAAGAGCTCTCCCATAAAGACACCCTCGTCGAACCAGAAACCTTGGTGCAGCGGCTCCGTAAGGTAACGAAGCGGCTTGGTGTCGGCCAGAATGGACGGGGCAAATCCACCTGTGTATCCGACCGCGTTCCGGTAGAAGTGGATGGCGAAAGGACTTTGCTGAGGTATGAGCAGCATTTGTCCCGGCTGACAGAGAAAGGGCACACCCTCAACTTCTACAAGAACTTCTCCCATGATCACATAGATGAAGCCAATGAGCGGAAGATGCGCCTCTGGAACTTCAGCGGGCTTGACGTACCCCGAAGTGTCCATCCTTCGGATGAAGAATGGAATGGATGAGAAATCCGCATCCGGACTCCAGTGTCCCTGGGGATGTGATGTTTGCGACACCATATTTCTGCAAATATAGTAATTTTGTATTTTACTGACTTAGCCCTATGAATACTCAGGACAAACTGTGGATTGAAATCGCAAATCTCATTGTTGAGAAGGTGAAACAATTCATCTCCGAGTTCAACTCTTTGGACGAAGAGACATTCGTTTGGGTCGACTGGGACGCCCGTTGCGTGTATATTGGCAAATCCGATGAAGCGCATAAAGGAGACAAGATCCCCATCAGCGAATTTATTTTCGGAGAAGGCGATACGCTGATGCCGGACTACGATCTGATAGACACCTATGCCACATCCGAATGGCCCAGCCACAGGGAATAGGGCACATTGGAGCCGATGCCTAAATCTGTGCGCCGTCTAGCTGGACGCTCAGTCCATGGATGCGCCGTCTCGTGGATCGAGCGTCCAAGATTGCCATCGAAGCGCCCCTTTTCTGGACGCACAATCCATAAGATGAATGAATGATGGATTGAGCGGCGAATAGCAGCACGTATGCCATCGACATGATCGACAAAGGCACCACGTGAGGGTCTGACTACCGGCGTTTCGTGAGAAGCAAGTAGGTATTCCTTGACCTTAGGATAATTTGCACGGAAAGCAGTAATTGGATAACTATATGCCAGAAAAAGATGTTGTGAAGAGGACAGTGATCATTGATGGCGGTCCGCGCCGGAGCATGAACATGGCCTGTGCTTTAGCCAAATCAAAAAGCAATGGATAAGGATCTTATCATCCGCGTTGAGCGGCAATCAGATTATAAGGAAGTTGAAGACCTCGTAAGAGAGGCTTTCTGGAATGTTTACCGTCCGGGTTGTACCGAGCATTATGTGCTCCGCTGCTACCGGGACAATCCGGCTTTCATCCCGGAACTGGATCTTGTGATGGAAGAGGAGGGACGTTTGATCGGTCAGGTCATGTTTTCAAAAGCCGAACTGCTTTTGCCCGATGGTACATCGGTGCCCTCCTGGACTTCCGGCCCCATCGGCATCCATCCCGACCATAAGCGGCCACTTTGAGGACAATCCTGCCAGCGGTCGCGTCATGGAAAAGTGCGGTTTCATCCCTACCGGTGAAACTGTCATTGACGAAGCCCAGTATCAGGGCAAAGGCCATCCCATCCGCGTTCTTCGCCTGGAACTAAGATAGGATCAAGGACCATCGTCGACTTATTTTGCGGGTTCCCACTTGCAACGGAGGGGAGAGACGGCTATGAACAGGCGGAGCTCATCCCTCCGGGGGCTGATGCGTTGATCCGGTACAAAATTTGCGGCTCTTTCTATTAATGAAGATACTGACACTTTTTCTTGCACTCCTGCTTTCCATGCTTCCAGAAGGCACGCCAGTGGCAGACTATTCTCCCGGGGAAGATGTCTGTTATGAAGTGGTGGACGATGTGGAAGAAGAAGCCGTCATCCGCACATCCCGGGTTCCACAAAAGCAGCCCCGCGTTTTTTCCATCAGCGTTTCTGCGGAGACGTTCAGGAATTATTCCTATCAGCCTTTCCATTATTCCGTCCATTTTTGTTTTGAAAGACAGTGGCTTACGACCTGCAGCCTCCGGCTTTAGGCGATGGTTTCCCCTAAGAGACCACCAACCCATCTTTCAAAACCTAAATTATGGATATTACAGCAATAATCACATCTCTGCTGACACTGCTCGCAGGAATCGGCGTATTCCTCGTGGCATGTCAGATGATGAGTTCGAACCTGGAGGCGGCGAGCTCAGAAAAACTGAAAAAACTTTTTTCCAAAGCCTCTGACAACAAACTTCTTGGCGTCGGAATAGGGGCGCTGGGAACGGCGGCCATCCAGAGTTCCGGTGCTACGACGGTTATGACCATCGGTTTTGTCAATGCCGGAATCATATCCCTTGCACAGGCAGCGACCATCATCTATGGCGCCAATATCGGTACTACCATCACGGCCCAGATTGTGGCGCTGGGCATGTTCGGAGGCAATTCGGTTTCGACCAGCGTCATCTTCTCCGCCTTTGCAGGACTGGGGGCGTTTCTGAGTATTTTTGCGAAGAAAAACAGTGCAAAAACACTTGGAGGTATTCTTGCCGGATTCGGCCTTCTGTTCGTCGGTCTGGAACTGATGAGCAGCTCCATGGATTCGTTTGCAGCACTGGATGGTGTCAAGACATTCCTTGCCGGAATCCGAAATCCTTTGATACTGGTTGCACTCGGCGCACTTTTCACGGCCATCATACAGAGTTCATCCGTGATGACCTCCATTGCCCTCGCAATGGTCGTGAGCGGACTGATCGGCATTGACCAGGGCATTTTCCTTACCATGGGTTCCAACATCGGTTCCTGCGTGGTGGCAGTCATTGCCGGCGTGACCAGCGGTACCAATGCCAAGCGGACAGCGCTGATCCATCTCCTGTTCAACTGCTCGGGCGTGATACTGTTCTTACTGGCAGCCTTGTTCCTGGGCTGGTTCGATATCTCATACGGAGGCGTTTTCGAAAAGATGTTCCCCTCGGCCCCGCAGACGCAACTGGCCATGTTCCATACTTTCTTCAACGTGGTTACGGTGGCAGTCATGCTGCCTCTCACCAGGGCCTTGGTCTCTCTTGTGAAAAGAATGATTCCGGACAAGCCGGTGTCACACGATGCGGAATTTTCGCTTCGCTATGTAGATGAGAACATGCTGCGAACGCCTCCCGTCGCGGTCTCCCAGGTCAAGCGCGAAATTCTCCGGATGGGCGATATCGCCCTCCAGAACCTGGACCGTAGCTTGGAAATGGCGACACAACAGGACTTTTCGCGCTTGCCTCTTTTTAAACGAGCGGAACAGGAGTTGAACTTCATCAACCGCGAACTCATCGGATTTGTCGTCCGCCTCATGGGAAAAACCGGTCTAGGAGAAAAAGACCGGTCTTATCTGTCAGGCACTTACAGGAGTATCAGGGACTTGGAGAGAATCGGTGATTATGCGGAGAATATCGTGGAATATGCCACTGCCCTTTCCGATTCCGGCCAGCGGTTCTCCGACGATGCCCGGTATGAAATCAGCCAGCTCAAAGAACTCCTCCATCGGCTCTACAAACTCTGTATGGATGCCTATCAGAACGAAGACCTTGCTTCCCTGGAGAAAGCCAACGAGATTGAGGAGCAGATTGACGATTTCACGAAAACCATGGAGGAAGGCCACATCAAGCGCATGGAAATGGGCATCTGCACACCATCGGTGGGGGCTCAGTACCTGGAACTTTCATCCAATGCGGAGCGTATGGCCGACCACATGATCAACGTCGCTAAAACCATCCGCTCTCTATGATGAATTGACGGGAAATTCGATGATTTCTTCATCGGGGTCCTTGAGGTAAATGCGCATTTTCCCCAGAGTGTCCAGGAGGCGGGCGATCGCGTCCGTGCTGGTGGCGGAAGCCTCACCGCGAGTTATCAGAATGAATCGCTATAAATGAGGACTGCCCGGAAAATGGAATGAGTGTACCTTTGCAACGAAGAGACTATTCATTTTTAAGGGAATTATCAACAATTTTGCAATAATGAAATCATTCCTGCTGTCTTTACTGAACGTTGTCTGCGAGATGGCCCCGTATCTGCTGCTGGGCTTTCTCATCGCGGGCATCCTGTATGTTTTCGTGCCGCAGGGATTCTATCGGAAATACCTGTCAAAGGATAACAAGCTGGCAGTTCTGTGGGCCGCCTTGCTGGGCGTACCGCTGCCACTGTGCTCCTGTGGGGTGATTCCTACCGCAATCGGCCTAAGGAATGAAAAGGCCTCCAAAGGGGCCGTGGCCTCCTTCCTGATTGCCACACCACAGACAGGCATTGACTCCATCCTGGCGACATTCTCGCTGATGGGACTGGGCTTTGCCATCGTCCGTCCCGTTGCCGCTCTTATTACCGGTGTATGCGGAGGGTTGCTGGTGAACCGTTTTGCCCCTGAAGAAGACGGCGCCGTCACATCCGGATCCGACAGCTGTGCAGAGACCGGAAACAAGATCCTGCGCGTGCTCAAATACGCCTACTTCAATATGATCCAGGATATTGGCGGGCGTCTTGTCATAGGACTGCTGGTGGCGGCTCTTATTCAGGTGGTCATCCCGGACGAGTTCTTCCTGCACTTCGGCAGCCAGCCGTTGCTGCAGATGCTGGTCATCCTGATTGTGGCTGTACCCATGTACATCTGCTCCACCGGCAGCATTCCGGTAGCGGCAGCCCTTATTATGAAGGGTCTGACTCCGGGCGCTGCGCTGGTTATGCTGATGGCCGGTCCTGCTGTGAACCTTGCGTCCATCATGGTGGCAGAAAGGCTTTGGGAAAACGTTTTACGTGGGTTTATCTGTTGGTCATCGTCGGGTTTTCCGTTCTCTTTGGGCTGCTGGTCAATGCCATCGGAATCACTGTAAAGCCCATGGCTGCCGCAGACCCGTGTTGTGCGGCAGATGCGATGATACCCGGAACGTTCAAGCTTATTTGTGCCATTGTATTATCACTCCTGATAGTATTCGCTTTCATTATGAAACTGTTTGATAAATTCACCCACAAGGCAGCCGATCCGGATACGACCGTCTATACCGTTGAAGGTCTGCACTGCAGCCACTGCGAGGCCGCTGTCTGCCGTGCCGTGGAGGAGATTCCCGGCGTGGAATCGGCCAGCGCCAGCGCTTCCCGAAAGACCTTGACCATCAAAGGCTCCGCTCCAGAAGATTCCATCCGGTCAGCTGTCGAGAAAGCAGGATATACCTTCAAGGGCATACAATGAAACAATTACTATTACTGCTTTTGTCTTGCCTGTCTTGCCTGTCGTTGCTGTTCTCCGGCCGGCCATAGTTTCAAAGCGCAGGCGATGGCCACGGATACAGGACGCTCGGTCCATGGATGCGCAGTCTGGTGGATCGCACGTCCAAGAATGACCCCGAAAAGCTCTTTTCCCGGACGCACGATCCATGAGATGAATGAATGATGGACTGAGCGTCCAACGAATCAGATTATGGAAAAGCCTTGTCGGGGCGGCGGATGGCGCATCTTCTGGTCATTGTTTGTCATCGCCGTTTTCGTTGACACTCAGAAAGGTCGTCTAGCTATCTGCCAAAGGGGGCGTGCATTTTTGCTTTGAGCCGCTGACGTGCTTTCGTGACGGAGGCAGGGGAGATCCCCAGCAGGACGGCCTGCTCGGAAACGGAGAACTGCAGGTGCAAGAGGATATAGGTACGGATATCGCCCTTTGTCAGATCGGGATGCGTTTCCCGGAGAGATTCGGGAGTTAGGTCACTTGAATTCCGGAGCATCCGTTCCAATTCGGTCCATTCTTCATCCAGAATATAGCGGGGACGGGAGCGGAGTTCCTGTAGCAGGTGATTCTGTCCTATGAGCGCACGCATCAACACATAAGAATCGACTTCGCCGCCGGGACCTTCGCCGGCGTTCGGGATAAATCCTTCCCGCTCATCGTTCCCGGCGCGGATGACCATCAGGAATGCCCTGACATTTTTGCCGAGGATTTCGCTGACTTGCGGGATGGTGAGCGGACTTTTTCCGCCGGTGCAGGTTGATGCAAGGCCCATGGCCACCAAAATGAGTTGATAATAGAGCGTTTCTGCATCTTTGCCATGCAGGCCGAAGGTGTCCGCTATGGCAGAAAGGCTCTCCGCCTTGAAACCCACGTAGGAATCAATGTAATCCTTGTAGGAAGCGGGTTGCGTCGGTGATTCCATAATCATTGAGAATAGATACGGCTCGTCCATGGCGAACCAGATAAAGGCCACGCCAAAGCCTTTGAAAGGAGGATTAAGCGCAAAGCCGTCGCCCACCCGTTTCCGATATAGTTTCCGGGCTTCCTCCCGGACAGCGTCCCTGACTCCTTGAATGGATCCGAAAGAAGAGAAGATGGCATTGGCGCCGCAGTCAAGGCGGGCGCAAAGACTACGGGCCGTAAGGGCAGAGGGACCTCCGGAGCGCACCAAATCAAAGGCTGCGGAAAGGATTTTTTCCTTTGTGACAGTAATCGGTCTTGCCATAATCGATGTTCCGTTTCAATTCATTACAAAAGTAAGCATTGGGGCCGGAATGTCCAACCAGTTTTCAAGGATAATTCCCAATTGTCCACATCATTGTCCATGTCGATTATTATTTCGGAACGCTGGATACGCTAACTTTGCATCCGCAAAAACATGGACAAACGATGAAACGACTGATTGTATTGTTAATGCTCGCAGTAGTTGCGCTTCCCGCTCTGGCCAAGGGTGACTGGAAGGGGAGAGTAGTGGATGAGAAGGGCGAGCCTGTGGCTTATGCCAACGTGGCCGTGCTTTCTAAGACCGACTCTACCGTAGTATGCGGCGTGGTGACGCAAGAGGATGGTACCTTCAATATAGTGACGAGCGAAACGGACGGCATTATGATGGTTGCCATGCTGGGCTACAAGACAGTGTATCTGGCGCCTGTCGACGGTGCTGTAATCACTTTGTCCGACGATACGCAAATGCTGGAAGGGGCCGTGGTGAGCGCCGTCATGCCCAAAACAAAACTCACGGGGGAGGGCCTGCAAACCAACGTGCGGGGGTCCGTATTGGAAAATGTGGGGAGCGCCAATGACGTGCTTTCCAAGACGCCGGGTCTCATCAAAGGCCAGAATGGCCTGGAGGTAATCGGCAAAGGATCGCCTATGGTGTATATCAACGGACGCCGCGTGAGCGACGCCTCCGAACTGGACCGCCTGCAAAGCAACGAAATCCAGAGCGTCGAGGTGATCACCAACCCAGGCGCCCAGTACGACGCCACGGTGCGGGCAGTCGTGCGCATCAAGACCATCCGGCGCCAGGGCGACGGCTTTGGATTCAACCTGAACGCCTCCGATGCGCAGTCCCTGCGCTGGGCCAGAGGGAATGATCCCTTCGGCGCCATTAATGTGAACTACCGTACGGGAGGTCTGGACTTCTTTGGCGGTGTCAACTACGCCCGCAACACTTCCCGCCAGGACAGTTATTTAGAGAAGCAGACTTTTGGCAGGACTGCCGCCGGAGATGACTGGCTCTTCGAGAACAAGGGAACGCTCCTGAACGAATACATTGGCAGCTCTCTCTATGGCAATGCCGGCGTGAACTGGCAGATGGCCGACAACCACTTCTTGGGCGGCAAGGTGGAATGGGGCCGGCACCTGACCTACAACGTGCATACGGAGGTAAACGACAATGTCTATGAGAACGGGACACGGGTGGATAAGCTCACCACGGTCTCGGATGATACGATGGGGGAGTGGATACCTTACAACCTGGGCGCCAACCTCTATTACAACGGCCTCGTTGCGGGCAAACTGGGCATTGACGTCAATCTGGACTACTATGGGACGGATGACAGTTCCAAGTCCATATCGAAGGAGGCGAGCGACATGACGCACAATGCCGCCATCTTGAGCAGCAGCACGAATGCCGGGCGCATGTATGCCGCCAAGGCAGTACTTTCCTATCCTGTCTGGAAAGGCCAGCTGCAAGCCGGAACGGAGGAGACCTTTTCCCGCCGGGTGGACAATTATTCGGTCGATGGCATTGCTATCTCGGCATCGGAAGCCACGGTGACGGAAGACAATATCGCCGGATTTGTCTCTTATGGTTGCTATTTGCCGAAAGTAGGGCAGTTCAGCGCAGGGGCGCGCTATGAGTGGGTGCATTACGCCTACAAGGATGCAATTACGCCTGCAAACGACCTGTCGCGCGACTACGGCAACTGGTTCCCCAATGTGTCATACGCCGGGGTTATCGGCGCCCTGTCCAGGAATCCGGTCCAGGTGATGCTGAATTACAGTGCCAAGACGCGCCGGCCCAATTATGCGAACCTTTCAAGTGCCATCCGCTACAACAGCCGCTATATCTGGCAGGGCGGAAACGCGGGCCTGCAGCCGGAACTGTCCCACAATCTGAGTCTTACGACTGTCTGGAAATGGGTGACGTTCATGGTCAATTATACCCGCACGGACGATGCCATCATGACCTGGTCTTCCCCCATTGGAGACGAAGGCGTAGTGCTGGTGAGACCCCGGAACATCGAGACGCCATTCCGGCAGATGTCGGCCTTCGTGAACCTTACGCCCACTGTGGGGCCCTGGACTATGAATTACACCATCGGCATTCAGCCGCAGTGGCTTACCATTAATGCGCCTGATTCGCGCGAAGAATCCGGTATCCGCGTAACGACCTTCAACGGCCGCCCCATCTTCTTTGCACAGTTGTTGAATACTCTTACCGTGAAAGGAGGCTGGCAGTTTGAACTAGGGGGCATTGTGCAGTCCACTGGCTACACGCAGAATCTATATATTAAGAACGCCTACGTGAATATCAACGCAGCCGTCCAGAAAACCCTTCTTGCCGATGGTTCCCTGGTGTTGCGTCTGGAGGGAAACGACCTCCTGGGCACCGCCCACATGAACGTGGACTCCGATTTTGGCAGCCACACTATAATGCAGACAAACCTGATGGACACCCAGAAAGTGAAACTATCCGTCCGTTACATTTTCAACGCCGCCCAGAGCAAGTACCGCGGCACCGGCGCCGGCGCCGACAACAAGGCCAGAATGTAAATTCTTAGTATATTTGTAAGTATGAATATCCGACTGGAAAACCCTGCCGATTACCGCGAGGTGGAGAACCTCACGCGGGAGGCATTTTGGAACGTATATCGCCCCGGCTGCACGGAGCATTATGTGCTGAACCTGTACCGGAGTAATCCAGACTTCATCCCGGAGCTGGACTTCGTGATGGAGGAGGATGGCTGCCTCATCGGCCACGTAATGTTCTCCAAAGCCGAATTGGTGTTGTCGGACGGCACGCGCAAGCCTTCCTGGACCTTCGGCCCCATCAGCATCCATCCAGACTTCAAGCGCAAGGGTTACGGACTCCGGCTGCTGAACTATGCACTGGAGAGGGCCCGAGAGATGGGTGTCGGCTTCCTCTGCATGGAGGGCAACATCGACTTTTACAAGCACGCCGGTTTCGGCCTTGCCAGCCGCCTGGGCATCCACTACCACGACATGCCGCGCGAAGAAGAGGTGCCTTTCTTCCTCGCCCAGGAACTGCTTCCCGGCTGGCTAAAGGCCAACGGCATTGTCGAGGCAACCTACTGTCCGCCCAAGGGCTATTTCGTGGCTGACGATAATCCGGATGCATTCGAAGCCTACGAGGCTTCTTTCCCGCCGAAAGAGAAACTCCGGCTTCCCGGACAATTGGGGTACGAAGAATGATGGAGACAAATAGAATCTTTTTGCGTCCGTGGCGCGAATCGGACGCTGGGACGCTTTTCAAATACGCCTCCGATCCCGAAGTTGGGCCGCGCGCCGGCTGGCCGCCTCATAAATCTGTGGAGAATAGTCTTGAGGTGATTCGGACCGTTTTCAATAACGAAACTACCTGGGCCATTGAACTTAAAGCGTCGGGCGAAGCCATCGGCGCCATGGGCTATCTGCCTTGTGATGGCAACAATCTCCCGTCCCTCGAGGGAGAGCCGCTGGTGGGTTACTGGGTGGGCAAACCCTATTGGAATCAGGGTATCTGCACGGAAGCCCTAGGGCTGATGATCGACCATATCCGCCTGACAACGGACATCAAGTCGCTTATCAGCAGCCATTTCATCGACAATCCCGCCAGCGGCCGCGTCATGGAGAAATGCGGCTTCGTTCCTACGGGCGAAACCTGCATTGATGAAACGCTAGCCGGTTCCGACCGTCCGATGAGGGTCTTGAGATTGGAAATCAAACGATAGTAAACGATATGGAAATGAAATTTTGCCAGAGCTGCGGAATGCCGCTCACGGAAGAAGTCCTCGGCACCAATGCCGATGGGAGTAAGAATGAGGATTACTGCATGTACTGCTATAAGGGCGGGAAGTTCTTGCAGGAGTGCACAATGGATGAGATGATCGAACACTGCGCCCAGTTCGTGGACGAGGTGAACAAAGGGCTGCCGAAGCCCATCACGAAGGAAGAGTACATCGGCCAGATGAAGATGTATTTTCCGCATCTGAAACGTTGGCGCAAGGAACTGATGGTCTCGGATGAGGCACCGGAGAATCCCGCCTTGGCGGGCGTGAAAGACTTGATTGCCCAGATGGCCGATACGTTACCCATTGCTTACATCTCATCGGTAGATAATGACGGCTATCCCTGTACCAAGGCCATGCTGGCACCTCGTAAGCGTGAAGGCATCAAAACGTTCTATTTTACCACCAACACATTCTCGCTCCGTGTAGCTCACTACAAGGCGAATCCCAAGGCGAGCATCTACTTCTGCGATGCCGAGGGCTTCAAGGGCATGATGCTGCGCGGCACGATGGAGGTGTTGACAGATGCCGCCTCAAAGGAGATGATCTGGCGTGACGGTGACGAGCAGTATTACCCCGGCGGCGTCACCGACCCCAACTACTGTGTCCTCAAATTCACTGCCACCGACGGCCGCTTCTACAGCGATTTCTATCCGCGAAGTTTTGTGATCGAGTGAGTGACGAAACGCATTTGCCGAATGTCATATCTGTACTCAGGATAGCAGGCTCCATCAGCCTGCTGTTTTGCGATGTGGCCGGATTGCCATTTTGGGTGGTCTATGCGTTGTGTGGCATCAGTGATATGGTTGATGGTTGGCTGGCCAGGAAACTCCATGCAGAGACCAAAGCCGGGGCCATTTTGGATAGTGTGTCCGACATCGTATTCGTTGCCTGCTGCGCCATCAGCTTGTTGTCAGTACTTGAGATTCCCATGTGGCTGTGGATCTGGGCCGGAGTGATTGTTATCATCAAGATTGTGAACCAGATATCAGCCCTGGTCGTCTTTAAACGATTCTGTTTTCCTCACACTTTGGCTAACAAATTGACCGGGCTACTTCTGTTTCTGGCGGTGCCGGCAGTGTTCTGCACAGTGACTCCTATTTCCATCGTTGCTGCTATAGCCACGTTCGCCGCCGTGCAAGAAGGGCATTATATCAGAAAGAAGCAAGAACTTTACAACCCTAATTGAGCAAGGAAGTGCTGGAAAATGTCGGGACGGCAGACTAGCGGGAAGAGGAGGCCGTAAACCGCACCCCAGAAGTGGGCGCTATGGCCGATGTTATCCATGTTGCGCTTGGCCATGTACCAGCAGTACAGGAGGTACAGCGGCGCGAAGATGTAACCGGGCACCGGGATGGGAATCAGGTAGATGTAGATGCCCATCTTCGGTTCGAAGAGAATGGACGCAAACAGGATAGCCGAAACGGCTCCTGAAGCTCCGACAGCGTTATAGTTCCCATCGTCCTTATACTTGACAAGGTCCCATACGGTGGAGACGGCAATAGCCGTCACATAGAGAACCACATAGAGAATGATACCAAGCGAACTGCCAAAGGCAAGCCGGAAATACTGCTCCACAACCCTGCCGAAGAAGTACAGGGTGAGCATGTTGAAGAACAAGTGACCCCAGCCGCCATGGACCAAGCCATAAGACAGCATCCTATACCACTCCTTCCGATGCCAGACAGAATAGGCATTGAACAGCAGCTTGTTTCCGTTCAAAGAACCGGTGAAGCAAAGAATGCTCACCAGCGAAGTGATGGCTATGAGGATGAGTGTCAGCATCCACGACCGTCAATGCTGCAAGCTGCGCCCATTGTTTCAGGACGTGGTTCCAGACCCACATCTTTCGAATAGAGAGTAACGGAACCGTCTTCTCGGACATAGCATGGGATGCCTAGATCACCGATGGCCTTCGCTTCATCGAACGCAGGATGGGAATCCCTGAGATCCAGGAACTGTTTCAGGTTACGCACGTGCTTTCCGATATCGATCACTTCGAAATTGGGATTGCCTTCGACCTGCTTTTCCACATATTCGCAGTCGGGGCAGGTGTGCATTACGTACATCTTTATCATAGCCAAGGTGTATTCAGTTTAGCCAGACAAATTTACATATTTTCTACGAAAAAGTAAGTTTGAGTTTGTTACGGAAAATGAGTACTTTTGTGAAGTAAGACACCTCAATATGGACAGACGCGGCTTCTTAAAGAAATCGGCTATCGGGATGACTACAGCGGCGGTATCAAGCCTGCTGGAACATCCTGCATTGGCATCTGTTCGAAAATCAATCAACCAAGAAACTCGGAACGATATGAAGAAAATCATGATTATAGACGGCGGTCCCAGGCGCAATATGAACACCGCCCAGATGCTCCAGAAGGTAGTCGAAGGCGTTAAGTCGGTCAATCCAGACATTGAGGTCAAGACCGTCCGCCTGTACGAGATGGACTATAAGGGCTGCATGTCCTGTATGATCTGCAAACTCAAAGACAAGGCATCAAACGTCTGCAAGTTCAAGGATGCATTGACTCCCATTTTGGAAGAGATTGCCGGGGCCGACGGACTGGTACTTGGATCGCCCATCTACTTTGGCGATATAACCGCCCAGATGCGTGCCTTCCTGGAGCGCCTTGCTTTCCCCTGGCTTTCGTACAACGACTACAGCATGACAGCGCCGAAGAAGATGCCGGTAATCCTTGTCGAGACCATGAACGGAAAGCCGATGATGAATAACAGTAACGGCTACGGGTCCATGGAGAACTGCATTTCCAGTGCCCTTGGAAAGCCCAGGCACGTCAAGGCATATAATACCTATCAGGTGAAGAACTACGAACGCTTTGAACTCGCTGCGTTCTCCGAACCCGCTAAGCGCAAATGGCGTGAAGAGCATTGGGAGGAGGACTTACAGAAAGCATTTGATGCCGGTCGGGAAATGGCCGAAGGGAAATGGTCAAAGTAAGGGCGCTGACGGAGCGGAGAAATTGTCTTAATTAGTGGCCGAGAAATCGGTATTTAAGGGTAGATACTATGGCCATCTGGAAAATTATCGTCAACGTTTTTCTTATCATCGTCATTCTTGTAGCTACAATTGCAATTATCGCTGATTATCGCGAACATAAAGACGATGAAAGCATTTCGCCCGAGGATTTGAAAGATCTCAGACGAAGCCATTTTAAGTTCGCTATGCTCGTTGCCGCTTGGTTACTTTATGTCCACGTAGGCAGATTCTTCAACTGGTAAATTCCAATTTATCGGTATAAATGATACTCAAGAACGGGCTGCGCTGTAATTTGAGAGGCCCGTTGTGTGGTTTAAGAAATTAATTCGGATTGATCGAACAAAGGGGCGCCGGTCGGTGGCTGGCGCTGTGAGCTGCCTTTCTGGACGCTCGGTCCATGGATGCGCCGTCCCGTAGATCGAGTGTCCAAGATTGCCATCGGAGAGCTTTTTTTCAGGACGCACGATCAATGAGATGAATAAACAATGGACTGAGCGTCCAACAGATCAGATTAATGGAAACCCTGTCGGGGAGGGACAGTCCCGTCTTCAAGCTTTTTCGGACGTGCGGAAGCGGCGGCATATCTGTATCTTCGTGTCGAAAATCGAAATTTAACGAACCGTTTCAGAGAAGGATTTGTGTTCTCTCACATTAGCGCGATAGTCGGAGGGAGACATCCCTACAATCCGTTTAAAATATCGGCCGAAAAAACTCTGTGACGGAAAACTCAGGTTCCAGGCTATCTGCTGGATCGTATCCATCGTGGAACTGAGTTGCGCTTTTGCGTCCAGGATCACATAATTCTCAATCCATTCAAGCGGTGTTTTTCCGCTCGTTTTCTTAATGACAGAGGAAAGATACTTTGCCGTCATGTTCATTTTACCTGCATAGAACTCTACATCCCTGTGTTCCTGGTAATTTTTCTTTACCAGATTGAGGAAACGCCCCATTGTATCGGACGGACGGTCAGAAAGAGTCTGCGAGAAGGCCTCCTGATGAAGGAACCAGCCCATCATAAGGAAAAACACCTTGGTCTGCAGTCGCAGGGCTTCCTCGGTGTTCGGGTTGTCCTCCTTAATTTCAAGCATCGCGTGGCACATGTCGAAATACTTCTCCATCGCATCATAGGCGCGGCCGTGTAGCTGGATGTATGGATTGCGCTCCACGGCATCATAGAACTTATAGCTGTCACCTATGTCCAGGCGGCTCAGGAAGCGTTCCGACATGAAGATATGTGTTCCTGCAAAGTCTTCGCTGACTTCATAGGATTCCATGATATGTCCGGAAAGGACAATGAGCATCCCGCCCGGTTTCAAGCAGTAGGGAGTCAGGTTTACGGAGCCTTGGGCCATCCCTTTTTCACAGTAAATCATGGCAACCTGGTCCAGTTTGTAGGGCTGGTGGTTCTGATATCGATAAACCGGATTGTGGAGGATGACGAAGTCCTTCCCGAAGGAAGAGTACCATCCCGTTTCAGTAAGGTTTACATTTTGGGCCGACAAGTCGCCACTAAAAAAATCATCGTGCTTTGCCATACCTGTACAATCTTTCAACAAAGATATACGATTTTTCCTATAACAAATCGAATTTCGGGAAAATCGTACAATTTCCGGGAATTATCGGCCTTTCATTTGACATGGAAACAGGATAATTTTGCACTGAACAAATAACACAAGATATGAAGCGAAATATCAAATTATTCATCATGCTCTTTGCTGCATTATTTGTCTATGGTGCAGCGGGAGCGCAAACAACGCAGACCATGGAAGAACAGAAAGAAATGAAAGACACCGTCATTGTCGACGGTAAACTCGTGGAAGTCGGATACAAGGTAATCGCAGAAGGCGTAACGGACGGCTTCACCAAAATCGAAAATGGCGTGGTCAAGGGCTACAAGGCCATTGAGAACGGTGCCGTCACGGGATTCAACAGCGTCAATGACTGGTTTATCTCCAAATTGTTCCAGCGCAAAGGCGAAACGCTTGATGAGTGCAAGGCCCGTCTTCAGGCGAATGCGCAGAATGCTGCTAAGTAATATGATACTATGACAGAACTGGAGAAAGCACTCAGCGGTGAGCAGTTCAGCCGCCGTGACCCGGAAGTAATAGCCTTCCAAAACAAGGTAAAGGATCTTTGCTTTGAATTCAACAACACGGTACCATCATCGCCTCGCCGCAGGGAAATTCTGAGCGAAATGGTAGAAGGTTACAATGAATACCTGTTTGTGGAATCGGGTTTCCAGTGTATCATGGGCAAGAACATACACTTCAAGGGGATGGCCTTTGTGAACCTGAACTGCACGTTCCTCGATTCCAACATTATCACCATTGGCCATTGCGCCCTGATAGGCCCGGGGTGCAGTCTGATCTGCACCAATCATTCGATTGACCCAGTCGAGAGGCTCAAGGGCATCTTCAACGACCGTCCCATCTCGATTGGGGAGAATGCCTGGTTGGGCGCCAACGTAACGGTGCTTCCAGGGGTGACTATCGGCGACAGAGCCGTAATAGGCGCAGGGTCTGTCGTCACACACGACATCCCTGCGGACTGTATCGCTGTAGGCAATCCGTGCCGGATTGTCAGGAAGATTGCCGCAGAGCAGTGACGTCTAAATTCCAATTTATCGGTATAAATGATACTCAAGAACGGGCTGCGCTGTAATTTGAGAGGCCCGTTGTGTGGTTTAAGAAATAAATTCGGATTGATCGAACAAAGGGGCGCTGGGCGGCGGCTGGCGCTGTGAGCTGCCTTTCTGGACGCTCGGTCCATGGATGCGCCGTCTCGTAGATCGAGCGTCCAAGATTGCCATCGGAGAGCCTTTTTTCAGGACGCACGATCAATGAGATGAATAAACGATGGACTGAGCGTCCAACAGATCAGATTAATGGAAACCCTGTCGGGGAGGGACAGTCCCGTCTTCAAGCTTTTTCGGACTTGCGGAAGCGGCGGCATATCTGTATCTTCGTGTCGAAAAATCAAGATTTATGATATCCTCTCAAGCCTATATTTTTGAAACGCCCCTTATTGAAGGAGTGGTCATCAAACGCAACAGTCAGTTCACAATGACCATCAAGGCAGAGGGGCAGTATGCAAAGGCTCACTTGTCCCACCACCACAAGAATTGGAGATATTGATATTGCCGGAAGGACATGCTTGCTTTCCAAGAGCAAAGATCCGGACAGGAAAACCCGCTACACGGTGGAAGCCATTTCTTTGAATCGCCCGGAAGACAATGAGAAGGCGAGGACAGGGATTAATGAGAATGCGGCAAACCGCTATTTGGATTTCAAGGTTGACAACACCTGTCTGGAGGTGAAAACATCGCTTATCAACCTGCAATGAGGAAGTAAAAGAGACAGTGGATGCCAATGTCACAAAGGGTGTAGAAACCTGGCATGCGAATTTCAAGATAATTCCTGCGGAAGTGACTCTGGAAAAGTATTTCCGACTCGTCCTCTAAAAAAGAAGTTATATTCGGATTTATCAGCATAAAACAAGTCCCGGCACTTTATGAATTATCAGGCATGTATAGTGATTTCGCAGGAAATGCGTAAATTGCGTTCGAAAAATCGGAATTTACAAATTGTAGTGTATGAAAAAGTTTCTGAGGATTATCTGGGGCATATTCGCCGTGATTGGGATTCTGTTCACGGTGCTCGTCCTTTTCTTGCTTGATGGGGAAACGGCCATCTCTATTTATCCATCAACCAAAGGACGGTTCGGTGAATATGTGGAGTTACTCCGCACTTCCGGGCCTTTTGCGAAGGATACGACTGCCTTTGAAATGACGCTTATCCAGGACGCTGCCCGGGCTAAGGAGATCCGGGATTATTTCCAGCTGGACAAGTTATACGATGCGGATGCGGACACCTGGACCAAGGCGCTTGCCATCGGCAAGTTCGTCGCATCAAACATTCCGCACGACAACCAGGAGATAGAACCGGAGCACCGCAACGCCATCGACCTGTGGGAGTATACCAAGAACGTCGCACCAGCATTTAACTGCCGTCTGCACAGCATACTCACATTTGAACTGATGCTCGCCGCCGGTCTGGACGCGCGGTATGTCACCTGCATGCCGGAAGATGAGAATGACAATGATTGTCACGTGGTCAATGAGGTCTGGCTTCCCGAGTTAGGCAAGTGGGCCATGATAGACAGCGATATGGATGGGAACTATGTTTCCGACCTGGACGGCACGCCGCTTTCCATCAGGGAAATCCGGGAACACTACATTTCCGGAGAGAAGATGCAGTATCACCCCCGGTTCAAGAAGGGCACCACGAAGGTGAACAACCATTACGCCTATATGGCTAAGAACACCTATTGGTTCAATTGCTGGGAGACACTTTCCTATTGCCAGGAAGACGGTGAAAATAGATCACGTGAGGCTGGTCGGGACATCTATCTTGTTCCGTCAGGCTTTGGCGGATTCAACTTCGGCGTATTCAAAAACGATGGGGAGATTGTCACAACGGATGCCGACTCTTTCTGGGCGGCACCAGTGAAGGCGGTCTTATAAATTCACATTTAACAGTCCGATTCACTTTATATAGTTTCAAGGCCGATAAAGTGCCTGATGCCCGGTGTTTGGCAGTCGCGGTGGTCTTTGTTGATGCGGATGAGGGTTACATCCGGGTAAGTGGCCGCCATCCGCTCGAAGGGGAAACGGATGATGGCTGGCGTGTTGAAGCCCACGCCATATTCGAGAAAAGCCAGTTTCTTTTTCCCTAGCGTTTCCTCTAAAAAGGCATAGTAGCGCTCTGCCTGCCGGTGCCAGCGTTCGTCTTCCACGAAGTACCGGTCCTTTCGGACATTGATCTCCATCGGCCCGCCGCAGACGGGACACCGAGGTACCAGCGATGAAGGGATGCGGCATTCTTTCTGCTCAGCGACCATCTGCTTCACAAGCGATTCGTTGCTGTACCTTTTGGGGTGGCAGGCTGTAGCGCACTGCATGAGGCCGTAATCTCCCTGCACTTCAAACACCTTGTCCGGGTCAAAACCAGCCTTGACAAACTGTCCGTCCACATTGGTGGTAATCACGAAATAGTCCTTCCCCTGTATCATCTCCAGCAGATGTTTGTACAGCGGTTTCCCTTCCGGGGCAAAGCGGGCATAGTCAATGTGCCGGGACCAGTAGGCCCATTTTTCCTCCTCGCTTCGGAACGGATAGAACGAGGATGTGTACAGATCCGTGAAGCCGTAGCATGCAATCATATCGGTGAAGGCTTTCTCGAAGTCGGGGCCATCATAATTGATGCCGGCCGCCGTTGACAACCCGGCTCCTGCGCCGATGAGGACGGCATCGGCCTGGGCAATGGCTGATTCAGCCTTTTGCAAGGGCGTTTTGATACAGATCATGGTCGATGTCTTTGAAGGTATTGAAGATGACGGTTTTGACTGACGATTCTGGGTGGCTCGCCATCCAGAATCGGACGGTGGAAACGGCAATCTCGCAAGCCAGGTCATTGGGAAAGCGGAATTCCCCCGTGGAGATGCAGCAGAAGGCGATGGACTCCAGACCCTTTTCGTCGGCAAGGTCAAGACAGGAGGAATAGCAGAAGGCGAGCTGGACTTCCTGCTGACGAAGGGGCAGGGGAGTTGTCACAATGGGACCGACAGTGTGAATGACATACTTTGCCGGGAGGTTGAATCCAGGCGTTATCCTTGCACTGCCCGTGGGCTCATCCGATCCTTTCATCATCTCCGCGCAAGCCAACCTGAGCTGCACACCTGCCGCTGAATGGATGGCATTGTCGATGCAGCGGTGAAGGGGCACAAAACAGCCCAGCATCTGCGAATTGGCTGCATTGACGATGGCATCCACCTTGAGGCGTGTGATGTCGCCCTGCCATTCCACGATGTCATTCTGGGCGAAGCGAAGAATCTCCTCCACCCCTTTCTCCACCAACTGTGCCTGCAACTGTTCATCCTGTATCCGAAGGAACTCCTCAGATATAGGCATCGGTGGCCGGACGTTCATCAGTGCCCGGAAAAGATCCCGGCGCTCCTGCATGGAGTCCGGAACGGACATCTGCCGATACCTGGGATTTTCATCCAGCAGGTATCGGCAAAGCCACTGAAGACGTTTATATTCAGAATCCGTATTTGCCATTGGCATTCAGGCGTTTGTCTTCCGGGAGGATGGACTCGATGGTGTCCCAATGCTCGGCAATCTTGCCATTCTCGATGCGGAAGAGGTCATAGTAGGAGGTGTGTACGCCGCCCAGGTAGCCTTCGCTCACCGTAAGGACGAAGTTGCCCTTGCCCAGCACCTTGTGGAGCGTATCGTACTTCATCTCGATGCCCTGCTGCGCCATGGCCGCAAGCGCTGCGCCAAGGCCGTCCAAGCCGTCGGCGATGCCGGGATTGTGCTGGGTGTAATTGTTGCCGTCGAAGTAGGAGGCGAGTTTCTCCGGGTGCTGGCCCATCAGGACATCCTTCACGAAGTTTTCGGCCAAGGCCTTGTTCTCGGCGGTCTTGTCGAGGTCTTTGATTTCGGTGGCGCCGTCCAGCATGGTGTGACCGGAAGGATTGGTAGTTTTCGGCGTCTCCTGCAGATTGTCCCAGTGCTCCACGATTTTATCGTCCTCGAAGCGGAAGATGTCGAAGCCGATCTCGGGACCGAAGAAGTTATAGTCAGTGTGGGCAACGACGTAGTTGCCATCCTGGAATACACGCACGGTGTTTACCTTTGCAGCTTCGGGGAAGTCCTTAAGGGCGCCCAGGGCTGCGCCGAATCCGGCAAGACCATCGGCCACGCCCAGGTTGTGCTGGGTGTAGTGGTCAGAGTTGATGTAAGCGATGGGCTCGGTTGCCCCGGTTTCGATGGATTTGAGTTCCTCGACTACCATTCTTTCAAAATCAGTGTGTGCCATAATGCTATTGTTTTAAATGTTTTGTCCTGTTTGACGATGCAAAGGTACGGCAATGCTGAATATTTGTCAAGTAGATACTTTTTTGTAAGTATATAGTTTTTTAGTAAGAAATGGATGATAACGCAATATATTTGAGTTTATATGCTGAAAAATTTTTTCTAAGTTTATTTGCATGAGGAAAAATATGAAGCTTGCTATTGGAAAGTATCGAGAACTTGTGTACCTTTGCCGCATCAATTCGCCTGTTATGAAAGAAGTCAATACCGCCTATCTTACCTGTCCCATCCGGAACGTCATCGACCGCTTCGGGGACAAATGGTCCCTGCTGGTTCTGTATCACCTGCATAGGAACGGGACCCTCCGCTTCGGCCAGATCTATAAGGAAATGAGCGATGTGTCCGAGAAGATGCTGTCGGCCACCCTCAAGAACCTGGATAGGGACGGCCTTGTAATACGTAAAGCTTATCCGGAGGTTCCTCCGCGCGTAGAATATTCCCTTACACCGCTCGGCGAATCCCTGATGCCCCATGTGGATAACCTCATAGGCTGGGCGGTGGAGCACTTCCAGGATGTCACCCGCGGGAAAGTATTTGTATAAACTTCAGAGCCATGAAAGAAGCACTGGATTTTCTAAAAGAGAACAATGAAGTGGCCTTTGCCACCATCGGAAACGGACGGCCGCAGATGCGGGTGTTCCAGATCATGAGGCAATCCGGAACCACCTTATGGTTTGCAACCGGACCGCACAAACGGGTATTTGCGGAATTGCAGGAGAACCCCGCCGTGGAGATCCTTTCCAGGAGTGGAAACATCTCCGTCCGAGTGAGCGGAGATGCCGTATTCGATGTGCCGGACGATGTCTGCAGAGAAATCTATGAAACCAATCCGGTCCTGCCCAGACTTTACCCGGACTACAAGTCCCTGGCCTATTTCAGCGTGGAGATTGACCGTCTTGATTACTATGACCTTACCCCTACGCCTCCTGTCCTTCGCCATTATGACCGCGCCAGCGGGCAGTATGTGGACTTGAATCCCTTCGGGGAGAATAAGGCGCAGCGGTAAATTCCATGTTTATCGAAATGATTACACCCCGACAGTCCGGTTACGGATTGCCGGGGTTTGCTTCGGAATTCTCACAGAAATTGACTATTCACAGAATTGCAAATTTCTGAAAATCAATTAGTTAGATAGTCCCGTGCGGGGTCGTTAACTTATATCTAACTTTTCTGGATGACTTATTTGAGGTTTATCTTATTGGTATTCAGGTAGATGTAGAACGGATTGGCGAGACTCGCTTTCCGTGTTCTTTGGACACGTGAACGCCTATTTCGCCAGGAATTCCGAAGGGGTGAGGCCTGTGACTTTCTTGAAGATCCGGTTGAAGTGATGCACGTATTCGAATCCCAGCAAATGGGCCGTTTCGCTGACATTGTGCCCATGCATCAGGAGGCTTTTCCCCCTTTCAACCACGAAAGAATGGATGTAGCCGATGGCTGTACCACCTGTTGCCTTGTGAATCATGTCGCCCAGATAGCGGGGAGAATACGCCAGTTCTGACGCGCAATATTGGACGGAGGGGACCCCCAGGCTCAACTGCTTGTTCTC
>DETK01000004.1 GCA_002361615.1 Bacteroidales bacterium UBA3290
ACGAAAGGCACGATGCAGTAGGAACACACGTTGTTGCAACCGCGCATGATGGAGATGAAGGCGCTTACGCCGCCCGCATCCATCCGGACCGGCGCGATGTCTCCGTAAGTTTCTTCGTGCGAAAGGATCGTGTTGAGCTGCTTGCCGGAGGCCGTGACGGCTTCTACCAGACGGGGCAGGTCGCGATATGCGTCGGGGCCGGCCACCAGGTCGACAGCGGGATTCTCCAGGAGTTTCTCCTTGAGACGCTGTGCCATGCAGCCCAGCACGCCCACCACCACGCCGCCACGCCGCTTCTTTTCCTGACGGAATACGTCGAGGCGGCCCAGCACGCGCTGCTCCGCATTGTCCCGCACGGAGCAGGTGTTGACCAGGATCAGGTCGGCCTGGTCCAGCGTGTCGCAACGGGCATAACCGGCCTTCTGCAGGATGGACAGGACCACTTCGCTGTCGTTCACATTCATCTGACAGCCGTAGGTTTCGATAAAGACTTTGTTCATCGTTCGAAGCGCAAATTTCGTCGCAAAGATAAGTTTTATTATATTTGTATGATATTTGCTGAAAAAGAAAAAGCATGAAACGACTCCTCGTCCTATTCTCTGCAGTCCTGCTGCTGGCTGCCTGCCACAACGAGTCCCGCGACCCGGTGATCAAGGGCTACCGTCTCCAGCAGTTGAGCGGGCTGAGCCTGGGCATCGACGGCGTGACGGCCGACATGACCCTCGACCTCGACGTGGAGAACCCCTCTTCCGCACGCTATACCCTCGAAGCCCTTCAGGCCACGCTCTATCGCCTCAATGAAACGAGCCGCTTCGCCGAAGTGGCGATGAACGGAACCGCCGCCATCGAGCCCCGCAGCGTCGATACCGTGCAGATCCCCCTCAACGTCCGGCTGCTCCGCCCGCTTGCCCTGCTGACCGGCGATTTCGAAGGTTTCGACCTCTCGCAGTTCTGCGCCGACGTGGATCTGACCATCCGCAAGGGCGGACTGAAGAAACGCATCCAGAAAGAGCGCGTGCCCCTGTCCGCACTCGAAAAACTGCTCGCAACCCCTGAAAACCCGTAGCAAGATGAAAACTACCCGACTCCTCATATTTCTGACCGCCCTGCTCCTTGCGGTGGGCGCCCGCGCCCAATCGTCCGTCGACAGCACCCTGCTGGGCGTCGATGTCTTCTCGCTGATCAATGAGAAGGGCAGCGGCTCGGTCACGGTCAACCAGTCGATCGAGATCCGCAATGCGCTCTCGCGGCACATCACCGCGAACAGCAGCACCAAGATGCAGGGCTACCGCGTCCGCATCTTCTTCGACAGCGACCGCACCGCCCGCGCCAAGTCGGAGGCCATCGCGGCCGGCTTCTCGGAGCGCTATCCCGGCGTAAAAGTGTACCGCAAGCACGAAAGTCCTTACTTCAAAGTCACCGTCGGCGACTTCCGGACAAGGGCCGATGCCCAGCGATTCGCCAGCAAGCTTTCCAACAGCGGCATCTACCCCTACGTGTTCGTGGTCAAGGAACAAATCAACTATCCCGGCTTCTGAGATGCTCAAGCAGACCCAACAACTCAAACAGACCCAGAAGCTCTCACCGCTTCAGATCCAGACCATCAAGCTGATCGAGCTGCCCGCCCCCGAACTGGAGCAGCGGATCCAGAAGGAGCTGGAAGAGAACCCGGTGCTTGAGGAGGTCGCGGACGATTCGCCCGAAAGCCAGGAGAATAAAAACGTCTCCCTGAGCGAGTACAGCGGAAGCGATCCCACCCCCTCCTACAAACTCTACGTAAACAACCAGGGCAAGGACCTCAAGCCCCAATACAATACCTTCTCCGTCCAGGAGAGTTTCCACCAGAACCTCGAAGCCCAGCTGGGTTACTGCAAACTCGACGACCGGCGCCGCCAGATCGCCTCGTTCATCATCGGCATGATTGACGACGACGGCTATCTGCGCCGCGACCTGGAGTCGCTCACCGACGACATCTCCTTCCGCCTCGGCATCGAGACCGACGTGGAGGAAGTCGAAGACCTGCTCCACATGATCCAGGAATTCGACCCCGTGGGTGTGGGAGCCCGCGACCTCAGGGAATGCCTGCTCCTCCAGCTCGACGCCAAGAGGCAGACGCCCACCGTCCAGCTCGCTGCCAGGATCCTGCGCGACCATTTCGTCGAATTCACGAAGAAGCACTACAGCAAGATCACCAGCCGCCTGGGTATCACGGAAGACGAGCTCAAGGAAGCCATCGCCGAAATCGTGCGCCTCAACCCCCGTCCCGGCGGCCAGATCGACGACTCCTACACCGAGCAGGTGCAGCAGGTGGTCCCCGATTTCCTGGTCGAGCTCAAAGAGGGCGAACCGGTCATGTCAATGCCGCGTTTCTCCGTCCCCGAGCTGAAAGTCAACAAGAAATATGCGGACGTGCTGATGGAGGCCGCCAACAGCGCCACGCGCGAGAAGAAAGAGGCCGCCACCTTCGTCAAGCAGAAGCTCGACTCGGCCAAATGGTTCATCGAAGCCATCAAGCAGCGGCACAACACGCTCCAGAACACGATGAACGCCATCATCGAGTACCAGCACGACTTCTTCATCGACGGCGACGAAACCCAGCTCAAACCGATGGTGCTGCGCAACATCGCCGAGAAGACGGGCCTCGACATCTCGACCATCTCCCGCGTCGTCAACTGCAAGTACGTCCAGACCCATTTCGGCATCTATCCCCTGAAATACTTCTTCTCCGAAGGTCTGGTCACGAACGATGGCGAGGAGGTCTCCACCCGCGAGATCAAGACCATCCTGACCACCAGCATCGAAGAGGAAGACAAGCGCAAGCCGCTCACCGATGAGGAGCTGGTGACCGTACTGAGCGAGAAAGGCTACAAAGTGGCCCGGCGTACCGTGGCCAAGTACCGCGAACAGCTCAACATCCCCATCGCACGCCTGCGCAAGGAACTTTAAGACATCACCCCGATATGACCAAAATGAAAACCACCTACCTGGGTTCGCTCCGGTGCGAAGCAGAGCACCTCGACTCAGGCAGCAAGATCCAGACCGTGGCTCCCAAGGACAACAACGGCGACGGCTCCCTCTTTTCCCCTACCGACCTTTTCGCAACCTCTCTGGGCTGCTGCATGCTGACCATCATCGGCATGACCGCCCGCACCTACGGCTTTTCCATCGACGGAACGACCATCACCACCGAAAAGGTGATGGCAGCCAACCCCCGGCGCGTAGCGGAACTGCACCTGGACATCCAGCTGCCCGAAGGCAGCCACTACTCCGACAAGGAGAAAAAGCTCATCGAGAACGCAGCGAAGACCTGTCCGGTGGCCAACAGCCTGCATCCGGACATCAAGAAGGTCATCGAATTCCACTGGTAATCACTCGACCGTCCACTCGCAGCCGTCCTTGGTGTCCTTGATCTGGACGCCGAGGGCCTTGAGTTGGTCGCGGATGTGGTCGCTGGTGGCCCAGTCTTTGGCAGCCTTAGCCTTCGCGCGGACATCCACGATCATGCCGATCAGACCGTCGACCAGCTTCCCGGAAGCTGCGTCGGCGGTTTCTTCCTGCAGGCCCAGAACGTCGGTCAGGACATCGGAGAACAGCGACGCGAGCGTGTCGCGGTCGGCAGGATTGATCGCAAGCGACTTGTCCTTCACGCTGTTGACGATGCGCACGGCGTCGAAAAGCACGGACAGGGCGATGGGCGTATTGAGGTCGTCGCAAAGGGCCTCATAGACGCGGTCGGTCAGGGTGGCCACTTCCTCGTTGGCAGGGGCTTTCGCATCGGTGGGGAGCGATTTCACGTCCTTGGCGGCCTGCATCATCCGGCGGAGGCCCTTCTCGGCTGCCTGGAGCGCTTCATTGCTGAAATCCAGCGGGCTGCGGTAATGAGCCTGGAGGATGAAGAAACGGACGGTCATCGGGCTGTAAGCCTGGTCGAGCACGTCGTTCTTCCCGGTGAACAGTTCCTCGAGCGTGATGAAGTTGCCCAGGGACTTGCCCATCTTCTGGCCCTTGATGGTAATCATGTTGTTGTGCATCCAGTAGTGGACGCCGCCCTGGCCGCGGGAAGCCGTATTCTGCGCCAGCTCGCACTCGTGATGCGGGAACATCAGGTCCATGCCGCCACCGTGGATGTCGAACACCTCGCCGAGATACTTCTCGCTCATGGCCGAGCATTCCAGGTGCCAGCCCGGGAAGCCTTCGCTCCAGGGCGAGGGCCAGTGCATGATGTGCTCGGGCGAAGCCTTTTTCCAGAGGGCGAAGTCGAGCGGCGAGCGCTTGTCGTCCTGGCCGTCGAGATTGCGGGTCCCTTCGCGGGTATCTTCCAGGTTGCGGCCGGAGAGGATGCCGTAGTGGTGCTTTTCATCGTACTTGGCCACGTCGAAGTAGATGGAGCCGTTGCTCTCGTAGGCGTAGCCGGCATCGAGGATCTTCTTCACCAGGGCGATCTGTTCGATGATGTGGCCGGAGGCACGCGGTTCGATGGAGGGCGGAAGGACGCCCAGCATCCGCATCGCCTCGTGGTAACGCAGCGTATAGGTCTGTACGACTTCCATGGGCTCGAGCTGCTCGAGACGCGCCTTCTTGGCGATCTTGTCCTCTCCCGTGTCGGCATCGTTCTCCAAGTGTCCCACATCCGTGATGTTGCGGACATAGCGGACCTTGTAGCCCAGCTTACGGAACAGGCGGAAGAGCACGTCGTAGGTGATGCCCGGACGGGCGTGGCCCAGATGGGCGTCGCCATAGACGGTCGGACCGCAGACATACATCCCCACCATTCCGGGATGCACGGGTTTGAAGAGTTCCTTGCGGTGTGTCAGCGTATTGTAGATATAGAAATCGCGCGCCATGTTTCAGTCGTTTTTCGTTGAGGAGGCAAATTTAAGCATTTTTTATCAATCCCAGCTTCCTGAGCAGCGCGTCCGGCTCGGGATCACGGCCGCGGAAATTGCGGTAGAGCACATCCGCGTCCACGCTGCCGCCTTTCGAGAGCAGCTCGCAGCGGAAACGCTCCGCCGCCTCGCGGCTGAAGATGCCCTTCTCCTTGAAGAAAGCAAAGGCATCAGCCTCCAGCACTTCAGCCCATTTGTAGGAATAATAGCCAGCCGCGTAACCACCCGAGAAGATGTGGTTGAACGAAGGCGAGAAGACGATGCCCGGGACCTGCGGCAGCACGGCCGTGGGGCGCAGCGTCTCCTGTTCAAAGGCGATGGGATCCTCCGCCGGCGCTCCTGTCACGCTATGCCAGGCCATGTCGGTGAGGCCGAACTGCAGCTGACGCACCTGCGCGTAGCCTGCCAGGAAGTTGCGGGCCGCCACGATCCGGTCGATGTACTCCTGCGGAATCACTTCGCCGGTCTGCCAGTGACGGGCAAAAGTCTGCAGCCACTCCGGCTCGAGGGCCCAGTTCTCCATCAGCTGGGAGGGCAATTCCACGAAATCGCGGACCACATTCGTGCCGGTCAGCGACTTGTAACGGCCCTCGGCCAGCATGCCGTGCAGGCCGTGGCCGAACTCGTGCAGCAGAGTGGTCACTTCACCGAAAGTCAGAAGGGACGGCGTCGAAGCGGTCGGTTTGGTGAAATTGGTCACGATCGAGACGAAAGGCCGCTGTTCCTCGCCGCCCCGGCAGGACAGTTCCCGGAAAGAAGTCATCCAGGCGCCGCCACGCTTGCTTTCGCGCGGGAAATAATCGAGATACAGCAGCGCCATCATCCGCCCGGATTCCGCCTTTACCTCGAATACCCGCACGTCGGGATGATAGACCGGCAGGTCGTCCCGCTGCTTGAACTGCAGACCGTAAAGGCGCCCCGCCAAGTCGAAGACGGCCTCCTGCACGGCATCGAGCCGGAAATAGGGCTTGAGCAGCTCGTCATCCAGGTCGTAGCGCTCCTTCTGGTATTTCTCCGCCCAATAGCTGAAGTCCCAAGGCATCAACTCGCCTGTAAAGCCTTTCTCCCGGGCATAGTCCGCAATCTCAGCCACATCGTTGCGGGCAGCGGGTAGCGAGGGCTCCATCAGCCGTTTGAGAAAGGCCTCCACGGTCTGCTGCGTCTTCGCCATGCGCTCTTCCAGTGCGTAGGCGGCATAGGTAGGATAGCCGAGCAGCTGCGCCTTCTCGGTGCGCAAGGCTACGATCTTGCGGATCAGGGCGGTATTGTCGTTTTCTCCGCCGATGCACTTGCTGTTGTAGGCACGCCACATCTTCTCGCGCAGGTCGCGGCGGGCGCTGAATTTCAGGAACGGACCGTAGCTGGGCTGATGGAGGGTGAAGGTCCAGCCTTCCTCCTTGCGGGTGGCAGATTCCGAAGCCGCCAAGTCGCGGACGAAGCCGGGCAGGCCTTCCAGCTCGGATTCATCGGTCAGGTGCAACGTAAAGGCATTGGTGGCGGCCAGCACGTTCTGCCCGAACTTCAGGGTGGACAGGGACAGTTCTTCCGAAATTTCAGCGAAGCGCTTCTTCCCTTCCGGCGGCAGGTTGGCGCCATGGCGGGCGAAGGATTTCCAGGTCTCTTCCAGCAACTTGGCCTGCTCGGTATCAAGCTTCAGGCTCGCGCGTTGCTCCCAGACCGCCTTCACACGGGCGAACATCGCCTCGTTGAAGAGGATTGACATGCTGTGCTGGGTGAGCAGCGGCGAGACTTCCTCGGCGATGCTGTCCATCGTATCGGAAGTGCAGGCTTCGGTCAGGTTGAAGAAGATATTGCTTGTTCGGTCGAGGTCGGCGCCGGCGTCTTCCAGCGCCTCGATGGTATTGGCGAAAGTGGGCGTTTCGGGATTGCTGACGATGGCGTCGATGTCGGCTTTGGCCCGGTCGATGGCCTCTTTGAAGGCGGGGAGGTAGTCTGCTTCTTCGATCCGGTCGAAGACCGGTGCTCCGAAAGGAAGCGAGGATTCCGCCAGCAGCGGATTGGGACGGTTCTCTTTCATGGTTCAAAGATACGCATTATTTTGGCAGGCACTCTCGCGGATATGGACGATCCCTGTACGGGAGATGCGATAGGAGCAGTTGTAACACCAATAGATGCGCCGCCCCGGGAAAAGCAGGCGGGAAGCCGTGTAAATGTCAAAATTGAAGTTGCGAGCCGACAGATCCCCGGCCGGAACGTCCCTGCGGCCTTCCCGCAGTTGGGCCGACAGGATCTTCCAGTTGTTGGAAAGGATACGGTTGACAGCCCGCAGCTCCTTTTCGCGGGCACGGCGCCGGTCGTTATGATAGTCCGTCCGGCAGTCGTCATTGCAGAATTTCTTGTCCGACCGCCCCTTGAGCGGTTTCCCACAGCGCAAACATCGTCTTTCCATCCGTCTTCGTTTTCCGACAAAGATA
>DETK01000027.1:0-1128 GCA_002361615.1 Bacteroidales bacterium UBA3290
GAAATCCAAAGATATGAAAACCAGATCCATCATCCTGACCCTCCTGCTGCCGGCCCTGCTGCTGGCAGCTTCCTGCACCCAGGAAAAGAAGTCGCAGATCCTCCCCGCCATCAGCGGAAAGGCCGGTGAAGTGGAGATCGTCTCCTCCAAGGCCGTCTGGGAATCGGAAGCCGGCAATGCCGTGCGCACCGTCCTGCAGGCGGAGTATCCCTATACGCCCCAGAAGGAGAGCAAGTACCGTATCTATAACGTGCCGCCGGAGGGCTTCGTGAACGTGTTCCGGCTGCACCGCAACATCCTCTACCTGCATATCGCCGACACTTGTACCCAGAAACTGGCCATCAGCAAGAACGTCTGGGCCGAGCCGCAGACGATGATCACCGTCTACGCGCCCGATGAAGCGTCGGCGGCTGAGCTCATCCTCAAGCAGGACGCCAAGATCTGCGAGACCTTCGAAGACGCCGAGCGCGAACGGGTCATCTACAACGCCCGCAAGTTCGAGAACGCCTCGCTGGCCGACGCCGTCCGCTCGCAGTTCGGCGGCAGCCCCTTCTTCCCCTCGTCCTACACCATGAAGAAGCGGACCGACGACTTTGTCTGGATCTCCTACGAGACCACTTACACCACCCAGGGCATCTTCATCTACCGCTTCCCCTATAAGGGCGTGGAGCAGTTCACGGCCGAGGCCCTGGTGGCCAAGCGCAACGAAGTGATGAAGGAGAACGTGCCCGGCTCGCTCGACGGCAGCTATATGATCACCAACCCGGTCATCAAGCCCGGTTACTACCAGAAGAACTACAAGGGGCGCGATTTTACGGAGATCCGCTCGCTCTGGGAAACCCAGAACGACTATATGGGCGGCCCGTTCATCAGCGACGCCTTCCGTTCTTCGGACGGCAAGGATGTCATCGTCATCGAGGGTTTTGTCTATGCGCCCAAGTATGACAAACGGGATTATTTGCGTCAGGTTGAGGCGCTCATCTACTCCTGGCATTAAAAAAAATTTGTAAACGGAAAAAGTTTTTCTATCTTTGCGGTCCCATTCTGAAGAGTATGGGCCTTTGGCGGGTTCGTCTATCGGCTAGGACGAGAGATTTTCATTCTCTAAAGAGGAGTTCGACTCTCCTA
>DETK01000027.1:1189-4847 GCA_002361615.1 Bacteroidales bacterium UBA3290
AAATATAAAAAATAAAGTAATGGCAAACCACGCATCAGCAGACAAGCGTTATCGCCAAAGCGAGAAACGCAGAGTGCATAATAAATACTATGCACGTACCACAAGAAACGCCATCAAGGCGATCCGCAACACCACAGACAAGGCAGCAGCCGAAGCCTCCATGCCGAAAGTATTCGCCATGATCGACAAGCTCGCCAAGATCAACGTCATCCACAAGAACAAGGCGGCCAACCTGAAGAGCGGCATCGCCGTTTATGTGAACAAGCTCGCATAAATTGCTTTTTTGCAGCCAGGAATTGAAAAAACTTTCCAACCTTTGTTGGAAAGTTTTTTTATATCCTGACACCATGAAAGCTAAGAGCATCAAAACTTGGAATGAGGAAGAGCGGCCGCGGGAGAAGCTGATGCAACAAGGGGCCGCCGCCCTGTCGAACACGGAACTGCTTGCCATCCTTATCGGATCGGGCACCCGGACCCAGACGGCCGTCGACCTGGCCCGGGAAATCGTCGCCGCCTGCGGCGGATCCCTGGCTTCGCTTTCGCAACAGGGCTGTGCGCGCCTGATGCAGGTCGACGGCGTCGGCCCGGCCAAGGCCGCTTCCGTCCTCGCCACTTTCGAACTGGCCCGCCGCCTTGCCGCAGAGATTCCCGAAGACGAATTCACGATCCGCTGCTCCGAAACGGCAGCCCGGATGATGTCGCCGCTGCTGCGCGACCTGCCGCACGAAGAGTGCTGGGTCCTCTACCTCAACCGCGCAGGCCGCTACATCGGCAAGGAGAAAGTCAGCGTCGGCGGCCTGGGGTCCACCATCATCGACATCAAGATCATCGTCAAGAAAGCCGTGGAGCGGCTCGCCAGCGGCCTGATCCTGGTCCACAACCACCCTTCCGGCAACCCCCTTCCCGGCGAGCAGGACCGCGTCCAGACCGACGCCCTCCGCAAGGCCGCCGCCGTCTTCGACATCACCCTTGTGGACCACATCATCATCGGCAGGAAAAAATATTTCAGTTTTTCGGACGAGAATTACTAACTTTAGGGTGTAAAAAAGCCTGACCTATGAAAATCATTCCGCTCGGAGAAACCGATTCTCTGCTGGGCCACTATCTCGCGCAGATCCGTGACCGCAGCGTCCAGAAAGACAGCCTGCGCTTCCGCAGGAACCTCGAACGCATCGGGGAAATCTTCGCCTACGAAATCAGCAAGACTCTCCGCTACGACGAAGTCGACGTTGAAACCCCGCTGGGCATCGCCACCGTCCACACCGTAGCCGACCCGCTGGTGCTGGCGACCATCCTCCGGGCGGGACTCCCTGTGCACCAGGGCCTTCTCAACTTCTTCGACGACGCCCAGAACGCCTTCGTGGCCGCCTACCGCAAGTACGGGAAAGGCAACGAATGCGACATGCTGATCGAATACCAAAGCTGCCCCCCGCTGGAAGGCAAGACCCTGATCATCGCCGACGCGATGCTCGCATCAGGCGCCTCGATGCTGATGACGTACCAGAGCCTGGTGGAAAAAGGCGAGCCGCTCCACACCCACATCGTGTGCCCCGTCGCCTCGCGCGACGGCGTGGAAAACCTCTCGAAAAACCTGCCCCACAAGCGCGTCACCTTCTGGGTGGGTGCCATCGACGAAGAGCTGACCAACCACTCCTACATCGTGCCCGGACTGGGCGATGCAGGCGACCTGGCTTTCGGCACGAAAGACTAGCGTTATTCCCGCGGTCCCTGTGCGGACGTTTCTTACTTCGTATTGGGCAGCATATAATCCGTCCTGCCGCCGATCCGCGGCGGTTTTCCCCAGGTGCCTTCATCCATCATCTTCCGGAAGCGGGAACCGAAGAGGGCGCCGTAATGATTGATCAGACTCTCCTGCCGGTCGGGCCCTTCGATGAACAGGGAGCCGAAACTTTCCGTATTGACCACAAATAGACTGACGAATCCGGGACGGACCATCCCGTAGAGCGCCGCGCCGAAGAGATGGTACCAGGCGCCGTAGTTGTCGCCCAGCTCCTTCGAATCGTGGCGGATATACGAGAGCTTCTGCTGCAGAAGGTCTCTTCCCCGCTCTTTCCGGTGGGGGTCTCCGGCCAGGACGTTCTCACAGGTCAGGAACGTCAGATAGAGATTGCCCTGGTTGAGCACATAACTCTCTTCGAACAGATCGTGGATCCGGACGCTGTGGTCCGGATAACACAGGATCCGTTCTGTCAGCGCCTGTTCCTGCCCGGTAACGCAATAGCGTGACGTCCAGCCGAATGCCAGGCACAGGAGCAGCTTGCTCCGCAGGAACGACGGCATCGGGAAATCCTTCTGTCCGCAGATGCCGTAGCGCCAGAGCCGGTGCCAGAACCCGTAGTACAGATAGCGCTTCGCTTCGGGCGACCACTCGTGCTCTTCTCCCAGTGTCGGATAGATGTCGGGATAGTGCCGGAGCATAATCTCGCCGCACTGGTTCAGGAGACGCTCGTAATCGAACGGGAGGGTCTTGCCGATCTTGAAATCGACCCCCTCCTCCAACGGAAGTGAGCCACGGCCTATGCTGCCGAACAGTTTGGGGGGAATCGAATCGAGGCGGCGGAAAATATGGGCATCGGAACGGGCGTCGGTCAGCAGCAAGCCCTCCTGGTTGTAATGTTCGGATTCATAACTGTTTTCCAGCCATTTCCAGAACTCGCTCTTCGGCTTGCGGGTTCCGTCGTCGATCCGGACGAGACTCGCCTCGCCGTCATCGTGACAGACGATCTGGTAGGTCCCGCACGAAACAAGCATCCACGCGGACAGCACCCATACGGCCGCGCGTCTCATTCTACCACTTCACAACGCAGGGTGGCGGAGGTGCAAGAGAGCACCCGGACGGTCACGTACTCGCCGGCCTTGTGTCCCCGCGCGGGGAAGACACATGTGCGATTCTGGGACGTACGGCCCATCAGTTCCTCTTCGGAGCGCTTCGAAGGACCTTCGACCAGCACCTCATAGCACTGGCCGATGCAGCGGCTGTTGTTTTCGAGCGAGATCTCGTTCTGCAGCGCAATAATCTCACTGAGTCGCGCGGTCTTGACGGCCAGCGGCACGTCGTCGGGATAGTGGCGCGAAGCCTTCGTACCGGGACGCTCCGAGTACTGGAACATAAAGGCACTGTCGTAACGGACCTGGCGGAAAAGCGACATCGTCGCCTCGTGATCCTCGTCGGTTTCCCCGCTGAAACCGGCAATCACGTCGGTCGTAACCGAGCAGTCGGGAAGGATCTCGCGGATGCGGGAGATGCGCTCCAGATAGTGCTCCCGGGTATATTTGCGGTTCATCCGCTCGAGCATCACGTTGCTGCCCGACTGGACGGGCAGATGGATGTGCTTGCAGATGTTCGGGTAGCGCGCCATGACGTGGAGCACAGCGTCGCCCATATCCTTGGGGTGCGAGGTGGCAAAGCGGATCCGCACCTTCGGGTCGAGCAGGGCCACGCGCTCCAGCAAGCCTGCGAAATCCACGCGGACGGACGGATCATTCGGATTCTTCCAGCAGTAGGAATCCACGTTCTGGCCGAGCAGGCTGATCTCCTTGTAGCCGTCCTGGATCAAGGCAGCCGCTTCACGGACGATGCTCTCAGGGTCACGGCTGCGCTCCGCCCCGCGGACGAAAGGCACGATGCAGTAGGAAC
>DETK01000025.1 GCA_002361615.1 Bacteroidales bacterium UBA3290
TCATCGACTTCACCAGCACGCCCGCCTACCTGGACATAGACGAGACTATGCTCGCTACGGCCCGGATGGGATGGGATGTAGAGATCTGCACCATCTCCTACGATGCTGACAAGAAGACGATCCGCTTCAACGATGACCTTTCGGTCGGCGACGACGGCAAGGCCATGGTCCTGGTCGGTGTTTATGAGATTACTGAGCTGACGCCCAACACACTGACGCTCCGCCAGCCGGACTTCAACATCGACATTCCGGGCATCTTCTCCTCGCACCAGACCGCTATCTACGCTTTCCATAGGAAGACGAAGAACTAACGGATGATGTCGTCCTAAAAAAGCCGCACCGAAAACCGGTGCGGCTTTTTTCGTGACAGACAGAAGCCTATTTCAGACCCCTGTTCTCCAGCAGACCGTCCACCTTCGGCTGACGGCCGCGGAAGTTCTGGTACATCACCGTGCCCTTGTCGATGCCGCCAGGGGTCAGGATGAATTTGCGGAAGCGCTCGGCAACGCCCTGGTTGAAGATGTTGCCCGTCTCCTTGAAGGCCTGGAAGGCATCGCAATCCAGTACTTCAGCCCAGATGTAGCTGTAGTATCCGGCGCTGTAGCCACCGCCGATGGAGTGGCTGAAGTTCGTCACGCTGTAGCGCGGCAGGATCTGCTTGGGAATGCCGCGGGCAGCGAGTTTCTCAGCCTGGAACTTCATCACATCCAGGTCCGCGGGGACCTCGGTCAGGACGTGGAGGTCCATATCTACATAAGAGGCGGCAAGGTATTCGACCGTGGCGAAGCCCTGGCCGTACTTTCCGCTGGCCTCGATCTTGTCGATGAGTTCCTGCGGAATCACTTCACCCGTCTTGTAGTGCTTTGCATAGACCTTCAGCACCTCGGGTTCGAAGGCCCAGTGCTCGTTGATCTGGGAGGGAAGCTCCACGAAGTCGCGCTCGGTGCCCGATACACCGCTGTAGTGGACGTTGCGGAAGAAGGAGTGAAGGGCGTGGCCGAACTCGTGGAACATGGTCTCTACGTTGTCGAGGGTCTGGAGCGCAGGCTTGTCACCGGACGGGAGGGTCATGTTGCAGACGTTGGTCACGATAGGCTGCACGCGCTGAGCGCCGTCATAGGTCTGGCCACGGAAGCCTCCGCACCAGGCACCGGCGCCCTTGCCGTCACGCGGGAAGTAGTCGCTGTAGAAGATGGCGATCACATTGCCGTCGCGGTCGATCACGTCCCAGGATTTTGCGGTAGGCTCGTACTGGGGATAATCTTCGGTGCGCTCGTTGAACGACAGGCCGTAGAGCTTGTTCGCCACATAGAAGATACCCTGCTGCACCTGGTTGATTTCCAGATACTCCGACACGACCGCCTCGTCGATGTCGAACTTGGCCTTCTTGGCTTTGTCGAGATAGTACATGTAGTCCCAAGGCTGCGGTTCGCCCTTGACGCGGTCTTTCTTCATCATGGCCTTGATGTCGGCGATCTCTTCGTTCGCCTTCTTGACGGCCGGCGCCCAGATCTGGTCGAGCAGGTCGTACACGTTGGCGGCGTTCTCAGCCATGCGGTCCTTCAGCGACATGGCTGCATAGTCGCTGTAACCCATCAGTTTGGCGCGTTCCAGGCGCAGCGCGATGATGCGGGCGGCTATGGCCTTGTTGTCGTACTGGTCGCCGTGGTTGCAGCGGTTGTTGTACATCTCATAAACCTGCTTGCGGAGGTTGCGGTTCTTGCAGTACTGCAACACGGGGTTGCAGCTGGGGCGCTGCATGTTGAAAGCATATTTGCCCTTCTGGCCGATGCGCTCGGCAAGTGCAGCCGCGCGGTCGATATTGTCCTGGGAAAGGCCTTCGAGCTCCTTCACGGTGTTGACGATCACGTAGGTGTTGTTGGTGTCGTGCATCAGGTTCTGGCTGAACTGCAACTGGAGGGTCGAGAGCTCCATGTTGATCTTGGCGATCTTGGCCTGGGTGTCGGCATCGAGCAGGGCGCCGCCGTTCACATAGCCGTCGTAGGTCTTCTGCAGCAGGCGTTTCTGCTCCTTGTTGAGATTGTATTTGTCCTGGTGGTCATAGACATACTTGACCTTTTCGAACAGTTTCCGGTTCATCCGCATCTCATTGCTGTGGGCGGAAGTCAACGGGTTCATCTCACGGGCGAAGGCCTGGAGTTCCGGCGTGGAGCTGGCGCTGTTGAGCGAGCCCCAGACCGAACTGGTCTTGGACATCAGTTTGCCGCTCTTTTCGAGTGCCACAATCACGTTTTCGAAGCTGGGTTCCTCGGGATTGTCGACGATGGCCTGAATCTCCTTCTTGTGCTCTTCCATGCCCTTGAGCATGCCTTCGCGGAAGTTGTCGATGGTCAGGATTTCAAACGGAGGAATCTCGTAGGGCGTCTTGTAGCGTTTCTGCAAGAGCGGGTTCTGCGCATCGGCCGGGCTCCAGACGAACAGGGCGAGCGCTGCAATAAGCATCAGTTTTTTCATATGACAATCGTAAATAGGATGATGATTCTCTTCTTTCCCGGCGTAGCCGGGGATCAGTCTTACAAAGATAGCAAGAAGAAACGGTTTTTCCGACAGGCCGAACAGTTTTGGCGGATTATTGCTACTTTTGTGCTACTATGACACTTGAACAACAGATCCAGGAAGACATCAAGGCCGCGATGAAGGCCCACGATGCCGTAGCGATGGCCGCCGTACGCGCCGTCAAGAACGAAATCCTCCTTTTCAAGACCGCCGAGGGCGGTTCGAAGGACGTCACCGACGCCGATGTGCTGAAGATGATCCAGAAGCTCATCAAGCAGCGCAAGGAGACCGCGCAGGTCTACGTCGACAACGGCCGTCAGGAGCTGGCCGACAACGAGCTGGCCGAAGCAGCCGTGATGGAGCGCTATCTGCCCAAACAGCTTTCGCAGGAAGAACTGGAAACAAAGGTCCGCGAGATCATCGCCGAAGTAGGCGCCACCTCCATCCGCGATATGGGCAAGGTGATGGGCGTCGCCTCCAAACGCCTGGCCGGCGTGGCCGACGGCCGCGCCATCTCCACCGCCGTCAAGGCGCTCCTGGCCTGATGAAGCGGTCCCTTTTCATCGCCGGCTTGCTTGTGGCGCTGCTCACTGCCGGCTGCCGGGACAATTCCGCGGATTTGCGGCACCAGGCGCAGGTCGAAGCGCTGATGCAGCAGCTTTCCATCCGCGAGAAGGTCGCCCAGCTCATTGTCCTGACTATCAGTCGGGAGCCCAGCGATTCGACCCGTGCCCTGCAGGATTCACTCATCCGGGATGAGGGTCTGGGCGGCGTCATCATCATGCGCGGTCCCGTCCGGCCGTTCATCGAACGCATGAACGAGTTGCAAGCCCTGTCGAAACTGCCGCTGCTGGTGGCTACCGACGCCGAGTGGGGCGCGGCCATGCGCTTCGCCGAGTATCTCCCCTACCCACGCCAGCGGATCCTGGGCCGGCTCGAAGGACGCAGTGGGCGGAAACTCATCTACAAGATGGGCCGCAATGTCGGCCGCGAACTCCGCGACCTCAACATATACGTCAACTATGCGCCGGTAGCCGACGCCTGCCCCGACCCGTACGACAAGTCCGACGGCCAGCGGTCCTTCGGCAGCGATCCCGAGATGGTTGGTGACTATGCCACCGCTTATATGAAGGGTATGCAGGACGAAGGCATCTACGC
>DETK01000007.1:0-3954 GCA_002361615.1 Bacteroidales bacterium UBA3290
GATGATAAACGTTTTGAAACGTTTATACACGGATAATTTGTTCAGGTCGTAGGGGTTGCCCAGGTAGAAGCCGTGCAGGCGGTGCCGCCTGCTCCAGACGGCGATTTGAGCAAATTGGTCCGGCTCGATGGTGGCGAAACGTTGCGGCCCGCCGCTGCGCGGCTTGGGCTTGCCCGAGTGGAACCCTACGATGACATCGCGATAGCCCCGGAGCAGCGCGCCGACACTGTCGATCTGCGCCGGCGTGGCGTCGAGCGGCAGATCAAAACGTGTGATGCGGCCGTGCCGGAGCATTTCGGCTTCGAATTCAGCGCTCTCCGGAGATACGGCGTTGAAGGCAACATAGGCGACGCGCGGGCGCGTGGTCAGCGCCATGTGGCGATGGAGCCGAAGCGGACGGCGGAGACGCCCTTGGACCACTGTCATCGAACGGTCGCAGAGTTCCTGAATCAAGGCTTCGCTTTCAGGCTGTTTGGCGCGCTGAACAAGGCCGGCGGTATCGACCATCGGCGAATAACCCGGTGCCAGCATCCCGGCTCTCTCCTTCAACTGGAGCACGCGGCGTACACGCGTGTCGAGATCCGCTTCGTCGAGTTCGCCCTTGCGGAAAGCTGCGTCCAGCGCATCGATGGTTTCCCGCGTGTCCTGCGGCATCAGAAGGATATCGGCGCCGGCCTGGTAGGCCAGCAGGGCAGCGTTGGCGTTGCCTTCCGCCACGCCTTCCATTCCCAGGGCATCGGTGATGATAATGCCGTCAAATCCAAGTTTTTCACGCAGGAGTCCGGTGACGATGGGCTTTGAGATGGAGGCCGGCGTGCCGGTGCTGTCGAGCGAAGGAATGCTCAGATGGCCGACCATCACCATGGCCGTCCCTTCGGCAATCAGCCGGCGGAACGGAACGAGTTCCAGCGAATCGAGCCTTGCCCGGTCGAAGAGCAAGACTGGCAGTCCCTTGTGCGAATCCACATCGGTGTCGCCATGACCGGGGAAATGCTTGGCCGAACCAAAGACGCCAGCGCTCTGCATACCCCGCAGATAGGCGGCGCCCATCCGGGCGACCTTCCAGGGATTCTCGCCAAAGGAACGGGTATTGATGACCGGGTTTGCCGGATTGTTGTTGACATCCACCACCGGCGCGTAATTCGCAAAGATCTTGAGTGCGTGCAGTTCCTCGCCGATGCGCCGGCCAGCTTGCTCCACAAGAAGGGTGTCAGTGAGGGCGCCGAGCTGCATGGCACGGGGGAAAGCGGCGTATTCATAATAGCGCATCGCCGCGCCCCATTCGCCATCGATGGAGACAATCATCGGGATGCGGGCGAGTGACTGCAGTTCGTTGACCATCTGGATATTGTCAACCAGTCCGTCGTCCATGACGATAAGGCCGCCAAGCCCCTCGCGGATCCAGCCCTCCTGCCGGGCCCGCAGTTCGGGCGACTCCTTCGAGTCGATCGCCTCGATGATAAGTTGTGCGATTTTCTCCCGCCGGCTCATTGTCGAGAGAAGGGAATCCACATCGGCGGCCGCCAGCGCCTGGCTGGCCAGAAGCAAGAGGAGGACCAGGGAACGTTTCAATTTCATAGGAAAGCTTTACTATGCAAAGATACAGAAAAACCAGCGGATTAGCGACAAGAATCGTGCGCTCTCAAGAGCCGATAGCTTGGAAGTTTAAAAAATGAATTGTATCTTCGTGAATATTTGTAATTTGGAAGAATCCTAAACTAAATATTAAATAATTCAATTATTTAACCTAAAAGTAACAAAGCAGATGAAAAAGTCCTATTTCAATCTGACATTCCTTTTGCTTTTGCTGTTTTCGCTTCCAGGCTTTAATGCCGCTGCGCAGAGCATCCAGGTAAAGGGAACTGTCACGGATGCAGCTACGGGAGAACCCTTCCCGTACGTTTCCATTCTCGTGAAAGGAACTTCGACGGGCGCGACCACGCAGGACGACGGTACCTATGTACTGTCGTGCTCGCCCAACGCGGTCCTTGTTTACAGCTTCGTAGGCTACAAGACGCAGGAAGTCGAAGTGGCCGGCCGCGCCAGGATCGACGTGACGCTCGCTCCCGATGCAGAAATGCTCGAGGATGTGCTGGTCGTCGCCTACGGTACGGCCAAGAAGTCGTCCTATTCGGGTTCCGCCGCCATGGTTCGCTCCGAGGAGCTGGCGCAGAAACCCGTCTCTTCCGTCGAACAGGCCATCCAGGGCAAGGTCGCCGGTCTCCAGGTGACCACTGCTTCCGGCCAGCCTGGCGCCTCGTCTTCGTTCCGTATCCGTGGTACGGGTACCCTGAACGCTTCTGCTGAACCGCTCTATGTGATCGATGGCGTGGCCACCACCAATGCCAGCTATTCGCAGAACGCGGCCAATACCTACACGACCAGCAGCATCATGTCCACCATCAACCCGCAGGACATCGAATCCATCACGGTGCTGAAGGATGCCGCCGCAGCCTCCCTTTACGGCTCCCGTGCCGCCAATGGCGTGGTGATCATTACCACCAAGAGCGGCAAGGCGGGCAGCGGTCACATGAACTTCAACGCCCAGCTCGGTTTTGGTTCCGTGCCGAAGACCTACAAGATGATGAACTCCGCCGATTATTACAAGAAGGCGTTCATGAGCTATCTGGAATCGGGTGACGATGTCAATTCGGCCAACCTCAAGGCCCAGGGCCTCACCAGCTGGAACCCTTACAATGTGGAACAACCGCTCGACGCCAGCGGCAACGTGGCGGGTGGCGCCCGCATCATCATCGATACCGACTGGCAGGATGTCGTCTTCTCTCCGGGTCTCACGCAAGATTACAACCTGAGCTATTCCGGCGGCAGCGACAAGATCACTTATTTCGTGTCCGGCGGCTACTTCGACCAGAAAGGTACCTCCCCGACGTCCCGCTACACGCGCTACTCCGGCAAGACCACGGTGGACGCCAAGATGAACAAATGGCTCAAGGGCGGCGGTAACATCCTCTTCTCCTATGCCACCCAGAACTCCGAAGTTTCGCAGAGCGCCGGCGCTTCGCCACTCTACAACGCCCTGACGTTCCCCAACGCGGTTCCAGTGTACAAGGTTGACAACAGCGGCAACTATGTACTCGACGAAAGCGGCGAGAAGCAGTACAACTGGAGCAACCCTGTTGCCCGCGACTTCAACCCGATCGCCATCCCGAACATGAACATCAACAAGGCCAATACGGCCCGTTTGTTCGCCTCCTTCTACGCGGAGATCGAATTCATAAAGGGTCTGACCGCCAAGACCGTGTTCAGCCCGGACTATGTGTCGGTGTATGATACGGGCTACTGGAACAAGTATCACGGCGACGGTCCCGCTTACGGAGGCCGCGGCGCCAAGACGCAGACTTCCGACCTGATGTTCACCAGCACGACCACGCTCAACTTCAACCGTTCCTTCGGCAAGCACGGCGTCTCGGCCATGGCCGGCTACGAGTACTGGCAGAGCAAATACAACTATTTCGACGGCACCGCCACCAACTTCGCCTTCGACTTCATGACAGAGCTCGCGGGCGCTGGCAGCATCCAGCGGCTCACCTCCTTCTATACGGAAGCGGCCCTGATGTCGTACCTGGCACACGCCGAGTACAATTATGACGAGAAATACTTTGTGTCGGGTTCATTCCGCCGTGACGGCAGCTCCGTGTTCGGCGCCGACAACAAGTGGGGTAACTTCTTCAGCGTGGGAGCATCGTGGCGTATCGCCCAGGAGCAGTTCATCCAGGATCTGGGCTGGATCAGCGACTTGAAGCTGCGCGTCAGCTACGGTACTTCAGGTAACAACGCCGGCCTGGGCCGCTACCAGGCGCTCGGCCTCTGGGTGGCCGCCAACAACTATCTGTACGGCAACAACTCCGGTCTCGGCCATGAGAGCCTCTCCAACCCGGAACTGGGTTGGGAGAAGCAGAAGATGCTCAACGTCGGTCTCGACTTCGGTTTCCT
>DETK01000007.1:4086-5922 GCA_002361615.1 Bacteroidales bacterium UBA3290
GTGCGCAACCGCGGCGTCGAGTTCGTGCTGGGCGGCACGCCTGTCCAGACGCGCGACTTCACCTGGGACATCAACTTCAACTTCTCTTACAACGCCGACAAGATCCTCGACCTGGCCGGTGACGACGACATTACGATGAGCGACACCAAGAAGATCTGGAAGGTGGGTCACAGCCAGTATGAGTTCTACATGCCGACCTGGGCCGGTGTGGATCCCGCCAACGGCGACCCGCTCTGGAAGAAGGAAGGCGGCGGAACGACCAACAATTATTCCGAGGCTGTCTATGAGATGCAGGGCCGCGCCACCCCGTGGGGATTCGGCGCCCTGACCAACAATCTCTCCTGGAAGGGCCTGAACCTCTCGTTCATGTTCTACTACAACCTGGGCGGCAAGGTCTATGACAGCCTTTACTCCGACATCATGCACGACGGTAACGACCCGGGCAAGAACCTCCACGTCGACGCGCTTCGCGCCTGGACGCCTTCGAACACCCAGACCGACGTTCCGAAGTACTACAACACGAACGACAACCAGAGCAACTCGCCCTCCACGCGTTTCCTCTATGATGCCACGTACCTGAAATTCAAGAATGTGAACCTCTCGTACAGCCTGCCGCGCAGCTGGATGCAGAAGATCGGCGCCATCTCCGGTGCCCGCGTGTACGTGAACGTGGACAACATCTTCACTACGTTCAAGGACAAGGGTTACAAGGGCTTCGACGACATCGACATCTTCGGCATCGGCGGTTATGAGCAGTATGCCTACTACATCCCGCTCAGCCGTACCTGGACCTTTGGTGTGAATCTGACCTTCTAAATTGTGAGCGTTATGAAAAAGTTATTCTATATCATCTCTTTGATTTCGATGCTGGGCCTGACGGCCTGCGCTGAGGACGTGCTCAATCCCGTGCCCTCCAATGCCGTGTCGGACGAGCAGATCTTCTCTTCCGTGGATGCGGCCACGACCGCGCTGAACTCCGCGATGGCCTACATCGGCCATTACCAGTCCATCTCACTGGGCACCATCATGGCCGACGTGATGGGTGAGGATGCCGCGATGACCTCCGGCTCCTTCGGCATTCCTACCTACAACTGGAACCTGTATTCCTATACATACTCCCAGGTCCCGGCCACCGATCCCTGGTGGTTCGGCTACGCCAACTACATCTGGCCCGCCGACTACAAGGCCATCGATGCGGCCAACAACATCATCGCATACGTGACGGACCTGCCCGACGAGGCCGGCAAGGAGAACCTGCTTGGACAGGCCTATGCCATCCGTGGTTACATGTACCTGTGGCTGACCCGTCTCTACGCACAGGCCTATACCACGAATCCCGACGGTCCGGGAGTGATCCTGCGCCTGGAGCCTGCCAACGCCGCTTCCGATCATCTGGGACGCGCCTCCCTGCGTGAGATGTACGCCCAGATCCTCTCCGACCTGGAATATGGCCGCCAGCACTGCAACTCCGCGACGGACTACTTCACCCCGAAGAGTTGCGCCCTCTACATGGCGCGTGCCTATCAGGACATGGGCGACTGGGCCAACGCCAAGCGCTTCGCCGAGGAAGCTGCCGACGGCAACTTCACCGGCAGCAATCTCATGAGCCCGGCCCAGTGGCGTAGCGGCTTCAAGGATCACAACGACGAATGGCTGCAGTATTTCAACTACACGCCGACCAAGTGCAACTTCTACGCTTCGATCCCGTCGTTCTATTACCTGGCCGAGGCTGCCTACAACGTGGACGAGACCGGCAAGGCCAATCCGGACGACATCGACTATCTGGACGGTCCGTATGAAAGCGACTACTTCGAGAACCCGCTCTACGGCTACAGC
>DETK01000007.1:5968-8547 GCA_002361615.1 Bacteroidales bacterium UBA3290
CCGTCCGCTGGACCACGCGTTTCCGCAACCGTTTCGAAGACACGGACTGCCGCAAGATGTTCCCGTTTTACTTCTACGCGGAGGACGGCTGGCTGACCAGCAAGTTCAGCCACCGCACCAGCGTGGGCGACGCCGAGTTCCCGCTTGCCCGCATCGCAGAGGCCTATCTCATCAAGGCTGAATGCGAAGCCCATACGGGCGGCAACGCGACCAGCGTGCTGAACGCCCTCCAGATCGCCCGCGGCGCCACGCCGACCGAAGGCACGCTGGAGAACATCTACCTGGAACGCCGCAAGGAGCTCTATGGCGAAGGCTTCCGCCTGCACGACCTCAAGCGCCTGCACCAGCCGCTCGACCGTACGCCGGATCCGGAACACTGGTCCAGCGTGAAGTCGCTGCCGGCTGACAGCCCGCGCTTCATGCTCCCGATCCCCGAAGTGGAGATGCTTTACAACAAGGCACTCACCGCCGCCGATCAGAACGAATTCTGGAGGAAGTGATGAGACGTTCGCTCAAGATGGGAATGCTGCTGTTGCTGGCAGCATTCTCTTTCTTCTCCTGCACGAAGCAGCAAGAGGGGATCCCGTTCGTGGACCGCACGGTGGACGTGAAGTCGTTTCTGACCGGATTCCCATACACCACGTGGGGATTCTATCTCTCGGACGACGCCACGAAGCTCTACTACCTGCGCAATGACGAGCCCAGCCCGCTGGTGATGCTGGACCTTGCCAAGAGCACCGATATCAGCAAGGGCGACATCATCTCGACCGACGACTGGTCGAAGAAGAACTTCTGGCATCCTTCGTACAACGAGAAGGACGGGTACCTCTACTGGATGGGCGACCAGGCCAATGACGAGAAGATCGACCTGTACCGGATGGATCCCAAGACAGGAGAGACCACCTGCTTCACCGACGTGCCGTACATCTACGGCTGGAGTTTCAACGACGCCAAGGACAAGGCCTTCTACGTGGCCCGCATCGCACAGCAGGGTGACGACCATACCGACGAGTTCCACATCCTCGACCTCAAGACGCTCGAGGACCGGAATGTCTGCACCGACCGTCCGGACTTCCGCATGACCTGGACCGAGATCGCCTCGAGCCCGGATGACAGCGGCTGCATGCTCACGGTCCTCAAGAACGTGAACCGCACCTATACGAACATCGCTTACCTCGACTACAAGACCGGCACGTACAAGGTGGTGACGGATCCTGCGAAGGAGGCGTCGCTCTCGGGCTGTGCCGTCATTTCGCCGTGGTACGACAATGACGTGGCGTACTTCCTCTCTGACCAGTCGGGCTATGCGAACCTCTACACGTTCAACCGGAAGACGGGAAAGACCGCCCAGGTGACGGACTACAAGCAGGATATCGCGGCCAAATGGATCGAGGCGGACGGCGCCAGGTATCTGGCAACGGTCCGCACGAGCCCGGAGGGCTCGCGGGTTGCGGTGCTGCGGCCTGACGGCAGCGAGGTGGCGAGTGAAATGTATCCCGCCACGCTGACGCTCGCCACGACGGTAGGGGACAAGATGTACTTCACGGCCGGCGCAACGGACATCCTCTTCCAGATCTGGACGGTGGAATTCAAGGACGGAAATCTTGTGCAGTCCGTGCTCGTGGACCTGCCCGCCGACATCAAGGAGAAGATGATCACCTCGCATGCCGAGAAGCTGAGCATCCCGACCTTCGACATCGATCCGGCCACTGGTGAGACGCGCCTGCTGCATGCCTACCTGATGGTGCCCGACAAGCCGCTGCCCAAGGACAAGGCTACGTTGATGGTCATGTCGTTCTACGGCGGCGACAACATGTACGACATGGAGCACCAGATCTTCACCGATGCCGGCATGTACGTGCTGAGCGCCTCGCCGCGCGGCTCCAGCGGCTTCGGCCGCGATTTCGCCGCGCTCAACGACCATGACCTGGGCGGCAACGAGACAATCGACATGATCTACTGCGCCCGCTATGTGTCGGAGATGCTGGGCATTCCGCCCGAGCGCGTGGGCTGCTTCGGCATGAGCCACGGCGGCTATGAGACGATGCGCCTGATGACCTTCCCCGGCGAAGTGAACGGTTTCAAGGCTTCCTTCCCGTTCGGTTTCGGCGTGGCGGTGGCCGGCTTCAGCGACATCATCTACGAGCATTATCACTCCAACATCCCGGATTGGGATTACCTGGAGGCCGGCGATCCGGTCACGGAGCGTGACAAGCTGATGGACCGTTCGCCCATCAGCCACGTGGACAAGATCAGCGGCCCGCTGCTGCTTATCCACGGCGACCACGACGACCGCGTGGACATCGGCGGTTCCCAGATGCTCTACGACGCCCTCAAGGCCGAGGGTAAGCCCGTAGAGTTCCTGGTCATGGAGGGTCAGGGCCACGGCTACAAGGGCGTGGACAACCAGATGCGGTACTACCGGACGATCCTGGAATTCATAGACAACGTGATCAAATAGAAAAAGGCGCCCCGCGGGGCGCCTTTTTTCATGCATCGTTTTCCGGTCTAAGCTTTACCGTCACTCCGCCTTACCGTCGGAGCCGAGGACGTTGACGATCTTGTGCTCGTAGAGCTTC
>DETK01000029.1 GCA_002361615.1 Bacteroidales bacterium UBA3290
GGTTCCTTCTTCGTGCGCGGCGGAGAGGACCTCGTGGAGGAGGGAGTAGGTCTTGGCATTCCAGGCGTAGCGCGAACCGTGCCGTCCGTAATGGCTGATGTAGAAGGGCGTGTATCCTTTCGGAGCGGGGGTGGGTTCCGGCACGTCGAAGCGGTGCGGACCTTCCATCCCTGCGGCTTTCCGCCAGTCGGCCTTCACCTGGTCCAGCACGTCGTACTGCTGGGCGGATGCGCTGTTGAGGATACAGAGCAGGAAAGCAAGCAGGAAAAGCGTTTTTTTCATGGGGGAAGGTGTTAGTAGACACAAATATAATAAAAAAACCCTTCGCCACGCAGGCGAAGGGCTCGATCTCTTGCAAGCAGCTTCAAAGAACTACTCGTCCTGGAGCTGCAGCTTCTGCACGTAGATGGCCTTGTTCATCATCTCGCGCTTCTTCACGGACGGCTTCTCAAAAGTCTTGCGGGAGCGGAGCTCGCGGATGACACCCGTCTTCTCGAATTTGCGTTTGAATTTCTTCAGCGCACGCTCGATGTTCTCACCTTCTTTGACCTGTACGATAATCATTTGCTTACACCTCCTTTTTCTTAGGGACGGCAAAGGTAGAAATAATTTCTTACATTTGTAAAAATGTTGAAAGAAAATTTCATCCGCTACCTGGAAGTCGAACGACGCTTCTCTCCGCGCACGGTCCGTCTCTACGAAGAGGCTGTGACAGAATTCTATGCGTTCCTCGAAGAAGACGACATCCAGCCCGGCGCGATGACGCCCCAGAACGTCCGCAGCTTCATCGCGCATGGCCTCGACACCGGCCTGGGGGCCCGCACGATGAATCTCAAACTTTCGGCGCTCAGCACCTGGTGTGGCTGGCTCCTGCGACAGGGTTTGCTGGAGAGCAATCCCGTGCGCAAGGTTCCCCGCCCCAAGCAGGAGAAGAAACTCCCGGTTTTCTACACCGAAAAGGCCATCGACAACTATTTCGACGAGAGCCGCCGCCGCTGCGAAGAGAACCCCGAAGATTTCCGGCTGCTCCGCAACAGGATGATGATGCTGGTCCTCTACGCGACGGGGATGCGTCGTGCGGAGCTTTGTGGCCTGAAAATAACCGATTTCGACGCTTCCCGGCACCTTTTCCGGGTTCTGGGCAAGGGCGACAAACTGCGCGAAATCCCTGTTCCCGCTTTGATTTGTCAGGAGATTTCGCTATATTTGGAAAAATTGGGTGAAGCGCATCCCGAAAACCCCGGGGGACGGTTCTTCCTCACCGACCGCGGCGCACCGCTCTACCTGGCCTTCGCCGACAAGGTGGTCCGCAGTGAACTCGCAGGCGTGGAAGGATTTACCGGAAAAAAGTCGCCCCACGTGCTGCGGCACTCCCTGGCGACCCATCTCCTCAACCGGGGCGCGGACCTGACCAGCATCAAGGAAATCCTCGGACACTCCTCGCTGGCGGCCACGCAGGTGTATACGCACAACTCGTTCGAACAATTGAAAAAGACATATTTAACCGCTCATCCCAGAGCAAAAAACGGAGGTAACCATGGAAATTAAAGTACAGTCCATCAAGTTCGACGCAGACCAGAAGCTGCTTGATTACATCGACAAGAAGGTCAGCAAGATCGAGAAATTCTACGACGGCATCGTACGCACGGAGGTTGACTTGTCCCTGCTCGCCGATCCGCAGAACAAGAACGTGAAGGTACACGTCTTCATCCCGGGCAATGAACTGGTCGTGGAGAGAAACAACGACACCTTCGAAGGTGCCGTCAACGATTGCGTCACCACCCTCAAAGACCTGCTGGTCTCCGAAAAGGAGCGCCGCTATAAATAGAACAGCGTCAGCAGTTCTTCCGTACTGATTCCTGAGAAATAGTCGCCGGCCGCCACCGCAAGGAGGCGGTCGGCGATTGCTTTGCGCTCGAAGGGGCAGCCCTCCATGGCGGCGCAGAAGGCTTCGGTGGGCTGCTCGAAGAAATAGTCGCCATAGACCTGAAGGTTGTGGAGCCGGCCTTCCTGGATATCGAAGTGTGCTTCGACCAGCCCCGCCGGAAAACGGCGTACCCTCGTGAGTGCACAGGCCGGTGAAGCACCGAAATTCCAGTCCGGGTTTCCGAAACGTTCGTCGCGGAGCCGGGCGATGGCCTGCCGGTCTGTTTCGCTAAGCGCATAAGGGATGCAAGCGAGCGCGGTCCCGATGGCATCCGCCAGAAAATCGATGAAGGCTTCGACGGAGACCGGTTCCGCCAGCTGATCCGCCAGGTTGGCGACGCGGCTGCGCACCGATTTGACGGCCTTGCCCTCGAACTTTTCGGGCCGCGGCCGGAGCGCTGCGGATAGCCGGTCGAAGGAGGCGTCGAACAGCAGCGTTCCGTGCTCCAGGAGGCGGTTCCCCCGTTTGCAGACGGCAGTGCCCGAGAATTTCCGTCCGTCCGACAGGGTCAGGTCGTTGCGGCCCGATGCCTGTCCTTCGATGCCCAGCGCCCGGAGGGCTTCCAGGATGACGTCGGTGAAACGCCTGTCTTTCAGGTCGAAGAACGAATAGTTCACGTTGCCCAGATCGTGGAACACGGCCCCGCCGCCGGTCATCCGTCGGACGACAGGGATGTGGTTGCGCTCCACGAAATCCAGGTCGATCTCGGCCCAGGCGTTCTGATGCCGGCCGATAATCACGCTGTCGGCGTTGCGCCACAAACGGAAAAATGGCTCGCTCCGCCGGGAGAGCAGATACTCCTCCGCCGCCAGGTTCCAGGCCGGGTCGGTCGTGCCGTCGCGGAGCAGGT